>CAZGKI010000026.1:0-38347 GCA_964526345.1 uncultured Rikenellaceae bacterium
AAAACACTAATCTTTCGGTTTCAATTGCAAAATCGGATTTATTAAATATTGACACCAATAATATATCGGACTATCTGGATTATAGCTGCAAAATAAATAGGTGTAATGATAAATATCCATTAGATGGCAAGTCGAAAATTTTAACCGGTCATAATTCCGATACCATTCAACATTCTTCAGAAGTAATCTATTTACCCGAAACATCGGGATTTATAATTTCAGGGACAATTCAATCGGCTGAAACAAATAAACCAATTCCAGATGTAAATATTTATCTTTCAACCTTGTCAAATCATATCGATGTTCAGAATGCTATCAGCAAAAAGGATGGGAAATTCTATTTTTTAATGAATGAAAAAGTTAAAAATACTGATTTTGTAATTCAACCAGCTGATCAATCCTTAAAGGATTATAAAGTCATTATAGATGAAGAATTTGTAACCAAATACCCATCAGATGAAATAAATATACTTAGAGAAAATAAGTTTAATAAAACGTTTTTTGAAGAATTGGTGATAAACAATCAAATTGAAGAACAGTATTATCCAAATCCTCAATCAGATAGTTCAATTCAGAAAAATACGACAGTATTTTATGGAAAAGCAGATACATCGTACAGTTTCCGAAAATTTATTGATCTGCCTACATTTGAAGAATATTTCGTTGAGATTTTCAGTCAGACAAAAATTATAAAGGGTGAAAATGGGAAGCAAATATTACTGAGCTATTTAGGCAACAGAATAGAACTGAACCAGTTTCCATTATTACTTGTTGATGGGATACCAATATTTGATGTTGATAAATTCCTGTCCATCTCTCCTTCGAAAATTGATAAAGTAGATATTATAAATGATGATTATGTTTTAGGAGGAATTAAATATGGTGGAATAATTCATGTCTACACAAAGAAGAAGAATTTTGCAAGCCTTATTGATACTAAGAATCTATCATTATATAAATTTAGAGGTTTTACAGAAAAAAATAAATTCAGGGAAATTAATTACACTGATGAAATTGCTCTTGAATCCAGAAAAGCTGACTTTAGAAACACACTGTATTGGAACCCTGAGATAATAACGGATGAAAACAGTGAAGCAAATTTTTCTTTTTATACCTCAGACGAAAAAGGGAAATTTCTAATAACAATTGAAGGAGCAGGAGAAAATGGAGAAACCGGCAGTAAGCAAATGGTTTTGGAGGTTGAATAAGATAGCATTTTCATTATAATTGCTTTAAATGTACCTTGACAACCTAACTTTCCGATCCATGATTCTTTCCCAAATCACTTTCTGGTGATATTAAAATTTTATAATATCTTTATACCTAGATTTTTGATCTATCAAGATTCCATAAGGATTAAACCTGCATCTTATAACGATTGATTGATTTATATATTTATTTTGTCATTCAGAATCATTCACAATAAATGGACTTAACGATGAAATGTGTTTCATACTTATTTATTTTAAATTTGTTGTTTAATACATCATATTCCCAACCAAGAGCCACTGAGCTCTCCCATTACCTTTTTCCGGAATTTACCCAGGGAGTTATTCTAATGAAATCCGGAATAAGGAATAATGCTTTGTTAGATTATAATTCATTGACCGAAGAAATGATTTTTGAAAATAATGGTAAAAAATTAGCTATAGGGAAGGAGGAACTAAAACTGGTAGATACAGTTTTTATCAAGGACAGGAAGTTTTTTACACTGAATAATAAATTTTTTGAATTAGTATACCATTCAAAATGTGATTTGTATGCCGAGCACAAGTGCAGTATACTACTTCCGGGCCAACCGACTGCATACGGAGGGACATCTCAGACTACATCCATTACTTCATTTTCGTCGATTAATTCGGGAGGTAGGCTTTATGAGCTGGAATTGCCCAAAGATTATGAAATAAAACCATACACCTATTATTGGTTAAAGAAAAATGGGGAATTGAACAAGTTTCTCAACATGAAGCAATTGATGAAATTATATAATGATAAAAAGGATTTATTTAAGGCTTATGTCAAAAAGCATGATGTAAAATACGATAATCAGGATAGTATTGTTCAATTTATTAAATATTTGGAAACAAATTAAAGAAATTGAAAATTGCAACCAAGGAAGATTACTCAAATTTTGAAAAAAGCCGGATTATGCTGTTTTAACCAATCAGCAGTTTATAATGAATTCCGCCCCTTTGGGATCCCTGTTCCTTAAAGAAAAGGTAAAATCATGGTTAGAAAGAATCTCCTGCACAAGCATTAATCCAATGCCCTGTCCACCAGGCTTGTTAGAAAAGAAAGGTGTAAAGATGTGATCCGTTACTTCCCTGGATAAGCCAGCTCCATCATCCCGGAAGCGGATTGTCAGCGGATTTTTCTTAACGGATACTATTATTTCCCCCTTTCCTGTTATTGCTTCCACCGAGTTCTTTAAAATATTGGAAAATACAAGCTCCATCTGGCTTCTGTCGGCAGATATTACAACGGAAGATTCAGGAAAGTGTGTGGTAAGGGTAATATTTTCCCTCTTAACAATAGAAGCAAACGATTCAATAACTACCATTAACGACTGTTTGAGATCCATAGGTTCCTTTTCTGCAGGGGGCAGCTTTACAACATTTGAAAAGTTCTGCATAAACCTGTTAAGCTGGTAGTTACGCTGAATTGCCACCCCTAGCATCCTGACCATATCTTCCCTTTCAGATTCCACAAAGGAAGCAGCGCCCGATTGTAAAGTGGTCATTATTGAATTTACAGATCCTATTGTATTATTTACCTCATGGGCCATCATCCTTATCAGCTTGCCATATGCTACCTTCTCGGCTTTTCTGATCTCCTCCGTAAATTCCTCAATCAGAAAAAAGGGATGTTTGAAACCACTATCCATAAAATATAATTTCCTGCAGAGAAATTTTTGTCCACCAGCCAGAACAGTAAGCTGTTTCTCATCATATGTCAGGTTCTTCAGTTCAGACACAAGATTACTTCTCAGATCATCCACTAGTTTTCCATAATAATCTCCCGGAGATATATCAAGATATTTAAAAGCGCTTTTATTGATATGTGTAATCTTTTCATCAAGGTCAGTGATAATTATTCCCGTTGGAGACGATTCAATTAGCAAGTCGAGGAACTGGTTCTTCTCCCTGACTGAAAGCCTTTCTTCCCTCAGACGTTTGATCATTGAATTATAAATTTCTATTATGGCATTTACCTCCCTGTTCTTTGTTTTTACCATTGTAATGTTGAAGTCGCCCTCTTTTAAAAGGCTCAGGCTGCTGCCCATCGAAGAAAAAGGTTTAAGCGATCTTATAAATATTGAAACAGTAATTACATAAAAAAGAGGTATCCCGATTTCTGAGGCAATTAACAGAAAGGGACGCTCCTTATGAAACGCATGGATTGCAAGAATGAGAAAGAGAGTAAATATCAGAGTAAGCCAGGTTATTGTCCATTTTTTATTCATCACTGTCGGTTTGTATTCCGTATTTTCCCATTTTTCTATACAGTGTTGTCCTGCTAATGCCTAGTTCTTCGGAGGCTTTTGACAGATTTCCTCCGCACTCTTCGATGAGCTTCGCTATCATTGTTTTTTCCATCTCCCCGAGGGTGCCCCGGGTTTGGGTCCGCTTTCCCTGCCTGATGTCAGGATTACGTCCTGCACGCATCGCCATGATAAAATCATTTGCTGTAATCTGATCTCCGGTTGTAAGTAACACAGTCCTTTCGATAACATTTTTAAGCTCCCTGACATTCCCGGGCCATTCCTGGTTGATCAACCATTCCAGTCCTTCAGGCGAGATAATTTTCTTATCATGTGAATAAGCCCTGATCGCTTCTTCAGTAAAATATCCGGCAAGAACAGGGATATCACTGCTACGTTTTCTGAGAGGTGGTACCTCTATATGAATAAGATTAATCCTGTAAAACAGATCTTCCCTGAACGATCCTGATTCGACGAGAGCATAAAGGTCATGATTTGTTGCAGATAAAACCCTCACGTCGACGGTCATACTGTTAGAATCGCCCAACCTTTCAAATGTCTGATCCTGGAGCACTCTCAGAAGTTTAACCTGGGAAGGATGAGTAAGATCGCCGATCTCATCAAGAAATATTGTACCATTATCAGCTTTTTCGAATCTGCCGGTATGATCACTTTTTGCATCCGTAAATGCACCTTTCCTGTAACCGAACATTTCCGATTCGAACAGACTGGAAGGTATCCCACCCAGGTTTACTTTAATGAATGGATTGTCCTTTCGCGGACTTAATTGATGTATTGCAGTAGCAATCAGTTCTTTACCTGTACCGCTCTCGCCGGTTATCAGCACAGGGGCATGTGTAGGAGCAACACGTTTGATTACCCCAAGAATCTCAAGTAAACCCGGGTCCTTTCCAATAATACCCTTAAATTCAGGTTTGTCGGACAGAAGATATCCGGTTGAATTCACTCCATTGCCCTGACCTTCCGATAATGAAATTGAGGTTTCAATAATCTTAAGCAGATGAATATTGGACCAGGGTTTTGTAACAAAGTCGGATGCTCCCAGCTTCATTCCTTTAACTGCAAGTTCAACAGAACCCCAGGCTGTCATAAGTATCACCGGAATTTCGGGTTTTAAGAGTTTCATTTTTCTTAAGAGCTCAATACCCTCTTCTCCGTTTATGGTAAGTGAGTAGTTCATGTCCAGCAGAACAAGTGCAAAATCTGATTCCCTGATCTTATTCATAATGTCAGAGGGAGTTGAGACACAGATTGGTTCGTACCCTGCTTTTACTAGCAAAAATCCGAGGGAGCTTCTGACAGCAGCATCATCGTCGCAGACTAATATCCTGTGAGGCATTATCATCATCGACGAATTTACTAAACTATTCTGTCTTAAGGGCTATAGCAGGACGTATTTTTGAAGCCAAAGCCGCCGGGATCCATGTACTTAAAAGTACGAGCAATATCATTGTTGTAATGCTTATCCAGACAGAGTACGCAAATACTCCGGGTTCAAGCTTTCCTCCGGGTATAAATGTCGGAACCTGCATTATTATTAAAACAACGATTATTAGCGCAAGCCCTGCAATGAACAGATTCTCGGTTATTAAAAGACGTTTGATCCCACCCCCTGTCGATCCGAGAGCACGTTTGATCCCTATTTCATGAATCCTGAGATTCGTATTATACCAGAGGATACCTATCGTGCCCAGAAAAACATTAATCATGATAAAAAGAGCAATAATAATGCTCAGGTAATTTCTTTGTGAGCTTTCGTCATTTTGCCCGGCCCGCATGTTTTCAAGAGTGTTCAGACTGCTTATTGTCCAGTTTGCCGGATTAAGAGTGGAGTAAACCTGGTTTTCAGCAACAGAAAGCATATCCCCGGTCTTTCCTTCCCTGGTCCTTATAAGAAAAGAATTTGACCAATATGATTTTGGAATGATCTTGTCTAAAAACTGGAAACCACAGGCATAGGGTCTTTCAATATCGCTTCTTTTAAACTCATCGACAACACCTATTATCTCATATTGCTTTTTATTACTTTCCAGAATTTTGCCCAGCGAATTTCCATTGAAATATTTTTCATCTATTCCTTTTGAAATGATTATCGGTAGCACTGACTTCCCAATATCTGTCTCATTAAACCATCTTCCCTTAAGAGGAGTGATCTTCATTACCGATGCATAATCGATATCAACCTGCCTGATTGCCAGGTTAAAATGCAAATCATTATTTTTAAAATCAGTTGAATAAAGATTGTAATTGTAAGGAAGTGCATTTGTACTTATCGAAACTGATTCAACAAAAGCATTTGATGAGATTATTTTCTTCAGATTCAAAAATGCCTGCCAGGTGATCTCTTCATCTTCATTTTCTTTTATTGAGATATTTACAAGCGCAACATTGTCAGTGTTATAACAGTTTTTGATCCTGTATATTGTTAAAAGGTTAACAAGGTAGACTGTAAGATTTACGAGCACCAGCGAGATCATCAATAACTCGACAAACACCAGGATATTACGTTTTCTGTTGTTCCATATTGTTTTAAAAAAGATCCGTATCATAATTCACCTCCTTTCAGATAAACTGCCGGCTTCATCCTTGCCAGCCTTATAGCAGGGAGATATCCTGAAAGAAGACCAAACAGGAGACAGGCTATCAGTGCAATAATGAATACCATTATGTTGAATGAAAATGTCAAAGGTACACTGCTGAAAAAGCTTAAACGTAGTGTAAGGGAATTCCCAAGGAGGGCGACAAGGACATATGACATTATGATCCCCAGCACACCACCGGTAAGTGTCATAAGAATATTCTCAAATAAAAATTGTCCCCGGAGTACAGCACTAGGTGCTCCGAATGATTTTCTTACAGCAATTTCCTCTCCACGTTCATGTATCCTGGCAAAATTAAGCGCCATCAGGTTGACTGCCGGAAGAAGTATAAAGCAGAATGCAATTAAAAGATACTTCAAAATATTGTGTCCTAATGAAAACTCTTCAGGATCACCGTATCCCACCATCATTTTTTCAAGCTGGGTATAGGGACCTGAAAGAAATACCGTATGTGCCGTATCGGCGGCATCGAGCCGGGCGATCATATCCTGAACATCATTCCTGATAATACTGAATTGTTTTGGTGATTGTGCTTTAAATGCGATCCTGAAGCCACCGATAAAAATATCCGACCCGTCATTATCAGGGATAAGGGTATAAGGGAAATAAAGATCACCGTTTGCGTTCTGGTCAGTAGGAGGAGGATCCTCAACAACTCCTGTGACAATAAGATCCAGTGTTGTGTACCGGACGCTCTTCCCCAGCACATTGTCTTCGGTGCCGAATAATAGTTCCTTGAGAGATCTCGTTATTACAGCAAGGTTTGCCTTATTAACAACATCTTCTTTTGTATAGGGCCTGCCCTGCAGGAATTTATAATTAAATACATCCCAGAACTCGGCATCCGTCTTTGTAATGCTTTTGTTCTGATGGATCCGGTTAAAAATAAATTCCCACTGTCCATAAGAGAACATGGAGGTGTGTTCGGCGCTGCTGATATTCTTGAGGTGATCTGCACATAATGTTCTGCCGCAGCTGGAAACACTATAACCTCCACCTTTTTTCTGCATGGTAGTCATGGTCTTTACCCTGTCGGCCAGAAGAATCTTATTAAGGTCCGATTCCGGTCCGCTGCCTGAGGTGATCTTTGAAATGGTCATGCTGAAGATCATTACAAACATTATTGTCAGACTTATGCCGAACAAACTCAAAAATGTAAAAAGCTTGTTTTGCGATGCAACCTTCAGAAAGATTTTAAAATAGTTTTTTAACATGGTTGTTGCTATTTATAGTTTAACACGATGTCAACCTACAAGCCTGCCATCAAATAATCTGACTATCCGGTTTGTCATTTTTGCAAGCTGCTCATCGTGGGTCACCATTACAATGGTAGTGCCGTTATTGTTTAGCTTATTCAGTATCTCCATAACCTCGTGTCCGATTACACTGTCAAGGTTACCTGTTGGCTCATCCGCCAGTATTATCTTAGGTTCACCTGCGACAGCTCTAGCAATAGCGGTTCGCTGGCATTGACCGCCTGACAATTGTGCCGGGTAGTGATGCATCCTGTTCAAAAGTCCTACCTGCTCAAGCGATTCCGTAACTTTCATCTTTCGCTCCCTGGCAGGCATCTTCCTGTAGATCAGAGGAAGCTCCACGTTATCATATACATTCAGTTCCTTAATAAGATGAAAGCTCTGGAAGATAAAGCCAACAAGCCTGTTTCTCATCCTCGCCGTCTTTTTATCTTCATAAGTCAGAATGTGCTGGCTGTCAAGCTCAATATTACCTTCATCGGGCTCATCAAGCAGACCGATAATATTTAACAGGGTGCTTTTACCGCACCCGGAAGGCCCCATTACAGAAACAAATTCCCTTTCTCCGACTTCAATATTAATATTGTCAAGGGCAAGGGTTTCAATTTCGTTTGTCCTGTACGTTTTACTGATTTTCTCAAGTTTTATCATGATTTTTAAAATAAATTATATTTTTTACCCCTCCCCCCTTCTCCTCTTCCTACTTCCCGACTTTAATCTCGTCTCTTGTGTATTTTTCCTCAATATCGGTTAGTATGACCTTATCGCCCTTCTGCAGTCCGTTAACGACCTCAACAAAATCGAAATTTGCATCACCCAGGAGTACCCTGGTACGGTAGGCTTTGTCCCCCCTTATAACATACATCTCTTTAAATCCACGATCTTTATAATAAGTGCCATTCGGAATCAGAAGTACATTATCCTTGTATGAAATTACAACTCTTATTTCCATCTGCTGGTCAGGACGTAGATTTGAGATATCTCCATTGTCGATCCTGATCAGGCACTCAATCATTCCCTGGCTCACCGCCGGCATGATATTTTCTATCGTCCCTGTAAATGTTTTACCCTGATCGCGTATAAGCACTTTCTGACTATTAGTGATTCTCCCGGCCCAGGCATTGCTTATACTTCCCTTCAGCTTGTAACTTGAAAAATCTGCCACTCTGGCGACCTCCTGCCCCTCCGCAATTGTTGCACCGGGCTGATCGACTATCCAGCTCAGATCGCCATTGAATGGCGCTTTGACATAAGCCTGGTCGACCAGTTCCTTTGCTTTAATGATCTTATTTTCCTGTATATTCATTTCAGTCTCAAGTTCACGGATGCTGTTATTCCTGGCATTTACCTCGTTATTGAAGTTATATTGTGCCTGCTCCGATTCAAGCTGTGATATTTCCCAGTCTGTTTTTGCTTTTTTTACATTATAAGCAGGACTTCCCCCCATTTTATTTAGAGTAGATTCTGCTTCATAAGCAAGTTTTGCATTCTCGACTTTGATCTCTCTTATTCTACCGCTGAATTCAAAATCTTCCTGCAGCTGCAGCAGTTCTATCTTTAGCTTCTCAGCCCTGATACGCTGAAGATCCCGTTCATTTTTCAGCATATCAAGATCGTTCCCGGCCAGTTTATTATTCAGGACCAGCAATGTATCTCCGGCCGATAATTTTGATCCTGGCCTCCTGACGATCTTTACCACACTGCTACGGAATGGTGAAATGATTACTTCCTCATAAGCAGGGATCACAATCCCGGATCCCTGGACAGTTATCTGGATGCTTCCCTGCTCAACAGACGCTATTGTTACCTTCGACAAGCTTACTTTCTGATTGATTACATTTTTAAGAAACAGGAGTATAATAAAGGGTATCAGAATTATCAGCAAAATAATACCTGTTCTTCTTAAAAGTACTTTCCTTTTAACTTCTTTCGAAAGAGGCTTATCCATTATTTAGGCGTATTTGAAAACAGACCGTTTTAAGACAATAGTCGTGCCACAAACATAACACACAGATAATCTGGAGATTAATACTAGGTGTAATTTTAAAAGTGTTTCAGATTGAAACATATAAGGACAATTCAACACTACTCCGTTATAATATTTGGCAGTTAAAATAGAATACTTATTTTTGCCGTTAGTAACGCTACACATGATATGATTATCTCTTTTGGATCCAAGGAGACTGAAAAAATCTGGGACTGTGATTGAGTTAAGAATCTGCTAAATGATATACAAAATATTGGAAGACGAAAACTCAGAATGCATAAAAAGTAACACTACACAGATATGAACCTCTTTGACCTTGGATTGAATAACGAGCTTACAACCTGCCTGAGAGACAACCAACTTTCTAACATATCAATCGGCAGAGTGACTCAAGAACATCGAGAAAAATATATTGTCTCAGACGGTGAAAATGAGTATGATGCTGAAATTACCGGTAACCTTAGATTCTCAGCAAACTCAAGAGCTGACTTCCCTGCAGTTGGGGACTGGGTAACAATGACAATCTATGACTCCTATCGGGCAATTATTCATAAAATACTTCCCAGGAAATCAGTACTTGAAAGACAGGCTGTTGGCAAATTTGGCGAGATACAGATCATCTCCACAAATATTGATGTCGCATTTATTATTCAGGCAATAAACAATAATTTCAATATAAACAGGCTTGAAAGATACTTGACAATTTGTTATTCCGCTAATATTGAACCAGTTCTGGTAATTAGCAAGATTGATCTATCCACCGAAAAAGAAATCCGGGATGCCATTAGCGACCTTGAAGAAAGAGACAAAAAAGTAAAATATATCCTGCTCAGTAACATGACTCTAAAAGGGCTTGACCAAATACTGGATTTTATACAAAAAGGAAAAACATATTGTGTAGTTGGATCCTCCGGAGTTGGCAAATCAACCTTGATCAACAACCTGTTAAAAAAGAACATATTAAAAACCGGACAAATAAGTCTAAGCACAAATAAGGGAAGACATACCACCGATCATCGTGAATTATTTGTTCTGGAAAATGGCGGTATTATAATCGACACCCCCGGAATGAAGGAACTTGGAATGACAGATAATACTGAAGGGATCAAAACTACATTTCAGGAGATCGTTAACTTCTCGTTAAATTGCAAATTTCCTGACTGTAAACACATTAATGAACCTGGATGTGCTGTAACTGAAGCTCTGAACAATGGATCCATTGATATAGACTCGTATGACAACTACCAAAAAATTCAAAAAGAACAAGAAAGATTTCAAACTACAGTTTCCGAAAAACGAAAAAAAGACAAAGCCTTCGGAAAGATGATTAAGAACTATCATAAAGACAATAAAAACAAGTCATAAGACCGGAGATAAGTTCTCTTATTGCAATACTGCGTACATACTTCTTTTAAAAATAATATTCTATATGAAAAAAATTTTAGTTATTGTATTCTTAACGGGAATTACAGTAAACTCTTTGGATCAAATGCCAGCAAATACTCCAGCAAACATAAAAAAATATAAAGCGATTTGTCGTTAGTATATTTACAAGGGGATGAAAGGTATGTACCGGGAGCCGGGAGGCGGCTTGGCTTGACAATCTCCCTGTTGAAACTGAATTTTAGCTTAACAAACTGGTGCTAGCAATATCAATAAAGCTAATTTTATTTCATAGATTCGCATGAAAACAAATTAATATAACTATGACAGATAAATCAGAACATATAAAAAAAATATCAAACCAGCTTTTTTGGTAATTGATGTCCAAAACAGGTTTATGCCAATGATACCCCAAAAAGAAAAAGAGTTGGCTTTATTCTTTATTAATCTCTTAATTGAACTTTTCCGAAAACATGATTGTCCAATTATTAGGATTTATCATCATAATAAAGAAAATGGCCCCAGACCAGATACAGAGGATTTTGAATATCCTGCTTCAATTCTGATTAAACCTGAAGATACTCAGATAACCAAAACATATTCAGATAGTTTTAACAAGACAAATCTTAATGAGGTTCTCAAAGAAAAAGGGAGTAATACATTATCTCTTTGCGGGCTAAGCGCTGTCAATTGTGTTTTAGCGACTAAGGCCGGCGCTCAAAATAATGATTACAATGCTTTTATTATTAAAGATGCGATTATGAGTCACAATTCTGATTACACAAAGAATGTAGAAGTCATGTTCGACGCCGTAAGTTTTGATATAATAAAGCTGATTCTCGAAAATTGCTAACAACAGACTAAAGATACTAATCAAAATAGAGATATTAATCAACAAGAGAAATTAAAAAAATTATGAGTATCGGGAATGAATAATAATAAGGATGAGATTACCTTCGGTGAGCTCGTCCCGCCTAAGCGGGATATGAAATCTCGATTCATCATTCTGGCATTTCTAATCTGCAGTCCTATATATTCTCAGATTGCAGATCCGGACATGGTCCTTATCCCTGCCGGAGAATTTACTATGGGTAAAAACTCTCCAGGGCCAACAGATTGGCAACCAGAGCATAAAGTCATGATCGACGCATTTTATATAGATAAATTCGAGGTGACAAACAAACAATATTATGAATTCTGTATAAAAACAAATTACCCTCTTCCGGAATTTTGGGGATTATCTTATTTTAAATGCAGTTTGGAATATCCTGACAATCCAATAATAGGGATTAGTTTCATTGACGCGGTAAGATTTGCACAATGGGCCGGGAAAAGGCTTCCTACAGAGGCAGAATGGGAATATGCAGCCAGAGGAGGACTCCCTGCCAGTAATTTTCCATGGGGAAACCAGGTAGATTCAACTTTTGTGAATTATGGTAAGAAATATAAAACAACCTTAAAAGTAGGAACCTTTAAGCCAAACGGATATGGGTTATTTGATATGAGTGGAAATGTATGGGAATGGACCTCAGATAACTATGGAGGCGATTATTATAAGCATTCTCCGAATCAAAATCCAAAAGGCCCTGACACAGGAAGGTTTAAAGTAATTCGTGGAGGCAGCTGGCATTCTGGAGCAATGTGCGTTCAGACATACTACAGAAACGGGCTTCCAGCAAGTTGGGTTGACTTTGCAGTAGGATTCAGATGCGTAAAAAGCATCAGATAAAAGGACAGATTTGATGTATTATTTGACAATGAATTATTTTAATTGCCCTGTATAATGATTTTAGACATTACTATGCAGTCTTTCAGCGATAATGCCTTTTTCTAAATCATACGTCTGCTTAAAACAATTAATAAATAATAAAACTGTCTGATATGTATGCAATAAAAAATGTAATCACAAAAAAATCGCGGCTTAGGATCTTCGGCATCCTGACTTTTATTTTGTTTATCTCATTTAATGCGATTTCCCAGGTTGGGAACACCAAATGGTCAAATGATGGCAATTCCTACTATGTATTAGAAAATAACGAGGTTATCAAGTTTACATTGCCGGATAATAAGTCTGAAGTAGTTATTTCGCAGGATCATCTTAAGCCTGCAGAAAGCACGACTCCCCTGGAAATCAGTTTTTACTCTTTCACTGAAGACGAGCAAAAGGCATTACTTTTTACCAACACAAAAAAAGTCTGGAGAATAAATTCAAGAGGCGATTACTGGGTCATGGATATAAAAACAGGTTCACTATATCAGCTGGGAAAGACTCTTCCGCCATCTTCCCTAATGTTCGCTAAGTTCTCTCCTGATGGGAAATATGCTGCCTTCGTAAGTGGAAACAACATTTACGTGGAAGATCTGACCACATTACAGATCAAAGCCCTGACTACCGATGGTACCAAAACATTGATTAACGGCACTTTTGACTGGGCTTACGAAGAAGAATTTGATTGCCGCGATGGTTTTCGCTGGAGCCCCGACAGCAAATCGATAGCATACTGGCAGATCAATGCAAACAATATCAGGAAGTTTTACATGATTAACAATACTGATTCCATTTACTCTCAGATTATACCTATTGAATACCCGGTGGCAGGGCAAAAACCATCTTCCTGTAAGGTAGGTGTGGTAAAAATTGCAGATGCCACAACCACCTGGATGAAAATCCCGGGTGATCCGTTTCAAAACTATATCATCAGACTGGAGTTTATACCTTCTTCGGGTAACTTGCTTATTCAGCAGCTGAACCGTAAACAGAACCACAGCAAACTTATTATTTCAGAACCAGCTACCGGCAACTCTAACGTTATTCAGGAAGAAGCAGATGATGCCTGGATTGATGTCTACCTGTCAGGAAACCAATATACTATTGATTATACAAACAAGTTTTTCTGGCTTAATGGGTCAGGGAGTATTCTCTGGGTCTCTGATAAAGATGGCTGGAGACACCTGTACCAGGTTTCACTGGAAGGGAAACCGGAAAAACTGATAACCCATGGTAATTATGATCTGATAGACCTGAATTACATTGACACAAAAAAGGGTCACGTCTATTTTATGGCTTCTCCGGATAATGCAACCCAAAAATATTTATACCGCACGAAATTGGATGGATCAGGTAATCCTGAATTAATAAGTCCTTCATCGTTAACAGGAACACATAATTATTCAATCTCTCCTAACGGGAAATATGCTTCCCATACTTTCTCCAACCATTTTACCAGGCCATCCCGTGAATACATAACTCTACCCAACCATAAACCTGTAAACAAAAAAGAAAGTATTCTCAACAGGCTGGATTCACTTCAGGTAAAATCTACTACTGAATTCTTCAGGATCACCACTTCAGATAATGTTGAAATGGACGGCTGGATGATAAAACCTGAAAACTTCGATCCTTCGAAGAAATATCCTGTAGTGTTTTATGTTTACACCGAACCGGCTGGAGCTACCGTAACTGACACTTATGGAGCGGGCCGGAATTTCCTGTACAATGGAAACATGGCGGGGGATGGTTATATCTATATTTCTGTTGACAATCGCGGTACACCTGCCCCCAAAGGAAGAGTCTGGAGGAAAGCCATTTACAAAAATATCGGCCGCATTAACATTCACGATCAGGCCATGGCTGCACGGGAAATACTGAAATGGAGTTTTGTGGACTCGGAAAGAATTGCTGTATGGGGTTGGAGCGGCGGCGGTTCTGCTACTTTAAACCTCATGTTTCAATACCCGGAAATATATAAAACAGGCATCGCAATCGCTGCACTCAACAATCTTCTTACTTATGATAATATTTACCAGGAACGTTATATGGGCCTGCCACAGGAAAACATGCAAGACTATGTAGACGGCTCTCCTGTTACATACGCAAAAAACCTTATGGGAAATTTGCTGTACATACACGGAACAGGAGACGACAATGTGCATTACCAGAATGCTGAGATGCTGATCAATGAGCTGATTAAATATAACAAGCAGTTCCAGTTTATGCCCTATCCAAACCGTACTCACAACATTTCGGAAGGTGAAGGTACTATTGAGCACCTGTCGACCCTGTATACCAATTATTTGAGGAAATTTTGTCCTCCCGGAGGAAAATGATTTCAAATGAATCGGTAAAAATAACTATTAATGGAGAATCTGTCAATAATTTAGCTGGCACCGGGAGAGCCAGTTATCTTGCACAATGATTTGAATTTATCTATCTTTAATTAAAATAAATAATATGAAAAAGAGAATTACCTTATTACTGTTTTGCATTCTCACAGTCCTCTCTGCTACTGCACAGGAGGGAATGTGGATGCTGACCCAGCTTGGCCAGCTCGACCTGGCTAAAAAAGGGCTTATGATTCCAGTCGAAAAGATATATAGCCCTGACAAGCCCTGCCTTGCCAATGCCATCCTTCTGCTTGGAGGAGGTACAGCCTCATTTGTATCACCGGATGGACTGGTGGTGACCAACCATCACGTAGCCTATACCGCACTGCAACGTGCTTCAAGTGTGGATAATAATTATCTTACTAATGGTTTTCTTGCCAAAGACCGCTCATCCGAGATCCAGGCTCCCGGGTACCAGGCCCGGCTGATGATTGAAATGAAGGATGTCACTGCTGATGTGCTTGCTTCTGTGAAAGGATTAACAGATCCTGTTGAAAAAGACAAGAAAGTGAATTCCAAAATAGCAGAGATGACCGAAGCAATGAGAAAAAGGGGGGAAGACACTGAGGCAGAGGTAGTTCCAATGTATAACGGCAAACAATATGTAATGTATACTTACAAGGTTTTCAAAGATATCCGCATAGTCTATGCACCTCCATTGGCTATTGGTAATTATGGGGGAGAAATCGATAACTGGATGTGGCCCAGGCATACAGGTGATTTTTCTTTCGTGAGGGTATATGTGAGCTCTGACGGGTTGGGTAAAGAATATAGCGCTGATAACGTACCATATAAGCCAAAAACCTGGCTGAAAGTTGCTCAGAACAATCTTAAGGAGGGCGACTTTAACTTTATAATGGGATATCCAGGATCCACCACACGCTACCGGACATCTAATTCAGTAAGATGGAATCTTAATTACAGCTATCCCTTCAGTGTGGAAAACTTCAGGGATATTATTTCACTCTCAGATGAGTTAACTAAAAATGATCCTGCCGGAGCTTTGAAGATGGCCAGCCTGACAAGGGGACTTGCCAACGCCATGAAGAACTACCAGGGAAATATCGACGGAATGAAGAAAACCCATTTCCTGGATAACAAACTTAATTTTGAAAAAGAGTTTATGACCTGGGCTAACAGCACACCTGAAAGAAAAGCAAAATATGGAGACATTCTGTCGAAAATAAAGGATCAATACGATATAATCGGTAAGACAAAAGACAGGGACCAGGTATTTAGTATCCTCCAGGGCCTTTCAGGTACAATGTTTAGCATTGCCAGCCAGATATACTCTGTGGCAAAGGAGATGGATAAACCTCTGGACGAAAGGCAGCCGGGACTAAATGAGGAGAGCCTTAAAGAATTTGCTGAAGGATTGACCTATACATATAACGACTACTATGAACCTGCAGATAAGGCTATGCTTGTCCGGGTTCTTAAAATGGCTGCAACATTGCCTTCGGATCAGCGTATCTCCGGACTGGAATATATCCTCACAGGTTCTGGAAAAACTCCTGAGCAGTGGGTGGATGAAGCTTATGCCTCAACAAAAATAAAAGATCCGGAATTCGCGAAAAGTCTAATAGGGAAAAATTCTGCTGATATCGGGAAGATCGATGATCCTTTCATACGGCTTGCTGCAAGCATTTATCCCATGTCTGAGGAAATAAATAATGTCAGCCAGGTATTTGCTTCGAGAGTAACAGAACTCAGGAAGGATTATATCGATGCCCTTTACGAATGGAAAGGGACAGCTATTTATCCCGATGCTAACCGTGATATCAGATTCACCTGGGGCCCCGTAAAAGGGTATAAGCCTGCAGACGCTGTATGGTACGAATCCGTAACTTCACTCCAGGGTGTTGTTGATAAGAACACAGGAGAAGTCCCCTTTAATGCCCCGGAAAAACTTATCATCATGGAAGAAAAGAAAGACTATGGAAGATGGATGGACCCTATTATTAAAGATGTACCGGTAGCTTTCCTGAATCAGTGCGATATAACCGGAGGAAATAGCGGCAGTCCTGTTATGAATGCCAGGGGTGAGATAGCTGGGATAGCATTCGATGGAAATTACGAAGCCATGATAAGCGACTGGCATTACGATTATGCTCTGCAGCGCTGTATTGCCGTGGACATCAGGTATGTTCTTTTTATTACCGAGAAATTTGGCAATGCCGGATTTCTCCTGGATGAAATGGGAGTTAAAAGATAAAAAAGGATACTATACCTCTGCCATAGAATGTGTTATTAAGGTTTAGCTGTTAATTCATGACAACATGACTATCCAGATTTTACTCGTTCTTGCATTGACTTTCCTGATCAACTTAATAACTACATTGTCTTATTCTGTCAGAATTGTAGGCATCAGGACGGGAAGAATAGCCGTATCATTTGCACTTTTCAATATTCTGGTACTGATTTCACGTACCGCAAATGGTTTTCAGGCACCATTACTAGCCAGTACAATTGAAAAGAATATTAATTCAGGCATTGGCGCTAATTTATCCGATTTCAGACTTATCATTCTTTCATGTACCGTGGCAACTATAATCGGAGGACTATTAATACCAACCTTTCAGAGAATTTTATCAATTGCAGTTGATAAGTTCAGTATATACAAATCAGTGCCTAAGGTCCTTATTTATGGATTTACCAAAACAGGGATTACATCAATTAAAGAAAACATTGTACTGCCAAGTTCAAAAAACATTGTTAATCTTAACATTTCTTCAGATTTCCCCTGGAAAGTATTCATAATGAATATAATATCGGTGGCGATTATTACGATTGGAGTTTTATCAGCTTTATATGCCGGGTACTTTAATCCCGAATTCAGGACTACTGCCAGCAGCTTGTCGGCAATCATAAATGGCTTCGCAACAATATTAATGTTTGTTTTTATTGACCCGTTTCTCTCCGTTATGACCGACGATGTTGTATTAGGGAAAGCAAAAGAGAGTCTTTTCAGAAAATATATTGTATATATGGTTTTTGCCAGAGTTATTGGAACTTTGCTGGCACAGATAATGCTTATCCCTGCTGCCAGGATAATTTCAATTACAGCCCGGTTGATTTAAAATCCAAATTACCTGGACAGATGAGTATAAAAGAATTTTCAAATTATTTGAAGAACATATAAAGTAACTTATCTTATAACCTGAAATCTGTACTATAGTTTCAAACTATCACTAATAGTCTGACAACATAGTAAAATGCCTTGAAAGGAGTATTGTAATTCGAGTCATATTTATTCGCATCTTTGCAGGATGAAAAAAGAAATAACCATACCGGTTCAAATTCAGGAATTGAAAGAGGAAGAAATTCTGTCAGCAGCTGAGCACAGAAAGAAGTATTCTTTGATGAGGGATCTGCAGGCAAAGGAATTTAATGATGCTATTGCTGAGAGGCTTGAAAAAGAAAAGGAAAAGGAAAAAGAAGGGTAATTAAACTATTCATCTTCCTTATTTTCTGCGTATTAGATTTATATTAGCGATTGTTTCTGTTGTTTTCTGCTTATAAGCTCATCACCCTGATAGCCTGAGGAGATCCTGGTTGCTGTCAGTGATAGTAATCGTTCTGTCATTATTTCAGTAATACCATGTTACTGTTATATTCTTGTTTCAATATTTTTGCATTGTCTTGCTTTTTTCACTATTTTAGTGAGAAGAACTCATCATTAAATATCAAATAATAATGAAAAACATCGGACTCTTTATTATTGCAGCATTGATGCTTATATCGTGTAATCAAAACCCTGAAAAAAAGACTTCTTCAAGCCTGGAAAAGACCACTGAAGCTTCAACCCCTGTCAGAGATGGTGTATTTATCCACATCACAGAGAGTTATAACGACCCGCATCGTGTCCTTATGCCTTTGAAAATGGCAACAATAATGGCCGCTGATAAAGATGTAATTGTCTACATGGACATTCATGCCGTGGAACTATTGGTGAAAGGTGCTAAAGACCTTACTTATACAGATTTTGATTCATTTCAGACTTATCTGAAACAGCTTCTTGATATGAAAGTCGGAGTATATGCCTGCCCCACCTGCCTGAAAATTGCAGGATTCAAACCTGAAGACCTAATGGATGGAGTTCAGATTGCTCAAAAGGATAAATTCTTCAATTTTACAGAAGGACGGATATTAGCGCTGGATTATTAAAAACACCATTCACTTCGCATTTAAATTTACTTGAGGAACTACAGAACTAAACTTACGTCCAATGAAATTGTTTCTGGTTACCTGCTTCAGCTTTTTTTTCTCTCTGGCATTATCTGGTCAGGAACCAAATGAGTTTATCATCGGACCTTCCACGCGTACAAATCATTCATTCCGTGATTTTAATATAGCAATTTCTCCTGATCTTTTATTTAATACTCCCAACGGTTTGCAGTTAGCAGGTGGAATAAAAGCTAAAATGTTTCTTGGAAAAAGATTCAGTTTTGATGCTGATCTGGTTTTTAGCCGGAATTATATTCATGGCAGTCTGGGTATAATCGGAATACCAATCTGGTTATTAATCCCTGGTTTTTCTTATGATTCTGATGAAACAACTTTTTCAGAATTACTCACAATAGGTGCACTTATGCTTTTAACAGCAGAACATACTTCTTATAATATACCCACGAACAACAACATTGATATTTCACCCTACGTAAGCCTTTTGAGGTTAAGAGAATCATCTAAAATCGGAGATTACAACAATCCGGAAGTAACTAATCAACAGGCATGTTTTACAGCCGGACTTGAAATAAACAAATATTTTAAAAAGTTTCTTCTGGCACCATATTCTGAATATACTATCGGGTATACTGATCATATATCAGGATTTAATGCAGGCGTTTATTTTGGTATGTATTTCACTCGTTAGGCCTGTTGATAATCTGCTAAATTAAATTATTAAATGAAGACGAATAAAAAGTCCTTCCTCACAAGTATCCCGGCCTGGGGTTTATCGTTGATAACCGCTTTTATAACCCTGATCCTCATTTTTTTCCTTGCATCATTTTTTGGTTCAGTCGATTTTCTGAATAATAATACAGGAGAAATAATAGTATATCTGATTTATGGCATTTTGATTGCTTCAGCTTCTTATTTCATCTGTTGGAGAGATCCGAAGAGTTACTGGTATGTGCCGATCCTTTGCAATATTCCCGGAATCATTTCAGCTCTGGTTGAACCAAGTTTCTGGATAACGCATATGTGGATGCTGTTTTCCGCTGTCTGGGTTCTGTCCATTGCAGGTGCTGCTTTGGGCACAATTATCGGAAGACGCAGAAAATAAAAAACTTAACTATATAAATTATGAAAGACTACTACAAGATACTCGGAGTGGCCAGGCAATCCACTGAAGACACCATAAAACAGCGCTTTAAAGAGCTTGCATTTGAGAATCATCCCGACGTCAGCGATAATAAAAATGCTCATGAAACATTTATTGAGATCTACGAAGCGTATCATATTCTGAGCATCCCTGAAAAGAGAGCAAACTATGACCTTTTGTATGATAATTTTATTGCAAAAACAAAAGACCGGATTCAGAACGCGGAAAGCATCATGTCTGATGTTCAGGATGAGGCCAACACGGCAAGGGAAGATGCAAAACAAAAATCAAAAATTAAATACAGGGATTTTATAAAAGACCTTGATTGCTTTTTCACCAGCGGATTAAAAGCTAATGGAAAACCTTACTATTACAATATGCACAAGACTACAGGCATCTCAGGAGGAACAGGGCCTATGGGCAGTATTAAAGCAAAAACTATAAGCATACCGATCCCCAGAAGCAAAAAGGCTGCTTCACTGCATAGTGCAGGATTCATCGTAAAAGCTGCATTTTTCGTCCTGATGATATTTGCTTTTAAAATTGAGTTTGTAATAAAACTGCAGTTGCTGGAGAAAGTCTTGCTGGCATTTTTAATATTACTTACGGGAGGCATGTTAACCTATCTGATTTACAAGTTAAATAATACTAAGTCAATATACTTCAACGCCAGAAAATATTTTCTCGTCAGGAAATACAGGAAAAACGGCTATAAAAGAGGTTTTCATCCTATGATGTCAACAACACCTGCCGGCATTATTGCAGGTATTTTTCGGGTAATATTTTAGAAATCATTATCATGTCACAGTCATACCCGGCGGTTTTTGCAAGGTTTTATGATATTATATATCACCAGATCAGAGATGGCGCTGATAACTCTTTTTTCCAGAATGAAATACAGCGAACTGATGGTAAAGTACTGGAAATCGGAGTAGGAACAGGAAGATTGTTCATGAATGCCCTGAACAGCGGAGCAGATATTTATGGCATCGACATAAGCGAGTCAATGCTCGGTGTACTTTCAGGGAAACTCACCGGAGATCAGAAGAAAAGAATTAGTCTGCAAAATATGATCGATTTCCATTTTGATTCTAAATTTAACCTGATAATAGCACCTTTTCGTGTTATTATGCATCTTTCCGATAAGCATGATCAAATAAAGGCTATTAACAATGTTTATAACCACCTGGAAAATAACGGAAAGTTTATTTTTGATACGTTCATTCCTGATTTGAATATGATAATAAAAGGCCTTGACAACAAGGTTGACTTTGAAGGTGAATGGGAACCTGGTAAGAAATTAAAAAGAATAGTATCAACAACTCCCGATCTCATAAAACAGGAGATCGTAGTTAATTTTCAAATAGAGTGGGAAGAAAATGATGAAATCAGGCATGAAGAATGTAAGATCCCGTTAAGGTTCTTTTTCAGGTATGAGCTGGAACATCTTATTGAACGGTCGATGTTTGAAAATTACAGGATCCTCGGTGATTATCATGGAAATGAATTAAACAATAAATCCAAAGAGTTTATAGCTATCTGTAACAAAGTAATAAAATGAAATATGAGTATCGGGAATGATTAATAATAAGGATGTGATTACCTTCGGTGAGCTCGTCCCGCCTAAGCGGGACTCGGTTCCTCGCTAACGCTCGGAATGACAAGTCATTAATTAAGGTAAATAGGAAGAAGTGGCGATTCGCTTCTGACTTGCAAAAGAATAAAAAGAACTCTGGCGAATCGCCACTTCTTCCCTTGCTCTCTGCCCATGAACCTGTCATTCCGAACGAAGTGAGGAATCTCTTATTTATGCTTGCTATTATATAATAAGTTTATATTAATCTTTCCTGATAGTCATTAAATGAAAAATGAAAAACCTTCACTCCTATATAGACAATCTTGTAAAACAATAACTGCAAACTGTAATTACTGATATCAAAAAGATTCTTAATTTTATAAAATAACCATAAATTAATAATTATTGAAAATTAATTCATTAAAAATTCTTATCATGAGAAAGTTTTTATTGATCATTTTATGTTTCCTGATAGCTGGAATAGCTGTGTCGCAGCAGACCACAAAGGAACTCCGTAAAGAATTGAAAGACAAAGCAATCAAAGAAGCAAGGAAAGAGGCAAGAAATATGGAAAAAGATGGGTGGACCGTAGCTCCCGGTTCAATTCCGCTTTCAAAAGTCCTGGAAAATACATGGATGAAACAGGTTGCAGAGGATGAGAATGGCAACGTAAGATATATCTATGCCGACGGGAATGCTGTTGCAGAGACCAAGTCAGCTGCGGAGATGCAGGCATTAGAGCTGGGCAAACTCCAGCTTGCAGGACTTATTCAGACCAATATGAGTTCCCTGATATCGGCAAATATAGGTAACGCACAGCTTTCGACACAGGATGCAGCATCGGTAACCGAAATAGTTCAGTCGGCCAAAAATATAATCGCAATGGAACTAGGGTATGTCGATCCATCCTTCAAACTCTACAAAAATATTGGAAAAGATAAAATCGAGGTCCAGGTAAGGCTGTTCTATGATACCAAACAGGCTCTTGATATAGCTAAGAAAATTGTCCGGCAGGAGGTCAAAGACAAACTTAAGCTTAATGAAGAAAAACTTGAAAAACTTATGGGGATAAACTAATATACCGGCTTATCAGGAGACTCACATAAGAGCCTGTTCGACAAGATTATTACAATTATAATTCTATCAAATTTATCATGAAAATAGTACTGGTATTTCTATTACCATTATTATGCCTTCAATTGCATGGAGAGGCAGATGTTGCGGGATTACTGACCGGTAAAGGCTACGGAAAGAATACCAGGGCAATAATCATTGCTAATGAGGATTACCAGTCATATTCGAGTGTTTACGTTGAGAATGAAGATCTTGCAATAAACCAGGCTGAGAGGTTTCAGCAAATGCTGATTAAAAAGATCGGATTGCTTCCTGAAAACATTCAGTTCTATCCTGATGCAGTAAATACCAATATTAAGCTCGCTATCGCAAAACTTCAGAGGAGCCTTCCCTCTGATGCCAGGCTTATTTTCTACTACAGGGGTAAAACATTCACCGGCGATAATGGGGAAACCTTCCTTGTGCCCGTAGATGTTTCAGATAATGAGACATTTTACATGTTCGGGCTCAAGGATCTTTGTACAAGGCTTAACGTACTGAATAAAAATGGCGTGACCATTTTCATTGATGGAATTGCCGGGTCCAGGTCCGGTACTGCATGTATAATCGATAATGGATTTACAGAAGGAGAGATACCTCTGCCCTCAGTTAAGAACATGTCATTATATTCATTGAAGCCTCCTTCTGGTGTGATCAAAGAAAAAGTACCTCCCGGTGCAGGCAAGCCGGTGATCATTATTAAGGAGCCCTCGGCCAAATCAAATGAAACAAAAGAGTCTTCTGTGTTAATTAAAGGAAAAGTTAATTCTGATTGCCCAATTGAAGTAATTTCTGTTAATGGCCAGGAGGCGCCCTATACAGATGATGGTACATTCGTTGCCAGAGTAACACTCAGTGAAGGAAAAAACTTAATTGCAATCGAGACACGTAATTGCGCAGGGTGGACAAGAGATTATGTTATTTTCAACATGACACCCGCCATGCCAGATGCAGAGGATCTTGCCGATTCAGCTCTTTATGCCGAAAGAAATTTTCTGAAAGAGCCGGGAAGGAACTTTGCACTTATCATTGGTGTCAGCAAATATGTTGACCCGATAATGCCTGACCTCTACTACCCGATATTTGATGCAAAAAAGGTCAGCGATGTGCTAACCGGATACTATACTTTCGAACCACAAAATGTAACACTCCTTGTAAATCCGACCAAAGCAAGGATTATCAGTATGCTTGATTCTCTCAATAATATTTTAACATCGAAAGATAATTTTCTCCTTTTTTACGCAGGACATGGCTCCTGGGACGAAAAAACTTCAATGGGCTACTGGCTACCGTCTGATGCGGCTGCAAAGGCCATTGACAACTGGCTGATGAACAACATCATAACAGCTTTTGTAAGCCAGAGTAAAGCCAGGCATACACTTGTCATAGCTGATGCCTGCTTCGGAGGTAGTATTTTCAGAACACGTGCCTTCAAACCTGAAGAGGAGAAGACAATTTCTGACCTTTACCTCAAATCGAGTAAGAAAGCAATGACCAGCGGCGATCTCACCGAAGTACCTGATGAAAGTGTCTTTGTTAAAAATTTTATTCAGCAGCTATCAGACAATAAAGAAATTTATCTTTCTTCTGAACAACTCTTCTTCACCATTAAACCAAACGTAATCAAGGTAATTGATCTTATACCGCAATTCGGGATAATAAAGAATGCCGGTGACCAGGGCGGTGATTTTATATTTTTCAGAAAAAAAGAAAATTCGATAAACTAAAGATAAGACAAAAAAGGTTTTCTGTAATTTATGAGGCTGTCTTAAAAGTCTTTTTAACCGCAAAGAATGCAAAGTTATTGCAAAGGACACAAAGTTAAAACCCTGTTTTTCTGTTCTTTGCGAACTTTGCCTAACATCTTTGCGTCCTTAGCGGTTAATAGATTTTGACTTTTGACAGCCTCATTTTTATTTAGATATAGTTATATCAATTATTTCTACCTGAACGTTTACTTTCTCATGACTGCGATAGGTGTTCATCCATTTCTGAAAATCTTCCGAAGCTAATGATTTGGGAAGTAAATAACCATCATCAAGCTCTGTGACTCCGGACAGTGAAGGTTTGTTTAGTGGCGACTTTGAAAAAATCACAAACAACCTGTTCATGTCCTGGATACTGTTGGTAAATAACTGGTAAGTATCTGGTGTAAAGTTCTTTTCCGGAAAATAATTAAACTCGGGCTTATCTGAAAAAAGAATGTACTTCTTATCGGCCGAGACTGGCACACCGCCTTCAAATTCTAAAGGCATAGTGCTATAGGGGAAAAGGCATTGTGTCTCATTTCTGTCGTCGAGGTAGACAGATATATATCCGCTGACCGGAGATGTGAAGAACAGGTAAAGAATATCGTTATTTTTAAAAGCAGTTGTCCGGCATTTTACATCAGTGCATCCCAGGGGAAAAGATGTAAAATTCACTGGTGGCGTAACAATTTCCCTGGCTCTGACTTCAATATCACATCGCATCTCAGTTACAGGTTCTTTTCTTCCGTCAATAATTATTGTACCTGGTATATCAGTAAATTTTTCGTTCCTGATTTCGAGCACCTCTCCTTTTACAGATGTATTCGCGATTGTATTGAAAACTGTATTTGTTTCTACTTTCTGTCCTGTTTGCAGGTTGGTTATATATGTGGAGTTACCCTGGATAATGACCCTCCCGAAAGCTCTTTCGAGTGCATCAATGGTAGCTAATTCCCTGATTTTATTTTTAACTTCATTTCTGCTTAAATTATCGGGGATCTCAATCTGTGCCGACCCTTTTGATGTAATAATCTTCTGGGAAAATAACAGGCTGTTACTGACTGCAAAAAAAATAAATAAGCTGAAGAATCTGTACATAAGTATTCACTATAGAATATTCCCTGTATTTTAAGTAAATTTTATTTCCTGACAACCAGGTCATTATCAATAAGTCTGCTGTTATAAGCCTGAATTATTGCTTTCATCTTATCTCCGAGCTGTTGCACCAGTTTAGGTTCTTTCATAATCAGATTTGTCTCAAGATACCTGTCATTCCTAAAATTAAAAAGTCCGACAGGTTTATTATCGATCATTTCCAGAATATGGTTCTTCATATAAAGATGGTAAGTGCTGCTGTTTGTGTTATATGCAAACGATTCATAAGAGTCGTCGAGTAGGTTGTTTCCAAATGCTATATACTCTTCATCAAAATTCAGGTAATTCAGAATTGTAGGCATTATATCAATCTGCTGAGCGATCCTTCTTTTCACTCCTTTCAGGTCGCTCCCCGCTTTATAAAATATTATCGGAATGCAGTATGACCCGAAATTATTCTGAAACTCCTTATGTATCGACTCATTTGTATGGTCGGCCGTGATGATAAAAAGGGTATTATCGAACCAGGGGGCTGACTTTACCTTATTAAAAAATTCCCTGAGTGCGAAGTCGGTATAACCTATGACCTCAACTATCGGGGCAGGTCCTTTTTTGAATTTGTTTTTGTACTTTTCGGGTACTTTGAATGGGTGGTGTGAAGAAATCGAGAAGATAGAAGCCAGGAAAGGTTGCGGCAGATCATTGAGCTTTTCTGCAAAGAATTGAAAAAAAGGTTCATCCCAGACTCCCCATATCCCATCAAAATCCTTCTTGTCGGGATATTGATTCAGACCCACATAATCGTCGAATCCTGTCATTTTTGCAAAAGAATCAAATCCCATTGAACCGTTTGGAGCCCCGTGAAAAAATGCCGAATAATAACCTTTTCTTTTAAGCAGGGCAGCCATTCCGTTTACCTGGTCATTAGCATAATGCGAAATAATATACGGAGTTTCAAGTGATGGCATGGAAGCCAGGATCGACGGCATGGCATCAATCGATTTCTTTCCGTTTGCCAGCGAGACATCAAAAGTGAGACTTTCGTTTATTAGAGAATCAATAAACGGAGTGTAACCAGTGTAGGTCCCGCCATCCAGGTCTTTATTATAAAACCCAATATATTCCCTTGCAAAACTTTCTAGTATGATTACGATAACATTATCTTTCACAAACGGTTTAGCAGAAACCGCAACGTAATGCGGATTAAATATGGAATCAAGTTTTTCTTTTTCAAAAAAGTTATATTTAACCAGAGGTTTCTTACCGGAAGTTCTTAAGAGACTGAAAGGAGTGTTTAGAACAATGGCCACATCTCGCGGAGAATTAACATATCGTGCTGCGTTGCTGATTGTGATTGGCCGTGTAGAATGCCTGTAGCCACCTCTTGCACTGCCTATCACCAGGGCTATGACCAGTGGAATAAAAAGTATATTTATTGAATAATAGACGATTTTATTTTTAGGTTGCGGTTTAATTACCCTGAACCTGTTATACAGGTAAACCATCAGGAACCAGATGAAGATACAAAACAGCGTTGCAGGCCAGTAATCAGCAAGGAACTTAAAGAACATCTTGGGCATATGTGATTCATGTTCAAATGTTTTGAATACATCAGCCGTTGCTCTTTTAAAAACAAACCTGTAATAAACAAAATCGGCACAGTTAACTGCAAAAGCAATACCATTAGTAATAAAGAAAAGATATCTGACAATCTTCTGATAAAGCTCATCGTACCTGAAGTCGAAAGGAACGATCATGAGTAAAATGAAGAGCATATTTACGTAAACAGTGGCAGAGATGTCAAAAACCAGTCCCCCCTTTAAAATTGCAAAAAATTGATCCGGGGTTATTCCGGGAAACATTTTAAGGTTGAAGATATAAAAGCCGATACGGCACAATGAAAATAAAAACAAGATTATGAAAATCCTGTAAATCAGGGCAAAAAAAATATTTCTGGAAAACAACCAGTTTTTCATTATTCCAGATATAGCATTTATACTTTAAATGCAAGTGACGCTCATTAGCCGACCTGCCATTTACAGTACTATAAAAGTATAAAAACTATTTCTCTGTTGCAAGCACGATATTTTTTATCCAGAGAACAGCTGTGGTTTCGCCACCTGCTGCAGATGCCGGTTCATTACCGCCATAACCTCCTGACATGCCTCCTCTGCCACCTGAACCGCCCCTCATTCCACCGCCTGAACCTCCTCTGCCACCACCTGAGCCTCTTCCACTACCGGTACTAAAATCACCAGGAGATGAAGGAGGTTCACCCCCATATCCTCCGGCATGATAAAAATTACTTCCTTCCGGTAAGGTAAATCCGAATGTCAGCGGTTTTGATTTTGTGCTCCCTTTTTCTTTCGTTATCGACAATTTTGAGAGTGGTATAACAAGTTCATAATCCATATACCTCTCATTATCCATGCTGATGGAACCTCTGAAACTTCTTAAATCAGCAGGAGTGAATTCAACCGGTCCCGCATCTTTAAATCCAATAACTTCAAGCTTATATAGAAATGGATTCCGCTGAGAGTTTCCGCCTGCATCTAAATTCTCACCGTGACCCTTTGTATTGGCACGTGTAGGAATAAGTCCACGATCCATTGATCTTGAAGGAACGGGATACATTACGCCGGTTTTTTCCACCTTCTTCCCATTTGGATTAATCCAGGTTATCAATCCTCGCCTTAAAATGCGGTTCTGAATTTCAGGACTGAATATTTTCAGGTTTACATAGATATTATCATTATCATTTGAGATAAAATAATAAAATTTCGCCTTCTCAGAATAGATATAATCAGATGGTTTCATGGCCAGAATTTCGTCATTATTCCGCCAGTGGCTGTGATAAGATTTATCCTTATGAGCAAAACTATCAGGACAAACTGATATCAAAAGAATAAAAGCAAATGTTTTCATATTATCAGGTTATTAATATCTCACTAATAGACATCTGAATTGATGCACTTATTCCTTTAATTAAGTATTTAAATAAAATTTAACATTTCTGGAATAAAAAACCACCCCTCCCGGAACTCCATGGAAGGGGTGGCTCATATTATTTTCTTTATATAGCTATTCTTCTGGTGCCTCCTTTAATAATTCCTTAAAATCGGTATTGTTAAAGTCGTGCATCAGCCTGTTAGCCCTGTTCTTGGCACCAATACTAAGTATCATGAAAAGGGCAAAAATTACAATTAAGACATACATTACAATTCTTGTTGTTTCCTTTTTGGCTTTCAGGGCTTCTACCAAACCATGGTAAAGAAGGTAAAGAGAAAAAATCTTTACGAGCAGGCCGACAACAGCTCCGGCTGTAAGATTCAGCCCGGTTACAAATCCGAGCAGGGCACTGATAGGCATAACCACCATCACTGCTGCTGTAACTCTTACATTGGCTTCAAAATCAGTGCTTCCTTTACATATGGCAGATATGACCAATAATATCACTGCGCCCAGAAAAAGACCGATCACAGCACCAATAATAGTAAAGAAGAAAAGGCCAACACCCACTGCTCCACCAAACAGGCCTCCTGTTACTCCTCCAAGCCTCAGGAAGCTCCATAACAACATTATTAAACCAGCTGCAGTACCATAAATAACAGCCTTGATCAAAGGTTCAGCAATACCTCCTGTTGTCTTCATTGTTGAGAAGTAGGACTTGGGAGTTAAAAGGACATCTTTAGATTCCTTAATAAAGACATTAAAATCAAAAGTAGAGTCGCTCATAGTCAAATCTATTAAAGGGTTTATAGTTAATCAATTGTTGCCGATCATAATTATTAAGAACTCCAAGTTAAAAAAAATGTTTGAAAAAATGAAATTACCGATTTTTTATTAACTCCTATACTCAATTAATAAAAGGAAATATTAATTGCTATCAAATCTGATGGAACAAAACAAATAATAAAGGTTATTCCAGATAGGTGTAACCGTAAAGTCCCGACCGGTAATTTGAAAGGAATTCTTTCCCTTCTTCAAGAGAAATAATACCTGATTTAACTGAAGATGTAACCCATGTTTCGACAGTCCGCACAAGTTTTTTTGCATTGTACTGAACATAATCCAGAACTTCGGCAACTGTCTCACCATCAATTACCTGGTCAATTTTATATCCATCCTCGCCAACTGATACATGTACAGCATTCGTGTCGCCGAAGAGGTTGTGCAGATCGCCCAGAATTTCCTGGTAGGCACCTACAAGAAAAACACCCAAATAATATGGTTCCCGGCCTTTTAGCGAATGAACAGGCAAATGATGAGACGAATTGCGTGTAGCAATGAAGTTATCGATCTTACCATCGGAATCACAGGTCATATCCTGTATTGTTGCGGATATATCAGGTTCCTCATTAAGACGATGTATCGGCATGATAGGAAATATCTGGTCGATTGCCCATGCATCGGGAAGTGACTGAAAGAGTGAAAAATTGCAGAAATATTTATCGGACAGGATACGCGATATCTGTCTGAGTTCTTCGGGAACGTGTCTGGTGTTATTGGCCATCAGATATACCTTCCGTGCCACCGACCAGAAAAGACGTTCAATCTGTGCTCTTGTCTTGAGGTCTATGAGACCCAGGCTGAACCTGTCGAGAGCCTCTTCTCGTATCTGTTGCGCATCATGCCATGTTTCAAGCATCCGTGGCTGGTTGAAATTATCCCACAGGCTGTAAAGCTCTTTCACGAGCTCATGATCATGTTCATTGGGTACATCTTCCGCATCCCACGAGGGCAGGGTTGTTGTTTCAAGTACTTCGAATATCAGCACCGAATGATGCGCGGTTAGCGATCTCCCCGATTCTGTGATAACATTAGGGTGTGGAATGTTGTTTTTGTTGCTGGCATCAACGAAGGTGCTGACAGAGTCATTCACATATTCCTGCAGAGTATAATTGACACTGCTCTCACTATTTGAAGATCCAGTGCCGTCATAATCGACTCCAAGCCCGCCGCCTATATCCACGAACTCAACATTAAAGCCAAGCTTACGCAGTTCAACATAAAACTGAGAAGCCTCTCTTAAGGCTGTCTTGATACGCCTGATTTTTGTAACTTGACTGCCTATGTGAAAGTGAATCAACCTGATACAATCACGCATCCTGTTTCTCTCTATAAAGTCGATTGCTTCCAGCAATTCACTTGAAGTAAGTCCGAACTTGCTGATATCTCCTCCCGAATCTTCCCATTTTCCGCTTCCGACACTTGCCAGCTTGATCCTTATACCAAGATTTGGCTTTACCTTTAGTCGTTTCGAAATTGAGGTGATAAGCTTAAGCTCGTTAAGCTTTTCCACAACCAGGAAGATACGTTTTCCCATCTTCTGAGCCAGCAAAGCAAGCTCAATGTAGTCTTCGTCTTTATATCCATTACAGATTATAAGTGATTCAGGATCAGTATTAATAGCCAGAACAGCATGCAGTTCGGGCTTGGAACCTGCTTCCAGCCCGATATTGAATTTTTTGCCATGACTTACAATCTCTTCAACCACAGGCCTCATCTGATTTACCTTAATAGGATATATTATGAAATTCTGGGCTTTGTAGTCGTATTCTTCCGAAGCTTTCATAAAACATGTCGATATGCTTATGATGCGATCGTCAAGTATGTCTGGAAACCTTATCAGAACCGGCGTTGACACATCCATAAGCATTAACTCATCGAGGAGCTCTTTAAGATCAACAGATACCCCGTTTTTTTGCGGAGTAACTGTTACATTTCCCTTTTCATTGATCGAAAAATAATCTACACCCCAGCCATTAATATTGTACAGCTCAGCTGAATCTTCAACACGCCATCTTCTCATGATCAGTTCCTTTGATATCCTAATTTATTAATACAAAGATCAGAAAAATGAATTTTTTTGCAATGTTATCAAAATAACCCGAATTAGGGGCAGGAATGACGAAATAAATGTATGACTGTCATTGCCAGTTACGCGGATGCGGGACGAAGAAATCTTCATCTCCCACTCTCCCACTCTCCCACTCTCCGACTCACCATTTCAATTATTTAAGAGGTATTGTTTTGATATTTGTTCTGTCAATTATTTTAAATACCGGATATGGATAATAACCTGTTCCCCATTGCGGAACAAGGTAACGATCAAAGAAATTCCAGACCAACAACCCATCATTTGACTGTGGCTCAAGCAGATAGGCGGCAAGATTGGCCAGGGGCTGAGCAGTTCTCACAACAAGAGTACCTGCCGGAAAGTTATATGACTCTTTTATATACCTGCCTGTGACTGCCTCTGTATAATGGCCCTGGTTAAGTCTTGATGCACCAATCAATTCGCTGACCTCAAACTTTTCAACGTCAATTTTTGAGGCTACTGCAAGCTGTTCAATTTTAATGCCCTGCAGTCTCAGCAAGTCAACTACATTTTTGGCATAAACTGTGATCAGATAAGCAAATGGAAATTTTACACTCCGGTCAGGGTAATAATCTATGTAATAAGGAACTGTAACTGTTTTCTGGCGGTCGCTCCGTTTAAAACTTCTGCGTCCGTTGTCATCTGTCACTATATCAGCTTCATAAGTCTTTATTGAGACAGACCCGGGCAAAGCTCTGACCTTATATTCAATTGCGAATGAATCTGTCAATGCAGGGTCCAAACCACGGCCAATAGTCTTTGAATCAACCTCTTTAAGCATTTTTTTGATCTCATTTCCATGAGATGAGACGTAATCTCCCAGAGATTTAATAAGATAGTAACAGCCCCATACACGCGATTTGAAATCAGCATAAACATAATTTTCATTCAAAATGCCGAGCCGATTGCGAAGTCCGTAATAATTAGTCATATATCTTGGCTCAGATGCATCATAGAACCACCCTTTTTCAGGAGTCATCATATTGTTGAATTCACCATAAAAACAGTTTTCAACCTTATATTTATTTATTAATGTTGATGACATCTCAGGTATCATCTTTCTGGCCATATAATGAATCAACGTAGTATCACCATTGGGATTGACCATCCATGTAAATGTAACCGGCTCAACATGGTATGATCCGTCAGTGGTATGACAATCCATAAAAACTGCGGGGTCCCATGCATTGAAAACCTTTGAAATAACTCCTCTTACTTCCGGCGACTCAGCCTTCATGGCATCCCTGTTCAAGTCGAGGTACTGACCATTGTACCTGACTCCCACACCGTTTACAGGTCCGTTCTGATAATTTCTGTTAAGAGGGCTTATCTTTTCATTGCCGTCAGGGTTAAAGTTAGGGCAGATCAAAAAAATGACATGCTTCAGCAGTTCAGGATATTTTCCTGAAAGTATATCTCTCGCAAACATCAGCGTTGCCGCTTTTCCCTCCACTTCACCGGCATGGATATTAGCCTGTATATATATTACTATCCTGTTGTCATTCGCATGAAGCACGCAAGTTTTTGGAAGAGGATTACCAATTATCAGAAGAGGAACATCACGGCCTTCAGCTGATTGTGCAATTGTCTCCACCCTTATGAATTTTGATGACCTTTTCAGGTTTTCAATGAAAGTCATCACATCTGAATAGTTGGAGGTCGAAGTAAAACCGGATTTTTCTGCTGTTGTCTGAAAATTCATCTGACTGAATATCAAATGACTATTTAATATTAAAGTCAGAATAGCAAAATATTTTTTCCCCATCAATTAATGATATTTAAAATTTTTTATAGATATATAAATTTAAATATGTAATTTGGCCGCCTAAATTTAAAAACAGAATACAATGAACAAAGGAACAGTAAAATTTTTTAATGTATCAAAAGGATTTGGATTCATTAAAGACGCCGATTCAGAAAATGAATATTTTGTACACGTTTCTGGACTGGTTGACAAGATCAAAGAAAACGATGAAGTGACATTTGAACTTGCAGAAGGTAAAAAAGGAATTAATGCGGTAAACGTAAAGCTGGCATAATTTTACAGTACTTGCAATATTGAGGCCGTCTTCGGAAGACGGCCTTTTTTTTTTGCCTGCCAATGGAGACTCTGCCTGAAGATCGTGATGCTATTTACCCTTTTCGGCTTTCTTTGCTTTCTTAGCGGCACGCTTTTCTTTCAGTGATTTTGTTGGTGCTTTCTTAACCTTGGCCTGTTCTTTTGCTTTTTCGTGTGACATAGCTTTACAGTTTTTGGTTCAACAGAATTCAAATTTAAATAATTCAAAAAAGATTATCTTTTTAAGTTTTTAACAGAATATTTATAAGATAATACCCCGGCCTGCTTCCTTATCGAGGAACCATTTTACATCGCCCTGGAAAGGAACAACGTACGCTGCCGGAAAGCTTAATGATACTGCTTCTTTTCTGAAAATTTTTCCAATTATATCAGCCTTGCGGCTGCCCGTAACCATGAAAATTATTTTATCAGCATTGTTAATAACTTTCCCGGTTATGGTTACTCTCTTCTGACCTGAAACCGGATGTGTTGCGACATCGCACACTTTATTTGAAGTAAGAAGAAACGGATTGCCAGGAAATATAGAAGCTGTATGTCCATCATCACCAATGCCCAGAATAATCAAGTCGAACAAGGGAAAAGTATTCTCCGAACGGGTATATTTTACTATCTCCTGCGAATATCTCGTTGCCTCTTTATCCGGAACCTCTTCTCCCCTGATCCTGTGAATATTCTCTTCCGGAATCCGGATACTGTTCAGAAGAAGCCTGCGGGTCATTCCATAATTACTTTCAGGATCTTCAGGCGGTACACAACGTTCATCAGCCCAAAAAAAGTGCACTGAACTCCAGGCGACTGATGCTGCATACTTATCAGCTAAAACCTTAAATAAAAGCTTAGGAGTATTTCCTCCTGAAAGCGCTAAATCCAAAGATTTCCCCCCCATTGCAGCTTTGTTAATCATGTCAGCCATTTCAGAAGCAACTGCTTCAGCAAGATCCAGCGGTGTCGAAAATATTTTATAAGACATTTATATTCCCTAATTTATTATTCTTAACTCCTCCATCTCCAGGCACTTTAGGTACTTTTCACCTTACAACTCACAATACAATCCATCATCAGTAAGGTTTTTACATGGATAACGCCAGGTAAGACCACAGCCTTCTATCAGGTCGTTGGAAACAGACGGCCCCCAGGTGCCTGCAGGATACCCGTATATCTTAATTTCCTTTTTGCCTTCCCACGCTTTCTGGATTGGCTCAATGAATTTCCAGGCTGTTTCGACCTCATCATCGCGTGAAAAAAGTGTTGAATCACCAGTCATGACATCATAAAGAAGTCGTTCATAGGCTGAAGGTACCCGTACATTTGTCAGATCTGTATAATGAAAATCCATATTGACATTCTTAACATTGAAACCCGAACCGGGTTCTTTCATGTCGAATTTCAACAGGATACCTTCATCAGGCTGAATCCTGATTATCAACTGATTTGATGAGAGTATCCCGCTTTCCCTTTGAAAAAGATGGTGAGGGGTTCTCTTGAAATGGATGACTATCTCAGTAACCATTGTAGGCAGCCTTTTTCCTGTTCTCATGTAAAAAGGAACTCCACCCCATCGCCAGTTATTTATAAAAAATTTAATTGCAACAAATGTCTCTGTTCTGGAATCCCTGGCAACTCCTTTTTCGTATCTGTAACCGGAAATGCATTCACCGCGGATTGTTGATCCTGTATACTGTCCTCTGATAACCTGCCTGGGAACATCAGCTTCTCTGACAGGCTGTAACGACTGCAATACCTTCAGCATTTCATTACGGATAGCATCAGGCTCAAGAGAAGATGGCGGTTCCATGGCAGTGAGGCATACCATCTGCATCAGGTGGTTTTGAACCATATCCCTCAGCGCCCCGGCTGAATCATAATATTCGCCGCGATTTTCCACACCTATGCTTTCTGCAGAAGTTATCTCGATACGGTGAATGTAATTTCTGTTCCATAAGGGTTCAAAGATGCCATTTGCAAACCTTGTAACAAGAAGATTCTGAACAGTCTCTTTTCCAAGGTAATGATCTATTCTGTAGATCTGCTCTTCGGAAATCAGCTCATGAAGTTTTTTGTTCAATTCCTTTCCTGAATCCAGATCATAACCAAAAGGTTTTTCGATTATAAACCTTCTGTATCCTCCTGACTGCCTGGCAAGTCCTGCTTTTGCAAGATTCTCAGCTATAAGTAAATACATTCTGGGTGGAGTAGCCATATAGAAAATAAAATTCCCATCGGTGCATAACGATTCATCCTTTTCACACAGTTTCTCCTTTAGCTTTAAAAAATCAGCTTCCACCGTGTTATCCATTGGCATATAAGAAAGATATCCTTCAAACTCATCAAGCTGGCCGGTATCTGGATTCTTTTCCTCTGAATATGACAAAACACTGTCTTTCATTTTCTTCCTGAATTCATCATCTGACATTTTCGTTCGCCCCAGCCCCAGAATAGCGAACTTCTCCGGAAGAAGCTTTTGTGCTTTCAAAGAAAAAAGAGCAGGAATAAGCTTCCTTGAAGTCAGATCGCCTGAAGCTCCGAAAATAATAAGGATGTGATTGGCGGGATGTTCCATGTATTGTAATATATGATTGTTCCCAATGTTTGAAATTAATAAATATAATTTTAATGTTATTCAAAGAACAAAGAAACAAATTATACTAATTAACGTGAGTTCGATATAAAGTTATCAATATAAATCCATTGATTGATCTGTTATTTCCAGATTAAGAGATGGTTTCTTAGGTAAATAAGAGTAAGCAATTAACCCAGATAAAAGATTGATAATAAATCCTTCGTGACTTATATGACGAGTATGCTCTATTTGACAGATGTTCTTAAGTTCATCCAGTACAGATTCAATCAGAGCTCTTTTACGGGCAGTATTTTGTCTGAAAGTAGCATCAGGGAGTTTTTCATGGTCTTTCAAAGTTTAGTAATCAGATGTATGCCATCTATGAAGAGTTTTTCAAAAAGAGATTGTGATATGTATCCTTTATCTCCATAAAGCTTTCCATAGATCTTTTCCAGAAGGTTACTGCCAATAAGAGGTTGTCTATCATCAACTATTCTTATCATAGTAATGGCCAGGTAAATAGCATAAATGCCTTAGGTAGAGGCGTGACCTTCTATTTCAACGAGTATGGTCTTGCTGATTCAACCTGGAATACAAGCTCAGGGAGTATTGCTTATGGATACAATGCTTTTGGAGAACTCATTTCTCAGACCGATGCAAATGGAAATACATATAATCTTCAGTTTGATAAGTTGGGGAGGATAATTTCAAAACAAGGACCTGAAGGAACATCCACCTACAATTATGTTTCATCAGGAAACAGATTAGGACAATTGCAGTCAGTTACTGGACCTGATGGTATAAGTAAGTCATTTGCATATGATACCCTAAGTCAGGTTATTCAATTAAAAGACAGCATTCCCGATGAGCAGGAATTCATTACTGGATTTACTTATGACAGTTGGGGAAATAATACTTCGATTACTTATCCTTCGGGAGTCGTTATAAATAATTATTACAGCAACGGATATCTTAGCGAAATAAAAAAATCCGGTGATATCTCAATCTGGGAACTTGATGATGTCAATGGCTCAGGGAACCCACTTCAATTTACTTTGGGAAGCGCCAACCTCAGAACAAATTTCACATATGATACCTACGGTAATATACGCTACAAGCAAACCGGAAATATGGAACAGGAGTTCTGGTATGAACCAGAGGACCTTGGTAGATTGACAAGCAGGGGGTATAAAGAATATGGTTCACCATCCGGTCTCGCTGAGAGTTTTGGTTATGATGATCTTGACAGATTGAATTTTATCGGAACGTATGGTCGCCCATACGATACAATACGGTACGATAATGCTGGTAATATCTCATTCAAATCAGGAATTGGAGATTATTCTTATAAAGCAAATTCAAACTCACTTGAGACTATAACGAATATAGTGGATACCACTTTTATTTCGAATCAATCTCTTACATACACTGAAAGCAATATGACAGCCTCAATCAGCCAGGAACCATACGAACTGCAGCTGGTTTACGGACCTGGTAACCAACGAATAAAATCAATACTTAAGGAAAACAATGACACAGTCAAGACAAAATATTTCTCTTCAAATTACGAGAAAATAATTTCAGATTCTACAACCAAAGAAATTTACTATATTTATTGTCCATACGGACTTATTGCTGTCATTGTGAAAAACGGGGAGACAGAGAATCTTTATTATACAGAGACAGATAATCTTGGTTCTATAATTGGATTAATAAATCCTGATGGTACCTATGCGGAACACTATTCCTATGACGCCTGGGGTCGTAGAAGAAATTCTCAGGACTAGAGCTATGACAGTATTCCTGAACCTACTTTAATTGACCGTGGATTTACAGAACATGAATACCTGGATGAATTCGGGCTTATAAACATGAATGGAAGGATATATGATCCATATATAGGGCGGTTTTTGAGTGTTGATCCGATAATTCAATCTCCTGATAATAGTCAGAGTTATAATGGGTATGGTTATTGCCTCAATAATCCACTAATCTATACAGATCCTTCAGGGATGCTTCAAGAACCTCGTCCTAATCCCTCTGATGCAGGTTATCCGTACAATCCTGAGGCAG
>CAZGKI010000027.1:0-37019 GCA_964526345.1 uncultured Rikenellaceae bacterium
TGAGCCCTGAGCCCTGAGCCCTGAGCCCTGAGCCCTGAGCCCTGAGCCCTGAGCTAATTATTTAAAAGCTCTGACGCAATCATCAAGATTGTCATAAATATCGAAAATAGTATGCAGGTTAAGTGTATGGAAGACCTGGTTTACTTCCGGGTTGGGATTGGCAATTTTTAGAACACTGTAATTGTTTTTTGACATTCGTAATATTGAAAGCAGGCATCCGAAGCCTGAACTGTCGATGTACTGAACTCCTTTAAGGTTCAATATTACTTTTACATTTCCATTTTCAAATACCCTGTTGACCTCTTCCCTGATTTCGTCGGTGATCAGAGCGTTGATCTTTTCGACAGTAAAATTAATAATATCAATTTTGTCTCTTTTTTCAATATTGATCATCAAATCTTATTTTAGCCTGTTAGTGATCAGATCATCAAGTTCTCTGACCGCTTCATCTGTGTCTCTTTTAAATCTTGCAACATAAGATTCGTATTTTTCCGGTTCAAGCCCTTCCTTTGCCTGAAGTTCAAAGGTCTTAAGCATAACCGCAAGATCGGCCATCCCCATGATGGCAACTGATGATTTTGCTTTATGAGCAAGCAGACCAAGAGTGTAGTAATTTTTCTCAGTCAGCAACTTAACCATCTCATTGTGCATTTCAACAACCTGTTCGCAGAACATATTGACAATCTCACAAATAACATCATTGTCATTTCCGCCTACCGAATCAAGGTATTCAGTATTAATGAATCTGTAATTCATATATAAGGAAATATGCGATCTGTTTTAACGATGCAAAGAATAAAACAAATATAGCAATATTTTATTCTGACTGATTATTTTGTCAGACAGTTGCACGGGTTTTTTTGAAAAAGGGAAATAAGTGCTACTTTTATAGTGAGAAAAATCAGACCATTAAAAATAAAATTATATTCAGATGAAACATTATTTACAATCTCTGTTAGTGACATTTGTGGTCTGCACAACCCTTAATGGTCAGTCAGACATAAAAATACACAAGAAGGATTTTAAAAATAATAAAACAGGGTTCGAGACCGCCTGGGAGCAGGTTACAAAAGGCGACGCTTATTATGCTGAAAAGGGAATCTGGTACAGAGATGCTTTTAACGAGTATCAGAAAGCTCAGGCATACAACGATATTAACGCCGGTTTAAACTACAAAACCGGAGTCGCCGCCCTCTATTCTGATAATAAGGAAAAGGCTACAAAATATCTTCTGAAATCACTGGAAGAAGATTCAACAGTCACTGAAGATATCCTGCTCATGACCGGAAGGGCATTGCAGTATTCAGGGAATTATTACGATGCGATAGATAAACTTGACAGTTACCTGAATGCTCCCGGTAAAAAACCTCATAAGAATATTGTTGAGGCAAAAAAATGGCTTGACGAATGTAATGCTGCGCTTATTTTGACAGAAGATACCCTGAGGATTGAAATAAAAAATATGGGATCAAATATTAACTCAGGAGCAGATGATTATTCTGAAGTCCTATCGGCTGATGGAAAAACGATGTTTTTTGCTTCACGACGGGAGATAGCAAAAAATAGTACTTCATACAGCGATTCAAAATTTGATGAAAACATACTGTTCTCATCACAATCGGGAGGTGATTGGGCGATGGCTTCTGTTGCCGGTAAAAACCTGACTACCAAATATTGTGAAGCACCCCTTTTTCTTGATTCTGAAGGCGAACACTTATATATTTATGAAGGATATGAGAATGGAGGAGACATAAAAGTATCTGTAAAGAAGAAAGGAATATGGAAGAATCCTGAGAATGTGCCTTTTAAAATAAATAGCAGCGGATCCGAGACATCGTTTACCTTTACTCCTGACGAAAAAGAGGCATGGTTCGTTTCCGATCACGGAAAGCAGGGTCTTGGAGGTAAGGACATTTACTTTATAAGAAAGATGAGTGAACATAAGTGGTCAAAACCTGTGAATGCCGGTCCAATGATAAATACCCCGTCGGATGAGGAGTCTGTGAGGTTTTCAACGACCGGCGATACACTCTGGTTCAGTTCGCGGGGGCATAGTTCAATTGGCGGCTTTGATATTTTTTATTCTGTTAAGGATCAAACTGGTCAGTGGGGCGAAGCTCAAAATTACGGTTACCCATTAAATACTCCATGGGATGAACTGTTTTATTGTCCGGCACCAGATAAAGACAGCTCTTTCTATTTTGTTTCGAACCGGATCGGTACATCGGGTGGTCTTGATATTTATTGTGGCAGAATCCTTCCGCCTGAGCCTGTTGTTATACCCGTGGAACCGCCCAAACCTGATACTGTTGTTATAAGAGATACGGTCGTAGTCATTAAAGAGATCGTTCAGGCCCCTCCGCCACCTTCTATAGTTGAACCGGAACCTGTTAAGGAGGTCGTTTTATATCTGATTGGCAAGGTAACTGATTCAGAAACGGGAGATCCTGTGCTGGCAAAAATAGATGTGATAGATATTACATCAAATCAGGTTGTTGCAACTACCGCCAGTAGCGATGTCGACGGTACTTACAGGATTAAACTTCCTGATAAAAAACCTTATTTGATTGATTTACGCGCAACGGGATTTTTGTCCGACATGAAGAGAATAAATATCCCGGTGAATTTTAACAGTGACTTTTATAGTCTTGATGCGACACTAACAAAAGTTAAAGTTGGGGAAAAGGTAGTCCTTAATAATATACTTTTTGAGACAGGTAAGTCAACATTAACAGCTGGTTCTTATACCGAGCTGGGACGTCTTCTTGTTTTTATGCAGGATAATCCCAGGGTGAGACTGGAAATATCAGGACACACTGATAAAACCGGTAGTGAACCGGTCAATTTTAAATTATCCGGGAGCAGGGCAAAAGCAGTTGTGGATTTTCTTATTTCCAAAGGTATTGAGAGTTCAAGACTTGAATACAGGGGCTTCGGATCACTCCAGCCGGTTGCGGATAATGCAACCGCTGCAGGCAGAGCTCAGAACCGGAGGGTCGAATTTAAAATCCTTGAATTCTGATATAAATCACAGTTTGTAAAAAGCATCTTTGCTTCCTTTACGTCGGGCATTACGATCTTTGCCGTAAAGAGAACCTGCTAAATATTTAATTTATGAAGAGTACTCCATTTACTAAATTTCACATCCAGGCTGGTGCCAGAATGGTATCATTTGCCGGTTTCAATATGCCGGTGGAATATACTGGAATTACTGAAGAACATATAACTGTGAGGGAAAAAGCAGGTGTCTTTGATGTTTCCCATATGGGTGAATTCCGGGTAAAAGGCGCCTCGGCATTTGATTACCTTCAATATATAACTTCAAATGATGTTTCCTCACTTCAGGAAGGGAAAATACAGTACTCATGTTTCCCAAACGGGAGAGGTGGTATTGTTGATGACTTGCTTGTTTATATGTTCAGTAAGGAAGAGTTTCTTCTGGTTGTCAATGCTGCCAATATAGAAAAAGACTGGGACTGGTGCATAAAAAATGCAGAGAAATTTGGTATCAGGGTTGGAACTGACCTTATTAATATGTCTGATGGAATTGCCCAGCTGGCTATCCAGGGTCCGCTTGCGCTGAAAGCTATGCAGAAGCTTACGAAGATTACAGTAACTGATATGGAGTATTATACCTTTAAAGAAATAGAATTTGCAGGAATAAAGGACGTTATTTTTTCTACAACAGGTTACACAGGTGCCGGGGGATGCGAGGTTTATGTAAGGAATGAAGAGGGACCCATGCTCTGGAAGGCAGTTTTTGAAGCAGGTGATGAATTCGGGATTAAACCAGTTGGTCTGGGTGCCCGCGATACATTGAGGCTGGAAATGGGTTTTTGTCTTTATGGCAATGATATAAACGATCAGACATCACCAATAGAAGCAGGACTGGGCTGGATAACGAAATTCACTGATTCAAAGAACTTTATCGATAAAGATCTTTTGCTTAAGCAGAAAAATGATGGTGTGGAAAAGAGGTTGAAAGGATTTGTAATGATCGATCGCGGGATCCCCAGACAGCATTATGAAATAGTTGATGCTTTCGGAAATGTGATAGGAGAGGTGACTTCAGGAACAATGTCTCCTATGCTGAAACAGGGTATCGGCATGGGTTACCTGTCGAAGGGTTTCTGGAAGACCGGAACGGAGATATTTATCCGTATACGAAATAAAGATTTGAAAGCAAAAGTTGTTGAATTGCCGTTTTATAAGGCATAACGGCACAACGGCGCAACGGCGCAACGGCGCAACGGCGCAACGGCAATATGACACAACAGAATGAATCTATAACACTTTTACTCCGGATAAATTGAAATTCTGATGAGGAAGAGGAATCTCGAAACTTGTTTTTCACCTGCCTTATATGAGTCGGAGAAGCACCAAGGATCAATTGTGGTAGTGATCGACATACTGCGGGCAACATCGGCAATCTGCACTGCTTTTGAAAATGGTGCTGCATCTATAATTCCCGTTGCAGGTATTGATGAAGCCAGGGAATATAAGAAGGAAGGCTACCTGGTTGCTGCTGAACGCGACGGGTTTGTCCTTGATTTTGCAGATTTTGGTAATTCCCCGTTTAACTTCACCCCGGAAAGGGTTAAGGGCAAGACGATTGTCTACAGCACCACCAATGGAACCGGAATAATTGACCTTGCATCTGCTGCCGGAAAGATAGTCATTGGTTCTTTCCTGAATATTACTGCTCTGACAGAATGGATCCTTAGCCGGGAAAATGACGTCGTGCTCTTCTGTGCCGGATGGAAGAACAGATTTAACCTGGAAGACACGCTCTGTGCAGGAGCAATGGCTGAGAGACTTTTAAACAGCAATCATTTCAGTACTATCTGTGATTCGACACTGGCAGCTCTCGATCTGTGGTCGCTCGCGAAGAATGATCTGCCGGATTATATTGAGAAAGTAGCTCAGCGGACACGTCTTCGCGATAAAGGGCTTGATGATTGCATAGGCTTTTGTCTTACATTCGATTTTACTGAAAAAATACCTGAAATAAAAGATGGTATTCTTGTTAATAATATTTTATAAATAGGTAGTTTTAGTGTTAATTAATTAACAATACTGAGTGTTTTTTATATATTTTTGCAGTTCAGGGAAAAGATTATTCAAATATTAACTGTAATAAACTCATCATGAAAAAACACAACTTTTATGCAGGTCCTTCAATCCTTCCTCAATATACTATTGACAAGACGATTGAAGGAATTAAAGATTTTGCCGGGTCAGGACTATCTGTTCTGGAGATTTCACACCGCAGCAAGGAATTTATTGCATGTATGAACGACACCATAGCATTGTTCAAGGAACTGCTTGACATCCCCTCAGGCTATCAGGTTATTCTCCTTGGTGGTGGTGCAAGTTTGCAGTTTGCAATGGTTCCGATGAACCTGATGAACAAAAAATCTGGTTATCTGCTTACAGGAGAATGGGCAAACAAAGCATTTAAGGAAGCTAAAATTTATGGTGAAGCTGTGGAGGTTGCTTCGTCTAAAGACAAGAATTTCAATTACATACCAAAGAATTACACTGTTCCTGCAGATGCTGATTATTTCCACGTCACAACAAATAACACAATATTTGGCACGCAACTCAAGAAGGACCCTGTTGTTTCAGTACCACTGGTTGCAGACATGTCATCAGATATATTCAGCCGTCCGGTTGATATCTCAAAATATTCAATAATCTATGGTGGCGCTCAGAAAAACCTTGCTCCATCAGGTGTTGCTTTCGTTATTATTAAAGAGGATATCCTGGGTAAAGTGACCCGTCCTATATCCACAATGCTTGATTACCGGACTCATATCAAAGCTGAATCGATGTTCAATACTCCTCCTGTGTTTGCGGTATTTGCTGCACAGCAAACACTTATTTGGCTGAAGCAGCTTGGCGGCGTTAAAGAGATGCAGAAGAAGAATATTGAAAAGGCAAAACTTTTATATGACGAAATAGAACGTAACAAACTGTTTGTATCGACAATACCTGACCCTGAAGACAGGTCAATAATGAATATCTGTTTTGTAATGGCCGAAGAGTACAAGGAACTGGAACAACCTTTTTCAGATTTTGCAAAATCAAAGGGAATGGTTGGTATTGCAGGTCACAGGTCTGTTGGGGGCTTCAGGGCATCAACATATAATGCACTGCCCCGGGAGAGTGTTCAGGCGCTGGTCGATGTTATGAAAGAATTTGAAAAAACCCATTAAAAATCTATTAATATGAAGATACTTGTTGCAACAGAGAAACCCTTTGCACCGATAGCAATCACCCAGATCCGGGAAGTTACCGATGCTTCAGGATTCAATCTTGTCTTACTCGAAAACTATAAGGATGTTTCGGAGTTACTAGCTGCAGTGGCTGATGCAGATGCTATGATCGTCAGGAGCGATATGGTGACCCCTCAGGTACTTGATGCTGCTAAAAAGCTTAAAATAGTAGTCAGGGCCGGAGCCGGATACGATAATCTTGACCTTTCTGCCTGCACCGCTCATAAGGTTGTGGCAATGAATACACCGGGTCAAAATTCCAATGCAGTTGCTGAACTTGCTTTTGAAATGATGCTATACCAGGCACGTGGCGGTTTTGCCGGAAAATCAGGCAGCGAGATCAGGGGAAAAAGCCTTGGTTTGCATGCGTTCGGAAATGTGGGAAAATATATGGCGGAAATAGCCAAAGGATTCGGCATGGGTATTTATGCTTTCGATCCGTTTGTAAATGAAGATGCTATGATGAAAGCTGGCGTCAAACCGTGTACAAGCGCTGAAGAACTCTATGCAAAATGCCAGTATGTTTCTTTACATATGCCTGCAAATGATAAGACTAAGAAATCGATAGGTTACAATCTCCTTAAGCTGATGCCTAAAGATGCGACACTTGTAAATACTGCCAGGAAAGAGGTAATTGATGAAGATGGACTTCTGAGAATTTTTGAAGAGCGACCCGACTTCAGATATCTTTCAGATGTTGAACCGGATTGTAAAACTGTTTTTGAAGAAAAATATAAAGGCAAATTCATTTTTACCGCCAAAAAGATGGGTGCACAGACAGAGGAGGCTAATATAAATGCCGGTGTGGCAGCTGCAAGGCAAATAGTCGATTTCTTAAAAACAGGAAACGAAAAATTCAGGGTAAATAAGTAGAAATAAAAGACTTACTGATGGCTGTTGTTAAACCTTTCAGGGGATTAAGACCTCCCCGTGAAGTTGCTAAAGATCTGGCCTGTCTGCCGTATGACGTGATGAATACCGAAGAGGCCAGGTCTATGGCCGCGGGAAAAGAGTGTTCACTACTGCATATAACAAGGGCTGAAATAGACCTTCCTGAAAATACCGATACTCATTCTGAAGAGGTATATAACAAATCGGTTGAGAATTTTACTTTATGGCAGAAAAAGGGCTGGCTTGTACAGGATAAGGAACCTCATTTCTATATCTATGCACAGACGATGAAGGGTACAACCCAGTATGGCATCGCAGGATGTGCTTCTGTTGACGATTATCTTAACGGTGTAATTAAAAAACACGAACTTACAAGGCCCGATAAGGAACAGGACAGGATGGTACATGTGAGAACGAACAATGCCAATATGGAACCAGTATTTTTTGCGTATCCTGCTGTAAAGGAGATAGATGCACTGGTTAAAAGAATTGTAAGAAAAGAGAAACCTGTGTATGATTTTGTTGCTGAGGATGGTATAGGTCATCAGTTTTGGGTGATACAGGAGCGGGAAACCAACATTAAAATAGAAGAGATTTTCTCTAAGAAAGTACCGTTTACTTATGTGGCTGACGGGCATCACAGGACAGCCGCAGCTGCTCTTGTCGGCAAGGAAAAGCGAGAAAACAACCCGCAACATAAAGGCGATGAAGAGTATAATTATTTTCTGGCGGTTCATTTTCCTGACAATCAGCTGAGGATAATAGATTATAACAGGACAATCAAAGATCTTAATGGTCTGTCCGATTCAGACTTTTTATCTCGGCTCGGGAAAGGATTCGAGGTTAAGGAAAAGGGAAAAAGGATGTATAAACCCCGAAAGCTTCATAATTTTTCGATGTACCTTAACGACAAGTGGTACAGCCTTACGGCAAGAAAAGGAACATACAACGATAATGATCCGATAGGTGTGCTTGATGTTACAATCCTGACTGAACAGATACTCTCTCCAATACTGGATATACAGGATCTCAGGAGGTCGAAGCGTATCGATTTTGTTGGAGGAATACGGGGGCCAGGCGAACTGAAGAAGAGAGTTGACAGCGGTGAAATGAAAGTCGCCTTCGCACTATATCCTGTGTCGATGAAACAACTGATAACAATTGCAGATTCAGGGATGATTATGCCGCCTAAATCGACATGGTTCGAACCAAAACTCAGGAGCGGCCTTGTTATTCATCTTTTAAGCTGAAAAAACAATTAATCTCTGCATCACTCTGTGTATATTCCTGTTTTTGTTGCGCAGTACCACAGAGTCCTGATAACTATGTTACACTTCAGTATTAGTGTAACAAATTTTAAATTTTTATGAGGCTTTTTACCCCCTTTCATTTTCCCCCAAGGGGGAAATGTATTATTCCTTCCCCCCTGGGGGAAGGCTAGGATGGGGGTTTTAAGTAAACTTAAAAAAGCAATAAATATTAAAATAATAAACTATAACCATAATTGTAAAGAAATATATAGCTATCGGTATCACAGAAGAACCACAGAGAATTTAAGGCAAAATTCTTTCTGTTAGCAATAAGCTTTTTTTAATTTTGATGTATCTAATAATCCAATGTCAGATATAGCAGGAAATATCATTTCACTGAAGCAGCAGATCCCATCTTATGTTAAGCTGGTGGCAGTATCAAAAACCAGGTCTACTGCTGAGATTCTTGAAGTATATAATACCGGTCACAGGATATTCGGGGAGAACAAGGTACAGGAACTGCTTTCAAAGAAAGATAAGCTGCCATCAGATATTGAATGGCACCTTATCGGGCATCTTCAAAGCAACAAGGTAAAATATATCGCATCCTTTATAAGTATGATACATTCAGTAGATACCTTCAAATTACTTAAGGTGATAAATTCAGAGGCACAAAAGATAAACAGGCGTGTCGATTGTCTGCTGCAGTTTCATATAGCTTCTGAGGAAACTAAATTCGGATTCAACATGAACGAAGTGATTGAGATGATGGAATCTGCAGAGTTTGTACAATTATCTTCGGTGAGGATTTGTGGTGTTATGGGTATGGCAACTTTTACCGATAATATGACCCTTATACATAAAGAGTTCACATTCCTGGCAGATTGTTTTAAAGACCTGAAAAACAAGTACTTTCCGGCAGATCCATCATTCAGTGAGATTTCGATGGGAATGTCGGGCGATTACACATTAGCAATAGAAGAGGGAAGCACAATTATCAGGATAGGAAGTATTATATTTGGAGAAAGAATATGATCATCAGAAAATGAAAAAACTATCAGTTAAGTACCTTGGACTTACATTGGGAAGTCCGCTTATCGTAAGCAGCAGCAGACTTACATCTACCCTCGGTAATTTAAGAGAGGCAGAAGACAGCGGGGCGGGAGCTGTTGTACTGAAATCGCTCTTCGAGGAACAAATCAATCACCATATCACTTTGATACCTTCCTCTCCGGGATTTCCTGAGGCTGATGATTACATCGCGAACTATACCAGGGCTCATTCTGTTGACGAATATCTTTTACTCATTAAAAATGCAAAAGAGAGCATTGATATACCTGTTATACCGAGCATTAATTGTTACTCTTCCGGAGGCTGGATAAACTTTGCAAAGAACATTGAAGAAGCCGGAGCCGATGCCCTCGAAATTAACGTATTCTTCCTTCCGGTTAACAGGAAACAATCTTCAGCCGAATCGGAAAAAATATATCTCGAACTGATAGAAAAACTAAAAGCCACAATTAAAATACCTATTGCAATAAAAATAGGAAACAGGTTTTCGAATATTCTCTATATGATCGATCAGTTTTACATGCGGGGTGTTGAAGGTGTGGTTATGTTCAATAGGTTCTATGAGCCTGATATTGACCTTAATAAAATGGAACTAGTTCCTGCATCAATCTTCAGCACTGCTAAAGAGAGGAGATATGTTCTGAGATGGATAGCAATGGCTAGCGCCCAGAATATCGATATCGACATCTCAGCATCTACCGGTACACACCGAGGTGAAGATGCGGTAAGATACCTTCTTGCCGGCGCCAATTCAGTCCAGGTATGCTCCGTATTATATGAGAAGGGCATTAAATACCTGAAAGTCATGAATAAAGAGATAGAGGATTGGATGGATAAAAAAGGCTTTAAGTCAATAGATGACTTCAGGGGAAAGCTTGATTATCGCAATTATTCAAAACCGATCGTTTATGAACGGACCCAGTTCATGAAATACTTTTCTTCAGAAGATTAGAATTACTTCATCAGGATTGATACAAGCTCCTGTGTCAGAGGATATTTCTCATGAGTTCCTGATAATGGACTGTTGTTGATCATCCTTATAATCTCATCTTTCCTTTCCCTCGTACTGCTTGGAACAGATTCTTCTATAACTGTCATACATTCAATCGCTGTAGTATAATTACCTTCAAGAAATATTTTTGCCATATCAGTAAGATAATCAGAATAATCCAGTCCTGACTGCCAGCATGATGCAACCAGCATGCTGATGGTATCTTCTTTCCATGGTTTCCGGATCTCTTCAATTACCTCTTTCTGTACAGTGTAGTCTTTCAGATCGTTGAAAAATTCTTCTATCGCACGGTTGACGACCTTATCTTTCGCAATGTCGAAAAATGATGCAAGCAGACTGATTGCACCTTCAAATGGTTCCTCGTTTCGCAGCTCTTTGATAGCTTCAACTATTAGTATATTATCCTTGCTTTTGAGGATATTTGATAATTCTTTGAGTCTTTTTTCTGAATTAATCACCTTTATTTGTTTTTCTGGTAAAATTAGAAATAGAGTCAATATACTGAAGCTCTTTTTGAAAAATAAAAATATTATACTAATTTAGTCGGGAATTACATTTGGAAATTAAATATTTATATCATGAATAAAAAACATGGAATTAGTTCAGGTATTTTAATGGTATTTATACTGGTTCTCAGTTTAACCGGTTGCAAAGGCGGCAAGAAAGCCTCTAAGGAAGATTTAAATGTCGCAGTACCAAAACCCAATGCTGAAATCCTTCAGGATATCAAACAGGCTGAAAAAATATTCCAGGCATTACCTTCACCTCTTGAATCGGCCATGCTTATCAAATCGGCAGGAGCAAAATTTGATGAAAAGCTTCTGAATCCTATCTCAAACCAGAATAATTATGTGACAAACAAAGCCATGGCTCTTAATCTTGGTGTTTATACCTGTGACCTTAGTTTTGCCAGTCTGTATGAACAGACACAATTACTTATTGATTATATGAATGCTGCTAAAAAAATGGCTGACGGACTTGGCATCCTTAAAGCTATCGAACAGGATGATATTGACAAGCTCGAAGAGAATATCAACAATAGCGAGGTTATCATGGAGGTGGTATCACAGACTTTCATGAATTCAAATTCATATCTTGAAGATAATGGTCAGCCGGCAACAGCCTCTATGGTTCTTGTCGGTGGCTGGATTGAAGGTCTTTATATCTCAACACAGCTGGTTGATATGAAAGAGTTTAACGGCAACAAGCTTGTGGGCAGGATAATCGACCAGAAACTTTCAATCGATATTCTTTTAAATCTGCTCGACAGTAGCAAAGGCAATCCGGCTGTTGATGAGCTGATACTTCAGGTTGCGAAGCTGAAGGCTGTGTTTGATAAGATAAAGATAAATACATCACCTGTAAGACCTGAGTATGATAAAGCTTCAAATACAACGGTGTTAAAATCGGAAGTTAAAACTGATATGACACCAGCTGTGTTCAATGAACTGTCAACTACCGTCGCCGAGATTAGAAATTCATTCGTAAAATAGAAAAGCTATGAGACTGATAAAGACAATACCATTACTAGCATTATTTGTTTTTGCTTTTTCAGGGTCATTAGATGCTCAGTGTAAAGCATTTGCAAAGAAAGAATGCCTCCCGCAGCTTTCTCCGTACATTCATGACGGAAACTACCATGCTGCCGTTCTGGTTGAAGGTGAAGAAGCAGAACTGTATAAGACTTTCTATTCCGATATGGAATACAGGTTGTCCATCGTGGGAGAAGATAAGCTGCCTGCTATCGAGTTTATGGTTCTTGATGTCAACAAGAATGTCCTGTATTCAAATAAAGATAAGGACTATGCCAGCACATGGGATTTTAAGCTTCAGGCGAGCCAGCAACTAAAGATTATTGTGAAAGTCTCATCGTTTAATAAGCCAGGTGATGCGCCTGCCAGCGGCTGTGTTGCAATAATGTTCGGATTTAAACTGAAAAAGTAATAGTATGCAAAATACAGTAGGGACGTTGCATGCAACGTCCCTATGTTGTTTTATGGAGTCTAGGTGCCAGAAATTTACCAGTATATGATCCTTTGCACCTGGCCAGATCTTCAGGCGTACCTTCAAAAACCACATAACCACCTTTTTCTCCACCCTCAGGACCCAGATCAATAACCCAGTCGCAACTCTTGATAACCTCCTGGTTGTGCTCAATAAGAATTGCAGAATGACCATGATCGACAAGTGCATTTATTGATTTAAGAAGCTTGTTAATATCGTGAAAATGAAGACCTGTGGTCGGTTCATCAAAAATGAAAAGAATATGTCCGGAACCTTTTTCCTGGCTGAGGAAGTATGCCAGCTTAACCCTCTGGCTTTCTCCTCCCGAAAGTGTACTTGACGATTGCCCCATTTTGATATAGCCAAGACCGACATCAGATAATGGCCTGAGTTTTTCAATGATCCTGTTTTCGCTCTTCCCCGGATGACTTTTGAAAAACTCAATTGCATCGTCAATTGTCATTTCAAGCATGTCATAAATATTCTTTTCGTGATATTTGACTTCCAGGACATCTTTCCGGAATCTCATTCCCTTGCAGACTTCACATGTTAGCTCCACATCGGCCATAAACTGCATTTCCACTTTTATGATCCCTTCACCCTGGCACTCTTCACATCTTCCCCCTTCTATGTTAAAGGAAAAATGTGAAGCTTTGAAATTATTCTGTACGGATGCCTGTTGTTCCGAATATAGCTTACGTATCTCATCATAAGCTTTAAGGTATGTTACCGGATTCGACCTTGATGATTTACCAATGGGATTCTGATCAACCATCTCTATACCGGTAAGCCTGGCAACATCGCCCCCGATCTCCCTGTGCTGACCAGGTTTAAGGTTGTTACCGTTTATCCTTCCGGAAAGATATTTATAAAGGATTTCTGACACAAGGCTTGATTTACCCGACCCGCTTACACCGGTTACTGCAGTAATGGTATGTAACGGAAACCTTATATCAATTCCTTTCAGGTTATTTTCGCGAGCCCCCTTAACATCAATGAAGCTGTTCCATTTCCTTCTTGATCCCGGTACCGGAACTGAAAGTCTGCCGCTAAGATAACCCGCTGTAAGTGATGGGTTTGCAGGTGTCAGGTCGAGCGTTCCATGAAAAACCACCTCGCCGCCATGCTTGCCGGCTTCCGGACCCATATCCACAATGTCGTCAGCAGCCCTGATAATCTCCTCTTCGTGCTCGACAACAATAACAGAGTTCCCGAGATCGCGAAGTTCCTTAAGTACTTTTATAAGCAGGTTTGTATCTCGAGGATGCAGTCCGATGCTTGGTTCATCAAGGATATACATTGATCCTGCCAGGTTACTTCCGAGAGATGTAGAAAGGTTAATTCTCTGGGATTCACCACCCGATAATGTTGAGGAAATGCGATCGAGTGTCAGGTAAGGAAGACCCACCTCAATAAGAAAACGAAGCCTGACAGTTATCTCCTTAAGTAGCCTTTCTGCAATAGCCAGGTCGGAAGGTGATAACCTGATTTTCATGAAATACTCATACAAATTACCAACGGGTATCACGACCAGTTCCTGGATAGTTTTTCCTGCTACCTTAACATATCCTGCTTCTTTTCTGAGTCTGGATCCTTTACATTCCGGGCAGGTGGTTTTTCCACGGTAACGGCTCAGGAGAACCCTGTATTGTATTTTGAATTTTTTTTCTTCAAGGTGATCGAAGAACCTGTTCAGTCCATAGAAATACCTGTTTCCCTTCCAGAGAAGAGCTTTCTGTTCATCTGTTAGCTGGTAATAAGGCTTGTGTATCGGGAAATCGAATTGTTCTGCACTGGCTATCAGCCTCTCTTTCCACTTTTTCATAGTTTCTCCTTTCCAGCATACTATGGCATCCTGGTACACAGACAGGTTTTGATCGGGTATTACAAGCTTTTCATCTATTCCGATTATTTTACCGTATCCCTCGCAAACAGGACATGCACCAACAGGATTATTGAAGCTGAAGAGGTATTCTGACGGTTCTTCAAAGAGAATACCATCAGCCTCAAATTTATTGGAAAAACTCTCTCGTCTGGTTCCGGTCTTATCTGAAATAACTACCTGGCAGTATCCCTGACCCGTCTGAAATGCTGTCTGGGCCGAATCGGCAGCCCGGCTGAAACTGTCGGCTGAATGACTGATTAGAAGTCTGTCAATAACTATATTGATCCGCTGTCCGGGTTCAAAAACATCAAAATCCGTAATATCAGATATTTTGATAAGATTGCCATCAGATTCAATCCTGCTGAATCCCTGTTTATCGAGAAAAGCAAAATATTCTGATATTTTTATCTTTTCGGGAATCTCACCCGATGAGGTTATTATAATATTTGTGCTTTCGGACAGCGATGCCAGAAAATCAACGATATCATCTACGCTGTGTTTCTTAACCTCTTTACCTGATACAGGAGAAAAAGTATGTCCGATCCTGGCATACAATAGTCTTAAATAATCATAGATTTCAGTGGATGTACCTACTGTGGAACGAGGATTACGTGAGTTAACTTTTTGTTCAATTGCAATGGCTGGAGGGATTCCACTGATAAAATCCACTTCCGGTTTATTCATTCTTCCAAGGAACTGACGCGCGTAGGCTGAAAGGCTTTCAACATATCTCCTTTGTCCTTCAGCATATATAGTATCGAAAGCCAGCGATGATTTGCCCGAACCTGATACCCCTGTAATAACAACAAACTTGTTCCTGGGTATCTTCAGGCTTATGTTTTTCAGATTATGTACCCTCGCCCCTTTAATTTCTATGCTCCCGTTCATCACTGAATAATGGTCGTTTATGTAAAATTTTTTGTTAAAATCCAAAAGTAATACTTTAGATTCAAAAAAAATGTTTTCTTTTGTACCAGGTATTATATCTAACTAATACGGAGGACTGCCTATTAAACAACTCTACTCTTGGTAATTAAAAGAGTGAGCTATGAATAAAACTATTTCCGATTATGAACTGATACAGAGGTTCATAAGAGGTGAGCAGTCCTGCTTTGAGCAGCTAATCCACCGTCATAAGAATAAAGTTTTCGCTTATATCAGCTTGTATATACGCGATCAGGCACTTGCTGAAGATCTCTTTCAGGATACTTTCATGAAAGTAATTCAGTCGGTCAGGACAGGAAAATACCAGGATAACGGTAAATTTATCTCATGGGTGATGCGTATTGCCCATAATCTCATTATTGACCATTTCAGAAGGGTAAAGCAAATGAATACAGTGTCGAATGATAATTATGAATCTGACCTGTTCAATTCAAAAAGATTTGCTGAGTCAACAGTGGAAGATAATATGATCAGGCGGCAGATCCAGAAAGATGTCAGGAAAATGATAAGTATGCTTCCGGACGATCAGCGCGAAGTAGTCATTCTCAGACATTATGCCGGGTTGAGTTTTAAGGAGATAGCAGATATTACAGATGTCAGCATCAATACAGCTCTCGGAAGGATGCGTTATGCCCTCATCAATATGAGGAAGCTGATGGAAGAAAAGAAGATCAGTCTTACGTTGAATTAAGAAGACACCGTGCGACTGAATCGACCCCCGCGCATGCGTCAGCATGCCCGGAGGTTTATTTTAAAAATTTCAAAAATATATATAATAATATAAGGTATAGGACGTTTTCCTTAAAATGAAAACATGAAGCCTATGGGTTTAAATTCTACTCCTTTTCTTTCATATCACGAAATTAAAACTGCTGACGTTGACCTTTTTGATGATGCATGGGGTTTTTACCCCCAATTCAGTGATGTGATAAATGTTCTGAAACAGGTGAATCCTGTTCCGGGTAAACGGCTAACTCGCCGGCTGATTGTGAAAATCAGGAAATGTTAATGAGAAACTTAAAAACACAGAAAAATTTTCTGTGTTTTTTTTGTATTTAATAATTTAAAATAATATCTTTGTGATATTAAATTAATATCATATAAAATGAAGCAGGAATTTTCTGTTAAACCCATATCGGGTTATCTCGCCTTAATGATAGCAATATTATCTTTTGGCGGATCAATAGTCGGATTTGTTCTTAACAACATCTGGCTTGGTGTAATTCTCATGGTGCTGTTTTTCTTTATCATTCTGGGATTTAAAGTCGTTAATCCTAACAGTTCATGTGTAATGGTACTTTTTGGGGCATATAAAGGTACCATCAGAGATAATGGATTCTTCTGGGTAAATCCGTTTTATATTACCAGAAGGGTTTCTCTTCGTGCAAGGAACTTTGACAGTGAGCCCATCAAGGTGAATGATAAGGTGGGTAATCCTATAAAGATCGGTTTTGTACTCGTATGGAGAGTTCACGACACATACAAATCTGTATTTGATGTTGATGATTTTCAGCACTTTGTACTTGTTCAGAGCGATGCAGCTCTCAGGAAGCTTGCAGGTCTGTATCCTTATGACAATTTTGAGGACCATGAAGCTGTAATAGCCTTACGCAGTGGAGGGGAGGAGATAAATGACGAACTCGAAAGAGAGATCAGGGAAAGGTTGCAGATTGCAGGTATAGAAGTAATAGAGGCAAGAATAAACTATATAGCTTATGCTGAAGAGATTGCTAATGCAATGCTTCGCAGACAGCAGGCTGCCGCCGTTGTATCGGCACGCTTCAAGATCGTTGAGGGTGCTGTTTCGATGGTTCAGATGGCTCTTGAACAACTATCCGACAAGAAGATCGTCGAGCTGGATGAGGAGAAAAAAGCAGCTATGGTCAGCAACCTGATGGTAGTTCTTTGCGGGGATAAAGATGCAACCCCTATTGTAAATACGGGAACTTTACATTCATGATATGAGTGAGAAAAAACCATTTGTGCTGAGGATAGATGTGGAGAAGCTTAAAGCTCTTGAAAAGTGGGCCGCTGATGAATTCCGCAGTACTAACGGACAGATTGAGTACATACTCGATCAGGCTCTCCGTAAGTCAGGCAGATGGAAAAACAAACAGGAAAATACTAAAGAGAAAGAAAAATGAACAAACCAATTAAATACGCATGTCCAAAATGTGGGTCCCGTACCTGCACCACCGGTGAAATACGTACAGCAAGCAGTTTTCTTACCAAAATATTTAATGTTCAGAACAGAAGATTCACATCTGTTACCTGCGACAGCTGCACTTATACAGAATTTTACAACATGCCATCAAGAATGCTTGGCAACGTACTTGACTTTCTTGTCGGATAGGGAAAGTCTTACTGATTAATAAAATAAATGGAATGGCAGGCAGCAACGCCTGCTGTTTCTGTTCTCAGCCGGCTCATTCCAAGGTGAACAGGTATATATCCCTTAATGGCTGAAGCCTTTATTTCTCCATCAGAGAAATCACCCTCAGGTCCGATTAGAATAACAGCCTTTTCTCCTTTTTTATATACGTCCTTTATACTGCTGAGGTTACCATCCCTGCCGCAATGTGCAATCATCAGGGTGCCGGGATGATTGTGATATATAAAATCGCTGAATAACATTGTATTGTTAAGAATGGTCACATTTGCTTTTAACGACTGCTTCATTGCTGAGATGATCAGGTTGTTAGCCCTTTCAGTTTTTATGGAAGGTTTTTCGGTATTTCTGCAGATAACAGGAGTTATTTCATCGATACCTATTTCAACACTTTTCTCAATGAACCATTCAAAACGATCGGGATTCTTTAACGGCGATATTGCAATATGAAGAGAGTAATTTCTTTTCTCAAAACCCGGGATGACCTTTTCTATCTTAATCATGCACTGTACAGGATCCGGGTCGGTGATAATACCTTCGTAAAGATTGCCTCTGCCGTCGATCAGCTTAACCTCAGTGCCTTTCTTCATTCTCAATACCCTGACTACATGCTTTGATTCTCTTTCGTCAAGAGTATATAGATCAGCTGCAACATCGGGAGCATAAAAAATCTGCATTGATATATATTTGTGATATTTACCTTATTTCAGATATAAGGGTTACTTTGTAAGTCCCTCGAGGATATTCGGCTCGTTCTCCTGATTATTAACACCCTGCATTCTCTGAAGAAATTTTCCCAGCCTGTCTTCTACTGCTATCATATAAGAATAGGGTTGTCGGAGAGTTGAGTTAGGATCTTTCCTTTCATTTAGCTTGGTGTTGGCTATTAACGTATTATAGCTGTTATTTCCTGCCTGCGTCATCATACTTCCTCTTATATATGAGAAATAATAAAATGTAGATTCATCAGCCTTAAGATATATATCAAACATATCGCCAGATCTCCTGCGCTGTATCTCAACATATCCATCCACATAAACATTAACAGGCTGGTTTCCAATATAACCAATTCCAATTTTTCCTTTCGATCTGAATGATGAAGAAGGTTCATTCCAGTAAAGATTTACATCATTTAGCAGTATCTCATAGGTAAACTCTTTAGGCATATTCTTTGAGGCCCCAAAAAGGTCTACTTCCTCCTTAATCTGGTTGGCTGCCTGTATGCCAAGCAGATCTTTCATCCCCTTGTTATACAGCTCACTGTTCAGGTTTACCGGTTTCAGAGAAGGCATCATTCTTATTTCATCGCTCATAATTTTGAGAGCTTCAGGCAAAAAATGAAAATCGAATGCTAGTATTGCTTCTATCTCAACCTTTCCTGAATCCAGGTTATGGATCACTTTTCCTGCGCTTGAAAATTTAACCAGGTCGAAATTTGTTCCGAAATTTAATTTTCCTTCACCTGACAAAACGCAGAAACTCTTATCGAATGCGATTAAATTCCCATTACGTGTCTGATCTACCAGTTTTTCCAGTGGACCTATAAGATATCTTCCTTTAGCTTTTTCATAGTACAGGAATCCCTGAGCAGTCACCAGTCCTGCATCGGTCCAGGATTTCTGAGGAGACAGGAAGGCCGGGTAAATATGTGCTGAATCGATATTGATGTACGAGCCGGTAAATACGATATTGTCATTAATGTCTCTCGGCTTCTCATTGATCGGGATCATGATATTTTTAGGATCGATATATGATTTGAATTTAACAGGGTAGCTGGTAAGCGAACTGCAATTATGAATTATGCCGGCTGCGCCTGTGAAGAGGAGATTATCTTTACCTGAATAAAGATTTACATCACCTGAAAATGAGAATGCAGGACTTAGTCTGAAATTCTGACTAACAGGAATAAATCCTCTGGCGCTTGTCTTCAGAGTGTCGACAGCAAGTTCCGGGAATGTGATATGCTGCACATCATTATTTTCATCTATATAATCATATAAAGCACTTCCGGTATACCTTTTTGTTGATTCGATATCAATCTTGGCAGAATGAAGAATATGTCTGTTATTAAGAGCAATGACAGCATTCTGCATTTGTCTTATTTTTGCCCTTCTGTCGATGGTTATCTTGCCGTTTTCGGGTTGAATAAGTGCATCGGCAACATGAATGTAATTGATGTTTTCCGCTTCAATATATTCTTCATCCAGGTAGTAACTTCCTTTCCATGAAGAGAATGCAACAGTATCGCCAATTACATTTGTGGCAAAGAAGGTTGGTTTATCGAGATTTTTAAAATCGAGTCTGAGCAGCTTATCTGAAGTAAACAGTGGCGCCTCCGATTTTCCTTTCTGCTCCATCTCCAGAATCCTTGTGTTCATATCATACGTAAAATCCGTCATTTTACAGATATATTGTATTTCCGGGAACTTCACCACAGAGGTATCCGTATTAAGGTGAAATTTAGTAAGCTTAAGGTCGAAGTTGATATCAGTTGCAGCATTTTCAGCTATAAATGCATAACCGTTTGTCGATGGTGATTTGAGATTATAGTTTGCAGTATCAGCCCTGATAGCGCTTGTCGTGAAACTGAAATTATCTGATGTGATCCTTGAATCAGTGGTATTAATTGTCCCTGATCCGTCAAGAGTTGAAGGGGTAAGCTTCAGCGTCCCGTCAAGAACAGTGCCGTTTTCAAACATGTTGAAATTCTTTCCCTGACTGTTAACTGCCAGCCATTCATCTTTCCTGGTATCCCATTTAACCTTTACATCCTCGCTGTTTAAGTCAGGGTAGAGACCACCCCCGTCTTTAGCAATTTTAAAAACTTTAGCTTCTGTCAGCATCGAATCGGGAAAGAACCTGAATTCATCAGATTCTGTTGTAGAAGTCAGATGAGCAAGCCGGCCTGCACCAGTAAGCCCTTTGTTACTCATGTTCAGGTTTTCATAAAGTCTTCCTTTGGATCCATAGATAACAATCCCGCTATCAGGAATTGTCATATTGAAACCCAGCGAGTTGTTTTCCTGTATAGTTAAATACTGGTGCATGGGTTCGATAATATTACCGGCATGGAATTCACCGGCGAGGTTCATATCCTCATTTGTATAGTGGTCAATATTATTGTATGTAAACGGATCTACCTTGAAGTAAAAGTCACTTTGTGGATAAACACCTTCAAGTCCTGGTATCTTATCATAAAATATATATGAATAAGTTATCGCATTAATTATCGGATATTGTTTCTTGCTTTTTAATCCTGATTTGTTATCTGGATCATCAATATATAATTCTGCAGTTCCGAGCTGAATTAAATTATCGACCTCTTTGACGAGAAGATTGCCAAAGCGATCCTTTTCATGAGTCTCAACAGCGATCCTTATGGAATCTATTTTTTGCAGTCTTATTTTGAAGGTATCGTAGCTGAATCTAAAATTATGACCAAATACAGTGAACAGACCGGCTTCAACAACACCATCAAAATCAATATTCCGGTTTTTCCCGATTACCAGCTGACGGTTATACGGGTATATGGCGACCCGTTGTGAATCGCTCAGGTAAACGACCTTGACACCATTGACTGTAAGCTTGTAATTCTTCAGGTCAAGTATCGCATTATCCTGTGGGGCCTTTGTCTCACTGGCGATATAAAGGATATCATAATCCTTTTTCTTAGCATACGCATTCAGGAAGTCATCTACTTTTTTCTTGAGTGTTATCTCATTAAATACCCGATCGTAGAAGACAAACCCTCTGGTAGCCAAATCAATACACATTCCTGTTACAGCTTCAACCGGTTTACCCATCCACCTGGCAAACTCTTCGACAGGGAATGTGTTGGAATAATAGAATTCTGCAAATTTCTTTATTCTGTCAAGGGGGTGATAATCATCCATTCCATACATTTTAATGAAATAATCCTCGTCAAAAAAGGAGACAGATTCAAACTCTGCCTGTCCGAGAGCTGCTCCCCTGGCCCGTGATAGTATTATCCTGGATTCTTTCATGTTCCACGAGAGAAGCTCAAAGTACATATCAAGCTTATGGAATGAATCAAAATAGGGACTTTTTGAAACCGGATTATTTCCCCTGAAGAGGTTAACCTGTTTTTGCGATGCATTATACGAGAAGCCCAGGTTAGAATGATATATTGAATCATTGCCCAGGTATAGAGTCATTGAGGTTTCTGCGCTTGCCAGCCCGATTTTTGAGAATTGAAATTCCGTTGATTTGATCTTCAGATAGAGAGTATCATTTCTGGAAAGAGAGATTTTTGCAGGCGTTGCTTTTGTTCCGGTTCCTTTTATGCTGGCTCCTTCAATAGTCATTCCTCCCTCATAATCAACTCCTTCATAGATATTATCCAGCTTGAATTCTTTTGTGTATGTCTCAAATCGCGGAAAGTTTGCCCTCTCTTTGTTGCTGAAGGTAATAGACTGGTCGGTAAGAACTCCCCTAATAGGAGTCTTAAAATATGTCTTATGTGTCAGCATTGCCGAATCGATTGTAAAGCTGTTCTTTGTAGTGTTTATTGTATAATTGCTTATCTCAGCCATCACATCATCACGCGAATATCCTGCTTTTTCCCAGGTAACTATACCTTTAATCCCTCTAAACAATTGAATATCAGGATAATAGATGCCTGATACATCATATATTTCAGTGCTGTCTTTTTGTGAAAAACAGGTGAGTGTAGCATTATTAATAACTACATGGAAAACAGTATCATGTAAAAACTGAAGCTTGCAGTTCTTCACTTTCCAACGAATGGATGCAGACTCCGACAGGATATTGTCTTTGATCATTAAGCCGGTGTTTTTAATATACCTGTCGATACTTTCGCCTGTGAACCTCGGATTAAATACAACTTCACTTAAACCGATAAGCCAGTTAGATAGAAACTCACTTTCGGACTTATTTGTAATTAAAATATTAAGAGTTATCAGGAGATCATTGAAATGTGGCACCGGTCTCATGGATCTGCCGCTTAACTGGCTTGCCAGGTCCATTAAACGTGTCATATTATCACTACTGAAAGCTGCACTGTCCCATTCTGCCAGGAATGAATTCATGGTTGCTTTCTGCTCATCATTCAGGTTAGGACCCATGAAGGTTGTAAGTTCAGCACTGAATTTAGAGGGATCGCCTGAAAAAGGCGATTTGGCCTGGGAAAACAGGTTCCCCGGCATTAATAACAGAAAAGTAAAAATAAGCAGTGACAGCTTTTTTAACATGGGTTATGTATATTCAATTTTATGTTACACAGAGAACCACAGAGGAATCACAGAGTTGCACGGAGTCTCATTCTCTGTCAAGCTTTGTGCCATCTTCGTGAAGCTCTGTGTAACTATTTCTATCATTATATAATATTAGTTTAGAGAGCTTCAACAATAGCCACAAAATCTTCTTTTTTAAGTGAGGCGCCGCCGATCAGGCCGCCATCAACATCGGGTTTTGAAAATATCTCCGCCGCATTTGATGGTTTACAACTACCTCCGTACAGAATTGTCATATCATCAGCGGTGGCGTTTCCATATTTCTCCAAAACGAGATTACGGATATACCTGTGCATCTCCTGTGCCTGATCAGGTGTTGCAGTAAGCCCGGTACCTATTGCCCATACAGGTTCATATGCGAGGATTAGCTTTTTTATCTCTTCTCCCGAAAGAGAAAATAATCCATCTTCCAGCTGACGCTTTACCACGTCAAAATGTTTCCCGTTTTCTCTTTCTTCCTTTACCTCACCGCAGCAGAAAATTATTTTCAGGTCTGCTGCAAGTGCCAGAAGCGTTTTTTTATTCAGCATATTATCATCCTCATGGTAATAAGTCCTTCTTTCTGAATGACCTATGATTACATATTCAGCACCGGTACTTTTTATCATTGATGCAGACACTTCACCTGTAAAGGCACCTGATGGTTCCGATGCACAATTCTGTGCCCCAAGCCCAACTTTCCCATGTTTAATGATCTCCGCAACACACTGAAGATGAATATAGGGAGTACACATGATAACTTCCGCCCTTTGCGACGGCTTCTCTACGAAGTATTGGTTTATTGACCTGGCGAAACTTAGACCCTCATCAAGATTCATATTCATTTTCCAGTTTCCGGCTACTATTTTTCTTCTCATATAACAATTTGTTTAGATTTTTATTATTGTTTGAATATTAATTTGCTGAATGTCTCTTTTTCAGGCAGATTCGCCCACGACCATTTTCCAAGAATAGTACCCTTCTTTAATAAAATATAACCCGGATTTGCCCTGACCATTGTCTTAAGGGTAGTCTCATCGGTAAGGCAAAAGGTGATACCATTTTCATATCCTCTTACTTCATCTGATCCTGAGGCTGTTAATAGATAGAAATCGACCATGTTCCCCATACAGTAATATCCCAGTTCAAAACCTTTCCTAAGCATCTCCGGATTAGCATTCCCGATTTTAGGTGAAATCATTAAAATTGTATATCCGGGTGAAGTTAATATTTTCTGCGTCAGATCGTCACCATAAATGGAGGTTATGGTAAAATCATGAATAGGAGGTTGATATCCCTTTGAGACAAGCACAGATTTTTGATCGATAAATTTCCATGTGGTGTCATCAGCAGGATAATTCTCAAGAGTGAATTCTTTCCGCTGGTCATCTTTCTCATAAATAAAGGTAGTCTCGTATTTGTCAGGGGGTTTTCCTTCCGGTATAATCATCTTATCAGGTATATACGTTCCTCTCTTGTAGGGGAGGAAATCAATTACCGGCAGATATCTAAGGTTGTAAAAAATGAATGCTACAAAAAAGAGCGCTATTATAGACAGCAAAGCCCATTGCCTTGTGCTTCCATGCTGAGCTTTGGCGTCTTTTCTGTTGATAAACAGGATAATAGCAGGAATTATGAGTATAATATTCTTCAGGAATGTCTGCCAGTTTGTTAATTTTATAACATCACCAAAACAACCGCAATCTGTAACAGGATTTGTAAGTGCAAGAATAAATGTGAGAGGCGTAAATATTGCCATCATTATCATAGCGATCCAGATTCCTGCCTTTTGCCGGATGTTAAATAATACGGAAAAACCGGCAATAAATTCGGCTGTACATAAAATTATAGTGAACAGGAGAGCAAGATCCTTCAGGAATGAAATATTGAAGGCTTGAAAATAGTCCTGAAGCTTGTAAACAGTCCCAAGCGGATCTATTGCCTTCACAGTACCGGAGAATAAAAAAACAACACCAATGACTATTCTGCTTATGTACCGGGCTATCTTCATCTTATATCAGTTTTCTACGATAAATAATTTTCATTATACGATCAAATATTTTTTCCTGGGTGAGCATGCTTCCTTTTTTATCGCTGCAATCCACGATACACAGATTTTTGTCAATACCTGCAACTCTCAGATACATATCGCGCACTTTTTTCTGAAAGGAGAGTGAACCCTCATGGATATCTTTTGTACCGTTCAGGTAACCGCGGTCGTCTCCCGTCCTTGAAGAGAGCAGTTTCTTTTCCGTGAATGCAAATGGGACATCAAGGAAAATATTGAGATCGGGACGAGGTATGCCAAAGTGCCTGAATTCAAGGTTGAGTATCCATTTCATAAGTTCATCCTTTTCCGGCGGTGATTTTAGCTTTGCACACTGGTAAGCGATGTTGGAATAGGTATACCTGTCGAGCAGTACCACACTTCCCTTTTTTAGCCATTTGCTGATCATTTCCGCGGCATCTTTCCTGTCGCCGGCATAAAGCATAGCAACCAGCCATGGATTTACCTCATTCAACGATCCGAATTCGCCCCTCAAAAACCTTGCAATGAGTTCTCCGAAAAAGGGCTCGTCAGTCCTGGGAAAGTGAAGATATTCGCACTTAAATCCCTTAATTGTGAAATGTTCTTTCAATAACTTTATCTGGGTGGATTTACCTGAGCCATCAACTCCCTCAACAACAAAAAGCTTCATCTTTCACATATTTCTGCAAATACAAATGTAATAACCTGCGGACAAAGATGAAAATGTATGACATATTTTTGATAATTTGATTAATTTCGGAGGGTTAAATATGAGAGTTGCTGAACAAACCGAAATATATTAACATCCGTGGCAGGCTTCTGGATCTCACTACTCCAAGAGTGATGGGCATTATTAATGTCACGCCCGATTCGTTTTTTAAAGGCACCAGGGTTACCGGCGAAAAAGCAATACTGGAAACTGCAAAAAGGATGGTTGATGAAGGTGCTGATATTCTTGATGTTGGAGGTTATTCCTCACGACCACATGCTGAAGATATATCGCCTGAGGAGGAAAAAAAGAGGGTATTTCCGGCTATAAAGCTGATAAACAGGGAATTCCCTGACGCAATAATATCTATCGATACTTTCAGGTCGGAGATAGCAGCCGAAGCTGTAAGTGGATATGGGGCTAATATTATCAACGATATATCGGGAGGTGAGGGAGATAAAAACATGTTCGATGTTGTACAAGCGCTAAATGTTCCATATATCATGATGCACATGCAGGGGAATCCGGGAACAATGCAGGATAACCCGGTTTATGATGATGTTGTAGCTGATATATTGAAATGGTTCAGCAGCAGGATTGTAAAATTGCAGTCAACCGGAGTAAAAGATATAATTATTGACCCCGGATTTGGTTTTGGGAAAACAATAATTCATAATTTTGAAATATTGCAACGTCTGGGTGATTTTGCTATAGCAGAATTGCCGATTCTCGTTGGAGTTTCCCGGAAGTCTATGATATGGAAAACACTGGGTATTACCGCTGATGAAGCTCTAAACGGGACATCAGTGCTTCACGCAATTGCTCTGCAGCATGGTGCGGATATTCTGAGAGTGCATGATGTACGGGAAGCTAAAGAGGCGATACTCCTTATTGAGAAATTAAAGCTTACTGAGCGGAAAGTAAATTAATAACTGTATAAAAAAAGATCATGTTAGTTCCTATTTCAATTCTTGATGTTCTTGATATTTTCATTGTGGCTTTCATTATGTTCCAATTGTACAGGATCATCAGGGGGACGGCTGCCTTCAGCATTTTTATCGCAATCTTTTTCATATACCTGTTCTGGCTTATTGTGAAAGCCCTCAACATGCAACTTATCAGCTCTCTTCTGGGGCAGGTGATAGGAGTAGGAGTGATAGCTCTTATTATTGTGTTTCAGCAGGAAGTAAGACGTTTTCTTCTTTTACTTGGTACCAGGTATGTTCAAAACAGCAGATTCTCGCTTACCCGGTTGTTTTCGACGGCAAAAGATGATCCAAGGGGCCCTTCACTGGCCGAAGAGATTGTAAGAGCAGCAGAATCAATGGCGTCGAAAAATATCGGAGCATTAATAGTGATAGGCAGGCAGGGAAGGCTTGATTCCTATACTGAAGGAGGAGAAATTCTGAAAGCCCAGATAAGAGCTGAATTACTTGAAACAATATTTTTCAAAAATACTCCGCTTCACGATGGCGCCGTACTGATCGAAGACGGACTTATACTGGCAGCGAGGTGCCCGCTTCCTGTTACTGACCAGATTGTTCTGCCATCATATTACGGTATGCGCCACAGGGCAGCAATTGGCATGTCGGAACATACTGATGCCCTTATTGTTATCGTCTCGGAAGAGACAGGAAAGATTTCCGTTGTTGAAGGCGGACAAATTCGGGAGGACCTTAAAGCCAATGAGTTAAGGAATATCTTAATCATGGAGAAGGTGTGGTAATAAAGGCGTAAAGGCACAATGGCGCAACGGTTAACCATCTGAATCCTGAACCTTGAACCAAAACTAATTCGTCTTATACATTATCAGACTCTCAGCATCCTTCACATAAATGGTATTGCCTGCAATTATGGGAAATGCATATATTGCTGTCTCAGAGACTTTATACTTTGCTATCTCTGAATAAGCTTTCGGATCAGGCTTAAAAACAATAAGGTTTCCTGTGCTTGGTAATCCTATTATTACAGAGCCGCAATCTAAAATGGTTGCGAAATCACTGTTTGTGGTATTATCCACCCATGCTGTTTCACCATTTGAAGCATTAAGACAGTAAATCCTTCTCTGATCAGTAAATCCATACAGGTAACCATCCTTAAGAATGGCAGTATTCCATTTTGCACCTGTTTCTGTATTGCTCCACAATTCTCTGGTCACGAACTGTGTCCCTTGTTTACTGACCTCAATGGCTTTTGTCCCTGTCCCCTGGCCACTGTAATAGATTTTATTGCCATCAATATATGGGCTGACACAATTATAAAAACGTTGCTGGGGTAAAGTAGATACCTGCCACAGAAGTTTCCCGTCAGCAAAATCGAGTGAAATGAGATTCTTTTCGGTCTGAACGATAATATGCTTCTTCCCGTCGATAATCATTAATGAGGGAGATGCATAAGCAGGTCCGTCTCCACTCCATTTCCATTTTTCGTTGCCTGTTTTAAGGTCAAGTGCAAGTACTTTTCCATCATCTTTTTTCCCTACATGGACTATACAAATACCATCAATAATTAAAGGAGACATACCTGTAAAAAACTGAGGTACTTCATTCATTGGATTCTCTTTCCTCCAGGCTACTTTTCCTGTGTTCGCATCAAGGCAAGACAATATTCCGGTTGCCCCGAAAGTGACAATAAAACCATTTGATACTGCAGGAGTGCTTCTTGGCCCTGGGTGAGAAGCAGAAGGTCCCGTAACGGCATTGGTCGGATAGGAGTTTTTCCAGATCTCCCTGCCTGTAGCTGCATCGAGACATAGAATCACCTCTTCATTTCCCTGACGTGTATGAAGGTAAATATTCTTCCCAACAAGTACCGGGGAGGCATCACCTGTACCTACGGTTATTTTCCACTGCTGAGCAAGCTTTTCCGGCCATTTTGCCGGAGCTTTGAAACCTGTTACCTTACTGTCACGGTTCGGACCTCTGAATTGGGGCCAATTCTGGGCATAAGAGCTAACAGATGTGATTACCATAAGAGTTATTAATCCAATAAGCAGTTTATTTTTTTTCATAATAAAATGTTTTGGTAACTAAGTAAAATTACCTGAAAATCCCGTATATGTAATAGTATGACGGCTTAAAAAATGTTAAAATAAAGTGATTCAGATAGATGGGATGAAAGCAGGTTCTTGATCGATACCGGTAAATTCTTTGAAATAGACCTTCACGATATATGCCGGGTTTAATTAATCTCTCTTTATCTATATATAATACTTTTTATTATGTTTGATCTTTCTGAATGTTAATTCCCTGATTATGCAAAGATCTTCAGATTCAGGAAATATTCTTATTACCGGCGGAACCTCTGGGCTCGGACTGGAACTGGTCAGAATTTTCCTGAACAAAGGATATTATGTAGTTGCAACAGGCCGTCAGCCAATAGTGATGCCTGGATTCGAGGATAAATTTCGGTTATTTAAGGTTGATTTCAGTAACCTTAAACAGTGTGCCACTACTTTCAGGCAAATATGTGATTTGTTCCGATTTGATTTAATTATTAATAATGCAGGAATACTGAGTCCCCCTGAATTTACCCTGACTTCGGATGGTTATGAATACACTTTCCAGGTAAATTTTCTGGCTCACCTTCTTCTAAATGAAATGATTGTAAGTAAACAAAGAGATGCGTCGCCTCTTAAAATAGCTGCTGTAACATCTCCTGCTTACCGGCTGGCTGGAGCTGAAATGTCATCTTCACAAAGTAAGTCCGGTTATAAGCCTTTAAAAGCATATTCTGAATCTAAATTATTTCTTGCCCTGATGTGCAGGCACCTTGCCTTAAAATACCATGATGAGAAAATTTCATTCATCAGTTTTGATCCCGGGACATTCAGCTCGGGAATTTACCGGATGCAGGGTAGTATTTTCAGGTCGCTTTACAGGATTGCAGCTCCATTCATGAGGAAACCTTCAACAGTAGCTACATCATTATCGGAAATTCTTGATGAAAACAATCTTCTAAATGGTGCACTTTACAACCTTAAAAAGCGAACTACATATTTATCAGAGCCAGATTCATCAGTTATTGAGACTTTTTGGGCGGATTGCGATGAAAAAATAGGGATTTACCTGTCAGAAATTTGACTTTTTTTTAACTTGCACTATCATTCATATTTGTTACAGGATGTAAATAGAATAATAATTAATTACTACTCATATGAAAAATTTAATCACTAAAATTATGGTACTAGCTGGTTTACTAAGTTTCTTCGGTTGCAAAAATTCGACCGATCCTGCAGAATGGAATGCGAAGCAAATAAATAAGTGGTTTGAAAAAGGTGAATGGCTTAATGGCTGGCAGGCTACACCTGATTCTACAATAAACCGCAAAGAGTTTGCAATTTCTTATTTTAAGCATAAGGAGAGATGGGATAAAGCCTTTGCTTTTTTCAAAGATAGCAATTTTGCAACGATGGAGATCAAGCGTTACGATATTGACGATGACAATGTTTTTGCTCTGTTAAGTGAATATTTGACAAAGAGTGAAGATGAAGCACGGTATGAGGCTCACCAAAGATACGCAGATATTCAGTATGTGGCATCCGGAAAGGAACTAATAGGTGTTGCCCCGTTATCCACTAAAAATGAGATATTACAGCCTTATGACTCAACAAAAGATATCATGTTTCTGAGCGTGAACGAGGTTAAAAACCATAAGGCTACACCCGACAGGTTCTTCATTTTCTTCCCTGATGAGGCCCATCGTCCCGGACTAAGGGATGGAGACAGCACCCTTGTACGTAAAGTGGTGATAAAGGTAAAAGTTGATTGAAGGTCCAACGGTATAATGGCTCAATGGTGCAAGGGCATAAGGCACTGATACCCGTTGCCTGATTAAGACTTCCGCTGGAAGGAAATACGTCACTCCGTTCCTTGTCTGCGCTTCTTTCGGTGTGCTAAAAGTCTTTCTGATCCGTTAATGAACTTTACAAACTGATTTTCGTTTATATTTTATATTGAAGCCTGTTAATGACGACATTATTTGATCTTTGTGAGGGAGAAGAGGGGATAATTCTGAAGATAAAGGGGAGAGGTCAATTCCGGCACAGGCTGATGGAGATGGGTTTCATCGCCGGGAAAAAGATCCTGGTTATTAAGAAGGCTCCTCTCGGAGATCCTGTGGAATTCAGGATAATGGACTATCATGTTTCACTAAGAAAAAGTGAGACAAAACTTATTGAAGTTTCCAGGGAGGGTATAGCAGAAAAGCAGGCCTATCCTGACGGGATGATAGACGTTGAGGATTCCGGTTCATCCTGGATCGAAAAAAGCAAGAATATTCAGGTGGCATTTATCGGAAATCCCAATTCGGGAAAGACAACTCTTTTCAATTTCGCTTCAGGATCCAAAGAAAAAGTGGCAAATTATGCCGGTGTCACAGTTGATTCAAAAGTAGCAAAATACAGGCAGTCGGGCTACTCGTTTTCTATCATTGACCTGCCAGGAACATACTCACTTAAAAGCTATTCTCCTGAAGAGATCTTTGTACGGCAGTATATTTTCGACAAGAAGCCGGATATTGTTGTTAATGTGGTTGATGCTTCTAATATTGAGCGCAATCTTTATCTGACCACGCAGCTCATTGATATGGGTGTTCTGGTAGTTGTAGCTCTCAACATGTACGATGAGCTTCTCAGGAAGGGCAACACGATCAATCATAAAACACTCGGAAGGTTATTGGGGATACCTGTCATCCCCACCGTAAGCTCAAGAGGGAAGGGAATCAAAAACCTCTTTGACAAGGTGATTGAAGTCTATGAAAACAGGGAACCTACAGTGCGGCATATCCATATTAATTACGGAATTGAGATAGAGAATGCCATTTGTTCAATTCAGTCTAAGATCAAGATCGACGAAAACAGGACTTTTACAAATATTATGTCGGCTCGTTATCTTTCTCTTGAATTGCTGGCGGGCGATAAAGAATTTTCAAAAAGCATAAAGGGCTGCGTCAATTCAGAAGATATAATTAAAACTGCTAAGCAAGAGGCCGAACGACTCGAAAAGTTTTTTGCAGATCCTGTAGAGTCTGTAATAACAGACCTGCGTTACGGGTTTATCGCAGGTGCGCTTAAAGAGACGCTGAAAATCAGTACGTTACAGAGGTTGCCAAAGCCTCAGGTCATTGATAATTACCTCACAAACAAGTACCTGGGAATACCATTGTTTATAATTTTTATGTGGATCACGTTCTTTACCACGTTTAAACTCGGGAATTATCCTAAGTTATGGATGGAAGCAGGTGTAGCCAGGCTTGCTGACCTTGTTTCATCAGCATTACCGGCAGGAGTCATCAGAGATTTTCTTACCGACGGCATAATCAGCGGTGTGGGTGGTGTAATAGTGTTTCTTCCCAATATTATTATTCTCTTCCTGTTTATTTCCTTCATGGAAGATACAGGATATATGGCGAGAGCCGTATTCATCATGGATAAGGTAATGCACAAGATAGGACTTCATGGTAAATCGTTCATTCCTCTTTTCATGGGGTTCGGATGCAATGTTCCAGCAATAATGGCTGCGAGGATTGTTGAGAGCCGCCGCGACCGGCTGGTAACAATGCTTATCACGCCTTTTATGTCGTGCAGCGCAAGACTGCCGGTTTATATATTATTTATCAGTGCTTTTTTTACAAAGAATCATGGACTTATACTTCTAGTCCTTTATACGCTTGGTGTCCTGCTGGCAATCGTTTCAGCCCTGCTCCTGAAAAAGATTTTTTTCCGTTCACAGGATATTCCTTTTGTTATGGAACTTCCTCCTTACCGGCTTCCAACCGGACGCAGCATTCTGAAGCATGTTTGGTTCAGAACAGAAATGTACCTCAAGAAGATTGGAGGAGTGATACTTATTGCTTCCATTGTAGTCTGGTTCTTCAGTAACTTCCCGCGAACAATAAAATATTCCATAGATTACGACAGCGAGATAAGTAAGACTGAAATTAAATATGACGCTCTGAAAACTGAGACGGAACTGAGTTCTCCACTTCAACTTGCTTCTATTGAGACTGCAAAGAAGGAAGCTATTCAGCACCTGGTGGCAGAGAAGAAAAGTGAAAAACAGAGCAAATCAGTAATTGGTATCATAGGACATACCATAGAACCGGTTATTAAACCACTTGGATTCGATTGGCGGCTAGGTGTAAGTATATTATCCGGTCTGGCGGCTAAAGAGGTTGTAGTAAGCACTCTTAGCATTCTTTTCCAGGCTGATAGCACAACAGGAGAAAACTCTCTTGTTGATAAACTCAGAGATCATGGCTCTCTATCCGGGCAAAAGCCATTTACCCCTCTTATAGCATTTTCATTTATGCTGTTCATACTTACATATTTCCCATGTATTGGTGTTATAGTTGCAATTCGGAAGGAATCAGGAAGCTGGAAATGGGCTGCCTTTGTTGTTTTTTATACAACAACGATTGCCTGGCTGCTCTCTTTTACAGTTTATCAGGTTGGGAGGTTGTTTTTATCCTGATTACTATGATTATAATCTCTAATCCTGTCCCTGTGTGGTGTTCTGTGCTCCCGATAGCTCCCGTTAGCTATCGCGATGGGCTCTGTGTAACAAATTAGTGGTTGTTATAATAGATGCATACTGCTATATAATCCACAATATTTTCTGCGAAATACATACTGTGAAGTGAATCTATAAGGGTTCTAAGTTTTGTAAGGGCAGGACTGATAAGCTCACTTAATTTTTCTGTTGTTCCATCGTCAAAAGTTAGCTGAATATCCCTTTTATGGCAGATAGTACCTGTTGTATCGGAACTGTCGGTAATTTTTACAGCAGCCTGACTCTGGAGAACTCCATCGAGGAATACCTGTATTGAATCGATGCCTGTACTTCTCACAATATCAATATTTCCAATTGTCAGGGTATATTGTTTCTCATGCTGCCTGTAACCGGTCTTTACAAAAACTGAAGACTCTTTCAGCAGTATATCATCTCCATCTGTCAGAGCAAAGGAAGATTTAGATGTATCGCCCATCTGCCAGCTTGTGGAAATACTATAGTTTTCTGTGAAGTTGTATTTTGCAGTATAGCTATGATCTTTGTATGAAGATGATTCAGAACTGATATCCATGTTTCCTATGTCCTCATTTTCCAGCGTGAATCCAGCTGTCAGCCTGTAATCATAGCTGTTCCACCAGTTGTAATACAAATGATAGTCAGATGCGTTTATGGTGAAGTCATTAGGTGGAATTGAATCCTTGGGATTATAAAAATGCAGATACTTTGGATGAAAGATCAATAGCTTTGGGAGATTGACAATCATATGTTCGCTTTCACCACTCTTCTTAAACAGCCTGTATGGGTAATACATATGCTTGTAATGATGAATAGTGTCGGGTTGAAAGTCATAGATGCCTGCAACGAGTGCAAGTGTTATACTGTCCTGAAAAGATTCATCCGACTTTGTTAAATCACCGCTGACAGTCAGCAACTGATATCCCTGTGACCGGGATATTTTGTCTATGCCTGTATTTATTTTCTCCAGATTATTCTGGAAAGCCATCTTCAGATCGGATCTCGAATCCATCCTGGAACATTGCCATCCAGTCAATCCGATCACTAAAACGATTATTAATACATTCTTTTTCATCTTTCAGAATTTAAAGTTTATATTCTATCAACATTTTATAAAACAACACAATCAAAAGAATGTTGTACCTTATTACAAAGATACTACTTGGAACTAAAATTATTAACGGGATGTGATAAATATTATTTTTACAGACCAGGATTTTAACACATCGTTATTCGACCAAATGATGTACAGGATAATAAAGTATTAATGCAACTTATCTATTTTAGCTGCCATAATAAAATCATTTTCAGACAATCCATTTATGGCAAGTGTCCATAATTCAATTTGTATTTTTCAATTTCCGCTTTGTTTAAAGGAGCTATACCTCCTTCACAGGGCATATTTCTGCAGTTAGAATTTTTCGTAATATCCATCAATTATTTATGCCACTTACCTGTTCGGTAGATATTGGCAAAGTAAACTTAAAATCACTCCCTTTCCCGACTTCACTCTCTGCCCAAATTTTCCCACCATGTTTTTCTACAAATCCTTTACAAAGCAATAAGCCTAACCCTGTTCCTGTTTCTTCTGCCGTTCCTTTGGTTGTCAGAACTTGTGAAATATCAAACAATTTAGTTAAATTATCAGGTGTTATTCCAATTCCATTGTCCGAAACCGAAATGGTAACATTTCCAATATTTTTCTCTGCTATAATTTTTATTGCACCACCATTGTTTGTAAATTTTATTGCATTTGATACAAGATTTCTGAGTACCGTTTTTAGCATATCAATATCAGCAAAAATATTTATCCCATCTTGTACAGAATAATCAATTGTGATGTTTTTTGCATTGGCATTTTGATTAAGTGTTTTAAGAATATCCAGACAAATATCTTTAAAATCCAATATTTGCGGGTTAAAAGGAATTTTACCTTGTTGCGTTCTTGCCCATGTCAATATATCTTCCAATAAATTATATGCATTTTGTGATGTTTCATTAATAAGATTGACAATATTTTCACTTTCGCTAATATCGTATTGATGTATGTTTTCTTTTAATAATTCTGATAAACCGAGCAGGTTATTAAACGGATTTCTTAAATCATGAGAAAGAATTGATATAAAACGGTCTTTGTCTAAATTGAGTTGATGCAATTTTGTTTCACTTTCTTTAAGTGCCAGTTCTGTCTGCTTGCGTTCGGTGATATCATAAACAGTTCCAATAACTCCAATAATTTCTCCCTTCACGTTTCGAAAAGGTATATTTCTATTAATAGTCCAGCCAGATTTTCCACTTTCAGGTAAATTAAAAGGAACATCAATAGCATCATCAGATTTGCCATTTAATGCTCCTTTAAGTGATTCAATTACTCCAGTTTCTTCTAAAAAAGGAAATGACTCAATAGCATATTTACCTAAAATCCGTGATGCGGGAAAACCCGATAATTTTTCCATGAATAAATTCCATACCGAAAAACGCAGATTACTGTCATAAACTATAATACCTTCATCTATACTATTAATAATTTGCAAATTGAACTGAAGTGATTCTGCTAAATCAATCTCTACCAGCTTTCGGTCGGTAATGTCGATAATTACACCTTTCAATTTAACAAGTTTATCATTCTCTATAACTGGAGATATATAGTTTTGAATCCATTTAAATGTCCCGTCAGGTTGAATTATTCGTAATTCAAGACTGGAAGGTGTTTTATCCTTCATTATGTTAGCAAGATTTTCGTCAAGAAAATGAACATCATCATGGAGAATTTTACTTCTGAATAATTCGAAGGTTGGTTCAACCTCAGTGGACTTAAATCCATGAATAGCAAAATAATTATCAGACCAAATGGTTTTTTGTGTAACCATGTCCCACTCCCAACTACCCATTTTGGCAATTTCCTGAGCATTCCGTAATGAAGATTCAATTTCTTCTGCTCTTTGTTTTTCAACATTATAATTTTTATGAACAAACCTGATAATTATATAAATGAAGTATGAGGAATAAATAAATGTAATGAGATTGTCAATCCAACGGTCAGTTTCCGAAGGGAAGTTTGTTATCAAATCTGGTCTGTAGAACTGAATGAGAAGAGTAGTAATATTCAATACTATAAAAAGAATGATAATATATTTTTTGGTTTTAACCGGGACTACTAATATTCCAAGAATTAATATTATAAATGCAATCATGATATTAGACCCGTTAATGCCACCATTAAAAATCCAAAGGATCGAATTTCCAAATATTGAAACAATAATAATTGGCGTTACAAAAGGCTTAACTATCTTTTTGAATCTGACAAAATAGTAAATGACTATCAACAAAATAGATATAAAGAGTGGTATTAATATCGTAACTGGTGAAGGTGCAAGTATGAAATTTGTAAATCCTATAATACAAATCAATACCCCAACGATAATTGTAGATAAAAAAAGACGATGCTCTAATGGGAAATCTTCTTTCTTTGCAAAAATATAATCACGGATTTCTTTAATTCTTTTCATAATCATTTTATCATGTGGTTTAAGAGATTTAATGTAATGGAAGTACGCTTCTCAGCAGGTTAAGTATATCATTTATTAATATACTTTCTGATTAACTCATACAATAAAGTCTTATTAATGGGTTTAGAAATATAATCGTTGCATCCCGCTTCTATTGATTTTTCTTTGTCACCAGTAAATGCATAAGCTGTTTGTGCTATGATGATTACATCCTTGTTAAACTGACGAATTTGTCGAGTGGCTTCATTTCCATCCATATTTGGCATTCT
>CAZGKI010000028.1:0-36815 GCA_964526345.1 uncultured Rikenellaceae bacterium
CCCACCGGGCTATTTATTAACGCTCGGCCCCCTCAGGATGAAAGGGTCCGATCGAGTGAAGCGAGATCAATCACATCGACGTATCAGAAGATGATCCGGGGCTTCAATAAGCTGCATATTGATTAATCCTTAATGCAACGCACTGAGAATCCAACCCTTTTATCGTAGTGGCCTCTATTAATATTACTCCCGTTCCATATTAAATAACGGGACCATGAGTTAACTCCATCAAAATCTGTTGACGACCACCAAAAACCTCCGCTTCCAAAAGATGAGAATGAACCATCATTTTGACGGAAACCTCCAGGGAGAGCGGTAAACCAGTATTCGTTCGTCGCCCCGGAATTTGGAGTATCCCATTGCTCACCTCCGGTTTCTTTCAGTATTCCACCGGCAACATTCTCGCCACCAAGAAAATCAGTAAGAGTTGTATAGTCTTCGTCGGTTGCAACATGCCAGCCTGCTGGTGCAAGTTTATCGGTATTTACCGCATACCAGTTATATAATGTCCCCCAGCTTTTTTCATTATTGTACCAGCAACAAGCCCCTGTTGAAGTATTAACCCATGCTGCTTTTTCAATAATATAGGGTATAGTTGTACCATCATTGTACTTACCGACTTTCAGGTCTTCAGCCATCCATAACTGATCTCCTATCTTTACTGTATTGTATAAATTGCCATCAACGTCGGTCACTGTCTCCCCTGAATATACGGGCGTTTTGTCTTTTTCACAACCAAATACTGATATTAACAGCAGCAACAATATTGCATTGTAACAGATCCTGTGTTTTTTTCTGATTGTCATCTTATTTGATTTTAAAGTTTATTAACAATGGTTATCAATCATCAATCTGCCTGGAAATGAGTTGAATTTTAAAAATTTATTCCAATTGTCAGTTCCGGCAGAGGATACGGGTAAATATCACTTGGCCATTCCATGTGAAGGGATTCTTCTTTAATATAAGTTCCCGTTTCCGGATTCAGTGTGTAGGATGAATAGATATTATCGCTAAAGGTATAAGCAAATCCAAATTGCAGTCCGGTTAATACATAAAAGCGTTTTCCTAAGTTCCATCGATAGCCTCCTGAGGCAAAAACGAGTATATCATCCAGTCTTTCCACTCTTTCGTTGGGATATCCGGAATGATAAAAGGCCTCATTATAACTATAGCCCACATAAATACCGCAATACCAGGCATTTAGTTTTTCATTCGGTTTAAAATAATGTTTTGCGGTAAGTCCTGCTCCCATACTTTTTGGACTATAGGCAGTAATGTCTTTTTCGAAAATCAATTGTCCGGCGAACAAGCCCATATAATGGTATATACAGAAAACCCCTATATATGTTTTTTTTGCAATCCTGAAATCGGCTTGCAATAATGGACCCATCACCAGGAAATCTCCTGCATTAAGACTTAAACTGATTGAAGGCCATTTTGCATCTTCAGACTCAATTTTCAGGTTATCCTGAGGAAGATTAAAGTCACCGGTTAAAGAGCCTGTTAAACTTTGTGAAAACGTTGAACTGGAGATCAGATAACAGATAAAGGCAAAGCCAGCTCGCTTAATTGACATTGATAGGATCAGTGTTTTCATAGGTTGTTATTTAAATTGTTCTCAGATGTAAAAGTTTTTTCAATTAACATTAAATCTATAACAGCAATATTATAATTAAATAAGCTACATACCCCCATACCCAATTAAAATAAATGGTGCCCAGAAGAATGGATTCTTTTCTTTGGACTTGTTGCCTGATTCTATTTCATATTTCAAAGCTTCATCCCAGACAATAGAATCAGAGCCTCTTTTAACTGAAGGCTCGAACCTGTTATTTATCAGATCGCGCTGGGCGAAAGCCAACGCATCCTGAAGCCTGTAACCTGCAGAATAATATTGATGCAATCTTGTCATTAAAAGTGCCGTTGAAGCATCCTCAACCGACCATAGGCTTACAATTATTGCAGGTGTCCCTGCATATATAAATGCCCTGCTTAAACCGATCAGCTCATCTCCAGTAGATAATAATCCAAGACCTGTTTTACATGCGCTAAGCACCACCAGTTTTGATTGCAGATTCAGATCAAATATTTCGCTGACAGTTAGTTGTCCGTCATTTTTATCATCGGATGGCATAAGGAGGTACGAATTCATCGGACGTCTGCTATTCAAGGAACCATGGGTTGCCACATGCAGAATATTATGGTTTTTAGCTTCTTCTTTAAAATAAGTTTCGGAAGTTTCGTCTTCGTACTTCACCGTTGCACCCGGGTATAGCTGAACGATCTGGTTAAGTTCAGCTTTTGTTCCTGGTAAAGGGGACATATTTCCAACAGACATATTTCCCAGCGCCATCCCAAGAAAATCGTTATTTATATTGAATTTTTTTAAACTACAATGTTTTAATACTGATGAAGAAGGAGCATACGAAACATTGAATTTTTCGATTAAATATTTTCCACTTGTATCAATAAGAGCCTGGAATGGTAAATAATGCAAACTTCGGTGCGGGATAATATACAATGATTCATAACCATTAATTTCTGACTCTATGGGTGAAATTAGTGTATTGAATAATTCGGTTAATAACAATGTATAATTTTTAGTCGTTCCAGGATGTATCAGATCTCTGCATTTAGAAACCGATTCTTCAATTTTATCAGCTCCGATGTCAAGAATCTTTGCACTGATGGTTTTATTCGTAATAACCCAGATCACAGATTTTTCTTCACCGATCCAATATTCAATTATTGCATTTCTTTCAGCCAGAAGATCCTGTATTTCAGACAATTTAGAAGGTTCGACAGAAATCAGGGAATTATAATCACTATTGCTTAATTTGATCAGATCAAGAGTTTTGGTATATTCTTCATTTAAAGAATCGAGGTATTTTTCCAATTCTTCAGGATTAGCATCGTTTAATCTGCTTATTTCAATCTCTTTCGTGACTTTCTGGATCTGCAGCCTTAATCTGAATTCTTTATTTAGAAGTATTGTATCCGAAGATTGTTTTGAACTGATTTTTTTATTCCCCAGAATATCGAGAAAAGATCTTGACCTGGCTTTCTCGGAGTAGTAAAAAGCTGTTTCAATGGGTGATTCCTTCAAATCATTGAACACTCCGCTTTCAATGTTTTCAATAAGCAGCATTATCAACCTTTCATAAACGTGCATTTTATCCCTCATATATGCAGAACGGAATTCTTCAATGCTCAATTCGCCTCTGATCTTCTCAATAATGTCTATTGATTTGCAGTATTCCAGGAAGGCTGCATTTATATTATTCTGTTTTTCAAAAATTCTTCCTCTTTCAAAAAACAATTGCCATTCTATTTCCGGATTTTTACTAAGATCAAGGATCTGACTTATCAGGTTGCCTGCTCTACCCAGCATATCCGTGTCGATAAGAACCCTGCATAAGCCTAGTTTCGAATGGGCTTGTCCTGCATTTGATCCAATAATTTTAAAAATACTATCCGACTTAGTGAAGTAATATTCAGCCTGGTCCAGCATATTGTTCTTTTCATTTATTTCGCCGAGCCTCAAACCAGCAAGGGCAGCTCCCATAAGTGATCCGGATTTAATATAATAATCACTGGCTTGCTGCACATCACCCAGCCTCATCTGCAATGAAGGTGTTGATGCCAGTGTCTCCTCTTTGTTCCCAGAATCGGAAAAGAGTGCAGATTCATAATAACTTGCAGCTTTTTTGTCATCTCCTATATAGGAGTACACGTCGCCAACTTTTACATTCATCCAGGTAATTTGTGGAATAATCTTAGACTCTTCAGCTTTTTTCAAAGCCTCCAGTCTGCTTTTAAGGGCATCTTCGTATTTAGATTCCTGCAAAAAAGCACTTCCAATTGCCTGATAATGTCTGGCAGTATTAATATTATTATTTTCAGCAATCAGAATTGAATTTTCAATGAATTTGAGACCTTCCTTAATCTCTCCTTGTTCTATCCATATTTTACCTAATAAAAGATAAGATTCCAGTAAACCTGAATATTCTTTTTCAATTTTTTTATAGATCGAAATCGCTTTTCCGACTTCTTCCTCCGCTTCCTTAAAATTGCCGATTACAAAATTAACCTGAGCTAGCGATAAATAGCTGTCCCCAATCGAAAAGCGTTTAACTTCTTTGAAGCTTTTATCCATCCCGGTATTTAGCTCTAAAGATTGCTTCAGAAATTTAATGCTGTTGATATAATCACCTTTATATCCATAAGTTAGCCCAATTTCGCGGTAATCCTCAATAACATCAAGTGCATTTGATCCGGAAACAGAATCAATTTTCAGGGCTCTTTGCAGATAATAAAGTGACGAATCATATTTTACTCTAGTAGAGTAGGCGTGTGCAAGCTTTCTGTATACGTCTGCTTCCATTGATGGATTTCGGTAAACACCCAGACTCGGAGCTATTTGAATGTATTTTTCATAACTGGCAATTGCTTCCTTATATTTTTTTTGGTTATTATATTCATCAGCCTGTTGAATAGTTTGAGTTGCAATAATTGCGGGTGTTTTGCACGATTGAATATACAGAACAGAGAAGAGGAAAATAAGAGCCAGACCGGTTTTTGTTGAATTAATCATTTCTCCTGTATCTGATGACTAGAAAATATATTGCAGATCAATCTGATATTGTGGATCACCAGGTATTGTTTTGCCAAAAAGATAAATACAAACGCCCTGGGCAAGCCTGAATTTTTTAAATTGAAAGTTAATATTTGGATAGTAAAATATTGCCATTTGAGTAACTGGAATTTGAGCAGTTTCGCCATTATATTTATCGGCATTCTTATACAGAAAACCCAAATTGTTTTGAACTGCTATCCAGTCATTCAGAAGGAAGTCAAAATTTCCACCCACCTCGTAATAATTCCCTGATCTGAAAGAAATCGGATCTTCATAAGGTGCCATTACCTTTTCTCCACCAAAAGAATATTTAAAAAGACTGTGAAATGAATAAGAATAAGGATAAGAAATTTTTCTGTAAATCAATTCTAATCTAAGAGCTGTTTCTCCGCGGCCAGTGGGATAATCATATTCCCATAATCCTTTAATATTAGTTGGATTTTTTTCTCCTGTAGGAAAAACTGCGCTTAGTTTGCTTACCAGGGAGGGTTTGGTTTTGCTGCCTTCAATCAGCTGATAGGATATTCCAAATTCTATATCGCCGATCCCTTTACCTTTTAATTTGAATTTAGTTGTTACTGCAGTATCGAGAAGTGGGATTTCTGAAATTATCGATTTAGAAATCGATGCTATCGTATAAGGTAAATCAAATGCAAGTTCTATCCGGTTTGTCAGTCCAAAATGAAAAGATAAATATGCAGCTGAATTGCGTAACGACAAATTCTGTACTGCATAGTCTTTTTTACCCTTATCTGAAAACATTTTATCTGCCATAATATGCATAAATGATGCTCCAACCAAAAAAAATCCTTTATTGAGAGTGGCAGGCTGGGTTATGACCGTGCTCTGCTTTATTTCTGAAACCAGCAGCTTATCCTCTTCCTGCGAATAAGCAATATTTGCAAGGATTATTAAAACCAGGCTTATGATTGTTTTTTTCATTTTCCTAAAACGGTATTAATTTATGGTGTTATCAATTGCCTGTGATTTCAGTTTCTTGACAAAAGGAAACAGGTTATAGCTTATTCCCAGATAAATGGAATATGGTGCCAACTGGTTTTTGCCGGATAGAGGAATATCTATAAATTCCGTGATCCAGAGTCTGCTTGTTGCCTTTATTTCATAGCCAATTGACAATAAAGACAATCTGTTTTCAAGGTTACCGATCCGTAAGCCGGTTATTTCACTCCAGCCTGAAGATGTCTTTTTAAACAAATAGGATAAGGCAACATTAAACCATGGAATAGCCTGATAAGCCAGATTTACTTTATAATCCAATGTATTGCCGATGAGATATTTATAAGGAATATCATTGTATTCAAAATCAGATCCGTTTAACTGATTTACCCAACGGATTGATTCACTTTCAGAAATCGGCCAGGAATAATTCAACTTAGCATAAATACTGAGATCATTGACAGGTCTCACAATGGCAGAGGCTCCGACTTTTATGGCTTTGGATCCATTGCCAGTCTTGTGATTATTATGGTAGATAATTGTTGTTGTAGTTTGACCATCTAAAGGGAATGATATACTATTTTCAGGCGCTTCGGGATTATTTGAGAACAAGGGTATATAAAATCCAGGAGATAATGCGAATTCGATTTTTTTGGTTTTCAAAGGCAATTTGATAACAACTCCTGAATATAAGTCTTCAAAACCTTTATATTCATCAAAATAGGTGATATCAAAATCGGGTTCATCATTGAGATGTACAAAAACAAGTTGATTTTCATGCCTTTCGCCTCTTTTAGCATAATTAAATTCAATTGAAGCTTGTAAAAAATCGAGTATCCCATAATTGAGCCCAAAATAGTATTTGTGCAACACAGAAGCTATTCCCTCGTCGGCAAGATTTATGCTATTGCGGTTATTATCATACTCTTTTGATATAATGGAAATTTTATATGCTGTATTAAACTGTAACTGGCCTTTGTGTAAGGTTAAAGGGCGGTCAATTTTTCGTTCATAAGCCAATATAGAATCATTGTTTGTTTGTGCATTTAAAGTCAGGGCTGTAAGAAATAAACTGAAAAGAAAAATGAAGTTTCTCATAAGGTTTCCTTTGACTTGATAATTTCGTGTATAAAAAGGTCTATCTAAATATTAATCCAGCCATGGATTATATTTAGCAACCCCGCCATTCAGTGATCCAAACCATAAATAACCGTGCTTGTCTTTGAGTATTTTCATAATAATAGATTTCCCCGGCAAGCCATTTTTTAAAGTATACGGTTCCATTATTGAACCATTGTATTTAATAGCTCCATCACCAGATGTTCCAAACCATACATTTCCTTTATTATCAGAAGTAATAGTATTAACACCACTTGATGATAATCCAAGTGACAACACGCTTACCTTTTCAAATTTCTCGTTGTTATATTTTATAACAAGTGGCCAATAACCAACTGCAATCCAGATATTGCCCCAGATATCCTGGTGTATTGAACTTATTTGCTGTAAAGATACTCCATCACCTTTTGTATAAGAAATGGTAGTATTTTTGGTGATTTTTTTTAAATCCCCGAGACTTCCAATCCATATATTTCTTTCATTGTCTTCAAATATAACAGGTACAATATTGCACAAATAACATGTATCATCATAAAATGAATGCCATTCGTTGTTTTTATACTCCAAAACCGGATAGTTGTAAGAACTCACCCACATATTATCATAATAATCTCTTAATATTGCATCCACGCTGCCAAATTCGGGTGCATAATAAGTCCATTTATTACCTGAAAGTATGCATAATCCTTCGTCGGTTCCAAACCACATGTCACCATATCCATCCTGCGCAATGCTTCTTACCCAATTATTAATGAGGCCGTTGTCTTCATTATAATTGGTCCAGGTTTTACCATCGAATTTACTGACGCCGTTATTCACAGTACCTATCCAGATATTTCCTTCAATATCTTCAGTCATTGTCCATACAGAATCAGATCCCAGGCCATTTTTTGAATTAAAGATTTCCCAGGTCTTAAGAGATTCAGGATCGATGACATACTCTGATTCAACACAACCTGATAAGAACAGGCAAGAGACAACAAGAACAAGGATTGAAATAATACCAGGGGTTCTTCTATTTTGCATAGCCGGCTGATAATAGGGTTAGTAGCTTTGTTTTAATTAACTTAATCAAAGTTACGAGACAAATACTATATGAGTCAAATTTATTTTGCACTGATCAGAATTTCCCGATGTTTGATTCTGAGCTATTTCCTTAAATATGCTTCAGGAGAATTGGTAGAAAAAATAGACTCAAAATCCGGATATCTCCTTTTTTAAGTTTATATATTATAAGGTAATCAGTGACTTTTTTTGTAACCCGTGGAGAAAAACCTGACCCGTTATCTGTCATCATGTAATCCGATAATTCAACATTTATTTTACCAGTCGTTATGAATCTGAATAACTCAGAAAATACCTCCATTATCTATATAAAAATCACCGATTAATATTATAATAATTGAATATCGGCAATTACTACTGATGCGTTTGATTTCAATATAATATAGTGCCGCGAAGTGGCACAATCTGAATAACCGTGGGTGTAAACCCACGGACAACTGTAAACTGAATGTCTCAGCCCTGAAGGGGCTGAATATTAGACTGGTATTAGGAGTTCATTATTCAACCCCTCCGGGGTTGCCAGAGGGCTTTTTGTCTTTACCGTGGGTTGCACCCACGGTTATTGAAATTAAACCCCTTCGGGGTTAGCAGATCAAATCAAAGAATCAAAGAACGCTTATATTAAATTAATTATCTGTGTTTTAATTAGATTTCTATAAAGTTAACGCATCACTACTAATCGGCAATCATGAATAAAACAATAAAATTTTAAATAGTAATTACCCCCATCCCAACCTTCCCCCACAGGGGGGGCCGACCGTAAAGAAATTAACCCTTTGGCTAATTTTAGGGAGGGGCCAGGCTGAGCAATGGCTTCGCGGCAAGCTGGCTCCTTCGCTAAAATTGCCCACCGGGCAATTTTAAAACGCTCGGCCCCCCTTTGGGGATACTGTCCCGCCTTGGCGGGAAAACGGGAAAGGGGGTTATCTGAAATAAAATGAAAGTGCTTGAATATTAACATTATAAAACTAATATTATTCTGTTTTAACTTTTTGTTATTGATGGCCGATAGTCATATTATAATAAATTTTGATTCAATCTGCAATTGAAAACAGACCTTTTATAAGAATTAAAATAGTAATATGAGTAAATAGATTATTTATTAATATCTTGGTTCTTTAAACTTTTACATAATGGAAAATAAAAGACTAATAGTAATAACATCTGCTTTGGCATTAATAATATGCTTAATAATAACAGCATTACTGTTTTTCCCGGTTACTCCTGATTCCTTGATAATATTATCATTCACAATTGGTGTAATTACGGGAATCTGTATACTTGCATTAATATTCAACCTGACAAAAATTATCAGAGCAAAAAGGTTGAAAAATGAAAAGTAAATTCTTGGCTTTAAACGAAAATTCAGTTTGACAGATTTGTTCCTTAAAACATTATTCTAAATGGAAAAACCATTTCAGGAACAGTTTGAAATTTGACCTTATGTTTCCTTTGTACTCTAATTGTGCTTCTTTTTGACTCATTTCTGGTAAATCCCTACGATCCATCTTCCTTTTTTTTAAGACATATATTAATTCTGAGAATAGTTTTATTAATAGCAAAAGAACTAAAAACCACATGAAAACTACAAATAACCATGAGTCGACAATTGCTTCCATAATCATGAATTAAATCAAAGATAATAAATTAATGATCTGACTCTAAAATAGATCAGGCTTAATTCTTTCAGTTCATTTTACTTTTTTCAAAAAATCCACACCGGAAAAGGAAAACCGGGAATAATCCTCCTTTGTCTTGTTGTAAAAGGGTGAATACATTTTTGCACTGATTGAATCATTTTCAGGGTCAATTTCAAGTAAACGGATATAACCTCCTCCATTATCTTCGCCCTGGTAATCCTGCAATACCTGGTAAATATGATTTCCGTTTACTCCAATATCATCCCTGAAAGCTGATGACCCCGTATGACCGCTGAGTACAAGCCGTACATTCGGATACACTCTGATTATCTGATTATAAATTTCCTGCGGACTTAAGTCACCATACCCTGCATTATCAGGATTTATGACTCCATTTCCATTGAGATGATAATGGGTAAGAATTATCACATTATAATTGGAATGTTTTGCGATGACCTTCCCCGCCCACTCAACAGGTTCAGGACGGGCACAAAACTCAAGAGTTACAACCATCCACTTCATACCTCCTGCCTTGAAAACATAAAAGGCATTATCGCTTTTGTTCCTTTCAAACCTCCCCTTCTGTGCCCTGAAACGTTTAACTGGGAAAAAAGTATTGAACCTCTCTGTCTTCCTGACATTCTGATTCATATTGCCTGGAGCGATTCCGCTGTTCTCCCCAACAGCTTCAGTATCATGATTCCCAATTGCTATGGCATAAGGCAGTCGTGCTTTGTCGAGGATACTGAAGCCTTCACCGGCCCTGTTATACTGATCGATATTATTGAAGTCGACCACGTCTCCAACATGTAATACTATTGGTACTTTCAGCGAATCTTTCTTATCTGCGATCCATTGCATCTGGCTATAGAACATCTGGGGATTATAATTGACTTCACACTGGGTATCAGGTAAAACTGGTATCACAAACTTCTGACCTTCAGTAATTCCGCTTACAATTAATAGTAAGCTAATTAGAATGAGGGCAAATCTTTTTTTCTTCTGATACCTTGAATCTATTAACACTTTCATTTCTTTATTATTAATCTTAGTTTACATGCGGGGCTCGTTAACAGAATTTACAGCAGAGTTTGCCCTCCGGAGTATGGTAATGATCAGGTTGTGGTAAAAACAGGATAGATGATACAAAAAACATCTCATAAATAGCCCTACTTTTCAGCCGGTTTGGGCTGAATATACAAAACATCCTCCTTCAGCTGAACTGATTTATGCTTTCTGTTGGAAATCATAACTCCAAGGATGATAAGAAGAGCTAAAATGATCAGAATTCTGAAAGGAGGACTTTTAATTAACTCAACAATGAAAAGATTTTTTTTCATTTTTATGTGATTATACAGAAGAGCATAACGACTACTAAATTATTAAAGAGTAAATTAGAAAACAAATTTTTCTATTAGTTTTAAAACCAGTAATTTCAGATTATTAACAGCAATTATATTGTTGGAGGTTTATTTTTTCCAGGGAAAGTGAAACCATTTTTATTTTTCACAACGATTATTTTGTTCTGCTCTGAAAAAGCTGAAGTTGACACCTCCGTAACTTCGGTGCTCAAAAAAAAGCCTGTGACTGTTGAAACTCATTTTCCTGGGATGTTCGAGAATGAAAAATCCGTCATTTTCTATAATACCCGATGCAATTACCATGTCCGGTAAGTCAGCCAGCCATGTCAGATCATAAGGAGGATCAGCAAAGACAATATCATATTTAACCGAACAGGTCTTTAAATATGCTTTTACATCGATATGGATCGCTTTTATATTTCTGAACTCCATATCATTTATTATACGTCTTATTCCCGAAATATGTTTTCTATCCTTCTCTACAAGGTGTACCTCCTTCGCACCGCGGGATGCAAACTCGTAGCTTATACTGCCTGTTCCGGCAAAAAGATCCAGAACACTGATCTCCTCAAAATCGATCCTGTTATTCAGGATATTAAAAAGACTCTCTCTGGCAAAATCGGTTGTGGGTCTGGCCTTAAAACCCGGTGGTGGCACAATCCTCCTGCCCCTGTATGTACCTCCTATTATTCGCAATTTGTTACACTGAATAAATTTATAAAACGATGAAGATCTATGTCGTTAAAAACATAGCTAAAAGTGAAATTGCCGGAAGGATCAGTGAATTTAAGATGTCTAATATATAAAGCAAAATTTGAGAACAGGTCATCATATTTTTCCGTATGCCCGCTTAAATGAATCGTCTCATCACGACTTAGCCCCAAGCTCTTAAAGACATTGAACACGTAATACATGATATCGGATATATTCCTGTAATTATATGAGTTACATAATTTAAGGGAATTGTGGTCGTAAACCAGCATATTAACAAATTCTCTCTCCACATGCACATGTATGTAATAACCATCGATACTCCTGCTTCTGTGCGAGACCTGGTTAAACAATGGTTTTAAATGGTGATAAGGATGAGCTTCGGGCCAGAATTGTGTACAAATATTAACCAGGGATTTGGGTGCAGAGAAAACAATAAATGAATCAGGTTCAGGTACCTTGTTTGAGAGGACGACTTCATTCTCGTTAACTGTATGGTTCAGAGTGAAGTATGTCTCCTTTTTCGCAGGATCAAATAACGGAACCGGGACCATCGTGAACCTGGGAGATGGCATAACGACATGGACCTTTTTGTAACGCTTTGTAAGAAAATCGTCCTTGCTGATAAGGTCACTTAGTTTTTCTGATGTAATATACTTGTTATCATCAGGTTCAAATGATCTTATAAGGACATATTTGCTTCTGATAGTGTCGAGGATGGAAAAAGCAAGCCCTTCAGGACTTACCTGTACCGACAATTCATAATTTAATGTCGAGTTAATATCCAGCGTCTCGTCAAAAAGCTCAAGAAAAGGCATTTCCGTGGAAATTTAGTTTTCTTCTCTGTGGCTCTCTGTGTATTCTCTGTGTAACTCTGTGTAATAAAAAAATATTGAAGAACTTACACAGAGATGCACAAAATCCCGGTAATATCGGGAGCACAGAGTTACACAGAGTTATGTGTTTGTATAAATTTGTATCAGGTTTAGAGTTCTTAATTTCAAACCGGGCTTTTAATTAAAATCGATTAAGATTGTTTATGTTTACAAACAAAATTAGAAAAAATATCCAACCGGCGATAAGGTTACTGTCAAATAGTGATACGTGATACTATTATATATAATAATCTCTGTAAGAACCTGGGGAACACTCCAACAGGTGACCAGTCGGAGGCAATGAAGAAGATTGCTTCTTATATATGTGAAGACAGTAACGATATCATTTTCCTCCTTACCGGATATGCCGGAACAGGCAAGACAAGCGTAATCAGTTCTGTTGTGAAGACACTCGATTCATTAAGGATGCGTTCTGTCCTTCTTGCTCCCACGGGGAGAGCTGCCAAGGTCCTTGGCTTATATGCCGGGAAACAGGCATTCACAATACATAAAAAGATTTATCGGCAGAAATCTTCAAAGGATGGCATGGGCAACTTCATCCTCGACAAGAACCTCCACCGCAATACCTGGTTCATAGTTGATGAGGCATCGATGATATCTAATATTTCATCAGATACCTCTATTTTCGGTAGCGGAAAACTGCTCGACGACCTTATTGAATATGTTTATTCGGGGACTGATTGCAAGCTTATCCTGGTGGGTGACAGTGCTCAGCTGCCTCCGGTTGGGTCAGTCCTCAGTCCTGCCCTCGATATATCGGCGCTTGGAGAGTATGGTTTTGGTCTTATTCCTGCAGAACTCAGGCAGGTAGTTCGCCAGAGCGAATCATCAGGTGTCCTTATGAATGCAACGGGTGTGAGGTTACTTATTATAAATAATGAACTGGTTCGTCCTTCTATAGATTGCATAAATTATAAAGATGTGATCAGGCTGAGCGGGGAAGAACTTATTGATGAGATATCTGCATCGTATGGTACCTGCGGACTGGAGGGAACAATAATTGTCGTTAATTCAAACAAGCAGGCAAACCGCTATAACCAGGGTATACGTAACAGAATATTCTTCAGGGAGGAGGAGATAAGTACCGGCGATATGGTGATGGTGGTAAAAAACAACTATTCCATTCTCGAAGAAAATGAAGAGAGTCCGGGTTTTATTGCCAACGGCGATATTGCTGAGATTAAGAAGATAAGGAAATATGAAGAGAGGTATGGATTTAAATTTGCCGAGATGACTCTCTATTTCCCGGATTATGATTTCGAGGTAGATTCAAAAGTATTACTGGATGTCCTTCACCTCGATACTCCGGCATTGCCTGCTGAAAAAAACAGAGAATTATTTCAGAGTATAATGGCTGATTATGTGCATATTAAATCAAGAAAAAAACAATATGATTCGGTCAGAAAAGATCCCTGGTTCAACGCCCTGCAAATAAAATTTGCGTATGCCGTTACATGCCATAAAGCCCAGGGTGGACAGTGGGAGAGGGTCTTTATCGACCAGGGAATGTTCAACAGGAACGAAATAACCATTGACTATCTCCGGTGGTTTTACACTGCCCTGACCAGGTCGACTGACAGGGTGTACCTGGTGAATTTTTCGCAGGATTGGTTTAATTAATTGCTTTCAGAATTTCTGAGACAATTTCCAAAACGGGGATTTCCTGATTATTATCCCAGCTAATATCTTTATTTGCTGTGGTCACAACTATTAAATTAAGTTCAGGGAATGTTATTATATACTGTCCACCCATTCCTAAAGCCATAAACAATTTGTAACCACTTATTTTTCCCAGCCACCAGAGGTACCCGTAATTATAATCTGTCAATACTCCCCAGCCGGCTCCATCGTTAATCCATGTCCTGGTAAGCGAAGCCTCAACCCACTCTTCTGGCACTACCTGGGTGTTGTTAATTATTCCATCATGCAGGTACATAAAACCCAGTGCGGCCATATCCCTCGGCTTCATAAAAATATCAAATCCTCCTATATTGTATCCTGAAGGATCAGCAGTCCATGCATTGATTTCAATACCCATAGGAGTTGTAAGATAAGATTTTGCGTACTCTAAAGCGCTCATTCCGCTTACCCTGGTCAGAATTGCAGAGAGGAGATGCGTCTCAAGTGAATTATATGAAAATTGTTGTCCGGGATCAAATAATAATGGAAGTTTGAATATCTCCCCGATCCAGTCATTTGTCTGCAAAACAGGAATTAAATTGTTTTCCTCCTTATCTATTCCCATCCTCATAGTAAGAAGATGCTTAATAGTAATATCGAAAAACCTCGGATCCATGCCATCGTAAACATAATCAGGAAAATAGTCCAATATTTTTTTATCAACACTTTCAATGAGCCCGTCATGCACAGCAATTCCAACCAGGGCCGACAAAAAGCTTTTTGTATCGGACCATAACTGATGAGGAGTATCTTTATCATACCCGTTATAATATTTTTCAGCAATCAGATGCCCGTTTCTTATAACAAGAAGTCCATCAACAAATCCTAACCGTCTTGCCTGGGTATAAGCCATTTCAAGCTTTTTTTGATCCATCCCTTCTGCAGCAGCTACTGAACACGGCCATTGGGAATCGCATTTGTCTACTGATTTGTCACATGAATTAAGTATCAGTTGCGAAAGTGTAACAATAAATATTACTAACTGAGCATTTAATCTCATTGCTGTTTTATTTCAGAAATTGCGTTTATATACTGCATTTTCGGGCCATATTTCACTTTCCGGATTCTTAAACTGCATGATTTCAACCGGCGCTCCATTTTCGACAATAAAAGCCACAATAACACCCTTTGAAGGACTATTGGGTTTGATTAATAATTCTTTACCTTTTATTGCTTCCTCCAGGTTATCAGTAACAAAGGCGATATGTGGAACAGTTTTAACAAGCTCCGGAACAGGACAATCATCATCGAATTTCATCCACTCAATACCATAATGACTCTCATTAAATCCTGAAGCATAGCATTTTAATGCCGGAATATAGTCTTTTTCAGGCAGTTCCCTTTGCGTAGGTATTCCGACATGGTGATATTTCAATTGGTACATATTATCCTGATATTAGTTACTTTACCGAATACCGAATACCGAATACCGAATACCGAATACCGAATACCGAATACCGAATACATAATACATCTCTTTGCCGTTACGCCGTTACGCCGTTACGCCGTTACGCCGTTACGCCGTTATACCTTTGCACTTTTGCACCGTTGCACCATTGCACCTTTGCACCTTTTATTTACTCCCCAATAATCTTCACCAGCACTCTCTTGCGGCGTTTTCCGTCAAATTCACCGTAAAATATCTGTTCCCAGGGTCCGAAGTCAAGTCTCCCGTTGGTGACTGCTACAACTACCTCCCTCCCCATAAGAGTTCGTTTTATGTGGGCATCGGCATTATCTTCGAAACCGTTATGCTTATATTGCGAATAAGGCTTTTCGGGCGCCAGTTTTTCAAGCCATACCTCAAAATCGTGATGCAAGCCCGACTCATCATCATTAATAAATACGGATGCACTAATATGCATTGCATTGACCAGTACCAGTCCTTCTCTGATGCCTGATTCATTAAGGCACGTTTCCACCTCGCCCGTGATATTCACAAATGCCCTGCGGGTAGGGATTTCAAACCATAATTCTTTACGATAAGATTTCATATTTATATGATATTAAAAGACTTAACCACGAAGTTTCACGGAGTTGCACGGAATGAAAACAGTGTAACTTATTGAAAAACACCGTGTTACCCCGTGGTAAAAATATTCTTATACTAATCTCATATCCCTTATAATATCTGCTATCCTTTTATCGAGCATCTTCTCTGTCTCTTCGAATTTAGCAGAAGATTCAAGCTTTGTTTTTACACTGAAATAGAACTTGATCTTTGGCTCAGTTCCCGATGGCCTTACAGAGATCTTGGATCCGTCTTCAAGGAAGAACTGTAAAACATCTGAAACAAGGATGTCGATTTTGGTTTTCTTTCCAGTGAGACAATCAGTGGATATTAAGCTCAGATAATCGTTGATTTTCACTACCTTGCTGTTATTGATCTTTTCTGGAGGATTATTCCGATAACCTGTCATCATAGCCTTAATCTCATCAGCACCCTCTTTACCTTTACGGACTATATTTATAAGTTTTTCCTTGTAAAGGCCATACTGCAGGTAAATATCTATTAGGAGCTCATAGATTGTTTTCCCTTTGCTTTTAGCCCAGGCAGCAGTTTCTGCCATCAGCGAACACGATGCTACCGCGTCTTTGTCTCTTACGTAATCGCCTGGAAGAAAACCGTAACTCTCTTCACCTCCTCCTATATATTTCTTTTTACCTTCAAGCTTCCTGATAAGTTCGGCAAAGAACTTAAATCCTGTCAACACATTATAGCATTCTACCTTATGACCTTCAGCAATGGTGTCGAGGAGGTCTGATGTGACTATTGTTTTGATAATGAATTCATTACCCTTAAATTTATTCATCTCTTTATATTGCGAGAGTATATAATATATGAGTAGAGCACATGTCTGGTTCCCGTTCAGAAGAATGAAATCGCCATTTCTATTCCTGCATGCAATCCCAAGTCTGTCGGCATCGGGATCTGAGGCCATTACAAGCTCAGCCCCTGTCTCAACAGCCTTTTGAATTGCCATTTTCAAAGCATCCGGTTCTTCCGGGTTCGGTGATTTTACTGTTGGGAAATTTCCGTCGGGAATATCCTGTTCGGGTACGGAAATTATATTTCTGAAGCCAAATAACCTGAGGGCAGGAGGAATCAGTTTAACACCTGTACCATGAATTGGAGTATATACAATTCTGATATCACTGAATTTTTTTATCACCTCAGGGTTCAGGCTCATTTTGATTACCTCGCTCAGGAAAGCATCATCAGTCTCTTTACCAATGAGCTTTATCTTCTCTTTTTTACCTTCAAATTTGATTTCGCTTATAGATGTTATCTTTCTTACTTCCTCAATAATCTCCGTGTCGTGAGGAGCCACTACCTGACCTCCGTCATCCCAGTACGCTTTATATCCATTATATTCAGGCGGGTTATGCGAAGCTGTGATCACTACTCCGCTCTGGCATTTATAATACCTTATGGCAAATGACAGTTCAGGTGTTGGCCGAAGCGATTCAAACAAGTAGACTTCAAATCCGTTTGAAGAAAAGATATTGGCAGCTGTTTCCGCAAAATACCTGCTGTTATTACGGCAGTCGTGGGCTATAGCCACCCTTATATTATTATTTCCGCATTGTTTGATGATGTAATTTGAAAGGCCCTGAGTCGTCATGCCAAGAGTATAAATATTCATCCTGTTAGTACCGGCGCCCATAATGCCTCTCAACCCGCCTGTTCCGAATTCCATGTCCTGGTAAAAAGCATCGATAAGTTTCTTTTCATCATTATTGAGCATATCGCTGACCTCTTTACGGGTCTCTTCATTAAACTCGCCGGTAAGCCATGTTTGGGCTTTCTTCCTGATATCTTCTATTGATAGCATATTGATTAAAATTATTGTAATAGTTTAATACATGTTTGCAAACTATTGAGCCAGTGCGGGATAGTAATATTGTAATTCTCCTTTATTTTGCTTTTATCCAGAACTGAATATGCCGGTCGTTTTGCAGCAGCCGGGTAATCCGCACTCTGGATCGGAAGGACCTTACAGGTCAGGCCGGCCTCTTTGATTATGGCTTCCGCGAAATCGAACCAGCTGCAAACTCCTTCGTTCGAATAATTGTATATCCCTGCATTAAAGGCAATCTGGTTCCTGATCACACCTGCTATGATCTTCATTATCACTTCTGCCAGGTCAGCAGCATAAGTTGGAGTCCCGGCCTGGTCGACAACAACGCTAACTGATTTTTTTTCAGATGCAAGCTTAAGGATCGTTTTTACAAAATTATTACCGAAAGATGAATAGAGCCACGAGGTGCGGATAATCATTGATCCGTGGTGTACTAGTGCAGCTTTTTCGCCGGCAAGCTTACTCTGCCCGTAAACACTTATTGGGTCCGGTAAAGAATATTCTGTATAGGGTGTACTTGATTTGCCGTCAAATACATAATCTGACGACATATGGATCAGTCGGCACTCTGTTCCGTTTATTACTTCGGAGATATTCCTGACCGAAGTCCCGTTTATCAGCATAGCCTTTTCGCTTTCACTTTCAGCCTTATCGACCATATTATAAGCAGCGCAGTTTATTATCCAGTCTGGTCTTATATCCTTTATGTACTGTTTTGTCTGGTCCTTATCTGTGATATCGAGTGAATCGATATCGGTAAATACAAAATTATAGCCATAATAATGTTTTGATACGACCTGCAGCTCATTCCCAAGCTGTCCGTTGGCGCCGGTAATAAGTATTACTGCCATTTAATAGTAGTATTAGAAGTTATTATCTGCCTCCGTAAAAGGAGGATTATTCATGTCTTTATCACTGATAACAGGTTTAATATCTCCGATTTTCCAGTCTATACCCAGCAAAGTATCATTCAGTGCAATGCCCCTTTCCGATAATTTGTTATAAGCTGCGTCGACTTTATACTGTATAACTGCAGTTTCACTCAGAACCGAAAAGCCATGTGCAAAGCCTTTCGGAATAAACAGTTGCGTTTTGTTTTCCGAATCGAGCACTATGCCGAACCATTTCCCATATGTTGATGAATCTTTTCTAAGATCGAGTGCCACATCACAGATTTTTCCCACGACAACCCTGATCAGTTTTGCCTGATCGTGCGGCCTGAGCTGGTAGTGCAGACCACGTATTACTCCCTTTACGGATTTTGATTCATTATCCTGGACAGGTGAGAATGAGATACCTGCTTTACGGAAATCAATCATATTGAAGGTTTCAAAAAAGTATCCTCTTAAATCACTATAAACAGCTGGTCTGATCACCAAAAGTCCCCTGAATCCTGTTTCAACTATTTCCATACTTTTTCTGTCATTACTTCATACCTTCAATAATATTGATCTCTTCGGATGCGATTCTTAGCAGGTACTTACCATATTGACTGTTTTTAATAGTTCCCGCAAGCGTTATAAGCTGGTCTTTATCGATAAAACCTCTTTTATATGCGATCTCCTCTATGCATGAGGCTTTTAGTCCCTGTCTCTGTTCAAGTGTGGCAATAAAGTTTGCAGCCTGTAGCAGACTCTCATAGGTACCGGTGTCGAGCCATGCCATTCCCCTGCCCATCACCCTTACTTCAAGCGCCCCTTGTTCAAGGTAAAGCCTGTTAAGATCGGTGATTTCATATTCACCCCTTGCTGACGGTTTGAGCAACTTTGCTTTACTCACAACCGAGTTGTCGTAAAAATAGAGCCCTGTCACTGCATAATTTGAACGCGGCTTTGATGGTTTCTCTTCAATGCTGACTGCCTTGCCATACATATTGAATTCAACCACTCCATACCTCTCAGGATCTGTAACATAATAACCAAAGACAAAGGCTCCTTTTTTGAGTTCAGCTGTCTTAAGCAAGACGTCGCCAAAGCCTTGTCCATAGAAGATGTTATCGCCAAGTATCATGCAGACTGTATCGTTGCCAATGAATTCTTCCCCGAGTATAAAAGCCTGGGCAAGCCCGTCGGGCGATGGCTGCTCAACGTAGCTGAACTGCAGCCCCAGCGAGTTACCGTCGCCAAGCAGGCTGCGGAAACCGGGAAGATCACGAGGTGTGGAGATGACCAGTATCTCCCTAATACCTGCCAGCATCAAAACCGACAACGGGTAATAGATCATCGGTTTGTCATAAACAGGAAGCATCTGCTTCGAAATGGCGCTTGTTATCGGATAAAGCCTTGTTCCTGAGCCTCCTGCCAGAATTATTCCTTTCATATTATGTAATTAATTATATTATTTTTAACCACGGAGTTACTCAGAGTTTTCACAGAGTTACACTGTTCTCATCACCCATTCACCCATTCTCCTCTTATCCTCCGAAGCTTTGGCGAAGGAGGACACTCACCCACTCATCTTCTGCCTATTCCAAAATACTCAAATCTCATCTTCCTGATTTCTGCAGGATTATATATATTCCTGCCATCAAAAATTACTTTGCCCTTCATCAGTTCAGCCATTCTTCTGAAGTCGGGCAGATGGAACTCCGACCATTCTGTCATCAGTACAAGCGCATCGGCTCCTTTAAGCGCATCATAGGGATCAGATGAATATTCAATGCTCTTGCCCATAAGCTTCTCAGCTTCTGTTAATGCTGCCGGATCATAAGCTTTGATACGGGCTCCCTGCTTAAGCAGCTTTCCTATCAGATAGATTGACGATGATTCCCTGATGTCGTCTGTTTTGGGTTTAAATGATAATCCCCAGATACCTATAATCTTATCGCTGAAATTATTACTAAAGAACTTTGCCATCTTATTGAAAATGACATTCTTCTGATATTCGTTTGCTTTTTCAACCGCCCTAATAACATTAAGTTCATATCCGTGATCGTGAGCTGTTTTTAATATTGCCTTGACATCTTTTGGAAAACAGGATCCTCCATAACCAGTACCCGGATACATGAATTTACTTCCGATTCTTGAGTCGCTGCCTATACCTTTACGGACGTGGTTTATATCGGCCCCGAGAATATCGCACAGGTTGGCGATCTCGTTGATAAAGCTTATACGAGTGGCCAGCATCGCATTGGCAGCATATTTGGTGATTTCTGCTGATGCTATATCCATAAAAAGTATCGGATGATTATTCAGGACAAAAGGCAAATAGAGCCGTTTCATTATTTCCTCGGTCTTTTTATTATCGGTGCCTATCACTATTCTTTCCGGCTTGAGAAAGTCTTCAACAGCAGCGCCTTCTTTTAGAAATTCCGGGTTTGATGCCATATCAAAAGAAACATCACATCCTCTTGTTTCAAGTTCGTGCCTTATTTCTTTCCTTATTTTTTCAGAGGTACCAACCGGAACAGTACTTTTGGTAACAATAACGGTATAATCATTTATTGCAGCCCCAATTTCCCTGGCTACCTGCATTACATGCTTCAGGTCAGCGCTACCGTCTTCCCCGGGAGGTGTTCCCACGGCAATGAATATTACTTCAGAATCTTTAATACCTTCTTTCAGCACCGAACTAAAGAAGAGCCTCTTCTTTTCCACATTGCGCCTTATCATGCTTTCCAGGCCCGGTTCGTATATTGGAACGGACCCGTCATTCATTTGTTTTATTTTATCCTTGTCATGGTCGATACATGTAACAGTAACGCCACTTTCAGCAAAACAGGTCCCGGTAACCAGTCCTACATATCCGGTACCCACAACAGCGATTTTCATATATGCTTAAAATGTCAGTTTAAATATCAATTATATGCAAAGATAATAGAACAGGTGAAATATCAGTCAACTGGTAAATTGATGATATATGAACTAACCCTCTCTGTCCCCCTCTCTGCTAAGCACGAATCTTTATACACATCTTCTTATATTTTTAAAATACAGGCATTTAGATTTCTCCAAAATAGACTTTATTAAAAGGTAGAACGCCGGAGAGCCTGCCCCGCTCAACGGAGCGCTGAAATCCAATAGCCCCGGTAACATCCGGGGTATGATATATAGTGTTGATGTCAACCCCGGAGTGGGTTGAAAAAAATAAGTTATCAGATAATCTATGAATAAAACCATAATTATTGGAATTCAACACCGCCGGTGTTGGCCCAGGCCACAATATGATTACCACAGTCGTGACTGTGGCTATTGGAATTTGACGCCTTCAGCGTCGTTTACACAGATACTCTTAATTAAAACAATGAGATGTGTATAAAGGGTAGTACTACGCGAAGAGGGGAATGCTATTGATATTCAGAGATTTAAGCCCCCTTTTTACAGAGTAGAGAGGGGGGTTAGGGACATTGCTGTCAACTTAAGGGATTAGTGATGAAATATATTTTGATAACTTTTGCCACGAATGTGGCAAAATATGAATAACCCCCGGTGCAACCGGTGGTTCTGGCTAATCCTCTGATCTAAAGCCCTGAAGGGGCTTAATATAGTTGACTATGTTAAGAATCAACAGGAGCATCACAGAAAAATGACATTTGAAGAAGAGTACCGTATTCTTCTTCCGGAGTTTGGCATTAAGCTTGATGAAAGGTTTTTTCCATAACCATTATATTCAGCTCTTTCAGAGCTGTTACGCATTTGTTGTCGCCCTATTCCCGGTTCCACCGGGGGTTATTCATAGATGGCTCTTTCAGAGCCAGTTTGCAACAAATGTGTATCGTTAACAGGTTTAGGATAATTAAAAAACTCATGATACTCATCTTGACTTCTTAGGTTAACGGCTATGAGGTTGGGGGTGAGTTAATGTATTCAAGTATGGTAATAAGCACAACTAACATCAATTAACCCCATGAAAATCTTTCTTTTATTGTAGTTATTCAAAAATAAATCCTAACTTTGCGAACCATTTTTTATTCAAAATAATGTCTAACTTATTAATTATTAGTTCTTTTAAATTTAATTATGACTGAAAGTAAAAAGAAAACAACCAAGAAAGCGGTTGTTGACAAAGAAGATGATGTAGTAAAACCTGTTAAAAAAGCAAAGGTTAAAGAGACTAAAGAAAAACTTATTGAGAAGGTGCTTGAAGAAGAGGCTCTTCCAGAAATTGAGGGTACTTTAATAAAATTACCTGTTGAAGCAGTTGAGGAAGAAGAACCTGTTATGGAAGAAGCTGAAGAGCTTGCCGTGGAAGAAAAACCGGCAGAAGAAAAGAAAGTAAAGAAATCCAGAAAAACTAAGGCTAAACCTGAGGTCGAAATGAAAGTTGAAGCATCTGGCGCTTCATCAAATGAAGATTTTGACTGGGAGAGCTTCGAAAAAGAAGAGCTTAGAAGCTCACCAAAGCATAAGGAATACGAAAAAATGTACGATGAGACATTATCTACAATAGCTGTAGATGAGGTTGTCACGGGGACAGTAATTCAAATGACTTTGCGCGAAGTTGTGATCAATATCGGGTATAAATCGGAAGGTGTTGTAAGTCTTAACGAATTCCGATACAATCCCGGACTTAAAGTAGGTGATACTGTCGAGGTTTATGTCGAAAGCCAGGAAGATAAGAAAGGACAGCTACTCCTTTCACACAAAAAAGCACGCGCTATCAATTCCTGGGACAGGGTAAATGCTTCACTTGAAAAAGATGAAATAATCACCGGTTATATCAAGTGCCGCACAAAAGGTGGTATGATCGTTGACGTGTTTGGCATCGAGGCATTCCTTCCAGGTTCACAGATTGATGTGAAGCCAATTCGCGACTACGATGTATTTGTTGGCAAAACAATGGAATTCAAGGTTGTTAAGATAAACCAGGAATTCAAAAACGTGGTCGTTTCACACAAAGCTCTTATCGAAGCTGAACTCGAACAGCAGAAGAAAGAGATTATAGCCAAGCTTGAAAAAGGACAGGTTCTTGAAGGAACCGTTAAAAATATTACCTCCTACGGAGTCTTTATCGACCTCGGAGGTGTTGATGGACTTATCCATATCACTGACCTTTCCTGGGGCAGGGTTAATCATCCCGAAGAGATTGTTCAGCTCGATCAGAAACTTAATGTTGTAATTCTCGATTTCGATGACGATAAAAAGAGAATCGCGCTTGGACTGAAACAGCTAACTCCTCATCCGTGGGATTCTATTGATCCTGACATGAAGGTAGGCGATAAAGTAAAAGGTAAAGTTGTAGTGATGGCCGATTACGGAGCATTTGTAGAGATAGCCCCCGGTGTTGAAGGACTTATTCATGTATCTGAAATGTCCTGGTCGCAACATCTTCGCAGCGCACAGGAATTCATGAAGGTAGGTGATGAAGTTGAAGGTGTGATCCTGACACTCGACCGTGCTGAGAGAAAAATGTCACTGGGCATCAAACAGCTTAAGCCAGATCCATGGCAGAATATTGATGAAAAATACACTGTCGGTTCACAGCATAAGGCAAAAATCAGAAACTTCACCAATTTCGGAGTATTCGTTGAAATAGAGGAAGGCGTTGACGGACTGATACATATTTCAGATCTCTCATGGACGAAGAAGATCAAGCATCCTGCTGAATTTACTGCAATTGATGCAGAAATTGAAGTAGTAGTCCTTGAAATTGATAAAGAAAACAGGCGGCTGAGTCTTGGACATAAGCAGCTTGAAGAGAACCCATGGGATGTTTTCGAAAACCTCTTCACTATCGATTCAGTACATGAAGGAACTGTTATGGAAGTATTCGACAAAGGTGCAGTAATAGCACTGCCATACGGCGTAGAAGGTTTCGCTACTCCGAAACATCTCGTTAAGGAAGACGGAACTATTGCCAAAGTTGACGAGAAGCTGATGTTCAAGGTTATTGAATTTAACAAATCAGCTAAGAAAATAATTGTTTCTCACAGCAGGGTTTTTGAAGATGAAAAGAAAGCTGCAGAAGCTCCGGCAAAGAAAACAGATGGTGAAACACCCAGAAAACCAGCAAGAAAGGCCAAGTCGAATGTTGAGAAGACAACACTTGGAGATATAACACAACTTGCAGCTTTAAAAGAAGAAATGGAAGAAAAAGCGAATAAAGCTTCCAAGAAATAGAAATTATTTCATAAATTAGGGCTATTAAAATATAAATTATGGATTTCAATATTGAAAGCCGGAATAACAGCACAGTAATTCAGATACAGTCGGAGAAGCTTGATACACATATTGCTCCTGCACTGAAGTCTGAGTTGGTGCTGGTTTCAGGAAAAGGTGAAAAAAATATTATCCTTGATCTTGAAAAATGTCAGTACTGCGATTCCTCTGGTCTGAGTGCTATCCTGGTGGCCAACAGATTATGTAAAAATGCTGGTGGTACATTTGTTCTCTGCGGACTTAATGAAGCCGTTGAACGACTTATCACTATTTCTCAGCTCGACACCGTCCTGACAATTACTGGATCGGTGGATGATGCTGAAAAAATGATATCATGAGGCTGTCAGCATTGCAGGTTGCGGATGAAAGTAACTATACTTGGCAGTAGTTCTGCATTGCCAACCTCAGAGAGATTTCCCTCCGCTCATGTACTCAATGTGCATGAGCGGTTGTTGTTGATAGACTGCGGTGAAGGCACCCAGATGCAGCTTCGCAAAAATAAGATACGCTTCGGAAAAATAAACCATATCTTTATCAGCCATCTACATGGCGATCATGTATTCGGCCTCAATGGGCTGCTATCGACATTCAGTTTAATGGGAAGATTATCGCCTGTACATCTTTATGCTCCTGAAAATTATAAGAATATTCTGTTCTCACATCTTAATGATTTCGATATACACCTGAATTTTAATGTCGATTTTGTTCCTCTCAAAGGAAACGATCCTGTAAAAATACTCGATGATAAATATTTTACAGTAACCTCATTTCCTCTCGATCACAGGGTACCTGCCTTCGGATTTATCTTCAGGGAAAAGCCTTGCGACAGGAATATAAGGAAGGAGGCAATTGAGAAATACAACATTCCAGTGGTCAGAATACCGGCTATTAAGAAGGGTGCAGATTATATTACCCCGGAGGGGACTGTGATTAAAAATGCGGATATTACTATTCCCGGACCCGATCCTCTTTCATATGCATATTGCAGCGATACCAGGTATTTCAGTCGCCTGCCATCATTCATAAAAGGAGTAACACTTCTCTATCATGAAGCTACTTTTGACAGGTCGTTGCAGTATCTGGCCACTGTAACGGGTCACTCGACAACTGCCGATGCCGCCAGAACGGCAATGGAAGCCGGCGCTGGCAATCTGATCATAGGTCACTTTTCAGCCAGATATAAGAATATTTTAATGCTGGTGGGAGAGGCAAAAGAGATATTCCCGGCTACTTTTCCTGCTATTGACGGACATACTTACGACCTGACAAATATGAACGAACTTTTTTAAAAGAATTTCTATCTTTGGACTCTTTCATTTCTAATAACGTAAGTGTGCAGGAAAAAATAATAATACTGGATTTCGGCTCACAATATACACAATTGATAGCCAGGAGAGTAAGGGAGTTAAACGTCTATTGCGAGATTTATCCTTTTAACCATTTCCCGATTCCCGATAAAGGTGTTAAAGGTGTTATTTTGTCGGGAAGCCCTTCATCTGTACGTGATAGTAATGCTCCTTTGCCGGACCTTTCCAAAATTAAAGGTGCAATTCCACTACTCGGGGTTTGTTATGGAGCGCAGTACCTGGTGCATGGCTTCGGAGGAGAGGTATTACCTTCAAATTCACGTGAATACGGAAGGGCAAACCTTGTTTCAATTAAAGTCGAAGATCCTCTTTTTAATAAAGTAAATGTTGGAACACAGGTCTGGATGTCACATGGCGATACAATTGAAAAGATCCCTGCCGGGTATGAGATCGTTGGCTCTACTGCTGATATTAAAACAGGAGCTTTCCATATAGCAGGAGAGGATACGTGGGGAATTCAGTTCCATCCTGAAGTATATCATACGACAGAAGGAAAACAGATTCTGGAGAATTTTGTAGTGGGTATCTGCGGATGCAATCAGGACTGGACCCCCGGTTCCTTTGCGGAACTGACGATTGCCAGCCTTAAGAAACAGCTTGTAAATGATAAGGTTTTACTTGGTCTTTCGGGAGGTGTCGATTCATCAGTAGCCGCCTCATTGCTGAATAAGGCTGTGGGGAAAAACCTTACATGCATATTTGTTGATAACGGACTCCTCAGGAAAAATGAATTTAAAAAAGTGCTCGATTCATACCTCGGCCTTGGTTTGAATGTTATTGGTGTTGATGCCAGCGCCAGGTTTCTCAATAAGCTCGAAGGAGTAAGTGATCCTGAAACTAAAAGAAAAATCATCGGAAAAGTTTTTATAGAGGTTTTTGATGAGGAAGCTCGCAAAGTAAAAGATGTTAAATGGCTGGCACAAGGCACAATATATCCTGATGTAATTGAATCAGTTTCAGTTAACGGACCCTCTGCCACCATTAAGTCGCATCATAATGTTGGAGGACTTCCTGAAAAAATGCACCTCAGGGTTGTCGAACCTTTACGGCTGCTCTTCAAAGATGAAGTCAGAAAAGTTGGGTATGCACTCGGTCTTCCTGAGTTCATTCTTAAAAGACACCCTTTTCCCGGACCGGGACTTGCAATCAGACTGCTGGGCGCTATTTCGAAGGAAAAGCTCGAAATTCTCAAAGAAGCCGACGAAATATTTATAGAAAGTCTTCGCAAACATGGGCTCTATGACTCAGTTTGGCAGGCAGGCGTGATACTTCTTCCCGTTCTGTCGGTGGGTGTTATGGGCGATGAGAGGACTTATGAAAATGCTGTTGCCCTGCGAGCTGTTCTTTCAACTGACGGCATGACCGCTGACTGGGCATACCTGCCGCATGAATTTCTCAGGACAGTATCGAATGAGATCATTAACAAGGTAAAAGGAATAAACAGGGTGGTCTACGATATCAGCTCAAAACCCCCATCAACGATAGAATGGGAGTGAGAAGAAGGTCGGAGTGCCTAAAGCGGGGAATTGATTATGGAACAAATACGGATATAGATTGTTTGATAAAATAGTTTGAAATAGAAAAACCACATTTAAATGAAAATCAGAAATTGGGGAGTAATTATTGCAATCATTGCGCTTGGATTATTCAATCAGAAAATATTGTCTCAGGCATTGCCGGAAGAGACTTTCAAAATAGGAAGGACTCTGGGCCTGATAGATACCTATTATGTTGATACAACTAACCTTCAGAAACTTACTGAAACAGTTATCATAGATCTTTTAAAGAATCTCGATCCGCATTCAGTCTATATCTCTGCAAAAGATGTAAGAGACATGAATGAACCGCTGCTGGGTAATTTCGAAGGAATTGGCATTCAGTTCAACGTATTGTATGATACAATAATTGTTATTGAACCACTTTCGGGCGGACCATCCGAAAAGGTGGGATTGCATGCCGGAGACAGGATCGTTACAATTAACAGCGAGAAAGTGACAGGGATTGGGATTTCGACTGCCGATGTCAGGAAAAAACTTATGGGTCCCAAGGGAACTACAGTAAATATTAATATTTTCAGAAGGGGAGAGCCAAAGCTGCTTGACTTTACAATCATTCGCGATAAGATCCCTATCAATAGTCTTGTTGCAGCTTACATGCTGAATAATGAGACAGGTTATGTCAGGCTGGATAGATTCTCGGCTACCACAGAAAAAGAGTTTGAAGACGCTCTTGTAAGGCTCCGGAACAGCAACATGAAGAACATAATTATTGATCTTCGTTCGAATGGAGGGGGCGTGATGACTGCTGCAACTGACCTTGCAAACCACTTTTTTACTGATAAGAGGCTTCTGGTTTATCTTATAGGACGGAAAACCCCGAGGCAGGAATTCAAATCTACCGGATCGGGAGATCTGTCATCGTCGCGGGTTGCCGTGCTGACAGATGAAGGATCGGCTTCGGCAAGTGAGATTTTTGCCGGTGCACTTCAGGACCTTGACAGAGGAGTGATAATAGGTCGTCGCACATTTGGTAAAGGGCTGGTTCAGAATGGATTTTATCTTACTGACGGCTCAATGATCAGACTTACTGTAGCCCGTTATTATACGCCAACCGGGCGCTCAATACAGAGGCCATACAATAATGGTTATGACCAGTACATGAACAGTTTTCTAAAGAGATTTACTGATGGGGAGCTGATGTCAGCCGACAGTATACATTTCCCTGATTCTCTGAAATATAAGACAATAATCAATAAACGCACTGTTTATGGCGGCGGAGGTATAATGCCCGATGTATTTGTTGCAGCCGACACTACAGGTTACTCAGAATATTACAGGTCGCTCGTCAGGAAGGCAATATTAAGCTCATTCATACTTGAATATGCCGATAAGAACAGGGCAAAAATCAATGCTGAATATAAAACATTTGATGATTTCAATAAGCGGTTTAAGTTTTCAGAAAATGATATACAGTCATTCATAAAAAAAGGAGAGTCAGCAGGTGTGAAATATGATGAGAGCCAGTACAGAATATCTGAGAATGAAATACTTACAGCTCTTAAAGCACTAGTGGCAAATAATTTATGGCAGACAAATGAGTATTTTAGAATAGTAAACCAGGATGATCCGGTAATTGCGAAAGCCCTGAAAATTGTATCAGATCCGGATACTTATAATAAAATACTGGGTTACAAACACTGAAGATATTTCGGATTTTGGATTGCCGAATGCGGAATTTTGAAAATCCGAAATCGCAAATCCGCATTCCGAAATCATTATTCGTCTACTCTTTTCGCGGTATAAAAGTATTCATACTTATATGTAGTAGTATCACCAACTTCAGTTTCTGAATACGACCAGGTAAGAGCATCCTTGTCATTAGTGACAGTCCATATCCAAGGAGTGCCTCCTCCCGATAAGGTAAGAGCGCTCCCGTTAAGCGACCAGGAAAACATACCATTAATGTCATTGTTTTCATAGTAGATTCCTCCCCCGCCTTCGGCAAACTCGAACGCCATTTCCCCGGCATCCAGATAATATGTCACAGAAGATTTTTTAACATTGTCTTCATATGTGACCTGCGTAATGGACTCTACTTGCCATTTTCCGATTATCGCTTCATTTAATGGCGTGTCTTTTTCGCATGAAGTCATGAATATAGGCAATGCGACAAAAATCAGAGCGGAAATAAATATTAATTTTTTCATTATTGTTTTTATTAAATTCCTGTAATGATCCTCTATTTTGATTAATTTCGTAAAGAAACAATAAATTTTGAATTGTGGTTTACTCATTATTAAAGATTCTTGAAACAATTTAAATTGATATTCGAATCGGGTTTTAATTAAAATAGTTTTACTCCCTTCGAGAATGGTCGACGAAAATACTTTGTGAACATTCACGAATACCTTTGTGCCCCTTTGTGGTAAGACCTAAGTCATATGACCACAAAGGATCACAAAGTATGGCACAAAGGGTAACACAAAGGGAGATAAACAAACAATACAACATTTTCTACAGTTCAGGAGATAAAGTCCTTAAATTTTTAAAGAATCAAATGAAACTTGTAGCTAAAACACTTTATGGGCTTGAAAAGGTACTTGTTGCGGAGCTGGAAGCGCTCGGAGCAACCGGTATAATGCCTGTCAACCGTGCAGTAATATTCGATGGCAGCAAGGAATTGATTTATAAAGTAAATTATTGCTCAAGAGTTGCTTTGTCGGTTCTACTGCCGATATATGAATTTTTTATCAGATCAAAGGAGGATCTCTATAAGAGAGCTTCATCCTTTAACTGGTCATCAGTTATGGATGCAGATACTTCTTTCTCAATTGTTCCAGTCGTTAATTCAAAACTTTTCACTCATACCGGATATCCGGGGCTAATCGTCAAGGATTCTATCGCTGATCATTTCAGAAAGAAAACAGGGAAGAGACCCTCTGTCGATACTGTTGACCCAAATTTAGTAATTAACCTGCATATCAGTGAAAACAATGTAACAGTGTCTCTCGATTCAACAGTAGTTCCATTGTATAAACGGGGCTACAGGGCTGAACAGGGCATGGCTCCACTGAATGAGGTTCTGGCTGCCGGCATCCTGATGCTGTCGGGCTGGACTGACAAATACCCTCTTACTGATCCTATGTGTGGATCAGGCACAATACTTATTGAGGCAAGGTTAATGGCTGACAGGATACCGCCCGGGAAATTCAGAAATTTCTTCGGATTCACACGATGGAAAGACTTTGATCAGGCACTTTTTGAAACTGTTAAGAAGGAGAGCGATAGCCGGATTCACAGGTCGGAGGTTGTTATTAACGGAAGTGATATTTCAGAAGAGGCTGTAAAACAGGCTGTTGTAAATATCAATAAAGCAGGTTTATCAAACGATGTTTCAGTAAAAGTATGTAATTTTAAAGATCTGAGGTTTGAGGGACACAACGGATTTCTTGTTTTTAATCCACCGTATGGTCAGCGGCTGGTATCTGATGATATGGTTAATTTATACAGTATGATCGGGACCACTTTGAAATATAATTTTGCCGGCAGCAGAGCCTGGATAATAACTTCGGGGAAAGAGTATGTAAAATACATCGGTCTGAAGCCAAAAGCAAAATTTATTCTTTTCAACGGAGCCCTTGAATGTTTACTCTCGGGATATGAGATGTATGAAGGCACCAGAAAACTAAAGGAATCATGAAATCATCTTAAAATGATTATTGATCTAAACAATTACTTACTTTTATCAAAAATATCCTGTAATTTTATAAATCAGCAATGTAGAAAAGTTATAATTTGGTAACTTCATATTTTTATTATATTTGTTATCGGAAAACAGAGACCATATCTAAAAGAAGCTTAAATGAGCTTTGATATAGAGAATTACTTAAAAGACCAGGCAAAGAATAACATCATTCTCTTTTATAAGGGCAATGTTGATTCTGATGTCATTAACCATGTTCTTGACACTGTGGAGTACAAGATGGTTGAGGTAAATGAGCAATCGAAGCTCAGGAAAAAGGTCTATAATGTCCTGGTAGAAAGTCTTCAGAATCTTTATCATCATGTCGACAGGGTCCCGGATGATTTCGAGGACCAGACATCCGAAAAATTTGGTCTCCTTGTTGTACAAAAAGTTAAGAATGGTTATAAAATAATTACCGGGAATTTTGTACATGCCGATAATCTTGAAAAACTTGAAGAAAAAATAAAAAGGATAAACAGGTCGAGTCATGAGGAGATAAAAGAGCTTTATAAGTTCATTCTGAATCACCAGAGGATCTCGGCAAAGGGCGGAGGCGGACTGGGGCTTGTTGATATCGCAAGGAAAACGGGCAATAAGCTTGAATATGCGTTCAGGAAATATAACGACAAGTACTCTTTCTTTTACCTTAATATTCTGGTGGACGAAAGAGAGAATGCTTGACAACTAATTAATAAACTATTAAATCTTAATAAAATGGAACCGATCATTATTGAAGGAACACCAAAGACTCCTACAGTTAAGTTTGATGCATCAGAAGGGGTATTTGAAATAAAAGGACGTTCAATTCCTGAAAACTCAGTTGAGTTCTATAAACCACTGGTTGACTGGCTTGACAACTATAAAGAGACTCCTCTTAACAAGACTGTCGTAAATATTCGGCTTGAATATTTTAACACCAGTTCGTCAAAATGCATCCTTGATGTATTTAAAAAACTGGAAGCCATACATAAGGCAAAAAATGAAGTTGAAGTTAACTGGTATTATGAGGAAGACGATGAAGATATGCTGGAAGCTGGCGAGGATTATGAATCTATAATCAGGGTGCCTTTTAAAATGATTGAGATCGTTGAATAATTTGGCATTATGAGTTAATCATGATCAGATCGGTTGTTCCAAAATATACAGGGGGCTTTTAGGCCCCTTTTTTTTGTGTAAATAGTTCAACAGGAAAGAGTATACGGAGTTAGCTGAAATTTTTTATTCAGAGCCTTTAGCTCTCTTGCCCATAGCGGCCTCTCCTGAGTCGAGCAGCTTTTTTAACAACCTGAAATAAAGTACAAAATAGAGCAGTATTGTCATAATCCAAAGAACAATTACATTAATAATAAAAGTATCCACTTTCATACCGAACACTCTTTTCGTGGGTGAATAGAAGTGAGCTTTGACGAATTTAAATTCCGGATCCATATAAATAGGATCGAGTTTCTGAATGATCCTTCCTTTGAATTCAATGATTTTATCTGACTCATTCTTGTCGGTTACAAACTCTTCAAGCGATTTGTTGGCATAGTTGTCCCGGAGCTTAAGGAATCCCTCAGAATCTTCCGAGATCAATTTGGACACCAGGGCATCCTTGAGATCTTTTGCTTTATTTGAATAGGATATATAGTATCGTCTGAGGAGTTCCAGGTAATCGAGAGCTCCTGTTACAACTTCAGGTGTGACTTTATCGGGTGTGAGTAATTCAACATCATTGAACTTCATGTCAGGTGTTTCATCACACTGTTTTTTAATCTCATTATAAGCCAGGAGGAGCTTATTGTTAAAATCCCCACTTCTGGTTTCTCTTTCCAGGTCCGTTTTAGTATTTTCAAGCTTCCCTTTTACCTGGGCGTACCAGTAGTCTTTTTTAAATTTAGCTTTGCTCAGTGCTTTATCATAGATATAGAATTGTTTTTCGTATTTATTATCGATAAACTGCTTGACAGCCAGGGCTTCGTATCCCCATCTTGCCGTAATGAATTCTCCGTATATTGGTATTGCCACAGGCGATGAGAGGTTTGGATTGAGCTTCTCAAATTTGACCATAATACCACTTAGAATAATCTGGGGTATTACCAGAAAGGGTATCAGAATATAAATTGTCACTACAGCCTTAAAACTGTCGGAAATTACAAGACCAAGCATATTGGCTCCTGCCCAGCACGAGAACAGAACAAGCCAGTATTGGAACCACATTCCCCTGATACCGGTTATGCTGTTACCGATAATAACAAAGGTCAGGGCCTGAATCGCAGAGATCGCAAACTGGACAAAGACCTTTGACATGAGATAACTGTTCCAGCTAAGGTTCAGAAAGGCTTCCCTTTTAAGTATTTTCCTGTCTTTGATGATCTCTTCCGCACTGACCGTTAACCCCATGAAAATGGCAACAATAACCGACATGAAGATATAAATAGGCAGGTTGGAGTTGTCATACAGTGTATATTTAGGATTCACGGCACTCTCGTCGAAATACCTTATCAGAAATGCCAGGAAGAAAGCCAGGACAGGAGCTTCCAGCAGCGTAATTAGCATGTATTGCGTGTCGGCGATTTTGGAAAGGATATCCCTTTTGGTGAACACAAGCATCTGCTTTAACTTATTGGGAGTCTTAAAATTGATCTCGGGAATTGCTCCTCCCGGCTCCAGTCCATCCTCTTTCTTTTCGGTTTTATAATGGTTGCTCCAGTCGGCAGGCGATATACGCCGAGTATCAGTTGGATGACCACTCTCAGTAAAGACTTTTGTCTCAACTATGTTGAAAATTTGTTCGGGATTTACATTACCGCATACATAACATTCACTCTCATTATAATTTGCCTGTTCAATAGTCCTTTTAAAGTACTCTATAGATTCGATAGGATTACCGTTATAAATAAGGTATCCCCCTGTATCGAGAATTATAAGCTTATCGAACATTTTAAAGATATCGGAAGAGGGCTGATGTATTACGATGAACAACAGTTTTCCTTTACGGGCCAGTTCCTTGAGCAGGTCTAGAATATTTTCAGAGTCGCGCGATGAGAGACCCGAAGTCGGCTCATCGAGGAACATTATTGCAGGTTCCCTAATAAGCTCAAGTGAGATGTTAAGCCTCTTCCTTTGTCCTCCGCTTATCTTTTTGTTCAGAGGACTTCCGACCTTCATGTCGCGTATTTCGTAGAGACCCAGGTTCTTCAAGGTATTGTCGACTCTTGAAATTATCTCATCATCAGTAAGATTGTCAAAGCAGAGCTTTGCATTATAATAAAGGTTTTCAAATACTGTTAACTCTTCAATTAAAAGATCATCCTGCGAAACATATCCGATGAGCCCCTTGATCTTTTCTTTCTCTTTATGGATGCTTGCACCATTGATAAGCACCTCACCGTCACATGGAGCATTGGTTCCGTTCAGCACGCTCAGAAGAGTCGATTTTCCGGCCCCGCTGGCGCCCATGATTCCAACCATTCTTCCCGACTCCTCTCTGAAGCTCATATGATGAATGCCAACCTTCCCGCTCTTGAACCTGTATTCAATATTATTAACTTCGTAGACAACCCTTGAGGCTTTGAACTCCTCCTTAAGGAATTGCATTGTAACATCCCAGTAATATATAGGCTTTATCTTGTATCCTTTTATTGAAGATCCCTGCCCGAAGGGATAGATTTTATCTTCCTGGAGCAACTGCCCGTTCATTGATAATTCGCCGGAGCCTGTATACCTGACAAAATACATACTTACAGAAGGAATAAATAGTATCCATATTTGTCCTTTCAGCAATTCCTTATAATCGTGTTTTGCCTCCTTAGAATGCGACTCCTTTATGCCATTTATAAGCAGAACATTCTGGAAGTCAGGCATCTTATCAAAGGGATTCAGCACAAAACGTTCAATAAATTCGTATTCTTCCTCGCTGATATTCAGTCCTTCGGCTAACGTGCTTATAAAACCGAGTTCGAGCTGACTTACTTCCTGGCCTCCTGATTTACAGAATTCAAGTGCCTGGATGACAACCACAATCCTTTGCTCCTGGTCAAGCTGCCCCTGCTCGTTGATATCTTTGCAGAGTTTTCTGATCCTGATTGCAATAGCCCCTTCACGCCGCTCGGCACTGCTTTTCTCAAGCTTCTTCCTTGCCTCTTCAAACGCCTCATCATATTTCAAAAGATATTCCTTTACCAGCTCCTGGTTAAGCAGACGTTTAAGGAAAGCCTCTACGACACCACGTCTTTCACTGTCATTAGCTTGAGGTTTTGCAATGATTGCAAACAGTTGCATCAGGGTCTCAAGGATCTTCTCACTCATAAGAGACTATTTTTTTTCGATCTGAAGTTATGAAACCTCAGTGTTTCTGCCAAAAAAATTGAAAATATTATTAATAAATATAGCTTGCTGATTTTACCACACAAAATATTTGATGATCCGAATCTTAATATCTCTGATAAAGCCTTGATTGGTCACAGGTTAACTCTTTATGTTGCGTTTTACTTTTTTCTTTTTCTCGACTGAAAATCCGAATTTCCCTATCAGCCTTCCTGTCTCAAAATATTTACCATGAGAATAACATATAGGTTCGGCATCAAAAAATCTGAACAAACCATTCTTTTCATCGTAATACTCTTCATCGGCATTTACGGCAACTACCTCTGATATAAACATGTGGTGCGAACCAAGCTCCTTTATCTCTTTTACAACACATTCGATGTTTACAGGTGACTCTTTAATCATTGGCGATTTTACCTTTGATGCGGGAACCGGGGTCAGTTTCATCGCTTCAAATTTGTTGAACTTATTTCCTGACTTCACCCCGCACCAGTCTGTCGCGAATGCCAGTGATCTGGTGGTGAGATTGATAACGAAATCGCCATTTTTTTTAATTATAGAATACGAGTGCCGGGAAGGTCTGACTGATATATAACACATTGGGGGATTGGTGCAGATCGTACCTGTCCAAGCTACAGTAATTATATTATATTCAGACGGTTCTGATCCGCAACTGACCATTACAGCCGGAACTGGATAGATCATTGTCCCGGGTTTCCAGAGAAGCTTGCTCATAGGAATTATTTTATCACCAAATATACATCAAAGTTGATATGATAATATAGGAAAATAAATTATTGGCAAAAGAACACCCTTCCCCCGCAAAGCGGGAGCCACCCTTTTGAAAGACATCCCTGCTAGGTTAAACAGC
>CAZGKI010000029.1:0-34117 GCA_964526345.1 uncultured Rikenellaceae bacterium
GTGAGAGTGAGACAAGGAACGAAGTGACGAAGTTCCGCGTTGCGGAAGCGAGTAAGCTCGAACGAACACTCTCGATCTTTTTCCTCACTCTCACTCACACACTCACACTTTTTCTTTCTCTCCCTCTCCCCTTCATATCCTGGTAATCCTGAGATGTGATTTTACGATCCATTAAATCATTCTGAAGGTTTGATTTACGGAGTTCAAGTTTCTCCATCTCCTTCTTTGTCTTTTGAATCTCATCCCTCCTATTGTAATATAACAAGATCTATCTTATTGATTTAATATATTGTAGGGATTGGATTTGACTATATAGATAAAAGGAAGATGCTTGTCTGGTTGCAACAGTGTCCTTTTTGGGTATAAAAAAAAAGGATATGTAATTTGAGAGCGAGTACGCTTGAGCTAGAGCTCTCGAATTATTTTGCATTTTTCCCAGATACTTCACTCAAATTCCATTTAACATAGTCAAACGCTCATTATAATGATTTAAGTATTGTGATTTGGTATCATTATCAAGAAATGATTTTTTAACCAAACCCTCAACATTATTTTGTTTTATAAGAAAAGGCTCAAGTAATTTATTTACCCTATTCTCGTTTATCCCAATTATTTTGCCGAAATCAATAAAATCCTCCTTACATGGATGGTGTCGAGTATTGTTAATCCTACAATCCGACCAGTGCCATTCTTTAAATAATTCGTCATCTAAAGCAAAGTAACCGTCTTCTTCTACATGAATTCCTGTGTCGATCAGGTCATAAGCAGGGCTTAATACATAATCCCCATTTTTAGTTTCAAGTAGGGAAAAATTCTTGAGGTGAGCATCCCCATTTGAAAATAAGAAGTTAAAAACTACCAAATTGTAAAATTTCTCCATCTCAATTTTCCATGCTCCTACATGTTCCCTTATGAGTTCGGCTATTCCCTCATAAGAAAACTCATACTTAAAGTTATGTCCTGCATTTTCTTCTGTTTTTTCGGCCAATGATGCGAAATCTTCTTTCGCTAATTTGATACCAAGATCACCAATATCAAATCGTTTGGTAAGATACGCTGGTTCGTCATTACTAAAGAAAACTAATCCATTTTCTGCTGTATTGATCTTATAGACCTGATTGGCAATTTGCATGGTTACATGTTCGTTAGCAGGTGCCATAGACGTCTTCTGTAATCCGTGGGGTTTTGGTTTAAGGATATATGTACCTTGTTCCTTTTCTTCTGTTAATCGAAGGTTATTTTTCTCAAGTAATACTGAATATTTCTCCTGTACCCCAGAAATAGAAATTCTTTTCCTGTTTTGCATAAATTTCTTTTGGTCTTCTTCATCAATTTCTGGAGCATTATAAGGTAAGATATGGCTAACCTTTCGTCCATCAAACATTCTACGAAGAAAAAGGGGGCTATATTCTGAAAAGCCTTCCAGTAATAATCCTGGACAATTTTTTATTTCCATAGCATTATTTCCTAATTTATTTGCTTAACAGTTATTGCACCAATCGTATCATATCGAGCAGTGGCCAATAACAAACCAAAAAAATCATTCTCATCTATTTTTAGTTGCTTTGACTGAACAACTCTATTAGTTCCTTCAGAAAGCATGTTGAAAAAGAAAGGAAATAAGTGCTCTGAGGTATATTCCAATTGTTTCTTTGGTAATGTTAAGCTAATTCCAGGTTTTGTTTTATCATTAAAATACAAGGTATCGTATGTAAAAACATATTCACCACTATCTGTCTCGGTTAATATACCTGCCAGGATACCATTTCTATATATTTCAGCTTTTCTCATTTATTGGGTTTTTTAGTTCAAGATTAATTTCTAAGCCTAATATATCAGCAATCTTTTGTAAATTGTTTAATGTTATATTTCCTTTACCGCTCTCAAAGCGTTTTAATGTTGCAATTCCTACTTCTGAAAGCTCTGCAAGGTATTCCTGATTTATTTTAAGAATATCCTTCCTTTCTTTTATTATCTTTATAATCTTATCGTTTGTCATTTCTCAAAAAATATATTTGGTATCATATATAATCCTGTTTGGCAAAAATATAATAAACTTTACTAAAAAACAATATAAATGTATCATATATGATACTAATTAGCATAAATAAGCATTAGACTGCAAATTATTATAACGATAGTATCATATATGATACCGTACTGCCTTCATGATCCCATGAAAAATAGAGAATTATTAAACAATCCTATGTGATTGACTTGATAGATTGTAATAATTGTGAATTAAGTATTTGGTATAATAGAAGGCCATCCAACTGGTTGCAACTTTTGTCCGTTGGGGGTACTGAAAAAGAGTGAGAGTGAGAGTGAGAGTGAGAGTGAGAGTGAGAGTGAGACAAGGAACGAAGTGACGAAGTTCCGCGTTGCGGAAGCATCGTGAGCACTCTCGTCTCTTTTCCCTTCATACACGCTCAATTCCATCCTTTCGCAAAGGTATGTATAAATAAAATTGCCTATCTTAGCTAATTGAGAGAGCTCTTTTAAACATATATAAGGGCAATACTTCTTCTTTTCAGGCTGAAGACAATAGGTGAAAATTTTTCACTTTACCGATAACTTTAGATACATGAGCAACATCCCTTTAACTGATTTCCCTTTCAGTCAGCTGTCTGCTCAAGTTGATGGAATTCGGATTTGTTACATAGATGAAGGGGATATTGATGGCCCAGTAATTTTATTATTGCATGGAGTACCAACTTGGTCCTACACTTTCAGAAAAATCATTCCTGTTTGCCTGAATGCAGGGAATCGCATTATTGCTCCTGATATTCCGGGATTCGGAATGTCTGATAAGCCTCTTGATCCAAAAAGATACACCCTAAATAACCTTGTTCTTTGGTTATCTGAATTATTCATAAGTCTTAATTTAGAACAGGTTTATATTTTTGGTCACGACTGGGGTGTTATATTGGGAATGATAATAGCAGCAAAATACCCCGAAAAGATTTCAGGAATAATTGCCTGCAATGGATTTTTACCGGTATTTCCTGCCAAGGCACCGTTATCTTTTAATTTATGGCGATTGTTTGCATATTATTCACCTTATCTTCCGATTGGAGCAATTGTTAATATGGGTTGCCATCGCAGATTGATCAACATTGAGAAAAAAGGTTACAATTATCCATTTTCAAATAATAAAGAAAAAGTTGCTGTCAGGATTTTGCCGGGTCTTATTCCATTAGATTATAAAACCCAGGGAGCCAGTCTTATTAAAATGAGCTGGGATGAAATGGGGAAATGGGATAAACCATTTCTGACAGTTTTCAGCGACAATGATTCCATAACACATGGAGGCCAGTTAGTCCTTCAACAAAAGATTCCAGGAACTAAGAATCAGCCATGCAGGATATTGCCAGGCAAACATTTTCTACAGGAGGATGCGCCCGTGGAAATTGGTAACATAATTAATGATTTCGTTAAATACAATTCATGATCGCTGGATGTAAAATAGAGAGCATAGGTGTTAAATTACCTGAGAAAAAGGTAACAACTTCCGAAATAACCGGTCAGTTAATGCTATTAAAACCGCTTAAATTTGAGTTGCTTACCGGTATTTACAGCCGAAGAGTTTGCAGTGATAAGGAAGATTCACTGACTCTAGCGATAGATGCCGCAAATGATTGTTTAAATCATTCCAAATACAAACCGGAAGATATTGAAATGATTATTTCATGTTCAATATCAAAATATGTTAACGGATTGAATCATTGTTATGAACCTCCTCTATCATTGTTCATAAAGGAGAGGATCGGGAATAAAAACGCCCTTAATTATGATATTTCAAATGCCTGCGCCGGGATGATAACCGGGGTGCATATAGCCAAAAATTTTATTTCGCGAGGATCAGTCAAGAATTGCATGGTAGTGAGCGGAGAGTACATTACAAGTCTCAGCATGAATGCTGTAAAAAATATTGACAGCTCTCTGAATACTGAACTTGCATCTCTTACAGTGGGAGATGCAGGGGCTGCAGTTATTTTGACATACACTACTACCATGGATGATGCTATATCTGTTTCCGAAATAGTGACACTAAGTCGTTATAGTAATCTATGCACAGCATACCAGAGCATTAAGCAACCTGGCGGAGTAATGAATACACGAATGAAGGAAATTCATAATGTCTCAATAGAAAATGCACCGGCAGTAATTGAGAATGCATTGAAAAAAGCCGGACTAAGGATGAGTCAAATCGATCACCTTATTCCTCACCAGACGGCAAAACATTCAATTCAGATGGGCGCAGTTAGTTTTGAGAAATATTTCGGTGAAAAACCTGCAAATGTTATCCTGAATCTTGAAGAGAATGGCAACACCGCTTCGACAACTCACTTTACGGCCTATTATAGATGTCTGGAGGAAAAACTATTTCGAAAAGGAGATAAAATTATGATGTTAAGTTTTGCATCCGGACTGGTGATCGGAGTGGTGATTTTTACAATCAATGATATTATTGACTCATATGGGAACAATAATTAAATCAGTTGGTACGGCCAGACCTGTCCTTTATAAAGGTATATTGGCATTGACCTCCCGTGCAACAAAACAATGTCTCAGAAATGGAGGACTAAGTGCAAGGGATATTGGAATGCTTTTATATGCCGGGCTATATAATGAAAATCATCAGGGCGAACCTTCGCTCGCTTCATTAATTCAAGACCGGATTCAGAAAGACTACATCAGACCAAGGCTATTCAGCAGGGAACCGGAAAATATCTTTTCCTTTGATATACACAACGGTGGGGGAGGCATTTTAGATGCTTTCCACATTGCTGATGGTTTTATAGCATCAGGGGATTTGGAATATAGCCTGATTGTAGCAGGCGACACGAAACCTGTGTCAGGGTCATCACATAATTATAACTATTCTTCTTCAGCAGGTGCAGTTCTTCTTACTAATGGATCTGAAGAAAAGGGATTCATAAGATTTAAATCAAGAACTTACCCGGAGTATAAAAATGACTTTAATAGTTCAACAAATTGGGATACAGGTAACTTCCGGTTCATAATTGAAGAAAAAGCCTGCTACCTGGAAGACTGTCTCAGATGTGCTATAGATACAACAAATATTTTCCTTGAAGAAGAAAAACTTAATACTGAAGATATCGATTTACTTATAACATCGCAAAGTCCTTTGGGCTTCAGGGAAAAGTTCATATCTAATACTGGCTTAAAAGATCATTTGACCGTAAAAGAAAGTAACCGTGAAATATATTCAGCCGGCCTTATTTTTTCTATGAATAAAGTGTTTCAAAACGGTAAGTTCAATGTATCAAAAAATATTTTGTTTTTAACTGTTGGGAGTGGTATTACAGTATCTCTTTCTCTTTACAGAAATTAACTAAAAAATGGAACAGGAGCAGGCTAATAATATTACTGATTCTCTCTTTGATTTTGCACGGGAAAACCCGGATAGACCTGCAATACTTCACCCAATATTGTTGACATATTCTGACCTATGCACCAGGGTGGATTCATATGCCTCAGGTTTTCTTGAAGCTGGAATTGTTGCAGGCACAAAAACAATAGTCCTGGTAAAACAGGGTCCTGATTTTTTTATTGTCGTATTCGCCCTCTTTCGCATTGGTGCAGTGCCTGTTATGATCGATCCAGGCATGGGAATAAAGGCAATGTCGAAGGCTTTGGTAAAAACAGAAGCAGAAGCTTTCGTTGGCATTCCCCGATCTCTGTTACTGAAATTTCTGTTTCCGGAATCGTACCGGTCGATTAGAACATGGATATCAACAGGATTTTGCTTTCTCGGGAACTGCAAAAGCCTTCAAAGCCTTAAACAAATTCATATGAAGATACCCTCATTTCACCAGGATCCAGGGACACTTGTTGCAATATTTTATACCAGTGGAAGCACCGGACCTGCTAAAGCTGTTATGTACAAAAAATACATGCTTGCTGCACAGATAAAAATCCTTAGGGATCATTTCGGATACAAACCTGGAGAGATTGATCTGTGTACCTTTCCGCTTATAGGGTTGCTCCTGATGAGCCTTGGCATTTCTACTGTCCTGGCAGATATGGATATGACAAAGCCTGGATCATTCAATCCATTAAAATTAATAGGTAATATCAACGACTTTTCCTGCACACACATGTTTTGTTCACCCATGATACTTGGAAGACTGGCAACTTATGGCAACATTAACAACCTTAAGGTTCCTTCTTTAGCTAGAATAATGACAGCAGGGGCACCTGTTCTTCCATTTGTTTTGAGGGAAACCCGGAAGTGGATACCTCCCGGAGCTGCTATTCACACACCCTACGGAGCTACGGAAGCCTTGCCTGTTACAGACATATGTGATACCGAGCTATTGCCACTATATGAAAACATGAATAGCTATCCGAATGGTATTTGCGTAGGCTATCCGATTGAAGGTATTGATCTAAAAATCATACATATTATCGAGGAGAACATAGAATTATGGGAAGATTCTTTGTCAACTGGTGATAGCGAAATAGGCGAGATAACTATCAAAGGACCCAACGTTTCTCAGGAATATCTTGCTGATAATGACTCAAACAGAAGGTCCAAAATTTTCGACAGTGCAACAGGATTTTATTATCACCGCACAGGCGATTTGGGACGTTTTGATAAATCTGGAAGGGTATGGTTCTATGGCAGAAAATCGCAGAGGGTAGTTACAGATGGCCCAACACTTTTTACAATAACCTCTGAGGCGGTTTTTAACCGGCATCCGTATGTTTCTCGTTCTGCTCTGGTAGGGATTAATACAGGGATTTCAGGGAGAAAAATTCCGATAATCTGCATCGAACTTAGAAAAGGATTTAAAAGTTCAAGAGAATTAAAAGAAGAATTATTGAAACTTGGCAGACAGGACCCGGTTACAAGAAATATTAATCACATACTCTTTCATAAAAAGTTCCCTGTTGATCCTAGACATAATGCTAAGATTTACCGCGAAAAACTTACTTCGTGGGCACAAAAAAGAATGCAATGAAAATACTCGTTACTGGAGGTGGTGGTTTTATAGGGTCAGCATTGGTAAGAGAATTAGCCAGCAATGGATTTGAAGTATCCACCTTCTCCAGGAACCTGTATCCGGAACACCTGAAACTGGGCATCAAAATATTTCAGGGAGACCTGGCAAATTCCAAGGATGTTGAATTAGCTTGCAGAGACATTGATGTAGTTTTTCATGTTGCAGCAAAAGTTGAAGTATGGGGGTCTTACAGTGACTTTGTAAATATCAATGTCTGTGGTACGAGAAATGTCATAAACAGTTGTAAAAAACTTAAAATCAAGAAACTAATATTTACCAGTTCTGCTAGTGTAATCTTCAATGGTCATGATCTTGAAAATGCTGACGAAACTGTTGCATACCCACAAAAACCTGTATCAATATATACTGGAACAAAAGCTATTGCAGAGCAACTGGTACTTGAAGCCAATTCAGAAGATCTAAAGACCATAGCCCTTCGCCCTCATTTGGTTTGGGGACCAGGAGATACGCAACTCATCAATGGTATACTGAATAGAGCAAAATCAGGGAAACTATGGAGAATCGGAGAAAATGATTTCCTTATTGATACTACATATATCGAAAATTATATTGATGCAATGTTACTTGCTATGCGAATCATGGACAATAATCCTGATGTTTGCGGAAAAGCATATTTTATAACAAATGGTGAGCCCATAAAGACCTGGGAATTTGTTAATTCCATTCTCCTTTCAGCCGGATTAAATCCGGTAAAAAGAGTAATCCCAAAAACTTTAGCGATAATCCTGGCAATAATTATTGAAAGAATATTTCTAGTTCTCAATCTGAAATCTGAGCCTCCTGTTACAAGTTTAATAGTCAGTGAGCTTTGCTCTCATCACTGGTTTAATATTACTGAAGCTAAGGAAAAACTTGGCTATTCACCTCGTGTAAGTAATGAAAGGGGCTTTGAATTACTAAGAACATCTTTTTCTTCAGGAGTTACAAAAAGTATCTGAACAGTTGCAACTTTTGTCCGTTCGGGGTACTGAAAAAGAGCGAGAGTGAGAGTGAGACAAGGAACGAAGTGACGAAGTTCCGCGTTGCGGAAGCGAGTTAGCTCGAACGAACATTCTCGATCTTTTTCCACACCCTCGCACACACACTCACATTTTTTCATCACCCCCTCTCCCATTCTCCTTTTCTCCCCCTCTTTCTTATAGCACGGTCTGACTTCCTGTAAAATTCCAGGAGGCTCTGGTCCTGCTCCAAATAAAACTGAAGCATTTTAGTTTATTCGCTATGCTTATGACCTTGGTTGTACATTCTTTTATACAGCTGAAGGATACACAATGGTAACCGAATCGATGAAGATATTGCAAAACTGAGGTGGCCCAAATGAAAGTAATCCACCTTTGTCACTTTTAACAAATAACTTTGAGTGAAATCAGAATCCTTTCGTGCATTTCTGATTGTCAGGAAAGATTATCATTTGAGCCATAAGGCATAAGCACTATTATTCCTGATCCTATGAAAATTATTTGACTTGCATCCCTACTTTTTTTAACTTTATGACAATTAATTGTTACCATGCCAAGTTTCATCTCTGGATACGAATACGATATATTCATCAGCTACCGTCAGAAAGACAATAAACATGACGGCTGGGTTACTGATTTTGTTGAACACCTGAAGGGAGAGCTCGAATCCACATTTAAGGAGGACATAAGTGTCTATTTTGATGAAAATCCTCACGACGGTCTGCTTGAGACTTATGTTGTGGATGATTCACTTAAAGAAAAGCTGAAATGCCTGGTCTTTATTCCTATCCTATCAAGAACATACTGCGATAAAAGGTCGTTTGCCTGGGTAAATGAATTTGAGGCCTTCATAAAAATTGCATCAGATGATAGCTTTGGCCTTAAGGTCAGGCTGCCTAACGGAAATGTAGCCAGCAGAGTTCTTCCGGTCCGCATCTACGACCTGGACGCTTCAGATTCACGACTTTTTGAATCGGTGATCGGTGGTACGATAAGGAGTATCGACTTTATATATGCATCTACAGGAGTCAACAGGCCATTACTTCCTAAAGAAGAGAAGCCATATGAGAATTTAAATCATACCAATTACAGGGATCAGATTAACAAGGTTGGAAACGCCTTAAAAGAAATAATCTCTGCAATGGTCTTCTCCGGTAAAAAGACAGAATCGACTTACACACCTTCCCCCTCATCCCCACCGGATCAGATTGGAAAAAAGAATAAGTTAATTGTAAGCGGTTTGATCATTTTACTGATAATAATATTCCTTGGCATCTTTGTTTTACCGAAGCTAGTCAGGAATAAAAAGGTCTTTGAGAAGTCCATCGCCGTCCTGCCTTTCATATATGATAGCCATGGCGATACCAACCAGTACTTTATGGACGGATTAATGGAGGATGTGCTGATTCATCTTCAGTCAATTAAAGATCTTACACCAAGGTCACGTATCTCTGCAGAAAAGTTCAGAAATACTTCCAAAACAATTCCTGAGATAGCAAAAGAACTGGGAGTCAATTATGTAGTTGAAGGTGTTGGTCGCAGATCCGGTAACTTAATAAAGCTTAACATAAATCTATACAAGATAGTTAAAAAGGAGGTACGCATCTGGGGGCATTCTTATGACCAGGAGATACACGATGCCAGGGACGTTTTCAGGATAGAGAGCCAACTCGCTGAAGATATTGCCGAAGAGTTAAATGCAGTAATAACGCCCCAGGAGAAACAAAGGATTGAGAAAGCTCCGACTGCAAACCTGGCAGCATACGAGGATTATCTATTAGGAAAGAGTTATCTGAACAGATTCTTTCATCAGGATTTTGATGTGGCGATGCAACATTTTGAACACGCTAAATATAAGGATAGTGCCTATACCCTTGCCTATGTCGGCATAAGTGAAGTCTGGTTGATGCGTGCGATTAGTTCTTATTCATCACCATTGGAGGCAACACCAAAAGCATTGGCTGCTTTTAATAAGGCATATCAACTCGACAGTACACTTGCAGAGGTCTATATCTGCCGCAGCAGGATTCAGAATTATTTAATGTTTGACTGTCGTGGTGCAGAGATATCATGCGAGAAAGCCCTCTCACTCAGTCCTAATAATGCTTACGTCAGGACAGGATATGCAAATCTGCTGGTTATTCTTGGGAGACCTAAAGAGGCAGTTGAACAGATTGAAATAGCTTTGAGACTTGATCCGATGAACCTGGACACCAAAGGGCCATACGGCGTGATATTGTTTTGTTCCAAACGATACGATGATGCAATCCGGGCATTCAAAGAATTACTGGAAATCGATCCTAAAAATGGTACTGCACTCGATAATCTTCCGCTTGTTCTGCATACAGAAGGCAGGTATACGGAAGCATTGAAAGTATGGGAAACACTTTTCAGTATTTATTTCAAGGGTTATGCAAATATCTTTAAACAGAACGATACATTGAAAAGCTATAAGGAGGTACTGAACCTCCAGGGTGATAGTCTCACCGGGAATTTAAAAACCAGATATATTAATCCTACGGAAATTGCCCAGATTTATGCCTGTGCAGGAAACAGGGGAAAAACACTTGAGATGCTTGAAGCCGCTTTAAAAGAGCATGATCCTAACCTGCCATATGTCCTGAGGTTTCCGATCTTTGATTTCCTGAAAGATGAGGTCAGATTTCTGAATCTGTGCAATATGCTGAACCTGCCAATAAAGCTTCAAGAGATCTAAAAGGCTGAGGATTAAAGAAATATTTTTTTGTGTCATAAAAAGTTATAAATTAGCTTAAATTCTTCCGGCCCACTTGTTTAAATATCAGTTTGTTTAATAGAGTTTTTTGTTATTCTTAAATTAAAAGCACTATGAAATCCACGTTTAATTTTGAAAATCTGACCATCAGGGAGCTTCTTGTTGAAATCTTAGGTGAGAAAGATGCAGGTGACCTTCTCCAAACAATCCAGAAAGCTATAAAGGATGATATTAGCGGAGAGGAACTGAAGAAACTGATTCATGCGAAACTTTGTGAATTGAAAGTCACCAGGATCGAAGTTTATGAACTTCTGCACATTGTTCCACATATCGTTGCTCCGCATATCGTCATGCCTGCAGATAAAATTTAGTATTTTAGTACCTGCGGGCTCTTTTTCTGATATTCTGAACTATTTATAAATATAAATATCAGTTGTTGTTTTGGTTGATCTCAAGTCGAAGAAACCAGTTGATTGTTTATTCATATTTTCACCAGGCGGTGAAAGTCAGGGCAGCTGCTTCGACTACCATCTTGGCAGTGCTTATATAATATCATATCTGATATCAAAAGGCTTTAATGCCCGACAGTTCATTAACAGGAATCCAATAAACCTGAAAGACTGTGTAAATAAAATACTTGATTATAGCTCCAGGATAGTAGGCTTCACTGTTTATGATTCCAACTTCAATGTCTCAGCATTAGTTGCTGAACAGATCAAGAAAATTTCCCCGGGTACCCTGATTGTTTTCGGTGGCCCCTGCCCCTCGGTACATTACGATTTTATAATGAACAGGTATCTATTTGTCGATGCCTGCTTCATCAATGAAAGTGAAGAATCATTCATTCAGTTCATCACTAAACTATCAGAGACAAATTTTAATTGTAGCAAAACCGATTTTAGCGGAATTATTGGAATATCTTACAGGTTCGCAGGAAAGGTCTATACTAACCCTGAAAACCCAATATTACGGCATAAATCCGGAATTGTGGATCATCTGGATAAATATCCTTCTCCTTACCTGAGCGGAGTTATACCCGGAACAGAAAGTTACAATACAGGAATTCTAACAACCAGAGGTTGTAACCAGAATTGTGTCTACTGCAACTGTGCTATTTTGTCAAAAAAGAGATTTTCAACTCATTCTGTCGACAGAGTCATCGGAGAACTGGATTTTATTTCCAGACATTTGGAAGGAAATCAGGTATTAACTTTCCAGGACGATGCATTCACACTTATTCCCCAAAGAGCCGGGAAAATATGTAATGCAATAATAAATAATAAGATAAAAGTCCGTCTAGGTTGTATAACCAGGTGTGATTGTGTTGATGAGACCCTTCTTGATCAAATGAAGGAGGCAGGATTTGTTTCAATTGCTTTTTCTCTTGAAAGTGCAAACCCTCAAACATTAAGGAGAATCGGTAAAGTTCATGTCGCTGAAGATACCCCGTCACATGATTTTCAGAAAGAAATAAAGTTTATTGAGAGTCTGGACAGAATGACGGCTTATGCGAAGAAGATCGGTATAAAGAATGTTGTTGCCAGCGTTATGATAGGGTTACCCGGTGAAACACTCGGTGAAGCCAGACGCACTATAGAAGCTATTGAAAAGAATAAGAGTATCGATAAATATGCGCATAATTTCCTGATCATATTCAAAGGAACACCTTTATTTAGTAACTATAAAAAATACGGATATAGGATTAAATATATCAATAACAATCCTATATTTCCAAGAGTAACTTATCCTGTTGATGTTATCGGGAAGGTGCAAATATCACCAAAATCCAATATGCATAGCAGGAAGGAATACAATGACAAAAGCACCCTTAAAATTTTATCTCTTACCTATAAGGAAAGCAATGCAAAGGCTGGATTTACAAACATTATTCTGCAATCTGATCATATAAAGGATAAATTTGTGAGGTGGTTAAAGGATATTCTTACAATTAATGGCACCATTATACAGATTTATTCTGATCAGGAGTCGATGACCAGGCTGGCAGACCGGAATTATGCAATGTTAATTAAATATCTGTCGCCAAGTCTCAATATACGTAACTACTGTCTTGAAAGATGTGATGATGGATTAAATTTGATTTCTTCAACTTCAATACTTCTGAAATCAGATAAAACCAGTGACAATATCAGGATATGCGATTTTGAATTTGTTAAATCAAATCTGGCCAATCAGGGTGTGAATTTCACCAGAACTTTATGTAAAGAGGTCAATTCGCAGGATTCTGCTTCTGCCTATTCCTATCTGGAAACTATAAGTAAAAAGAAGGATCCATTTTTGTATCTGATAAACCAAAGTGCACTCCCTTATTTTGCAAATATTTGCAAATGGACAAAGGAATTGTCAAACTGCACATCACGGGACACGCTGATTGTAAATAATAAATCCGAAGTCAGGTTTTGCTGGGGTGGAACTATGATTGGGGAAGTAGGTCAATCATATGATGAATTAATAGACAACTTTAAATCAGAACAGGATGAAATAATGTCACGCAGACAATGCAGTATTTGCATGGTGAAAAGCTCATGTATCAAATGCCCCTGCCCATCCCCCCTGTCGGAAAAGGATTACTGCAAAAATAGAAAATCCGTGGATGTGTCTGTAGTAGCTGAATTAATGATAGGTCTCGATCAGATTAAACAGCTTTTTTTGTAAATATCCATCGGTGAAAGTCTCACATCTTTTAGGATTTCACAAGTCTTTAACAAAAAACAGTAAGTAATTCTGATTCACAGGCTAGCCTTAGATTTTCTGACCTGATCCTTCAACCCAATAAGATCACCGGCATTTGAGGTAGTAGAAAGAAATTTACCGAACTGGTTGCAAGTATTGTCCTTTCGGATACTAAAAAGGCTTCCTGGTAATCATTCATATTTAAGCGACTGTGCAGGGTTTACACTGGCAGCTCTTATTACACGATAGCTTATGGTGATCAAAGCGATTCCAAGTGCAATGATAAGTCCAGCAACAAAGCTTAATAAGCTGAGATTTATCTTATAGTGGAAATTCTCAAGCCATTTCCCTGCAAAGTAATATATGACTGGCCATGCAATAAGTGCTGAAATTGAGACTAGCAGTATTATTTCCTTCGAGATTTCGAAGTATATGCCTGCAATTGATGACCCCATTGCTTTTCTTACACCGATCTCCTTGGTTTTCTGCTCCACAGTATAGGATGTGAGTCCAAACAGTCCGAGAGCTGCAATAAAAATTGCCAGTAATGAAAAAATCAGGGCCATTTGCGCGCTTTGCTTTTCCTGGCTGTACATTTTTTCAAAATCAGCATCCAGAAAATAATACTGAAGCGGATTGTTGGATGCATATTCCTTCCAGACTTTTTCAATAGCATCAATTGTGGAAGCAAAATTTTCCGGGGATAGCCTGACAGTAATATAGCCCCAGTAATTATCCTCACCCTGAAGCAGTAATATATAAGGCTGAATAGGATTCCTTAGAGACTCGAAATTAAAGTTCTTTACAACTCCGATTATCTGGATAGGTATTGACCCGTTTTCGTCCGGCCTGAGAATCCTGGTCCTCTCCATGTCAGTGATGCTGAAATTCTTCATGGCACTTTCATTGAGAATACACGCCTGCTTGTCTGTAGAAAATGATTCATTGAAATTCCTGCCGGAATCAAGTTTCATGCCGTAGGTATTCAGAAAATCGTAATCTACCCAACTGGTTGTCATAAGAATAGTTTCATCCTTCCTGCCTTCAATCATATAGCCGTTATTATTATTTGTACGTCCCGGGAGAGCAGTTGAGCTTGCTATATCAACCACTCCGGGTACCATTTTTACACTCTCCTTGAAGGCCTTCATCTTTTTTCCAATAACATGCGCTCTCTCTATAACAATAACATTCTCCTTGTTAAAACCCACATCTTTGTTAAGCATATATTTTATCTGCTTGTTCATGATCATGGTACCTACAATGAGAAGGATAGATACCGCAAACTGAAAAACTACCAGGATCCTCCTGAGAGTTCCATTGGTCTTATTATTACTGACATTCCCCTTGAGCACCTCGTAAGGATTGAAAGATGAAAGGAAAAATGCCGGATAGCTTCCTGAAATAGTTCCGACTATTATTGTAAATAATAACAAGGCCGGGGTTGTGTACCAGGCTGCAAAAAGATTAAGTGTCAGCCGGGTCCCGAGCAAATTGTTGAAATATGGTAAACTCAGTTTGATAATAACCAGAGCAAATATCAAAGAAACGAACGCAAGAATAATTGATTCGGTAAGGAACTGCATAATAAGCATGCCTCGTGTTGAACCACCAATTTTCTTAATCCCTACTTCCTTTGATCTTCTTGCTGCCTGCGCAGTAGCCAGATTCATAAAATTAATAGCCGCTATTACCACAATCAGGATTGCAAGACTTCCGAAAATGACAAGATATTTCGGGTCGGACGGAGCTTTAAATCCTCCCTGTACAGTATTGTCGAGATGAATATCCGTCAGCTTCTGGAGGTAATACCTAAACTTGTTGCCCCGCTTAAGAAACTCCTCTATGGTAGTACCCATGTATTTCTGAATTTCCGGACCTATATATTTGACTATAAGATCCTTGAATTTGGCATCTACTGTCGCAGGACTTGAATTGGGTCTGAGAAGAAGGTACAGGCTGAAGCTGTTGTTCGTCCATACCTGTTCTTTCGACCTTGGATTTGTCAGAAAGGAGGTCACCATGCTGGCTTCGAAATGCGAATTGGACGGAATGTCTCCCATCACTCCTGCAACAACATATCTCGTTGTATCTGATCCTATTTTTATCAATTTGTCAATCGGGTTTTCATTGCCAAAAAATTTTCTTGCAGTGCTTTCTGACATTACAACTTTATGGGGGCTGTTTAAAAGGTTATCCTGATCTCCCTTGATCACCGGGATCGAGAAGAAATCAAAAAAGGATGAATCAGCCTGTATTATATTATTATCTGTAAAGATCTGCTGTTCATATTGTACCACCGTCGGACCAACACCATCCATCCTCAGGAAGTCCTCAACTTCAGGAAATTCTTTAAGCAAAGTCGGCCCCATTACGGCAGGAGTAAATGCACCGGTAATCTCCTGTCCCCCGATCTTGCCATTCAGAACGACTCTGAATATTCTGTCTTTTTTCACATTGAACCTGTCATAGCTTGCTTCATTGATCACATAGAGAGTTATGAGAAGGCTACAGGCAATTCCTATTGCCAGTCCAAAAATATTTATTATTACATATGCACGCTGTCTTTTGAAAGATCTGATGCTGTGCTTCAGAAGGTTATTAAACATATAGTAAATTAATTTTTAAGATTAAAATCTGAATTGGATCAGTATTTGCAAATGAGATCATGCCAGATGTTTTACACCTAAAGACAGGAAAATTAATACAATGTTGCATTCTTTATCCGTTCGGATTACTGAAAAAGAGCCCTCTTTCGCTAAAGCTTCAGAGGACAAAACGAGAGTGAAAGTCCCAAAATACACAAATCAGATATTTGTGTTTTTCGAGGAACCTCGAAAAACTAGATTTTCAGGATGAGTGAGCTCGAACGAATACTCTCACACTTATTTTTTCATTAAGGTCTCTTTTCTGCAACCGGATTATCGGAGCCCTTGCGTTAAAACAGTTTCAGGTCAATGCAATCAACCATTTTTTTATATCCCGCCAGGTCAGGGTGCAAACCATCATTCTGATTAGATGACATAAGGCTTATCGTATCCATCGGATTCCTCACCACATAATCAAAGTCGAACACAGCATCAAACCGGTTGCTGTTTCGGATCCATCCATTAACCTCATTCCTGCACGTTTCACTATATGGATTATAGTAGCCGTTACCTTTAAAGGGAGTAATTGTAGCCCCGTAAATCTTCAAACCTCTCGTATGCGCAGAGTCAATCATCATTTTGTATGCAGCAATAAGTCCGCTGGCAACCGAAGCTGCAGCATCAGCAGATCTGACTCCACCAATATCGTTAACACCTTCAAAAATTATTACAGATTGTACTCCAGACTGTCTGAGAATATCCTTTCCATACCGGCTTATGCCAGACGGTCCCAGGCAATCTCTGAGCACGCAATTTCCACCTATTCCAAGATTGAGAACACCTGCCTGCCTGGTACCTGGGTTTGCAAGTAGTCTTTCTGACAATAGATCCGGCCATCTGTTTTGCATGTTTGTTGTTGAACCACGTCCATCGGTAATTGAGTTGCCAAGGATTGCAATGCAGGATGATGTTGACGGTGCCTGTACATCAATCCCGTTAATGACATACCAGTGTTCTGTTGTGACAGAACCTGTAAAATCAGTCACAGAAGCATTGTTTCCGGGCAGCAGGTACGAAGTGGTGCGAGACCCTGGATGCCCGGTTATATCCGGCGATGTACCGCCAAAGTATATTGTTATTGCCATATCCATCCTCGGTTGCAGATTGAACGAAACCGGATCAGAAGTAATTGCTGTACCAGGATCCATTGTAACCTCCTGACTACCATTAAATTTCAGTATTACGCTTGTTGACTGGTTAATGGCGTTTCCTCCGGCTGAGGCAGCAATTTGAACAGAATGCATGGTAACGGGGCTTTTGCTGAATTCATTAGAAAACTTTACCCGCAGGACCTCTCCGCCAATTGAGACTCGTACTACTTGTCGCAATGAATTACCGGTCAAGCCAGGTGAAGGTGGATTATTACGAGTTTCTACAAGCTGCATTCCAGTGCTCCAGGTCCCTACCCATTTTTTTGCCGTTCCGCTACCCGACTGGCCGGAAAGACTACATGTACTCAATAATATACACGATAAAATTACAATTGAATACAAATGCAGAAATCTTAAATGTTTATTTCTATACATAATAGCTAGCTTTAATGAACAGAGCACTTTTTACTAAAATAGTTCTTATTCTGGAAACGATAACGAAATTGATCACTTTCCACCAGTAAAAATTTACAACTTTTAGCTGGATGTAATTAAGTTTGTATAATCCTATCCCCCGGACTACATCTGGCCGGTAAGTTTTGGTCCCCAAAGGCGGAATTAATAATTTGATACTCTGATTATTATAATCCACTTTATCTGACCTGTCAAATGGTGTCAACCTTCCGGTTTTTGTAATAATGGACAAAACGTCCCATTTCCTGGGATTCTATTCATTCACGTTTGTTCTGTTTTATTCAAAAAATGGTACGCCCCTACTAGCATATTTTTTCATTCCTTCTTCGTTAATATCCACGCCAATCCCGGGTTTGTCCGATACTTTAATAAAACTGTTTACAACCCAATCTTCTTCATCAAATTTAACGATTTCCTTATACATTGGGTTGTTATGAAAGTAGGATTGCCACTCCATAATTAAGAAGTTAGGTACCGATGCGCACACATGAGCACATGCCATGGCACCCAGAAATGAAGCAACCATATGCGGGGCAAAAGGAATGTAATACAGATTTGCCAGGTTGGCAATACGTTGTCCTTCACCAAGTCCACCGCATTTTTGCAAATCGGGCATTACAGAATCAACACCACCTATTTCCAACAGCCTCCTGAACCCATAAGCCAGATATATATTTTCACCTGCTGTGATTGGTGTAGAAGTGGATTCGGAGATAATCTTGTACGCATCTACATTTTCTGCCGGGATGGGTTCCTCCAGCCACATCAGGTGCAACGGTTCCAAACGTTTGGAAATTGCCAGGGCAGTATTTAAATCATACCTGCCATGCATATCCACACATATATCAATCTTGGGTCCAACTGCCTCCCTGACGGCAGCTATCTGGTCAAACATGCGCTGCAACTCACCCTGACTGGCTGTCCAGTTGTACCTGTCGAATCTATTGGGATCGTTGGCCTCATCCAAATCAAACTTTAAGGCATTGAATCCCAATTTAACGGCATCGAGGGCAGATTTGGCAAAAACGTCGGGTGTTGGCAAGTTATTGCGGTAGAGGGCTGTGTCGCAATATACCCTTATCTTATCGCGAAATTTGCCACCAAGCAACTGGTAAACCGGTAAACCAAGGGCTTTTCCAGCCAGGTCCCATAACGCAGTTTCAAAGGCAGAAAGGACAGCAACATACATACCTGACTGTGCCCCACTGAAATAACCTGATCTCCGCATGTCTTCAAAAATCTTGTTTACATTTAATGGGTTTTGTCCTCTCAGTCTTCTCCCAAGGTTCTGAACGAGGTAATAAGTCCCCGAGATGGCATCCACTCCTTCGCCGCATCCCCAAATATCCTGATTTGTGTATATTTTCACAAAAAGACTTCCCCCCATGTAACCACACTTAACATCTGTAATTTTCAGATCAGATGGAGCGGAAAATTTTGCTGTTCCCTCTACAGCCTTTTCAAAACCTTTTCCAAAACCAGCTAATGGGGAAACAGTTACAGCAGCAGCAGCAAAGGCAGCTTTGCCTAAAAATGCTCTTCTTGAATTTACGTTTTTCATTTTCTTAGTTTATTTATTTATGTTATACCATGTTCTTCCTTTTATAAATATCTGAAATTGCCGGCTTTTGATCTGCTCCAAAAAAATTTCAATAAGGACACTAAAAAATATGATTTTGATTTAATAATAATATGAAAATCTAGTTGGTTTAATATCGTGACAATATACTAAAAAAGTAAATAATTTAGAAACAAATACTTAATCTCAAATAACGGTGGTCAATTTACCCATGGGCAGGTATACCAGACAAAGCAAAGAAAGACTGTCGCAAACTTCTCTCTTTTCAGCCTTTAGATCCCGGGTGTGATGATCCGGTAATTCCCGCTCAGATGCATTAAGCTGAACAGATATAACAATCCGTCATAATAAGGATCGAAATAACCATCGGAATAGGGTTCGAGTTTGGCATTCCATACTGCATCCACAAATTTCCAGCTTTTAGCCTGTGTTCCCATTATGGAAGCTGCAGCAGATGTACCTACCAGTCCAATTGAATGGCGTAATTTCTGGTAGCCACCGGCCTGAAGTATATAGGTCGGGAGAGTCCCGTCCTGATTGAACTGATCTTCAAAAGTATCTATGCCCCTGCAGAAAAGAAAATTCTGAAATCGTTTGCTGTAATCCTGTTGCCATTCTTTATCTTTTGCATACCATGAATAATCCATGGCAATGTTCATTGGCACCCTCCATGAATCATAACGGAAAGTACTTCCCATACGGCCCCTTACTTTAGCAATTCCACTGAATTCGGTTGCATCAGCATTAAGTCCTGTAACTGGAGCACAGGCTCTGTGAAGAAAAGCGCGTGCAGTATCGGCACAATCTCTATAAAACTGTTCATGACCATCTTTGGCATATTCGGCCCAAACTTCATAAAATGCAGGCAGATGGTAGGAAGGATCGGTCCAGCCATAGCCTGATTTATCAGGTACAAAGGTAATCTGTTTGTGTTCAACATTGATTACATTCATCTGGCCATCGGTTCCGTCTTTGCTCCACATTGCATCAAGTATTCTTCTGGCTTCGGCATAGTAATCGATCCCAGTTTTATTTCCCCAGCGATTTGATGCAAAAAGCAGATCAGTAACAAAATAAAACTCCCCGTCGGAGGCGGATCCTTCAGCATTGTGTTTCCCGGTTTCCGGTTTTACACTCCATGCAAAATATGCATCGCGGCCCCCTCCCTGGTGCTGCATATATTTTTTGGTCCAGCGCCATAAGCGGTCAAAGACATCTTTTTTATTAAGCTGAACCGCGACCATCATTCCATATGAAAGACCCTCGGTACGCGCATCGTGATTTTTCAGGTCAGAAACATAAGCCATTGAATCACCAACTTCGAAATAGACTCTGTTCGGTCCCTCAAAAACATCATAATATGCTTTTACAAGTTTTGTATCGATATCGGCTTTTTTATACCCTGCATCGAGGAAAACATTACGGTATTTGCCGGTTTCACTGGCGCCTTTTTTCCAGGGTTTCATCTTCCCGCGCGGATCCTTTATATCTTTTGTGCAATCTTCATCGGGTGTCACTCCTGCAGCAAAACAACTGCAACAGATTATGAATGCCAGAAAACCTGAATAAATGATCTTTTTCACAATTAGGATTTGGATGTTAAATTGTCAATCGTGACAAGGTAAAAATATTTTTTCTAAATCACTTCAGGCTTCAGTTATTAATATTCTGTTAATTTTGGTAATTAATAATAAACCCACTTGAAATTATGAATAGAATTAATGTCTTGTCATTGTCCTTAATCCCGATGCTGGTGTTTTTCGGTAATCAGAAATCGGAGAAGATCGAACCTGTTGTCAAAGAAGTGTTGGGTAATCATAAAGGAAGTGAAGTTTACCTTTTCACCCTGACAAATAAAGAAGGAAATATTCTAAAACTGACTAATTATGGCGCCAGGATTGAAAGTATAGAGGTTCCCGACAAAAGAGGAGTCAAGGATAATATAACCATGGGCTCTGTGACTTTTGAGTCAATTATCAAAGGAGATGCTTTTGGAGGTGCAGTTATTGGAAGATATGCCAACCGGATAGCAAATGCAAAGTTTACACTCGACGGAGTCGAATATAATTTGCCGGTCAACAACAAACCGAACACCCTGCACGGGGGCCGTAATGGTTGGTATTCAAAGGTTTGGAATGCCGAGATTCTTAATAACAGCAAACAACCTGCAGTTAAATTCTCATATGTAAGTCCCGATATGGAAGAAGGCTTTCCCGGAACTGTAAACACCGAGGTAATATACACATGGACAGATAAGAACGAGATAATAATCGATTATTTCGCTGCCACTGACAAACGGACAGTAATAAATGTTACAAATCACGCTTACTTCAACCTTCACGGAGCAGGAAAAGGTTATATTTTCGATCATATGCTCACGCTTCATGCATCCGCCTATACACCATTCGATGCAACTAAGATTCCGACAGGTGAAATCAGCCCGGTAAAAGGAACGCCTTTTGACTTTACAGTTCCGCATTCAATTGGTGAAAGGATTGGGGAAACCTATGAAAATACTGTTTTTAATGGGTATGATAATAATTTTGTTCTTGATAACAAGGCTAAGGTTGATGCAGAAGTCTATGACCCGGAGAGCGGTCGTATTATGGAAGTAATTACTGATCAACCGGCTATACAGTTATTTTCGGGGAACGGACTGATGTGGAAAAAAACTGAGGGAGCAACTGACCCTGCAGTAAAAACAAGGTCCGCATTTGCTCTCGAGACACAGCATTTTCCCGATAGTCCAAATCATCCGAATTTCCCTTCAACCATTTTAAATCCTGGAGAAAAATTCAAATCAAGAACTATCTACAGGTTTTTGGTAAGGAAAGACAAATGAGCCTGCCAGCTTCATGAATTTTGGTTGACTAAATAGCTTTAATATATTCTCCTTAAAATAGAATAAAATGGGAAAAATCACAGTGAAACAAAATGATGTGGTCGAAGATAAGGAGATTACAAGACGGCATTTTGTTAAGATATCAGGAATTACCGCACTTGGAGTATCTTCACTGGGTCTGGGGGGATTGTCATTCAATGGTGTCTCATTGGTGATTGATCCCAACGATGAAACAGCTGCAGCAAAAGCATCACAATGGGCTGTTAAAGAATTGGAAAAATCACTTCAAGCCGATAACATAAATGTTTTAAAATATAGCCAGATTTCGAAGGTAAGAGCCGGTGATCTTTGTATAGTGGTGGCCGGCTACGGGTCGCAGATAGCAAGGGAGTTACTCGAAACAAAAAAAACTACCATACCATCTGAACCTGAGGCCTTAGGTCTGGTTCCTGTTATATCTTCCGGAAGGCCGATTTTGCTGGCGACAGGGTATGATTCACGAGGCCTTACGTATGCAGTGCTGGAACTTGCTGATCGCGTCAATTGTTCATCTCAGCCTCTTGAAGCCCTGCAATTTAATAGGCCTGTAATGGAGAAACCGTTGAATGCTGTACGTGGTATAAACAGACTCTTTGTCAGCGAAATAGAAGATAAAGGATGGTTCAACGATAAGGAAATGTGGCCCCAATATCTGACAATGTTAGCAACTCAAAGGTTCAATCGTTTCAGCCTGAGCTTCGGGATAGGATACGACTTTCTTCAGAATGTGACAGACGGATATTTTCTTTTTACTTATCCGTTTTTTTTATCAGTGAAGGGATACCAGGTCAGGGTTCCACAGCTCTCAGACGCTGAGCGCGACAAGAATCTCGAAATGCTCAGGTTTATAAGCGAAGAGGCAGAAGCAAGGGGAATTAACTTCCAGCTGGGTCTCTGGATGCATGGTTATCAGTGGCTGAATAGTCCAAATCCTAATTATACTATCGAAGGACTTACACCTGAGACACACGCTTCTTATTGCCGCGATGCAGTTTGTGAACTCCTGAAACAATGTCCGGCAATAAGTGGTGTTACTTTTCGGGTACACGGCGAGAGCGGGGTGACCGAAGGAAGCTATAATTTCTGGAAAACAATATTTGAGGGGGTGGCTGCCTGCGGCCGTAAAGTCGAAATAGATATGCATGCTAAAGGCATAGATCAGACTATGATTGAAACAGCAGTAGCATCAGGTTTGCCGGTTAATATTTCTCCCAAGTACTGGGCGGAACATCTTGGTATGCCGTATCATCAGGCCGATATCCGGGCCCTTGAAATTCCAAAAGCCGGGAATCAGGGAAATGGACTGATGAATCTTAGTGCCGGATCAAGAAGTTTCACACGTTATGGTTATGGTGACCTTCTTAAGGAAGACCGAAAGTATGGAGTGCTCCATCGTATCTGGCCTGGAACGCAACGCCTGCTTTTGTGGGGAGATCCTCTTATCAGCGCGGCTCATTCAAAAGCATTCGGTTTTTGTGGTAGTGTCGGTGTTGATCTGATGGAGCCTCTATCATTCAAGGGTCGTCGTGGTTCAGGAATTGCAGGTGATCGTTGCGGTTATCTCGATACATCTTTGAAACCCGGATGGGACTGGGAAAAATATTTATACAGCCTCAGGATTTTTGGCAGAATGGCATATAATCCGGATACAGACCCTGATGTCTGGCAACGCTATTTAAGAAAGGAATTCGGAAAGGCATCTGATGCTGTTGAGATGGCACTGGCCAATGTAACCAGGATCCTGCCGATCGTACTGACTGTTCATGGAGCATCGGCCGGGAATAATACTTACTGGCCGGAAATGTATACCAACATGTCGATTCCTGATCCGAAAAACAAAAATCCCTATTCAGATAGTCCCTCTCCCAGAGTATTTGGTAATGTCAGTCCGACTGATCCACAGATATTCCTCGCGATAAATGAATTTGCGAGGGAATTGTTAACATCGGAAAGTTGCGGAAAATATTCTCCTGTAGAAGCAGCCCAGTGGATAGAAGATTACTGCGATGCTGCAGCCGGGTATCTTGAACAGGCCGAAAAAAGCAACGCTGATAAGCGCAGGCCTGAATTCCGTAGAATGGCTATTGACACAGCCATGGTAATCGGATTAGGACGGTTTTTTGCAACCAAGTTCCGTTCAGGCGTATTATTCGGGATTTACCAGCAGAGCGGCGATAAATCAGCACTTGAAGAATCTCTCAGATATTACAGGAAAGCACGTGATTTCTGGGCTGAGCTGTCAGGAAGGGCAGAGGGTGTTTATAAACCTGATATTACTATTGGTGAAAATCCTGTAATTAGAGGTCATTGGCTTGACAGGTTGCCGGCAATAGATGAAGATATCGCCTTTATGACAAACATATTGGAACAAACGCCTGGTAACAACAGTGTAAAGGAAGAGAGAGTTAAGCTGTCTATTCAGGAAGCAACAGGACGACCTGTTCGCACTAAAGCGTCAGTTAATCATTCCCGGCAGGAGGGATACAAACCGGGTGTTCCAATTAATATTGAAATATCATTTGATAGAAAGCCATCAAAAGTCCTTATACATTACCGTCACGTGAATCATGCTGAACGGTACGAAACATCTGAGATGACGTTCACCGGGACCAGGTATGGAGCAACAATTCCTGCCGCTTATACTGCTACGGACTACCCCATTCAATATTATTTTGAAATGAAGGAGGGATCTGATAAGGGCTGGTTATATCCTGGTTTCAATCGGGATCTGACAAACCAGCCTTATTTTGTTCTTCGCAAGATTTAATATCATATTAACGAATAGAATAATAATTTCAGAAGGATTATTTCAAGGATCCTGTGCTAATTATGCAACTATTTTTAATATATATTCTTTAGGTATATTTGTGTTTTAATATTTAGAGTTGAGGTGGAAAATAGCGATGTGCCCCACTGACAGGGGTTAAGAAGCAGGTTATTGTAATATATAGATGTTAAATGATACTAACCTGGTAATTTTTTTCTTATTATAAAGGCGTTTTAAGCCTGAAAAGCAATTATGATAAATTTCATTTACAAACATTTACGATTTTGTCCAAAGACAGGAAGATTTATTGGTTTTAACCGATTTCGCGGGTTGTCTCAATTACTACTTCCTATTATCGGCCTGGTTGCAATGGTGTGGGTATTAATTCGGGTAATCCCAAAGCCGAGCCGTTTAAGTTATCCATGTGTCAGAACCGCCATGCCCATTGCTGCTGGATTCATTGGTTACCTTTCAATGCTGGCTTTATCTTCTATAGCATTTGTAAGATCAAAAAAACCGTTGCGCTATTACCCTATATTTTTTCTAGGTGCGTTTATTATATTTGGTATAAGCGGCTTTTATTTGACCAGAAGTAATATCATTTTGGCAGTAAATGCAACCGTTAATGCCAACGAACCTATCGGAGAGGCAAAAGGAATTTTTCCGGGCAGAGTAGTATGGGTTCATAATCCAAATGCAGTAAATCAAAACTGCAATCCAGGTTCCTATGGTCATGCCTGGTACATGTCTGAGAATAATAATCAGTCGGTAGTTAATTATATGGTATCAATAGCGATTGATAGCCTTACTGGTCAAAAAAGCGATAGCGCTGCATGGCGAACGATATTCCAATATCACAATGAGACAAGAGGAAAGGGAATGGTGAATTATCGTTCGGGAGAAAAAATATTCATAAAAATAAATTCATGCAGCAGCTGGGGAGGAAACTATAACCCGACTGATCTGTCAAAAGTGAATAATGCATGGTACGGTATGGCTGAAACATCCCCTGCAATGGTGCTTGCTGTTTTACACCAGCTTGTTGATATTGTCCACATTGCACAAAGCGATATTTACATCGGTGATCCGATGAAACATATCTATAAACATGCTTATGAGCGATGGCATCAAAGATATCCCGGCATACATTATTTGGATCATGATAATTATGCTGGTTTAGGCAGAGAACAAGCTAAACCAAGTGCGACTGCAAAAATTTATTATTCAGACCGAGGGACTATTTTACGTCCGAATGTCTCCTATCCGGGAAATCCTGTTGGCACGACTCCCATATTGTATGATTCACTGTATACTATTTTTGAAGATGCCGAATATATACTCAATATTCCTCAATTAAAGGGACATAAGCGAGCCGGAGTGACAATGTTTGCAAAAAATCATTTTGGATCTCAAACACGTGCAGATGCAATGCATATGCATAACGGATTACCAGCCCCAATGGAGATGCAAAATGATACTTCTCGTCTTGGATATGGATTGTACAGAATCCAGGTAGATTTAATGACACATTCTCTTTTAAGAAAGAAGAATCTTATTTTCTTGATGGATGCATTATGGGGAAGCGATTATGAACAGGATCAACCGCTCAAGTGGCAGATAGCACCCTTCAATAACAGTTTTTCAGCATCTGTATTCGCTTCTTTCGACAACGTTGCTATTGAATCCGTGGGTTATGATTTTTTGCGATCGGAATTCACAGTCGCCCGTGGAGCTGGAACATTTGTGCAAATGCGGGGTGCCGATGATTACCTTCATCAGGCAGCAGATTCAACGAACTGGCCGAGCGGTATTAAATATGATCCGGATGGCACCGGCGTACATATTTATAGCCTTGGTGTCCATGAGCATTGGAATAATTCAACAGATAAAAAATATTCCAGGAATCTTGGAACTGGTGCAGGTATTGAATTAATAGATATTGAACAGAATAACATAACAGGTATCGAATGTCAGGAAAACCTTGTACTGAATAGTTTTAAGCTTTACCAGAATTATCCTAATCCATTTAACTTAGAAACAAAAATTTTATACGTCTTACCCGTGGAATCATCTGTTGAGATATCAATATACGATATACAAGGAAGAATTGTAAAGTCATTTGCCTATAGTGCACAATCAGCCGGATATCAAAGTGTAGTATGGGATGGGACAAGTTCGCAAGGTAGCATGATGCCCGGCGGAATTTACATATATAGAGTTAAAGCTTCATCTATTGCTAGTAGAATATTTTTCGATAAGTCAGCAAAAATGATCTTGCGAAAGTAAATTTTTCGAAATTTCTGCCTTGAGGGAAAAAACCAGAGATACTTTTGATAACCAGAGGGTACAGACAAAACATAAATAGAAAAATGATCAATAAATCGTCATTCCAATATCTTACTGTCAGTTTAAGTTTAGGGCTAATAATGATTGTAAGCGGAGACATTGTATTTGGCCGGACAGCTAAAAATCAATTTAATCAGGATACCGTGGTTTTAAAAGTTGATCTGTCATCTGAGACAGGCAGGATGAATCCTGTATGGGCATGGTTCGGATATGATGAGCCTAATTACACCTATATGAAAGATGGTAAGAAACTTCTTTCAGAAATTGCAGCTCTTAGTCCCGTTCCTGTTTATGTTCGGACCCATAACCTTCTGACAACAGGTGACGGCTCCGCATCGCTCAAATGGGGCTCGACAAATGTCTATACAGAGGATAAAAATGGCAATCCGGTCTATGACTGGACAATAATTGACAAGATTTTTGACACATTTATTGAACGAGGGATGAAACCTCTTGTTGAACTTGGTTTTATGCCGGAAGCATTGTCTTCCAATCCTCTTCCCTACAGGCATTCCTGGCCTGAAACATTCTCCACGGGCTGGGCATATCCTCCTAAAGATTATGATAAATGGGCAGAACTGGTCTATCAGCTTACCAGGCATTGTATATCGCGGTACGGACTGAATGAGGTTGAGACCTGGTACTGGGAAGTATGGAATGAACCAAACATCAATTACTGGAAAGGTTCTATGGAGGAATATTTTAAATTGTACGACTTTGCTTCCTGGGCAGTTAAAAAAGCATGTCCGAATGCCATAGTCGGAGGTCCTCATACTACAAGTCCAAGAGATAACAATGCAGCCGGCTGGCTAAAAAGTTTTATCGATCATTGTATAAATGGTAAAAACTTTAAAACAGGACAAAAAGGTTCTCCTCTTGATTATATAGGTTTTCATGCGAAGGGATCTCCGAAAATTATTGACGGACATGTTCAGATGAATATTAATCTTCAATTGCAGGATATATCAAGAGGATTTGAAATTGTTTCATCATTTCCGGAGATCAGGAACCTTCCTGTAATAATAGGAGAGTCCGATCCGGAAGGATGTGCAGCCTGCTCTATGACCCGGACTCCCTCAAACAGCTATAGAAACGGAACTCTTTATTCAAGTTATGAAGCAGCCGTTTTTGCCAGAAAATATGCTCTTGCTGATTATTTTAAGGTTAATTTCAAGGGGGCAGTTACCTGGGCATTTGAGTTTGAAGATCAACCTTGGTTTGACGGATTCCGTGATTTAGCTACCAATGGTGTTGATAAACCTGTCTTAAATATTTTTAGGATGTTTGGGATGATGAGCGGGACAAGGGTAGCCGTCTCAGGTGGAGTCTATGACCCTTTTATGATACGCGATTCGGGAGTGAAAACCAATACTCCGGATATTAATGCAATAGCATCAAAAGATAAAAACAGTATATCAATTATGGTATGGAATTATCATGATGACGACTTGCCTGCAAAGGCATCCCAGGTCAGAATAAATGTTTTAGGCATGACTTCTTCAAAAGTTCTGGTCCATGAGTATCGTATTGATAAGGAAAACAGTGATTCCTACGAGGTATGGAAAAATATGGGTTCACCCCAAAATCCTACGCCTGAACAGTATGAAACTCTTGAAGATGCAGGCGCACTTAAGATGTTTACTTCTCCTTTCTGGGCAGATGTAAATGATGGATTGACAAGTCTGTCATTGAATCCGCCAAGACAGGGGGTATCTCTTTTAAGACTTACGTGGTAAAAGCTCTTCGTTTATGACTATTTTTGATGCAATCAGATTATCACTACTCAGGTATCTTGTAAAGCGCATTTTGTTTTTCAATTAAAAATTACTTATAATCCTATTCTTAAAAACGATGTTATGAAAAGAACATTATTAATCGCTATGGCTGTAATGATCTGCAGTTTGATTTCCGGACAACAACCCTTAAAAGTAAGTATAAACATCAAGTCCGGAACTCCTTCCGGAATAATTGACTCCAAGATTTACGGCCAGCTTTTTGAACACATTTATTTCTCAGCCGACGGCGGATTGTGGGGTGAAATGGTTGCCGAGCGTTCTTTTGAGCCTGAGCAGTACCCCGGTATCTCCCCACGAGCAGGCTTTTTCGACGGATGGTACGAAGATGATGACAACATACTTCATTCCCCGACCCTCTTTGAACAACCTATCCCAATGGTGACTGTAGATGCCGGCAGTTATATTATAAGCACAGATATGAAATGGCGTGCATATAAATTTGCCAGGCATATGTGGAGTGGAGGTTATGCCGATATGAGAGTGGAATTTAAAAATATCTCTGACAGCACGGGTTATCGTTTCCGGCTGCATGATCCACAGTACGAAGGCGTAAATCCACGAAATCCCCAGCCTCAGAAGGAAGCCACATTTGCAATAGAAAAGGAGACTGTGATCCAACGTCAGGGACGTGACGGAAAATCAATGACTGTGTCTGTCTGGGAACCGGTTGTGAGTGTACCAGTGAAAGCCGGTCAGATTGATACGGCAGAAGAGTGGCATAATCTGCGTATCAGCTGCAACGATAAAAATGTCAGAGTACTCTGGGATGGTAAACAGGTTTTAAAGTACCAGGGTCTTGAGAACACTCCGATTAAGAATGATATTGCTTTAGTAGTCAATAATACTGAAGCACAATTTAAAAATATAAAAATTACCTCTGCGGATGGGAAAATGGCCTATCTGGAAGGCATGCCGGCAGTAGTTAAAAATCCTGATGTGGCTCCACAATGGAAATCTTTCGGCAACGGTGGATTTGAAATGGTAAAAGGTGATGCCGTGAATATGGAATACTCGCAGAAGATAACGGCAGGAGCAGAGACATCGGGCGTTTCTCAGGGCCCGTTCTTCATCAGGAAAGGTGAAGTTTATGAAGGTTCATTATGGGCTAAAGGTGACGGTAATGCAGTATTAACTGTCGCTTTTTCCTCCGGAGGTAAAAACTTAGCAGCACAGGTCATCGGCAAGCCAGGTTCTAAATGGGAAAAATATAATTTTTCTCTCGATGCAGGAGGATATGAAGGAGATGCTGACTATACAATAGGTGCAAATGGAGGTAGCCTCCAGGCAGACCAGGTAAGTATGATGTCGCGATCGGCAATCAACCTGGGAGGTTTCAGGCCTGATATATATAAAGCTGTAGAGCAACTTGGTCCGACATGTCTACGCTGGCCCGGGGGAGGCTACGCTGCACAGTACAGCTGGATATGGGGTGTTGGTCCTCAGGAAAAACGTATCCGCTGGTCTCATTATATGTGGATGAACTACGATCAGAATAGTTTTGGAACGGATGAATTTATTCAACTCTGCCGCCAGATTGATTCTGATCCGGTTATTGTCGTTCGTATTGGGTTTGACAGGCCTCAATCGGAACATGCCATGATATTGCAGGAAGCTGTCGACTGGGTGGCCTACTGTAACGAGCCAGCCACTGGTAAATGGGGCGGCAAAAGAGCAGCTAACGGACATCCGGAACCATATAACGTGAAGTATTGGGAAATAGACAATGAGATGTGGGAATACGGAATTGAAAAATACGAAGCCGCGGTTAGAGAATTTTCCACAGCAATGCGTAAAGTAGATCCGAATATAAAAATTATTGTCTGCGGCGGATTTGGGAATACTACCGACAAGGAGTTTCTTGATCGTTCGGGTAGTTATTTTGATTATATGAGTCTTCATCATTATGAGGGTGCAAACGGATATGCAACTGGTCCTGCAAGACTGGCCGCTCAGTATGATCAGTATGCCGAAATGATTGCCAGTTGCCCCAATCCGAATATAAAACTCTTTATCTCAGAGTGGAACCTGCAGAGTATCGACTGGCGCACCGGTCTTTTTGCCGGAGGATTTTTGAATATGTGTGAACAACGTCAGGTCGTTGAAATGGGAGCTGCGGCACTGTTTATACGCCGAACCGACGCACCGGAATGGAACAACGCTTTCATAAATTTTGATTATAAAGGAGTTTTCGTGGCTCCAAATTACCTTGTGACCAAACTGTGGCACGACAATTTTTCGAAATACCGTCTTGCATATACAGGTGAAACAGGCACCATGAGTATCAACACCACTCTCTCGGAAAACGGCAGTGATGTAATAGTAAAAATAGTCAATCCCACTGAAAATACTTACGAACTTACAGTCGGGGGAGATTGGAAGTCCCTGACGGGAGCCGGATATAAATTTATCGCTCCGGGTTCGCTGAGCGCCGCAAATTCTATGGAATCACCTAATGCTGTATCAGTTGAAAAGAAGGAAATCGCTCCTGCCAACAATGCTGTCTCTTTGCGCATTGAACCTTTTTCAGCCGGTGTACTTATCCTGACAAAGGGATTTTAATAATGTTTTTAATCTGGTTATTCACATAAAGCATACAAGCTTAACTACCATTCGCAAACGGAGCCGTCAGGTGCGAAGACCCTTACCATAGGTACTGTTCCACCAAAAGGGCATTTTTTAAATGCATCCTCGCTCAGATCAAAGCCAAGGCCCGGTTTATCAGAAAGCGGGAATCTTCCGTTTACCATACGCTGAGCAGGGAATCCAAACCATTCTTCCCATACTTTTTCATTCAATCCGGCAAAGCTGAACCACCATAAACATTTGAACTGCCCCGGGCATTCGTTATGAATGATTCGCGTTGAATAGTATTTTTCATTTCAGGCATGTTTTTAAAAAAAGTAATATGATTAACAAATCAATAATCGGACTACTGATTGTTTTTCTTCAGGCCAAATTGCCCCCGTTTGCTTAAAACAGAATGTTATTAAGTAAAGATATTTAAGATGTTTTATAAATCATTTTCCGTTTGTTATTAATATACCTCCAATAGACGGGTTTGTGGTTCGATTATAGCAGAATGGACGAATAGAGAAAATACAAAAGGTAATACATATTATTTATATCCCCGGGTAATGTTAACTAATTGAGAAATAGAATAAACCTGACTGACAAGTTTCATTAATGAATCAGGGGAGAGGTGAAAATATTTTCTGTATCAGTATGAATTTGTATAAAAATTTGTAGCTTTTGACAATTATTACTTCAATCTGTCTGTTAAATGTGCTATTTTTACGTTTTATCGAAACGTTAAAATATAAGTGACATGAACCTGGCGATTCTGAAATAATTATGTTATATACGGATTATCCCAAAGAACGCCGGCAAAAAAAAGTTACCTTGCTGACTTTACAAATCAGGATTCAGGTAAACTCCAAAGAAATGGTAATTAGCGTTTAATTTCAAATACCAGGATATTGAATTTATTCTATATTATAAAATATTACAATGATAAATTATGAAAAGAAATGTTAATGTTTTGTTCGTTATCTTTTTTATTGTGATGCTGGTGGCTTGCAATTCAATGCAGCCTCTAACAGCACAAAACAAAAGCCAGAATGAAGTAAAAAAACAAATTGTTCCGGGAGAACAGGCCCCTCTTGCCAATCCCGGACAGAATAATTTCGGAGGACCCCGTCCCGCTGTCGGCTCGGGCGGACAGAGGCCAGCTGTACGGCAACCGCGTCCTGAACCAGAAATCCGGACGGTTTCTCTGGATGATATATCTATGAGCGATCCATATATCTATCCCGATGAAAAAAACCATACTTATTATCTGACAGGCACTGGTGGCCGTCTGTACAAAAGTGGAGACCTGAAGATGTGGACGGGCCCCTATCCAATCATAGACCTCTCAGGGACCTGGATGGAAGGGCTCTTCGTTGCAGCGGCCGAGATTCACCATATCGGAAATAAATACTATTATGCCGGTACCTGGAGCGACCACAGCAATCTGATTGAGAATGTTCCGCGCCGTTACAATGTACCTACCAACCAGACTCAGCTTTTAGTAGCCGATTCGCCCGAAGGGCCTTACAAACCTTTGGTAGCCGACCATGATTTCTGCCTTGGTCCGGAAGACTGGGATATTATCGATGGTACGCTCTATGAAGAGAATGACACAACATATTTAGTATTCGTTCATGAGTGGACCCAACTAATCGATGGAACCATGGCTTACATGCCCCTTTCAAAGGACCTGACTCATCGAACTGCTGAACCAACAACCATCTTCCGTGCCAGTGAGGCTGCATGGGCCAAAGAGATGAATAGCATCGGTGAAGCCACCTTTGGTATGAAGATGCCGGGATGGGTTACCGATGGTCCGGAAATGTTCCGCACAAAAACTGGTAAGCTCGGCATGTTATGGTCTAGTTGGGGTGAGCATCGGTATGCTCAAGGTATAGCTTATTCTGAATCTGGAAGCATCAGAGGCCCATGGGTTCAGGAAAAAGAGGCATTTAAAGGGGACAATTCCGGTCATGGAATGTTGTTCACAACCTTTGAGGGCAAGCGTTTATTTATTATCCACCATTCCGAAGGGAACGGACCACGAAAGCCGCAACTTTATGAGGTAGATGATTCAGGCGATAAACTGGTACTTGGGCCAAGATACAATCTGTAATAAAAAAAGTTTTTTTAACATTTAACCTTAACAAATTCCAAATTATGAAAAAAGTTATTTTCATTGCAGCCACAATTATGATTTTTGGTTTAGCATCAGCTCAGCCAGGGCGCGCTCCGCAGGCAGAACCACTTCCGGAAGGTTTTAAACCTGCTTCAACCAACACTTTTATATCACAATACCCGGGTGTTAATCCACAAACCCACCAGGCCATATTCAGAGTATCAGCTCCTGATGCAAAAACTGTTCAACTTCAGTTGGGTGGAAATCATGATATGAAAAAAGATGATAAGGGTATCTGGTGGTATACCACTGATCCGTTGGTAGTTGGTTTTCATTACTATGCCATCGCAATTGACGGAGTTCCTGTTATGGATCGGGGAAGTGAGGCATATTTTGGAAGCAACTGGGA
>CAZGKI010000030.1:0-10539 GCA_964526345.1 uncultured Rikenellaceae bacterium
GAACTTGATTGATATAAGAACAACCCCCCCTGATATTTCCCTCAATAGAAAAAAAGTCGTATTTTTAAAATAGTTTTCCCGGGGTATTACAGCATAACGGCATAACGGCATAACGGCATAACGGCATAACGGCTCAGTGGCTTTATATCAATAATTAAATCTTGAAAGGAAGAACTATGAAAAAAGTAATAATGCTATGTTTAACACTCATATTAATAGCGTGTTACAGTGCAAATGGACAGAGGAATCGCAATAACGTTACTGTCAGTCAGAGTGATCAGAAGGGAGCATTTTATACCGGGAAGTACCGAAACCTGTTTCTCGAAGACGGCCATTCACAGAAGGAGATAACGGCTAAGAACGAGGATGCATTTCAACAGCTTTTCCATGGCGATTCAGCCACTCAGACTGTATATTTTACCGCCGGCAAAAATGAAAACGGACCCCTTGCCTATGTGAGTGATGTCCTTCACAATGATGTCAGGAGCGAAGGGATGTCGTATGGCATGATGATAGCTGTTCAGATGAATAAGAAGCCTGAATTCGATGCTATATGGAACTGGGCCCTGACCTATATGTATGTCAGTAAACCTGAGCATCCTACCGAAGGATATTTCTCATGGTCGCTGAAAACTGATGGCACTCCTAATTCCGAAACAGCTGCCCCTGATGGAGAAGAATATATGGTAATGGCACTCTATTTTGCTGCCGGGAGATGGGGAAACGGGCAGGGCATCTACAATTATAAGGCGTGGGCAGATAAAATATTAACAGCCATCAGGCACCACCCTTTGAAGAGGGGAATGACAAAATTTGGTCCCAGGGTCGTTCATAATATGGTCGATGAGGATAAATTCATGATACGTTTTGTTCCCGACAGTGGAAGCTGGGGATTTACTGATCCTTCTTACCATCTTCCTGCTTTCTATGACCTCTGGGCTAAATGGGGACCTGAAGCTGACAGGTCATTCTGGGCTGCTGCTGCTGACACCAGCCGTAATTTTTTCCAGAAAGTGACAAATCCTAAGACAGGACTGGCTCCCGATTATGCCAATTTTGACGGCACTCCTCATACGACCATGTTTAATCAGCGTTCGGGAAATTTTTCATTCGATGCACGTCGAACACAGATGAACTGGGCAGTTGACTGGTCGTGGTGGCAGAAAGATCCGCGGGAACAGGAGCTTAGTAACCGTTTGCAATCGTTCTTTGCATCCCAGGGTATGGATACATATTGCGCTCAGTATTCGCTCGACGGGCAATGTCTTGATAAAGGACATGCAAAAGGTCTTGTCGCTACAAACGCGGTTGTCAGCCTCGCAGCAACACACCAGCTGGCAAAGAAATTCACAGAGGCGTTATGGAATACTCCGATCCCATCTGAATTTAATGAGAGATACTATGACGGATTGCTCTATCTAATGGCAATGTTACACTGCAGCGGGGAGTTCAGGATCTGGAAACCTTAGGAATGTATTATGTATTATTGGCGATTTAGAAGAATGAAGGGGTGAGGGGGAGATCGGAACGAAGTGAAGATTCCGCAAAAGCGGAAAGGGGAGATTGAGTGAAACGCAAAACACTGAATGCGAAACGCATAATCCTATGATTTACAGAGTCCTCGATATTTTTTTTGTAGTTTTCCATTCATCTATAGTGCTGTTCAACCTTTTTGGCTGGATATGGAAAAAGACAAGAATATGGAACCTGGTTCTCCTTTTAGTGACGGGTTCTTCGTGGCTCTTTCTCGGGCTAATTGTCGGGACATTAGGTTATTGTCCCCTCACCGACTGGCATTTTTCAATACTCGAAAAGCTGGGCAAAACGGACCTTCCATACTCATATGTTAAATATCTTGCCGACAGGCTTACCGGGCTGGATATAAATGCAACACTGATTGATAAGGTTACATTATATTCTTTCCTTGCGGCACTGATCATTTCATCCTTTTTAAATATAAGGGATTATTCCAGGAAAAAGATCAAAAGCACCTGATTATTAAATATATAGCTACTAATGTGAAGGATAATATACTTTTTAAGTTTATTTTACAGAGACCCTTGCTCCGGTTGTGACAGCTATACCCTTTCTCCATTGGTAACTTGCTCCATTGTTATAGTTCAACAAAATATCGTAGGATCCTGGAGGACAGGGACTTGTCATATTCTGTTCTTCACATTTCATGATTTCAAGGTTCTTGTCGGGTGCCGGAGCACCTTGTTGCCTGTTAGCAGTACCCGCCGGATACAGATGAAGAGCTTTGACATCTTTGTTTGTACCGGCATAAGTAATAACGCCGGCATTCAAGTTCGTAGAAATACTATAACTGACATCAGGTTTCATTACGAAATTTTCGAGCCAGACTTTTTGCTGACGACCTGCAGAACCGAATGTAATCAATATGTCATAGGTCCCTGGTTTAATTTTCCCGTCCTTCTCATCTTTAGATGCATTAGATGTTATCGCCTTTTCGTGTGCTCCCTTAAGATAAAAAGTCGCCTTGCCGCATGAAGGATCCGTATCTTCATATCCATTGTAAACATAGACTTTGGAAGAATAATCTGACAAGCCTTTCTGGCTGGATGATTTCTCAGTAATACTAATCTGGTAATCATACAGTGTGACAGATACCGTGGTTTTGGATTGTGGTTTAATGACAATGTCGTTGATATCGAAGCTAAGTGTACCAGGTTTACCTGATAGTTTGAATGTAAGCTTCATAGTGTAAGTCCCCGGGGTGGCTGACTGAACACGAACCTCTTTCCCGGAGCTGAAGAGCTTAAAAGATGAACCGGAAATCAGGTTCCCCAGAGTCCTCATATTCAAGACAAGAGGTGCCTGATCCGATGATTTTAATGCATCGAAGGACTGTCCTACCCATACATGGTTCCAGCAATGTTCTGTTTTAATAACAATGCCATTATCTAATTTACATGTGTAGTTTGAGACTTTTTGTGCCTGTAACGAAAAAATCATTACAATAATGAACAACAAAAAGAAAATGATTTTTTTCATGACCATAATATTTAGTAAATATGATATGACCTAACCAAAGTTAAACCTTTAAAATGAGAGGAAAAAGAAAATCTAGGGTCTATTAACATTTTATATTCGAATTTCTGAAGCTAATGTGCATGTACTGTTTTCTGCACCCGTTCCCTGAATATGGAGGATAAATATTTATAAACTGCTGCAAGATTTTCAGATTTCAGTTGTCTAATTATTAAACGGAATCTGTGGGTTATTGGCCGGCGCAAATTTTTATATGAATAAATTGACAAATGAATCTGAAGTAATCAGATCTGCATCAGCAGGTGACAGGGAGGCATTCAAAAATCTGGTAAACAATTATCAAACAGGTGTCTATCGAGTCTGTCTGGGATTTGTCCATACAACAGCAGATGCCGAGGATCTTACGCAGGAGGTATTTATTGAGGTTTTCAGGTCACTCGTAAAATTCAGAGGCGATTCGGAATTTTCAACATGGCTCTACAGGATCGCTGTCAATAAATCATTAAATTATCTTAGAGTTAAGTCGAGGAACAACATTATTTCATTATTCGATTTCCGGACCCCGGCTAACCCTGTTCTGAATCATGATCCGGCAGCAGGAGATGATAGTAGTCCGGATAATGTACTTATTAAAGCAGACAGGGAGAAAGCTATAAAGGATGCACTTAACAGGCTGCCTGGAACTCAAAAAACGGCATTTGTTCTCAGCAGATATGATGATTTGCCTAACGCTGAGATAGCTGAAATAATGCAGCTATCAATATCTTCGGTCGAATCCCTTCTTTTTAGGGCAAAGCGAAATCTCCGGAAAATTCTTCTTCCGTATTATAAAAAAAATATAGAATGAAGCGCAGGTTTTTATTTTTTGAAGTGTCTAACTTAAAAACAGAAATGATGAAATGCCGCATATTTGATAATGACCTGATGTTATATGCAGAAGGATCTCTGGATGGCGAGAAAAAAGCTGCGGTTGAAACTCATTTATCTGAATGCCTCGACTGCAGAAGTGCTCTTGCTGTTATTTCCGACACAAGGATTTTAATAGAAAAGGAAAAAAGTATGGTCCCGAACCAATTTCTTTTTACCCGTATTATAGCAGGACTGGACTCAGGTAAAATGAATCATTATGAGTATAAAAGAATTCTGGTACCTGCAATGGTTGCCTCATTTTTGATTCTGGTTGCTGTCCTTGGCGGAATAAACCTGGGGAGACTATTATATATAAATCATGAGGATGTAAGTTATATAATACAGGAGGAGAACCGATCTCTGAATGATCTTAAACAGGAGTCGATTGAAAATTTCTTTTTAACCTCAGAAAATCTTAAAAAAGATGAATAGAACAAAAATATTAGTGTGGATTGTTATAATCCTTGCTGGCCTGAATCTGGCAACTGTTATATCTGTAATAATCTATTCTTCGGGTAATCGCAAAGAAGTGACCACGCAAAATGAAACATCATATAACCGGAGAGCCGATTTTTTCCAGTCACAGCTTGGTCTTACACAGGAGCAGCGTAACCAGTTCATGCAGTTCAACAAGCGTTTCAACCAGACAGCCGGACCAATAACAGAGAGACTGAATTCGCTGAGATTCAAAATGATAGATGAACTTGCAGACAAATCACCTGATACAGTTGCACTTAACGGTATGTGCAGGCAGTTTGGAAATCTTCATAGCAAACTTAAAAATGCAACTGTTAAATATTATCTCAATATGAAAAGCGTCTGCAGCCCGGAACAGGAGGAAGTACTTAAAGATCTTTACCGTGATATACTTGAATCGGACGGCAATATTGACAGAATGAGAGCTGGCAGAGGCATGCAAAGAGGAATGCAAAGAGGCATGCAGAGAGGCAATCAGAGAGGCATGCCTCCTGGTATGAGGGGGCCTGGCCCACAACGTGATAACAGAAGACAAGACGGATCAATGTTAATTAATTAAATATAAAAATGAAAAGAATAACTAAAATGACAGGAATATTGCTAGTGCTGATATTGGCAGGCAATGGAGCTTTGCTGGGACAGCGAGGCATGAGAGGAATGATGATGGATTCCACCAGGATGAACAGGATGAGAATGGGCGTAAGACCCGATTCATCGATGATGAGAGGCCCGCGACAGGGCAGGGGACCGGGAAACGGACCGGGAATGTATCAATATATGGATCGTCAGCATGTGTATGGTATGAGAAGGGGAATGAGACCAGGAATGGGTATGGGTCCGGGATATGGAATGGGTATGCTGCGACCGGCTTCCGGTACCTGGCTTATAGATAATATCCCGAATCTTACAGAGAAGCAAAAGAAAGATATTTCTGATCTGAGACAGAAACAGAGGGAAGAAATGCAAAAGTTCAGGGAGGATAATGCTGTAAAAATAAAAAGCATGCAAGAATCACACAGGAGTAAAATTATGAATCTCCTTACTGATGAACAGAAAAAATGGGTTGATGAAAGAATCGGTATTTCCGGGCCGACTGCACCGCCTAAAAAGTAGGGACTCCTTCTAAAATTGGGTTGAATCACTTTTTCATAACTACGAAGTCGCCGTCGGCAACCATAGCTTTAACGACGGCTGCACTGAGTTTTCACGGAGTAACCATTGGCCACCGAAGGTTTACCGAAGGTGGCACTGTTTGATACTTTCAAATAGTCACTCCGTGATACTCTGTGTAACTCTATGGTTAATAAATAAGACTTTTTTTACAATCAGATTCCGCTGAAATCGATTCCTTCGAACATCAGCGTAGGTATCATGAAAGAGCTCCCGTCAACAATATCATTGCCGGCCTCAACAAGATTAAACCATAGCTGGTTCATATTCCCTGAAATATTCATTTCATTTACGGGATGAACAATTGAACCGTTCTCGATAAGATATCCTTCTATTCCGTAGGAAAAATCGCCCGTTGAACCGTTACAGTTTCCTCCGTTGAATCCTGTTACCAGAATGCCTTTTTTCAGATTGGCTACCATTTCATCCATATTTCTCTTACCCAGCCTGAATACTGCATTTGAGCTGCTACCGGATGTAGGTTCCATACCCAGCTTCCTGCCATAATAGTTGTCTATATAATAGTTGCGCAAGGTCCCATCCTCCAATATCGGTCTTTTAACTGCGGCAAGTCCTTCATCGTCGAACAATCTTGAACCGGGACCTGAAATAATCAGAGGATCATCATCTACAGTCATTATTGATGAGGCCACAGACTTACCAATTTTATCGGCCAGGAACGACTGTTTTTGGTAGAGGTTGTTTCCCTGCAATGCATTATAAAGGGGACTAAGAAGGTTTGGAGCGGAACGGTTTTCGACAATCATGGTATATTTACCTGAATTTATTTTTTCAGGCCCTATTTTTTTCAATGTTCTTTCAAGGGCTTTTGTTCCTATCCCTGTCTTCTTCAGTTTATCGTAAAAGATCGCATTCTCATACCAGTAATCGGAAGGACGTCCTTTATCACTTTTTACCGATACTGTGACATAAAGTGATACGTTAGTCCGGGCAGAATCGCCTTTAAAACCATTGCTTGTGACAAGTACCCTGTTGCTGATACTATCTGAATAATATGCACTAACAGAAATTATTCTCTCGTCTTTATTATATGCTTCATTGAGAACCTCGCTGGCGATATCAATTTTTGTTTTAGCATCAATATCTCCAAGTTTAGTGTCGGCAACATTCAGATCTGTGCCACCTCCTTTATAATACAGATCTTCAGCAGGGAGTGAACGGAACTTATCTTCAGCAAGATATTTTGTTGCCGCAATTCCCTCGTCAACGAATTTAAACAGATCATCTTTCTTCAGTCTGTTTGTTGAAAGCGATGAATATTTGTTATCTACATATAAGCCGACAGTCAGACTGTTGCGATTAGATTCAGTAAGCCTGTCTATTTTTTGATCTCTGATTTCGATATCATTATTATGGCTTTCATTTAGCGAGACAGAAACCTGTTTAGCACCACTTTTCAGGGCATGCTCAATAACCTGATCGGCAAGTGTGTATTTTTCTTTAGTATTCATAAACGGATCTTTTTAAATTGTTATGCATTTATTCCACCAACAGTGAGTTTCTTGATTTTGACAGTTGGGAGCCCCATTGTTACTGGTACGCTCTGACCTGCTTTTCCGCATGTCCAGGTGCCATCGGCCAGTTTAGTGTCGTCGGCAGCCATCACAATATCGGCAAGCGCCTGAGGTCCGTTGCCAATAATATTGATATCCTTTATAGGTCTCGTAAGTTTACCTTTTTCGATTATGTATCCTGCCTTTACAAAGAAGGTAAAATCGCCTGCTCCGATATTTACCTGACCATTACTGAAGCTATCGACATAAATGCCATTCTTCACACTGGCAATTATCTCCTCTTTTTTATGGGGTCCGTTTTCCATCCTTGTACATCTCATTCTCGGGATGGGTATATACCTGAAATTCTGGCGACGTCCGTTACCTGTCGGTTTTACTTTGTAATACGCGGCACTTATCCGATCGTGCAGATAACTTGTCAGTACCCCGTCTTTTACAATAACTGTATTTTCTGTCGGATTACCCTCATCGTCGAAGTTCAGTGATCCCCTGTTTGAGGGGAGAGTACCGTCGTCAACAATTGTGATAAAATTCTCGGCTACTTTTTTGCCCATCTTATCTGAAAATATTGATGTCCCTTTCCTGTTAAAATCGGCCTCAAAAGCATGTCCTATAGCTTCGTGCAGAAGAATACCGGATTCTCCGGGACTCATGACAACTTCCATTTCACCGGCTTTCGGTTTGACAGCTTCAAACTGTAACTTTGTCTTTTCAACTGCTTCATTTGCAAGCATATCCACAAGTTCATCGGTCAGGAATTCAGATCCCTCACGCGCCGACCTGGAAACATAAAAATTCTCGATCCTTCCATTCTGTTCCATCACGCAAGAGCCTGCAAGGTAAACCAAGGGACGATAATCCCATGCCAGTCTTCCTTCAGAATTGTAAAACAGGATATACGACGTTGTATCTCCTATCGATGCATTTACTTTTGATACACGATTGTCGAGTGAAAAGATCTTATCATTCATTCGCTCGAGAAAAGGTATCTTGTCTTTGACTGAAGTGTCTTCCCACGAAATTTTGACAGGATAGAGATTAGGAGTTATATACTCACTGATGTCAGCAGGATTGAGACTGCCTCCACTGTTAGCAATATTTGCAGCAGTAGTTGCAGCCTTCAGCATCGCTTCCGGGGTTATTTCCTCAGTAAAAGCATAACCTGTCTGATCTCCCTTGAGTACCCTTATTCCAACTCCATACCCGATATTTGAAGATGCCTGATTTACCTTTTTATCTTCAAGGTTACTAAAGTTATTGATAGTATGTTCAAAATAGAGATCTGCATAATCTCCACCTTTATCCAAAGCTGTACTGATAACCTTTTTCAAAAGGTGTGGGGTGACTTCAAAATGATTAAGATAGGAATTGACGTTATCGGAAAGGACGGGTCCTTTACATGACTGCAGCATTGAAGGTAATACCAGCGAACCTGCTGCTGTAATCCCGCCTAACCTGATGAATTCACGGCGTCTGAGTTTCATTTTTTATATATTTTAAATTTGATCGATAAAAGTCGGTTAATTATTTGACTTTTCAAAAATAAAAGTTGAATTATTCTGAACAGGAATACCTTTAAACATTTTCAGTTAGGTGTTAGTAAATTTCATTGAATAGGACACTAATAGCTGTTTAAAAATCTATTAACCACAGAGTTACACGGAATCACACGGAGTAAATCACGGATTTTCTCAATCAGAATTCACTGGCTGGACAGGGAATATGACTAACCGGCAGCTAATTACTTAAGGGGCGGTCGCTGTTGTGTTCAGACTTTACCTCTTCAGCAAGCACTTTATTTTCAGGTGTCAGTTTTTCTTCTTCTATCCTGCGGATTTTCTGACGTTCTTTCAGGATACTTATCAGTTCTTTACCAGTAAGTTTGAACTTGTCGAAATTATCTGGTGTGTCAAGGTAAACCGTCGTTCCTTCTGCAAGTCCTTGTTCGATAATTATGTTTTTATCGTTTGACTCCCCCGGTATAACCACCTGCCTGGTTCCATCTTTAGTATAGACAAACGGAATACTGTCAATACCGGTATGTAAACTTTCTAAAGGTACATATACTACATTACCAAAAGTTTTGACAATTATTTTGTTATTGGTTGTCATTGAGGGTCTCAGGGATGGATCATAATGATCGAGCTTTACCATGACCTCAAATACCTTGGTATCAGCGTTGAAGATTTGTTCTCCGATGTTAGCAATGCTGCTCACCTCCCCATTGTATGTTTTTCCCTTGAAGGCATCTACTGTAACCTGTACCGGAAGACCTTTTTTTATCATACTGACATCAATCTCACTTATGTAGATCTTCGACAAAAGCGAAGAGAGGTCAGGAAGAGTTGCTACCACAGGGTTGAATGGATTGAGGACAGTTCCCTGTTGAATTTTATTACCCATTCGGTCTTTTTTATAAATTACCATACCATCGGCAGGAGCTTTTATTGTAAACTCATCAAGGACAGTCTGAAGGTCTTTAACTTTATCCATCTGGATCCGGTTTGTGTATCTCAGATTTTTTACATCCAGTTTGCATTGGGCATAACGAAGTAAGTACAGCCGTTTTTTCCAGTCGAGGATCCTTTTTTCTTTCTCCAGGTTCAATTTAGCTTGTCTCTGAATAGCGGGTGGTTCAAATGCTGATTGATCGACTGCAATACCTGCCTCTTCCACTGAAAACTTCTGATTCCTGATATCGTCTCTTAAAGCAGTGAGAACCACTGCGGTATCAAGGATTTTCATCTGAAGGTCAGACTCAGTAACCTTCAGTTGGGTGATCTCATCCTTTAAAAGATTCTCGTAAGTTGACTTGTCGAGTGTGGCAACATAATCGCCTTTTTTTACGATAGTTCCTTCAGGGATAAGGTCGGTTATCTTCAGAGGAGAAGCCCTGAACATCCTGTATTTTACTATATTCGGACCTTTTATATCAGAAGAAACTTCAGCTTCAAGCTGACCTGTACCTGATATTGTTATCTCAAACCTTCCCTTAAGGGCTTCTGCAAAATTAGTATAAGCATTATCCCTGTTTGAAGTAAGTCTTGCAAATATCAATAAAGCTGATGTTGATAAAACTGCAACTATAAGTGTTATAATAATTGTCTTTTTCATAATCGTAGTAGTTATTATTTAGAATATCTCTAAATAATTTTAACAACATTGATATGAAAGTGTTCAGATAAGAAATGTTAAAAAAGGTTATTATGGATTTTTTTGAACAATTGACTGCAAATAATTAAGATTTACTCTGGAAATGGATGACGTCTTCAATTATTTGTGTGATTAATGGCGCAAAGGCACAATGGCACAGAGGTATAAAGTTCCACAAGCCGTTATTTTCCTATAACTTATATTTTATTGTAATTCAGAATAATTTTACCAGCGTTCTCCTGAATTTTGCCCTGTCGGAGGTGTCGCTCATCAGGATCTCACC
>CAZGKI010000030.1:10639-33274 GCA_964526345.1 uncultured Rikenellaceae bacterium
GGGTAACGCAGGAACATATCGATAAGGTTTGATTTTACAAGCACTGAACGCATATTTGAGAAGGTCTCAAAAGATTTTTTCCCATGGTATCTGCCGAGTCCACTGCATCCTATACCACCGTATGGCAGATAAGGCGAGGCGATCTGCATAACAACATCATTGATGGCTGCAGTTCCGCTGCGAACTCTTTTCAGGAATTCTCCCGATAGTTTCCTGTTCTTTGTAAAGATATATGCTGCAAGCGGTTTAGGATGTTGTTCAATAATTCCATAAACCTCCTCGATATTTTCATAATCGATAACAGGTAAAACAGGACCAAAAATTTCTTCCTGCATAATTGGATCTTCTGGATTTATATCTTTTATGATAGTAGGTGCAACATAGCGATTTTCCGGATCGTATTTTCCACCCGTTACAATATTGCCGTCTTTTATAAAGGCTGCCAGCCTGTTTACGCTGGCAGGATTGATGATCCGGGCAAAATCATTACTGTTTTCAGGATCGTTATTATAAAAGTTACTTATCTCAGAGGCAATAATTTCCAGAAAACGATCCTTAATCTTTCGGTCAATTAAAAGGTAATCAGGGCAGATACAAGTCTGTCCGGCATTGAGAAATTTTCCCCATGCAATACGTTTTGCTGCGAAATCAAGCTTTGCATCTGCTGCTACAACGCAAGGATTTTTACCGCCAAGTTCAAGCGATAAAGGTGTGAGATTCACAGCAGCTTTTTCCATGATATATTTGCCGGTTTTGCAGCGTCCGGTGAAAAAGATATAATCGAATTTGTAGTTGAGAAGATATTCGCTTATTGAATGATCGCCATTCATTACTGTTATTAGTTCTCCGGGGAAATTGCTGAATATTTTTTCCATGACGATCCTTATATTCGGTACCTGCTGTGATATTTTCAGTATCACACAGTTACCTGCTGCAATAGCACTTAATGCAGGAAGAAGGGCAAGCTGGAAAGGGAAATTCCAGGGTGATAGCACAAGTACCTGCCCGTAAGGCTGGGGGGCAATATAACTGTGTGCAATAAAATGTAATATCGGCGTTCTTACCCGATGGGGACCTGCCCACCTTTTAAGTTTCCTGATAGCCAGGTTAAGCTCTTTAATGACAAACCGTGTCTCCGTGCCTGCCACTTCCAGTCCCGGTTTCCGGAAGTCTTTCCATAATGCCTCTTTTATTTCCTCTTCATATTGAAGAATCAGAGACCTTAATTTTCTCAGGTTCTCAAGCCGGTATCTTATATTGATAGTCTTGCCTGTGGCAAAGAATTTCCTTTGATTCTCAAGTATTATTCCGATCTCTTCCTTTTCCATTCGTTTTCGAGGAGTATAAGTTGTTTGGATATATCTGAATGTTTATTTCCTTCCTTTGATGGTATCCGGCTCATAGCATATTCCGACATTGTCACCGAAACCTGATCCTATTACGATATAGTCGTAAACCATTCAGAATGGATTGCTAATAATGTGAAAATGTAAAGATCGAAAGTACATAGAAATTTCACTGAACAAACTGTTTTGCAAAATATTTTGCAGTAAGCTTTTCTCCAGTGGCCCTTTCTATCATATCATTCCAGTAATATCTTGCACCAGGCATGAACACTTTCTCCTTTAGCCAGGCTCCAACTGCCTTATCGCCTGTAAATGATTTACTTGCAGTAATGCTGGTGGTTAAATAAGTGTAAAATTGTGAAGCGAGGAGCTCTCCCAGCAGGTAATTATGATAATAACACGGATAGAGAGCGATATGTATCTTTGTGGCCCAGTCAGGCATATCTCTGCCTTCCGGTTTAGTAAGCATCTGGTACTTTTCGACAAGGTCCCACCACAATTTGTTCAGGTCCTGATCGGGATTTTCGTACATCGATTTTTCAAAGCGATACATAACCTGCGCCCAGCGGCTGAAAACAAGCATCTGCAGACGAAGGGCCTTTTTAGCGTCACCGGCGATTTTTTCACTCTCTTTTTTATCGATGATACCGTTATCCATCATCCAGTCAGGGTCCGTGGCCATGCGTCCAAACATTTCGGCAATAGCTTCGGTAGTAAATGTATGGGCTGCATCCCTGAGGGTGAACGGAAGGGACCTGTCGCAATAATATGAATAGACTCCGTGACCGAGTTCATGCAGGATAGTATTCATCCAGTACGAATCGGGTTTAATGTTATCGAGAGTTCTTACATCACCGGCCCTGTCGATATCGGTAGAGAAAGCATGCTGGTTCTTCCCCGGTTTTTCATAGAGGTCACTTTTTGCAAGAATAGCATCAACATTAAGATCTATGCCGTCGTAATATGTTGCAGCAAGTTTAACAGGATCCTGGTTCTTATAATATTTGTCGAAGTCGACAGAGTAGATCTCGGGTGCTTCCTGGAAATACCTGTTCTGGTAGTGCCATGGACGAAGCTCTGACGAAGGGATCTTGTATCGTTTCGAGTAGTAAGTATCGATTTCCTGTTTAAGATCAGCAAAATTATCTCGAGTAAGATTATCCAGTTCATCAAAGAGCGCTGTCACTTCAGCAGGATCCTGACCCGACAGTTTAAGCGACATCTCATGGAAGTTGCTGAATCCTGTCTTTTGTGCAATAAGGTTACGTTGTTTTACAAGTTTAATAATGTCCTGAGCGACAACTGGTCCTATTTTCTTATGCGCTTCCCATGTTTCTTGCAGTTCCTTGGAGTCTGTCGAATTCCTGAGAATTTCTTCGACCTGGTTATCAGAGAGTTCCTTGTTGTCTACTATAACCCTGAAATTCAGATATTTTTTATTGATGCCAGTCTCCATTCTCAGTTTCTCAGCAATCAGGCTGGTATCGACCTGTCCTCCCAGGTATTCATCATACAGAAGGTCTAGCTGACGTGCAAGGATGGCATCCTGAACAGCGCCGGATTCTTTTATCTCTTTAAGTTCCTTAAAATCTTTTGTATCTGTAAAAACCTTTTCGTATGCGAATTCTGCTTTTTCACTCAGGGCCAGATCGGCATCAGTACCCGAAATATTGGCATTCCAGGATGTGAGATTCATCTCTTTGTAAAGAGGAATTATTTTAGCTTCATAAGCAGTAATGAAGGCTTGCATTCTTTTCTCCATCTTTTCCTGCCTGGTGGAACAAGACACGAGAAGTGAAATTGTCAAAATTGTTACTATTATGTACATCAGCTTTTTCATAATAATTATTTTTTATTTTAAACGATAATTATAATAATCAAGGGATTAATTTTCAGGTTCCTGAGCAGGTTCTTCTGTTTCGGTTTCATATATTTCCGGTGGTTCTGAATCGAGCTCGTTTGATTCAATGAGTTTCGATGCTTCAGTTACAGGCAGTTCATGCACATGAAGCAGCTTTCGCTTGATTGCTCTTGTTCGTGTTCCTACAAGTTTTTCAAGATTTCCGCTGGCAGTGGTTATCTGTTTTTGTGCAGCTTCGAGCACTTTTTCAAAGTTTCCGAATTCAGTCTTTACTGCACCAAGGATCTGCCATACTTCACTTGAGCGCTTCTGAACAGCAAGAGTGCGAAATCCCATCTGGAGACTGCTGAGGAATGCCACCAGGTTGGAGGGACCAACAACCGTGATATTGAATTCGCGCTGAAGCAATTCAAACAATCCTGTCCTGGTAAGTATCTGAGCGTATAACCCTTCCGTAGGCACGAACATTATGGCAAAGTTAGTTGTGACAGGAGGGAAGATATATTTCTGGTAAATGGTTTTTGCAGATTTCATAACACTGGTATCAAAAGCCTTCTCGGCCCTGATGACCTCCTCTTTTGTGTAATCGGCCACATTCTCATAAATTTCTGATAGTCTCTGGTAATCCTCAACAGGAAATTTGGAATCGATAGCCAGCAGAACAGGTTCATCCGGATTTTCATTACCGGGCAGTTTAATAGCAAATTCAACACTCTCCCTGCTGCCGGGTCTGATTATATGATTCTTAAGATACTGATCGGGAGAGAGGTATTGTTCAAGGATAGCTCCAAGCTGTATCTCACCCATGATCCCTCTTGTTTTGACATTGGAAAGGACTCTCTTAAGATCACCCACACCCGTTGCAAGCTTCTGCATGTCGCCCAGACCTTTATAAACCTGTTCGAGCTGTTCCGTTACAAGTTTAAAAGATTCGCTAATCCTCTTATTAAGTGTCTCCTGTAGCTTTTCATCAACCGTCTTGCGCATCTCTTCAAGCCTGTTGCTGTTATCGGTCTGGATCTCTTTCAGCTTGTTCTCTATTGTCTCCCTCATTTTCTCCAGTCTTTTTTCAATGTTCTCAGCCTGCTCCTTTGCACGATTCATGGAACTTTCAAAATTAAGTCGCTGATTTTCGTTGAAATCTTTCATGTTTCCGGAAAGCCTGTTATCGAATGATTCAAGAGATTTTCTAAGTTCCTCACGGTTATCTTTTGCCATTCCTGATGATTCTTCACGGCTTCTCTGAAATTCATCTTTCAGGGAGCTGCTGATCTTGCTAAGGTCGCTTCCAAATACTGTAAGGGTCTCTTTTAAGGATTGCTGCGGAAGGAGGTTCCTGTTCTGTATAATAATCCTGATTAACAGTATTATGGCTATTACTAAGAAAAATATGGTTATGATCAATAAGATATCAGTCATTTTAAAGTTTTTGTTTATTTTTTAATCCTCTAAATTACTTATTAAACTTGAAACTGAACACCGCAACCTTAAAGGTTTTTATTTTGATGAACAATACCGTTTTCTGACTCCTCTTTTATAGTATTTTCTTATATTTATAAAGAACTGTGAAGAATAGTGCTGACATGATAAGACATATTAAAGGTGCTCCACAATGCTGGCAATAAACAGGATACCAAATAATTATGTAAAAAACTGGAAAGTTATTCCGGAGAAATTTCCGGGATTCTTTCTTATAAGTGTATTTAGTACACTTATAATTTTTTTATTATCTGATTGCAAGGGGGGCGGCCATAAGGGAAATAGTCTTCCGCAGGATAAAAGTAATATATTTCAGGACTCCTGTTCCATGTTTAACGGAATGACCCTTGATGGCTGGGAGATAACAAATTTTGGCCCACAGGGACCTGTATATGTTTCCGGTGGAGAGATCATTCTTGGCATGGGCGATGGTTGTACCGGGATCACATGGGAAAAAGAGTTTCCGGAAATAAATTATAAAGTCACGCTTGAGGCAAAAAGAGTGAATGGGAATGATTTTTTCTGCGGCATGACTTTCCCGGTTGGAAAAGATCCATGCACACTTATTGTCGGCGGCTGGGGAGGGACTGTTGTCGGTCTAAGCAGTATTAATGATAAAGATGCCTCTGAAAATGAGACCACCAGGTTGATGGAGTTTGAAAAAGATCGCTGGTACAGAATATGCTTAATAGTGAAAGAGGATTCCATAAAAGCTCTTATTGATGATAAACCTGTGATAAATTTTAAAAAGGGGAATAAGAATTTATCAATAAGACCGGAAGTGACGCTTTCCAGACCTTTTGGTATAGCTTCATGGAATACTACTGCAGCTTTGAGGGACATCAGAGTTGAGAAGACAGGTAAATAGTATTTTATTACAAATTCTTATTTTTCAGAGCTTTGTTGTATAGCTGAAGATATTCTTTTGCACTCTCTTCCCAGGAAAAATGCTGTTTCATTGCAATCCGGACAAGTTTATTAAGGTGAGTCTTTCTGTTAGTGTAAGTTTCTAAAGCCCACTTAACTGTATTATATATTGCTTTCCCGCTGGCTTCGAGGAATTTAAAGCCTGTACCTTCACCTGTCTCCTGGTTGTAATTTTCAATAGTATCATTCAGCCCTCCTGTGGCACGTACTATAGGAAGAGTCCCGTATTTCAGGGAGTAAATCTGATTTAATCCACAAGGTTCACTTATTGAAGGCATCAGGAAAAAATCACTACCAGCTTCAATTAAATGAGCTAATTCGTTGTTGTAGCCAATATATGATCCTGTTTTACCCGGATATCGCCCGGGCAAATTGCCGTAATAATTTTCTAATTGATTATCACCGGCACCCAGAATAGCGAACTGAACATCCATATTCTTTATTATATCTTCAATGCATTCCGATAAAAGGAACAGACCTTTTTGTTCAACAAACCTGCTGATAATACCAATAATTGGCGTTTTCCCGTCATGATAAAGATCCAGTTGCTTTTGCAGTACTTTCTTACAAACAGCTTTTCCCTTCATATTACCGGCAGAATAATTAGCCGGGATCAGCGGATCCTCAGAGGGATCCCATTGCGAATAATCAACCCCGTTAAGTATCCCGACATAGTTTTCCCCTTTTTCATTCAAAAAAAAATCCAGACCATATCCCCCTTCAGCTGTTTTCGTTTCAGATGCATATCCTTTGCTGACAGTATTCACCATATCGGCAAAATGAATGCCTCCCTTTAAAAAATTTACAGCCTTAAAGCATTCGAATTTATCCGGAGTAAAATCTTCCTGACCGAGTCCTGTGCAATCATAATAGTAGCTTGCATACTGTCCCTGATATGCTATATTATGAATTGTCAGGACACTTGCTGTCTTAGAAAATAGCGGATCATTTTTATAAAGTCTTTTAAGGTAGGCTGGTAATATGGCTGTATGCCAATCGTTTGCATGTACTATATCGGGTTTGAAATTTAATTCACGACATAATTGTAATGAAGCAATGGATAAAAAGGTAAACCGCTTTGGATTATCATTATAATCATTAAAATTACTGTCGTGGTAAATATTAGGTCTTCCAAAATATTGATCATAATCGATTAAGTAAACAGGTACCTTATCATCTAAGGATGTTTTATAAACGCTGCATGTAATATATTCATTACCCATCTGTACACTCATATGTTCGATGACAACACTGATTTTAAATTTTTGATTGTCAATAAATGAATATTTTGGAATAACAACTCTGATGTCGAGTCCCAGTTTATTCAGAAAAACCGTTAAAGAACCTGCCACGTCGCCTAAGCCACCGGTTTTTGCAAACGGGGCGCATTCTGAAGATACAAAAAGGACATTAAGTCTACGATCCATTAGACTACTGCAGATGTGCAGGCAACTTAAGTTCAATTTTTTCTTTTGAGCCGTATAATAATGCTACAACAAGCGTAAGGTATTCCCTGAGGTGACGGGTAATAAGATAATTATCCAAAACAAGTTGTCGTGCATTCTTTCCCATAGTTTCCATAATGTCAGGATGTTTCAGAAGGTAGCGAATGCGAATTGCAGTACCTTCCGGAGTATTCACCCTGAACCCGTTAAAATGATTAATAACCTGCAGCTTAATACCTCCGGTATCACCGGCAACTACAGGCTTCCCTTTCCATAAGCCTTCAGTAACTGTCAGACCGAAACCTTCTTTCAGCGATTTCTGAATGATTATATCCGAACCCCTCTGCAATGCATTAATAGCCCTGTGAGCATCAGAAGGCAGCTCCAGAATGTGTACATCCGGATCGTTGTTGGCAAATTCTTTTACCTCCTGTAATACCTGTGCACCTTCCGGATCATCAGTTGCTCCTCCTCCTGCTAACACCAGTTGAACGGGAACATATTTTTTGATTAAACGGTAACTTTCTATTACGCCTATAGGGTCTTTAAAACGATCGAACCGTGAAACCTGAGTTATTATTGGAATATCCCTGTTAATACTCCAGGAATCTAAAAAACGTGATATTTCTTTTTCTGAAAGTCCGACGTTTTTCTCGCTTAAAGGATCTATGCTAGGGGGAATTAAATATAAAGGATGAGAAAGTGGCTGTGCAAATGTTGAAAGTGACCATATGCTGGCATCATAATCTTTTATATATTCCCGCAAATATTTCCAGATCGGGCGATAGGGATGGCTTACATCAATATGACAACGCCATACCCATTTCCCTTTCCTCCCTTTACAGAAGTGATGGAAGGCAGCGGGTTGAGGATCGTGAATAAATACAACATCTGCCTCTTCAAGTTTCGTCCTTAACCTCTCAACATTAAGGAGGTTTGTCTTTTCGTAAGTATCCAGAAGAGAGCGTGAAATATCATCGCGATTTCCCTGCAGCGAGTTATGCATCTTCTTGGTACACTGATAAAAATCTTTTTCACCTTTAATCACTTCCCATTCAGCATCTATCCCCAGTTCCCTTTTTAAAGGAATGAGACGGTTAAGAATTTCTGCCACTCCGCCCCCTTCTTTTGTAGAATTAATGTGAAGTATCTTCATCCCCTTCAAAGGATATGCCAATTGCCTTAAATGGTCAATTACTGCATTTCCAACTACATTTGCATATTGTTCAAGTAAACTATCCATTGGCACCTCCTTTAATGTATTTATGAAAAACCGAATCAATCTCCCGGCGAAGTTCATTTAAGGTAGTAAAATACGGGTCGATTTTATCAAGGCTCTCCCGGAGCTCTTTGTACCTGGTTCCAAAAGTTTTTAGCCAGATTGAAAAATCATTTCTGTTTTCATGAGATCTTCGCCGGGCATCTATAAAATGATAAAAAATGCTGCCAAGCGACATTTTTGGAATAATGTCAAGAAACTTTCCCGGATCACTCAGACTTATGCCGGTATCGAATATCACGATCTGTGAACGGATAAAATGGAATTCCTGTCCGGTTTTTGCCCACGGGATATATTCCGTCTCATATAAGCGCTGCTCAATTATTTCAATAACCTCATGCCTGAGATCTTCGATATTATCAAAAACGTTAGGGTCGATTATCGAAAGCTGTTCCGAAATTTTTGAATCGTGAAGATTTCGTGATGCCCATACCGCAAAATCGTTTTGAAATTCAGGATCATCAAAATGAGGGCGCAAAAGACCTCCCCAAAAATGGTAATAAAGCGCCCCGGGATGTGTATCTCGGAGATGGTCCCTTAGCTCTCTCAGGTTTTGAGCCTTTTCTCCTGTTGCTATGGCGATCAGCGCACAATCCATTATTTTAAAATCTGTTTCTCCCATATCTGTAATTTTATTTATGGATTCATGTAAAACTCATTCCACTTTGGTTTTTGACAACCTGTGTGACTGGTCTGCAATATATATAATTTATTTTTTCTCCCCGTAGACAACAATTAATTAATTATACTGATTTCAGTTTCAAATACTATTTCGAATGGATTGTTATAAATTTAACAGCTGCTGACTGATTATGTTTAACATCCGGAAATCCTTCCTGTCAAAATATATGTGTTAAACCTTTTAAAATTTTGTACTTTGGTAGTTTTAATAATAATGTCTTTTGAAATATTATATTAATTTGTAAAAGAGATATATTTAACAGCAAAAGCAAACTCAGTAGCAAAGAATGAAATGAAATTTGTAAAACACAAATAATAAATGAAATAACATGAAAAAAAGTATATATCTGATATTATTTGCATTTCTTGTGGTATCATGTAAAACCCAGCAGCTTTATCTGAATGTTGTAGAGCCGGCTATTGTTACACTATCACCCGATATTAAGAGTGTTGGAGTTATAAATCGCAGCATGCCAACCGATGAAACCAAGATATTTGACGTTATCGATAAAGCTCTTACGCTCGAAGGAGTCAATCTCGATAAAGACGGTGCAGAACAGGCAATCCTGGGTCTGTCTGACGAATTAAAGAATAATAACAGGTTTACAGAAGTCAAAACGTTAACTGATATTGATTTCAGAACCCCGAAGTTGGGTATTTTACCCATGCCCTTATCGTGGGATATTGTTGATAAGATATGCGGTGAAACAGGTACGGATGCTCTCTTTTCGCTTGAGTCTTATGACACGGATACCAGGTTAAATTATTCCACACACAATGTAGAGATAAAGAATCCGCTGGGTATAAGAATTCCGGGGATAGAACATCAGGTTGATATGGAAACGATTGTAAAAACGGGCTGGAGGATATATGATCCAAAAAACAAGGTTATTGATGATGAATTTAATCATCTGCAATCTGTAGTTTTTACCGGGAGGGGCATAAATCCTCTTGTGGCGGCTGCAGGATTGACCGGACGCAAAGAGGCAGTAAAAGAGGTGAGCAATAAGGCCGGTCATAGCTATGCAATGAGGCTTCTTCCATACAGACTGCGCGTTATGCGCGATTATTTTGTCAAGGGTTCCAATAATTTCAAGATAGCAAAACGAAAAGCCCAGCTGGGCAAATGGGATGAAGCCGGCCAGCTGTGGGAAAAAGAAACTGATAACCCGAAGATGAAAATTGCCGGTCGTGCATATTATAATATGGCCATTATCAATGAAATAAACGGGGATATCGATTCTGCCCTTCAATGGGCTCAAAAAGCCTATGAAGACTATAATATCAGGTTAGGATGGGATTATGCAAATATTCTTGAAAACAGGATAGCCAAGAGAGAACTTCTGGACCAGCAGCAACAATGATTAACCAGCATGCGGCACGCGGTAAACGGCACTTTGAACTAAACAATAAAATTTTCCACCATAATTAAAATATTGTTATCTTCAGTCTTCATACCCATTCAAAATCATTGAATTATGAAAAAAAACGATAACCTCAACCTTAAACCTGGAATTTTAGTCCTGGCGGGACTGATGATCTCGGCCAGCATATTAGGACAGGTCAATTTCTCAGGTAACTGGGCCTTTAATGAGACAAAAAGCAACATAGGCGAAGGCGGGACCCGTATGGTATGCAGAAAGATTACTATCAGCCAGTCGGATAATACCTTTATTCTCGAAAAGTATTTTACCGACCGGCAGGGCGAGGAAATAAAAATGACGGAGACCTACACTCTTGATGGTAAAGAGAGCAAAAACACCATCTATAATATCGAGAAAAAATCGACAGCCACATGGTCTGACGACAAAAAATCGCTCACTGTCTCATCACAGATGGTTTTTGAGATGAACGGCCAACAGAATGAGATTAAGAGTGTTGAAGTTTATTCTTTGTCAGACGGAGACAAGATCCTCACAATAAATTCACAATCAACATCATCAATGGGTGAGAGGAAATTGACACTGGTCTACGATAAAAGATAAATATTCTTGAAAAATCGTTTCCCTTGCATGCCTTTGAACCTTTTTGTTATTGAATTTTGAGTTTCCCTGATAAGAGTTTAACCAATGAATCCAGCGATATTTTTACCGTCAGGGACAAAAATAAAAAGCCCCTTATGAGTCTCTGTTTGGATCAAAATAATTTCTTTACTGAACGTCCCAGTCATCTGTTCTGAATGAAGATGCGGGTATTCCCTCGGTATTGAAAAGATCTCCGACGATAAAATCCTTGAATGCATATCGTACTGCAACAGGTACACTTACAGCAGGTGAAAAGAGTGTAATTCCAGTTCCCGTAATGAAGGCCTGGGCTGGAACGAAGCGTTTGTTGGCGCCGGCTACTTCAAAACAGTAGAGTCCATTTCCAAACGAAGTAAGACCATTTGAGGCATTGTCGAAGGTAAGTTTTACAAGGTTCCCCTCCACTTTCATCTCCCTGAGGACAGGGCCCTCACATGCAAAGCCTTTCTTCCCGTATGTCTTTGATAAGGCCAGGTATGCCAGCCTGTTCCCTGCTGCAGCTTTATTTGAAGGATGAATGCAGGTTTTTTCACCGCAATCCATAATGCAGGCCATACCTAAATTAGGTAAAGCAGTTACTGCTTTTAATTGTGCTTCACGCAAAAAAGCAGAGTTTGAACCGGCTTCTCCATAGTCGTAAGGTGCGATCTGAATATAAAAGAAAGGAAATTCCCCAATACCCCATATGTTCCTCCAATCAGCTGCCAGACCTGGAAGAAGCTGTTGATACTGAACAGGTTCATTACGGTTTGATTCTCCCTGGTACCATATTGCACCCCGGATGCCATAGCCGGCAATAGGGTTTATCATAGCATTGTATAACACAGTAGGTGTTTGCGGTGAGAGGTTCTGCTGTGGCTGAGCGGTTTTATCCGGGATCTTTACCCAGTCAAAATTTTTAAGTCCGGCATCACTTATCCACGGTTCTATCCTTGTACCACCCCAACTGGTGCAGATAAGCCCAACCGGCACTTTTAATGCCTTATTTAGCATCAGTCCGAAGAAATAAGCTGTTGCGCTAAACTCGCTGACATTCTCCGGTTCACATAATTTCCAGGATCCCTCAAAATTATCGAGAAGTGTCAGACTGGCTATCTTTGGTACAGTAATAAGTCTGATATTGTTATTTGATGAAGTAGCAATATATTCATTGGATCCCAGCACAGGCTGGTTCCTGTAACCTTTCATAGCCATTTCCATATTTGACTGGCCGGAACAGACCCAGACTTCACCTATCATCACATTCCTGAGTGTAACTGCTTTACCGTCGCTTATAGTCACTGAGTAAGGTCCTCCTGCTGCAGGAGTTGATACTTTTACTTTCCAGTTTCCATCCTTGTCGGAACGTGCTGAATAAGTTTTTCCGTTCCAGGATGTCTTGAGACTTACACTCGTATTTACTGATGCTTTTCCCCAGATAGCCACCTGGGTTTGCTGCTGGAGCACCATATTATCGGTGAATATGGCAGGTAATTTTACCTCGGCTTGAAGTAATAATACAGATGCAGCTGAAAAGATCAGTACAGCTGTCATTCTTGAAATAAGATTTTTCATATGGCTCCAGATTTCTGTTAAACAAATATTATGTGAATTTAGAATTTTTTATGATAGCATTTGAAATTAATGTTATGGAAAGATTAAACTTTAGAGATTATCGAATACAGCTTTCCTGGTTAATGGCTATGGCACGAATTTGATAATGTTGCTGGCGCGGATTACATATCCGTACCAGCTTTCTTTAATTGAAAGGAAAAAGGTGGAAGCCGGTTTTATCAAATCGATCAGATTTATAAAACAATTGTATATTTATATTAAAATCATCCTATAATGAAAAAAGCAGGTATATTTTTATTTATTTTATTGATTTGCAGATTAATAAATGCACAGCAATATCCTCTTCAAAATATAAACCTTTCTGAAAAAGAAAGAATAGAAAACCTTATCTCATTGATGACTCTCGATGAGAAGATCGGTTGTCTGTCAACCCGCATATCCGTATCAAGATTGGGTATCACAGGAACTCTCACAATTGAAGGATTACATGGCCTTGCCTACAGCTGACCTGCGAACTGGGCTGTCAGAGGAGCCAAGGCTTCTCTCACCACAACATTCCCGCAATCTATTGGACTTGCGCAGATGTGGGACCCGGAACTGCTTCAAAAGGTAGACGAATGGGAAGCAACAGAATGCCGTTACCTGGCTCAGACCTGGATCACGTCAATTGACCAGTTGCCACCGAGTTTACCAGGAGTAATAGCTCCCTTTAGGGATTTTGGGGGCGGCTAATCTTCGGAACATGCATCATCCTGTCTTCAATGAACTTCTCTATGTCCGGTATTGGCATTTTCTGAACTACATAAGTTTGCTTCCCCTCAGGATCATTTATCCATGTATTACTGCCGTTATCATTTACAACGATTTTACCCCTGATTGTATCAAAAAATCCGTTAGTCCCATAAACGGCAATCAGTGCTGCAGTCTCATCCCAGCTCATACGTCCGTTCTTGTCTTCTTCAGACAGGGGAATACTTATCCTAAACACATCTTTGACAGGACTTCCTGTTATATGAGAGTTTATAAGACGGAGGCCCGTAAATATTTTTGAACCTATTTCGAAGCCTGTAAAGATTATTTCTCCGGGCCAGTTATCAAAAGCATATTTCGAAGCTGTAGGATCCTTGAAAACATTGAATTCCCTTCCGCCGGGAAACATGCCGGCCATAGAAACGAGTAATCTTACCTTCTTTGATACAAGTTCATTTCCGTTAAGCGGGCTTATATCATCAGGTTGAGAATGAAGAAGATTGCTCATGTTGGTCAGAAACCCGACTGTTACAATAGTTACATTTTTATCAGGTTGCTGTGCCAATAATTTCCTGTAAAGTGTAACAGCATCTTCAGCTTCAGAAGTTGACATTACCTTATGAGGATATTTTGCTACAATTGAGTCGGTCCAGTGTTGTGATGAACCCAGGCTCACTCCCTCAGATTTTGGTGCTCCAACCGGTAGATTACCTCGTCCGAAATATGTATTGATAACGTCAATTGAAGGTGCAACCAGTTCATTTTTATTGGAGGATATTGTTGCAAGGATCTCAGCTTTTCCGCTGTCGGCCATTGCATGCAGGAAAGCGAGGGCCCCTACATCGTCATAATCGGGACCCAGGTCGGTGTCGAAAATGATCCTGACTGGTTCCATGGATTCTTGAATGGTTCGATTTGAACAACTGTAAAATAAAATCAGGCACAACAGAATAAAAATCAATTGTTTCATATTATTGGATTTATCTGGTATAAAGGTATTTAATAAATAATGGTGGTATGGACGTTGCGTGTAATGTCCGTACGTTCTTCAGCATCAGCTTTTTTTAAGGAAATCTTCCCTTATCGGACTGAAGGTGTCAATAAGTCTCACATGCTGGCTTAATGTCTGGATGCAATGCGGTACTCCTGAAGGAGCAGTAAACACGTCACCTTTGCTCAGTACATGTTTTTCATCGCCAATGAACAAAAACAACTCACCTTCTGCAACATAAGTTATCTGTTCATGGGGATGACTGTGGGGTTTATCGGGTTCTTTGGCAGGGCCCCCTGTAAAATCACAGACTACCATCATCAGCTTGTCAAGTGTTGCAATACGTCTCTCAAATGTAGGGGAGACCTTCTCATTCACAGGATCTTCTTTTTTTATTACTGGCATAATGATATTATTAATGTATTTTATAATCAGATATTTGTTCGTTTCTATTAATTCAGCTGAAATCAGCCATAGTTTTCATAACGCTGTCTCTGTAGCCGGCTACCTGGTCAAAGGTTTATTTTAAACGATCGAAAGGAAAGCGATAGGTGACAATGTTCTTCACATCTTTTAGATTTTTAATAACAGGTTCCGGTACATACTTCATTTCCATCTGGCGGATACCGGTAAGCATCATTGCTTTCATAATTCTATTTTAAAATTTTAAACAAAGATAATATCATAATATAAATCCTTTGCGTTACTTTGTGATGTACTTTGTGTTACTTTGTGGTTAATTCTTTTAACACAAAGGGACACAATGGAATAAGCTAATGACCACAATGGAGAATGACTCAGTAATTATGAGGAGAATTTACGGAATAGGAGAGACTGTCCTTGATATTATCTTTAAGGATTTCCAACCCCAGGCTGCAAAACCAGGAGGTTCAGTTCTGAACAGCGTTGTCTCGATGGGACGCATGAAAATGCCTGTGTCGTTTATAAGTGAATATGGTTTCGATGATGTCGGAAACCTTATCGATAACTTTCTGACAAGCAATGGTGTTGATTCATCATGTGTAAATCGTTTTCATGACGGAAACACATCTCTGGCTCTGGCATTTCTCGATAATAAAAATGATGCCCATTATACATTCTATAAAGATTTTCCGGAAAAACGCCCGGATATTGAATTTCCAAAAAATATTGAAAAAGATGATATAGTTCAATGTGGCTCATTTTATGCAATATGGCCGGAGATAAGGGAGAAGTTCAAAAAATTCATTTATGGTGCAAAAGAGAAAGGTGCATTAATATTATATGATCCCAATTTTCGAAAGACTCATCTGTCTGAAATAGAGATTCTTAAGCCATTGATCGTTGAAAATATAAAAATGGCAAGCCTTCTCAGGGGATCAGATGAGGATTTTAAAAATATTTTTGGAGCGAATAGTCCGGATAGTGTATGGGAAGAGGTGAATAAATATTGTAAGTGTATGGTTTATACTGCTAATGCAGAGGCTGTTTATGTAAGAACTACCAGCTTTTCGGGACAGTTTCCTGTGAAAAAAATAACTCCTGTAAGCACAATAGGTGCCGGCGATAATTTCAATGCAGGTATTATCACATCTATTTACAGGAAAAATGTTACTGCTGAAAAGCTGACAGAATTAACAGAAAAAGAGTGGAATGAGATCGTCTCAACAGCAGTATCTTTTGCAACGCATGTCTGCCTGAGTTACGAGAATTATATCTCAAATGAGTTTGCGGAAAAATTCAGGAAGACAAATAAATGAAGTAAAATCTTAACTCTGTGTAGCTCTGTGCCTCCTCAGTGTGCCTCTGCGTAAGTTCTTCTTTTTGTTACACAGAGGTCCACAGAGTAATCACAGAGGAGAGTATCAGATTGGTTTTGCGTTAGCCAGCAGGTACTTTTCTGCTTCGAGCGACCAGATATAATCGTTTTTGGAAACTATTTCATTAAGACCGGCATAAAATGGGTCTTCTTCACCTTTCTCGGACAGCTTGTAAAGAGAGACCAGCGGCATAGAAATGTTAGTATAGATCAATTTTTTACCTCCTGGTATCTGGGGAAGGTTCAAGGTAGTGTCTACCACTGCATCAAGTCCTCCAACATGTGTAACCATTACCGCAGGATTGATCTTTCCTTCTCCCATCAGCTTCAACGATTCACGCATATCATCGGTATTGCCGCCGGAAGTTCCGACAATATGAGTAAAAGCATAATGAACGTTATAAAAGTTGAATTCGGCTTTGAATTCCGGATTGGTGGGGCCTGCAAAGAAATTCAGACAACCGTCGAAACCAAGTATTGCATCGCCTTGTTCCACCACTAGCCTAACAGGTGCAAACACAAATACATCATCAAAACCGGTTCCTTCGGAAAGGTCCCTGAGATGTTTTACCGGGTCAATAACCTTGCCGGTGTTGACATAAATGAGTTTTACTCCCTCTTTTTCAGCATGTTCAGGTGTGAAAAGGCAGGCAGCTCTCGATAATCTTGTATCATCAATATCGGTAACTACCAGAAGCTCCGGCTTGCGTTCCTGGTGCAGGGCATAATCGATAGCTCCCAGTCCCATAGGGCCAACACCTGCCAGTATTGCCATCTTCCCTCTTTTACGGATACCCATTTCGTGATTATATGTTCCTGGTGGTAAATGGTAGCTTGCATGAAAAGATCCAACAATGCATGACATTGGTTCAGAGAGTGATGCAGGGAAGAAGGCCTCTCCGTCATATGGCAGGAGGCAATCAGCCTCCATGACAAGATTAGGTATTATGATATGGGTGGCATCACCGCCGATATACCTGAATGAATATCCCGGGGCATCAAGCGTTCCTGTCTGTGCCATCGCAGGCTGGATAGAAAATTTCTGACCTTTGCGGAATTTATGCTGCCATTTTTTGCCTACTTCCAGTATCACACCGGCAAATTCATGCCCTATCATTGTAGGATTAATATGTATATCATCAGGTACCCGCTTATGATCGGCGCCCTGGAGTGAAGCCTTATGTGATGACATACATATACTATCGGAAATTACATGTGCCAGGATCTCATCGTCCTTCATAGCAGGAAGATCAAATTCCTCAAGCCGCAGATCTTTCTTTCCGTAAATCCTTACTGCTTTTGTTTTCATTTATTAACTTTTTTTTTCTTTTAACCACGGAGTTGCACAGAGTTTACGCGGAGTTACACGGTTTTTGTCTGAGCCCTGCTCTGCCGTCTGCAGCCTTGGCGTAGGACGCCCTGTGCCCTGCGCCATCACCCCAGCATCACCTGGCCTCCCGTAACAGGAACAGCCTGGCCCGTCTCATATTCCTGATCGACAATGTATAACAATGCTTTCATGACATCCTCAAGCCTGCAGCCGCGTCGCATCGGAACCTGGTCTTCATAATATTTTCTGACATCATCGATTGTCTTTGCTCCGGGCACTTTCCCTGTTTTCAGGTATTGAACAAAAAGACCTGTATGAGGATCAGACCACAAGGGTCCTTCATAGAAATTACCGGGACATATCGCATTGACCTTAATCCTGAACGGTGCCAGTTCCATGGCAAACGACTGCGTAAGACCTATGCCTCCGAATTTAGCTCCGGCATAGCCAAAGTTCCTGTTGCTGCCACGAAGTCCTGATTTTGAGTTGATTTGAATGATGTCAGTAAAATATTCGGGTTTCTCCTGGTTTTGCAGTCTCATTACCTCAGATGCATATTTTGTACAATAGTAATATCCATTATAGTTCACACCCGTAGTTTTAGTAAAAACATCGGGTTCCATTTCATCCAATCCCCCCGCTCTGAGTATGCCTGCATTGCTGACCATCAGGTCAAGTCCTCCAAATTCTGCAACTGTCAGTGTAACCATATCCCTGACTGATTCCGGAACCGAGACATCAGTTTTTACGAAGAGTGCTCTCCCCGATAATTTTCCCTTATTAAGCTTAGATACTATGGCCAGTCCGGCCTCTTCATTAAGATCAGCGATAACTACATTAAGATTAAGCCTGTAAAGCGATTCAGCTATTCCGGCGCCGAATCCCCGGGCTCCGCCTGTAACGATGGCAACCTTTCCGGCAAGTTTATTTTCTATTGTGCCTTCCCTGGCTACTTTATGTCTGTAATTTTCCACTTCCCACTTATCAATAAAATCAACCTGTTCAGGAGTAAGAAGTTTAATTCCCCCCCATTGTAATGCATAATGACTGATCCTGATGAGATCCTCAAAAACATCAAGGACTGTTTCAGCAGCTGCATAATTTTCATCAATGGCAAAGATTCCCATATCTTTGACAATAATGACCTTAGGCAGATATCCATATTCATTCAGAAAGCGTGGTAACTGGTTTTTAACCGACTCTATTATATTTTCGGCAGAGGATGGATGATCTATAAACATATACCTTGCCTTGCAATAGACAATTGTGTCAGGTATCAGAGGATGAGAAATTTTTTGAAATTCCTGCTGATTGGTGTAATACCTGGAAATAAGGGTGTTATGTCTGCATCGAATTATTTTAGGCTTATCATCCGACAACATCATGCGAATTCCCGGGAGAACTTTGTTTAACACAGGATTATATGGAAGTTGTTCTATATCAGAAATATAAGGTGCCTTATTCTCTATTGTGGCAATGATTTCACTATTTATGCTCCTTATTTCTTCAATTGTGTCTGCTCCGACAAAAACTCCATGGTTCTCCAGGAAAATTATTTTCGGATCGTTAGAGTACTTTGTCCTATAGTGTATTATCTCTTCCTCAAGTTTCTTGAAAAGCGTGTACCCCGGATCTATATATTGTACAAAAAGTACCTTTTCACCAAATAGCTGCAGGATTGTGCTTTTAGCATTTCTGCTGCAAAGAATTCCGTTGATAATGGTAGGGTGCAGGTGGACTACAAACCTGTATCTTATCATCTCATGAAGGGATGTCTCAACAGAGGGACGCCTGTTATGTGAAGAACTGACAATGCTTCTGTAGAGGTCGTTTTTTACCTGCTCCTCCCTGATTACAGTATCATCAGAGTAAGTTCTGTCTGAGATCTCCTTCAACTTTTGTCTGCTCAGAGCGACAAGGCCATCCTCAGTAAGTTCAGCAAGAGGTAGTCCGCTGGCTTTTACCCAGATCGTCTGATCATCTTTATAAGAAGTATTGCCACCACCTGCTATGACAAAATTCTTGTCGGCTCCATAAAATCCTGAAATCTCAATCAACTCTTTAATTTCCTGATTCATAATGTTCTCTGTTTAAGAAATATTCTATAACCAACCTGCCCAGTTCGATAAGGTCATTTTTCTGATCACGGCTAAGGGTACCGTCGGAAAGTACGTAGCCCTGCCTGTTATGAGCTCTCAGATACTGGTGTGCAGCAATTACACAAGCACCTTCCCATGCAATCTTTTTCAATGAATCATCGAGAGAGACAGACCCCCTGGCAGTAACAGTAAGTGGTATTATCTCCGGAGTGTTATGTTCAGTACCGAAGGTGATTACATACCCTTTCTTATCAAAGAATTCTGTAAAGTTCTTAAGTATGCTGAAGTCGTTTCTTCCCGGGATGAGCTCAATGCAGCCAATGCCCATAGATGTCAGAGATGAATAGAGTTTTTCAGGATCAGCTTCAAATTCGGTGTATTTACCTGAGGCATCATCGAGAAGAACCGGGTAACAAGGGATACCGCCAGCCAGTGTGATTATCTTTTTGATCTTTTTAAGCTCGAGGAATGTACTTTCATCCTCTTCCACAAAGGCTGCACCACCGGCTTTTAATAGGTTAGATCTGATCTCATTTTCAAGACCGGCCTGGTTACTCATTCCTGTTTTGGATTTTTTACCATTGTAAAGGGTCTCTATGAATGAAAGCTGTTCTTCTTCTTTTTTATATGTGTCAACGACGAGTTGCCTCAACGCTTTTGCAATATGTCTTTCCCGAACCTGGTCCATTGCATACTTCTCTTTGATTTTATCATAAGACAATGAAAGCGATGGGTTTATGTTAGCTATTAGCCCATTAAGCTTTATTATCATCGCCCTGACCTGGTTCTGGCTTTCGTTGATAACCTTTTTTAATTTCCGTCTCTGCATCCAGCCCAGGTTAAAAGGATGATCCAGTCCTTTGCCGCTGAAATATATTCTGCCCGGATTATTGGGATCATTTATCCTGATACCGTTTTTCTGTTCTTCCTTTAGGAGACCGATGAATTCAATGTTGAACAATGGAAATATATTATGCCTAAGACATCCGGCATGAAAAGCATCATAGCCGTCAGTAACAAAGAAATCGTTAATACCAAGCACCGAAATATTTTCATTCCTGGCCATCCTGAATACAGTTTCAAGTTTATCGAAAGCACTGAATGAATAAGGAGTATGTATATGCCCGTTTACTTCCCTGAATTCGGGAAATTCCTCCCCGTTCATCCTTCTTTGAAGCTCATTATACCATGGAAAATTCCAAAGAAAATTTTCACTCACTATGTCAGAATTTTGTAACTATACTAAGATCAGAAATATGCTTATTTATTATATTAATCTCTTCCTCAGTGAGAATGAATGCTGCTGCACCGGCATTATCGACAACCTGCGAAGGATTTCTGGCACCGGCAAGAGCGCAGGTGATGCCTGGTTGGCTTATTGTCCAGTTCAGTACCAGTTGCGAGAGAGAAGCATTATGACCATCAGCAACTGGCCTTATCTTGTCGAGAAACTTATTGATATTGGAGAGATTTGGTTCTTTAAAGTATGGTGTATCCGGACGCGTATCTCCTTCATTGAATATATGCCCTGGTTTTATTTTGCCTGTAAGGAGGCCTCTTTGCATAGGTGAGTAAGCCAGGATACCCATGTTGTTTTTCAGACAGTAGGGAACAATATCCTTTTCAATATCTCTGCGGACCATGCTGTAAGGCACCTGGTCGGAGGCAATTTTTATACTCTTGCCGGCTTCAGCTAAAAGCCCGGCAGAATAATTGCACACACCTGCTGCTTTTATCTTTCCATTGCTGATAAGTTTATCAAGAGCTTCCATCGTCTCTGATAAAGGTGTTGTAGCGTCTGGCCAGTGGATCTGGAAAAGATCAATATTTTCCACATTAAGTCTTCTGAGGCTGTCATCACAATCCTGCAATACTTTTTTCTTTGAAGCATGCCTGTAAATATCAACAACTTTACCGGAATTGTCCTTTGTAGTAAAGTAAAATTCGCCTTTTTTATCTTCCCATGACATGCCAAATTTAGTAAGGATCTGCACCTTGTCCCTTTTACCTTTTATTGCTTTGCCCACCAGCTCCTCGCTTAGTCCGAATCCATATATTGATGCGGTATCGATGGTTGTCATTCCATTATCGATAGCTGTCTCAATAGCTTTAATTGCATCGTCTGCATCAGCACCTCCCCACATCCATCCGCCTATAGCCCATGCACCAAATGCGATGACTGAAATTTCGAGATCCGATTGTCCGAGTTTTCTTTTTTCCATATTATTAGAAAGTTATCTGAAAGTTTAATAATCATAACCAGTTAAGAGCTTCCTCAGGTACATCCATGTCAAAGAGCACTCCCTTTATCATCGGAATATTCTGTCAATTTCACGGAGCCGGGAGGTGCTGAGTCCTCTTTTTTTACCCATCATTTCCACAATCAGAGTCATCTTAGCGGCATTTTCCAGAACTTCAAGTTTATCGAAAGCCTCGAGAAGATCTTTTCCTGTGGTAAGGATACCGTGGTTTTCGAGCAGGAGAATATCGGATTCCATAGCATTTTCGGCGACTATTCCCGCAAGGTCTGAGGTTCCCATCACGGCATATGGCACGAGACGCGGATCACCGCATATTGCTCTTGCTTCAGCTGTGAGTCCGGTATTAATAGTACCTTTCATAGCTGTGAATGCAGATGCAAAGACTGGATGAGCATGTACGACAGCATCTACATCCTTGTTTTTTTTGTAAATGCCGATATGAAGAGCAAATTCAATGGAAGGTTTTAGATCATGAGTAAGGTTTTCACCCAGGAGTGACATTATACCTACCTCTTTCCACCTCATTCGTCCTTTATCGGTAGCCGACGGGGTAATGACGATGATATCGGAAGTTACACGAAGACTAATATTACCTCCTGAAGTTGTCGTTAGTCCCCGACTGTAAAGTCGCCTCATAAACCTGGCAACCTCTTTCCGTTCTGCCTTATAATTTTCCTGCTCCTTCATTATGAAATTAAATTACTTATTATGAATATATTATCTGTAATTCACAGCTTTTTAGTGTCACTTTTGGTCTTCCGCCTTCCGCCTTCCGCCTTCCGCCTTCCGCCTTCCGCCTTCCGCCTTCTG
>CAZGKI010000031.1:0-30528 GCA_964526345.1 uncultured Rikenellaceae bacterium
TAATCTTTTTATTGATTTTGTTCTAAATTTGCAGTGTTATTAAATAAGATGAAAACAATAACTGATTCGGATAAAGAGTTCTTCTGCGACATCCAGGCTCCTTGCTTTCAGCTGCTTACCAGCAGTGAGATTGAGAAGATCCAGGCAAGTAAAACACAGGTTCTGTTCAGGAAAGGGGAGAACCTGACCAAGCAGGGTGCTTTTGCTTCCTATGTGCTGTTTATCGCAACAGGATTTGCGAAACAATTTATCGAAGGTGAAGGAAACAAGGGATATAATCTACATATTGTCCGCCCGGGTGAGTTCCTGGGATTGTCCTCAGTCTTTGGCAGGGCTACCTTTGATTATTCAGCAATAGCACTCACTGATACTCAAGCCTATCTGATTGAAAAAGAGGCTATCTCAAAAATTGTAAGCAGTGACGGGAGATTTGCCTTCAGCATCATTAAAAGATATTGTGAACAGAACTCTGCACTTTATAATACAGTTCATAGCCTGGTTTACAAGCAGATGAACGGCAGGCTTGCAGAAACGCTTCTTTATTTATCGTCTGAAGAGTCTTCCGGTATAAACATTTTTTCGCTTCTTTCAAGGAAAGATATTGCCGAATTTGCAGGTATATCGACGGAAAGTACAGTCAAAATACTTAAGACTTTTGAGAAAGATGGACTGATAAAGCTGAAAGATAAGGATATCAGCATCTCAGATCGCAGCAGACTTGCCGAAATTTCAAGAAAGGGATAGGTTCCGGGGAAATTCAGGATCTCTTATTACTATTCCGCAACCAATAGCGGTTTCTTGCTTCTTCAGGATCAGCATCCAATGCTATAAATATCCTTGTCCTGTGGTCTATAATTACTTCCTTCATTTTAGAAAGATCCGGGGATTTATAAACTGGGGTCCTTTTTTCAAACATGACAAACTATTAAATTATTATTTACAAATTCTGATTTTTTCAACTGTAACACACTTATTATTAATGTGTTTCGAAAATATGTGAAAGAAAAAAAAGTCCCGCGATTGGCGGGACCCAAGTTTTTAAATGTTTATAATAGATAAACTAAGTAAGTTTAACATTTACTGCATTTAATCCTTTTTTCCCCTGCTCCAGGTCGAATGTAACTTCATCATTCTCGGTTATGCTGTCTTTAAGCCCCGAAGAATGTACAAAGTACTCTTTTCCTGATTCGGTCTCCTTAATAAACCCGAAACCTTTCGAATCATTAAAGAATTTAACTGTTCCTTTACTCATAATGTGATATTGATATTAAATTAATTGGCGCAAAGATACACATAATAATCGGGATATTTCATTTATTCTCAATAAATTAAATTTATTGGGTACTTTTTTGCTCTTTTAAACCTGATAAGTAGATGCCGACCTCGTCTGCTGAAGCTTCAGTTAAGATTAGCACAGACGAACAGGAAGGTTAAGCGGGCAGATTGGCGATAATAAGAGTCAGTTTAATATAAATTCCAGCAGCATGAAGAAAAAGATGGGCTGCAAAATTGTGTTTAACTTATTTTTGCTTTTAATTAATCTAAGGTTTAATTTTGGTAGAGGTTTATAAATCAGCTAATAAGTTTGTAAAATAAAACCAAGTAAAATGGCAAGCATAATTAGTGGCTATGAGTATGACGTTTTTGTCAGCTACCGCCAGAAAGATAATAAATATGACGGCTGGGTGACTGAGTTTGTTGACAATCTGAAAAGGGAACTGGAGGCTACTTTCAAAGAAGACGTCTCTATTTATTTCGACGAAAATCCGCACGATGGTTTGCTGGAAATCCATAATGTTGATAAGAGTCTCGAGACAAAGCTTAAATCGGTAGTCTTTATACCAATCATTTCTCAAACTTACTGCGACCCTAAAAGTTTTGCATGGCAGAATGAGTTTATATCATTTAACAAAGCTGCGGGCGAAGATCAGTTTGGAAGAGATGTAAAGCTTGCCAGTGGAAATGTATGCAGCAGGATAATCCCGGTAAAGATCCATGACCTTGACGCTGCTGATACTGAACTAATTGAAGATGAATTAGGTTGCAGGTTGCGGTCCATCGAATTTATTTATTCAAGCGCAGGGGTTAACAGACCTTTGAAACCGGATGACAATCCCGATAAAAACCTCAATAAGACATTTTATCGGGATCAGATCAATAAAGTGGCTAATGCAATAAAGGATATTATTTATGGTATGCACCCCGATGAGAAGAAAAGAGCCACAAAATCTTACCAGACAAGATCACAGACCGGTTTCGGTGAAGAACGCCCGGCATCAGTTAGTCCGGAACCTGTCCGGGGAAAACGAAAATTTACCATTCCTGCATTAATCGCCTCTGTTGCACTCCTGATTTTAATATCGTTGTTGTTCATTTATCCGGGATGGCTAATACCTTCAAAAACCGGAACTACTTCAGCTAAAATAATTAAAAAATCAATCGCTGTGATGCCGGTTTCCAACATGACGGGAAATCCTGATCTGCAATATATTGCTGATGGCATTCAGGATGATCTCACCGGAAAGCTTGGCACTATCAGCAGCCTGAATGTAAGACCCAGATCATCTACTTTACAATTCAAAGATTCCAGGGAATCAGTTCAGGAGATGGCTAAAAAACTAAGTGTCAATAACCTGGTCGAATCATCCATAAAAGGAACAGAAGGTAACCTTCAGCTGGAAGTAGGACTGATTGAAGCATTTCCTGAAGAAAAATACGTCTGGAGATCTTCATTTGTGCAGAGCTGGGCTGAGATTGCAAATATCTACCGCGAGATAGTGAATCATATCATAGACGGCACAAAATTAAAGCTTACATCCGAGGAAGCAAAGAATCTTTCAATTGTCCAGAAACATAATCCAGAAATTATCAAAGCCTGTTACCGGGGAAATGAATATATGAGCCGGCATAATGCCGAGGATTTTGAAAAGGGAGTTAAATGTTTTAATGAAGCGATTACCATTGACCCTGCAGATCCGTTACCATATCTAGGGCTTGCGCTCGGCTATAGCAATACAGGACATACTTCCCCTCTGGCTGAGGATGCACTTAATAAAAGTAAGAAATATGCTCTTAAAGCACTTGAACTTGATTCAACCCTCGCTGATGCTTATGTTGTACTTGCCGAGCACTATCTTTACACTGACTGGGACTTTGCTGCTGCAGAAAAATCAGTTAAACGTGCAATGGTTTTAAATTCCAGCATCCCATCAGTTCATTATACCTATGGCTGGATCCTTGCTCTGAAAAACAAGATCGATGAGGCAGCTGCTGAAATGAAAAGAGCCGTTGAAATTGATCCCACTGATATTACTAGTCAGAACTACCTGGCCTGGTTATATCTCTATTTTGGGCGTACGGAAGATGCGGTAACCGAAGCAAATAAGACATTCCTTCTCGATCCTAATGATCCCCTGGCATACTATCTTATCGGATCAGCCTATACAGAAATGGGTATGAATTTTGAGGCAATTGAGATGCAGAAAAAAGGCCTGGCAATCAGTCCCGGCTACGAAAGCGGCCTGGCTATTGCATATGCCCGTGCCGGTCAGAAAGAACAAGCCCTGGAAGTTGTTACAACTATGGAAAAATATAAGGATTCATCATGGTGGTACGCATGGGGGCTGGCTGAGGTCTATGCTGTACTGGGAGAAAATGATAAGGTTATAGACTGTCTTGAAATAGTATATAAACTCCATGGAGATTTTCTGCCATGGATGGTAGATGATTTGTATTTTAAACCATTACTTAACGATCCCAGATTCAAGGATATAGTTAACCGGCTCAATATTCCTGCTTAACTGATAACAGAGGGTAATAATTATGTTCTGTTATATCCAGGTTTCGTTCTCGGTATGAGTTTGACCTGAGTTATATGTAGCTGAGCCTATATATAAATGCTTTAACAGTTAATTAAGTAAATTCCAGCTTTCCCAAATGCCAACAGCATCAGGGCTTACATTAGTTTGTGTATTTTGTTCTTTTGAGTTTATTAAAACAGATTCGAGGGCAACTTTTGTCTTCAGATAATCAGATAACTCTTTATATGTTATATCCCCTTTAGTGTCCTGTAATTTCTTTAAAAGGAAATAGGTAAACATTCCATGATATTTTGCTTTATAAGGTAAAGAGGATTCCTCCCCGCTACTGGCAGTGAAGACTATAAGATTACCATTAAGTTGTTGGTCTTTAGGTCTAATTTTAACAGCTCTGGATACTATCAAACCCTGATTGCGAGCACCTCCACTGAAACACGCATCCAAAAAAACAGTAACCCTTTTGTTTGGAAACTCAGTCAATTTGTCAAAAATATCATTCAATTTAATAGCCTGTGATAAATCTTTTGCACTTACATCCACTGGTATCAGATATGGATCCCTGGTAATTTCATCGGGCAATCCATGCCCGGCATAAAAAAAGATAATCTTGGCTTCTCCCAGTGAATTTTTACAGATCAGATTTATCCTTGCCAGATGCTGGTTCATCTGACCCGAAGTTCCATTTATCAACAAAATAACATTTCGTTCCGGTACTCCTAAAGTACTTATAACATAATTACGGAATGTATTTGCATCGTGTTCGGCAAAATCGACATTTGCTTCACTATTAAGATCTTTTTGATAACTGCTGTAATCTTCATTCCCAATTACTAAAGCATACATATTAGAATTTGATATATTGTTCAGAGGAATATCTATATCAACATCAGATATTTGTTCAGGAACAATAACAGACTTTCTGTTTACATTGTCAGAAATTGTTTGTTCAGTTGCCGGAGGTTTGTTCTGGAGATCTAACAAAGCAGTTATTTTCCTGTTTCCTGTCCAGTTCTGAATAAAATTATACTTACTGATTTGAGTGAATAAATCATAATAAATCGTGGTAAATTTATCAGTAATGACTTTGCCAGCATTATAATACGGATACCATTTAATATCATATTTCCTTGATGAAGAAAAACTATACACGGCATGATCCACAGAAGGAATGTCAATTATCAGCGACATATCAACGGATGCCTGTCCCCACCATGGTACATATGGCCACATAAATCCACAACCAGGATAAAAGAAGGCTATATCAAGTATCCAGGTTTTTTTAAGGGTCTTGCCTGGTACAATGTTAACTTGTAAAGAAGCTCCAGGCAAAGTATTCCTGAATCTGATTATAGGAATCATTAAGCTTAACATAATCAACAAATACACCGGCGAATGTCTGTATATCATTTATGTCATCTTTTGTTGTCAATGGTTCAACTTTAAATTCTTTCAGGTTGACATTTCGATTTGAATTTACTGATAAGAAAGGCTTATTTGGCATAGCCAGATATTTCGGAGTAATACACCTGTTAAATGAAAGTAAAATGACAATAAGTATAAAAATTTTATATAAACTCTTCATGATATTAATTTTTAAAGAGTTAATAGTTAAATATTTAGTCTAACGTTAAAAAATTAAACTTATATGAATTTAAGTTTAAAATAAAGTATCCTGATATAGAGTTTATTTATGCTTTAATGCTGTCATTAATGGCGGATTAAAATAAAGATACTATTTTATAAATATACAAAAAATAATATATAGTTAGAGATAGTAATTAAACAAATGTAACAAGAAGCTATTAGATAGTATCGCATGATAGAACTAGCAAAATCCGATCTCACTTTCCGATACAAAAGTTTCTGAATATATTGCCCAGAATCTCGTCATTGGTTATCTCACCGGTTATCTCACCCAGATAATGTATTGCCTGGCGTATATCGATGGCTATAAGGTCCTCCTGGAGTTGATCTTCCAGTCCTTCCCTGACTCTTTTCAGGCTTTCTTTTACCTGAAGTAATGCTTCGTAATGCCTTATATTAGTGATAATTACATTTTCACTCAGAAGCTTATCCCTGCTTATGACCCGTCCCAGGCTCTCTTTCAGCTTGTCAATTCCTTCACCTGTTTTTGCCGAAATAAAAAGAAGAATTTCACCTTGGCCGGGAGAAACAGAATCCAATATTTTAATATTACCGCCACTGAATCCGATATCTGTCTTATTAACGAGGATAATCAGCTTCTTTTGTTCTCCCCTGACTTGTTTACGCAACCTGTTTACAGAAGCTGTAACTGCTTCGACTCCATCAGTAATATCACAGACCAGCAGAACTACAGTGGCGATACCAATTTTCTCATGAGTCTTTTTTATACCCAGGTTTTCAATTTTGTCACTGGTATCGCGCAACCCTGCCGTGTCAATAAACCTGTATTTAATCTCGTCGATTACAACAGTATCTTCAATCGCATCTCTTGTAGTACCAGGTATCTCTGATACAATTGCTCTTTCCTCGCTCAGCAAACGGTTTAACAGGGTTGACTTTCCGGTATTTGAATTTCCTGCAATTACCACAGGTACACCATTTTTAATAGCATTACCTAAACTGAAAGATGAGGTAAGCTCTTCAGTGACCATGAGTACCCTTGTAACTATCTCCATAAGCTTTGTCCTGTCGACAAACTCGACATCTTCCTCGCCAAAATCAAGCTCCAGTTCAAGCAGTGAGGCGAAATGAAGCAGGTCAGCTCTCAGGATGCTGATCTCATCTGAAAAAGTACCACGCATCTGACTTATGGCAATCTTATGAGACATCTTCGACTCTGAAGCAACAAGATCGGCAATTGCCTCAGCCTGCGACAGATCCATCTTGCCATTAAGAAATGCCCGTTGTGTAAATTCGCCGGGAAAGGCCACAGCGGCACCATTAGCAATGAGCAGTTCCAGAATCTTTTGCTGAATATAGGGAGAAGCATGGCAGGATATCTCAACAGAATCCTCACCAGTGTAGGAGTGAGGCGACCTGAAAATACTAACCAGTACTTCATCAATAATATCATCACCTGACCTTATTTCACCATACACTATCGAATATCCTTTCTGGTCCGAAAGGTTTATTTTGATATCGAAAGGAAAGAATATCTTCCCGCAAATAGTGATGCTTTGCACTCCACTGACCCGGATTATTGCAATTGCTCCTCCACCTGCTGTTGCCGGTGCACATATTGTCTCTTCAGTTCTTATCATCGATAAACACCCAGTTGTATAACAAATGTATGAAACTTATCTGAACAGCTAAAATCAGAGGATATAAACCATGTCGATGCACACAACTTTCTTTGCGCCGGTATATAAAAAACTCTTTTCATTGAAAGATGGTTCTTTAAGCCCCTTTATTTTAGGGTTATTTGAAAAACCGAAACCCTCCCTGGGAAATATTCCAAGTCTGTAATCCATCTTATCATTATTGTTTTCATCATCAAGAATGCTGATCGAATACGAACCATGTTCCTTTACCGGAATAAATACCCTGAGCCTGCCTGCTACAAGAGAATCTTTTGGAAGTGTTAAAGAAATCTGAGGATTGTCAGGATACTGCTTTTCAGATCCGTAGATACCTATTTGAATAACTCCTTTGCTATTTCTTATATTATTAATAATCAATTCAATACAGTTACTATTCTGAAATTCAGAACCTGCATTAGAATTCTTATAATAAATGTGAGGACCGGCAAAGATCAGCTCAAGAATCAGGAAGATGTAACTTATTAAACTCATTTAAAACAAATCTAATAAATTAATTTCTGATTCATAAACCATTTAACTGAAAGCTGGATAATTGATTATATTTTCATGAACCTGGAATCTTTGTTTACATCCCCCCGGCCCTCCCGCTACGCTGAAGCTATGCGGGACAAGCTCTTCAAAGGGGGAGTTTTGCCTGGAACCTTCATCTTTCCAGATTCTGCACACTGAAAAAGGAATCATCAACTTTAACCTTATCAACGATATTACTGAAAAGTATTTCCGATTTACGACCGTTTAACAGGTTGTTTGCAAGCATATCCTGAACCAGGTAACCACCATCCTGCAACGGATGGACACTCTTTATCTCGATTGTCTTAAATAATTCATTATCAAAATTATAGAATTCCATTTTCTGTACCTGGTAATTATCCATGCTTATATAACTGATCTTCCTTGAATATCCGTATTCGTCAGCTTTATCCTCATTAACAGGTGTACTTTCGATTATCCATTGATTATTCTGTCCCGATCCGGGAAGATGTTTATTAACAAAGTCAGACAGGGTAGGTGAACTCATATCTGCGTTGGAGAATTCTGAACTCATGAAACTTTTTCCCTTCTCGGAGGTTACAATGCGTCTTGTCCTCTTTAATGCCGGAAGATATATCCACATTTCATCTGCAGCATTCTTTTTATCGACAACCAGCATTGCTGTTCCTCTTACATCTGCAGGGGAAATGAATTTAATAAACCGTTTTTCCAGACCATCCGGAAAACTCTTTGTTGTCATTGATATTGTTCTGTTTCTTGTAGCCCCGTTTTTTTCAGTAATAGTCAGCTTAATAGTTGCTGTAAGCGAACCTGTGATGCTCTGATCACGGCTTTTGCTCATAATTTGCCCTGCATCCGGAAGCTGTGCCGACACCTGTAAAAGCGGCATGACTGATATTAATAAGATCATTATTCTTTTCATATTTTCTGTATTTTGGTTTATTCAATTCTTTTTCCACAAAACCCGGCCTGAACTTCATAATTATAGCCGGGATTAAAACGATAGCTCCAATCAGGCAGGAGCCTATTGATATTATCACCAGGTAGCCAAAAAACCGTATCGAAGTAAATCCTGAAAACATCAGGACTGAGAATCCTGACATGACACTCAGGGCATTTATAATTATGCTTCGCCCGATTGTCGACATTGAACGCCTTATTGAATCCTCATATGTGAGTCCCTGCCTGATTAGGCTGTTAAAACGCCATAAAAACTGTATTGTAAAATCGACACCCACGCCGATCATTATTGATGAAAGCAGCGCGGTGGCTGCATCAAGAGCAATTCCGGTAAATCCCATGAATCCAAATACTATCAGTACGGATGTTGCCAGAGGTATTGATCCGATAATCCCGCCCCTGAACGATCTGAAAATTATGGTAAGAAGTATTATTACTGTTATTAGGGCAAACAGCAGAGATGATACCTGCCCCTTTATGATTGACTTGGCAAAATCTGCCATAATAATTGCATAACCGCCGACTGTTATTTCTGCAGGTATCACTCCATTAAATTCTGCAATCTTAGATTTTACCGAATTTATAACCTTATTTTCAGGATTTGAAAGTTTAATAAGAATATGCGCCCGTGAATTATCAAAGTTCATAAGTTGCTTGAAATCATCCGGATTACCGCTCATATTGTACAGCTCAAACATCTGAGCAATACCTTCTCTTGTGGTTGGGATACTGTCATAACCGGGATCACCCGGGCTAAAAATGGCTTTGCTCATTTCCCTCACTGCCTGGGAGATCGAAAAGACCTGACCCACACCGTTAAGTCCTTCAAGACTGAAAGTCATTTTATCGATACCATTCATGATCACAGGATCTTTGATATCACCTGTGATCATCACCGAGATAGTCTGAGACCCGCCAAATTTCTTGTTTATCCCTTCAGAAGCCAGCCTGACCGGATTATTTTTGGGGAAATAATTCTCCTGATTGGTTTCAATCCTGAGCAATAACATCCCTGAAGAAAGAATGAGGGTAAGGCATACCGATATAATAATTATTTTCCCGGGATGTTTTATTACGAGTGCCGACAGAAATTTAAGGAGTCTGTCAAAAACATAAGGACTATTCGCTCGCCGCTTTTTATTATAATATCCTGTTCCCCTCAGGTAGATCAGGGAAGGAATGAAGAACAGGCTCATCAGAAGCGCTGCAGAAACACCCGTTGCTGCGAGGATCCCTACCTGCCTGGCCGGTATTATTGAATGTGTGAGAAGGCCCAGTATACCTGCTATGGTTGTAAGTCCGCTGAACAAGATGGGCATATTCAGCGATCTAATCAGTTCCCTGACCATTTCACCCCGGTCAATATCCTGGTTGCTCCTGATTATTTGCCTGGCCCTTGAAACCAGGTAAATACCATAATTATTGGCTACCGCAATTAGTATTATAGGAACAAGAAGGCTTATTATGGATAATTTCCAGCCCAGTAAAGGTATTAATCCCATGCTGACTGAGGCTGAAAGAAGAACGACTGAAAAAGGCATGAAAACACTCTTCCATTCGCCTAGAGTAAATTTCAGTACCAGCAGCATTATCAGAAGAGCAGCGGGCACCAGGATAATTGCATCTTTTTTTACATCCTTCATTATATGCTGCCGGATATATGGAAGACCTCCGGTAAGAACCTGTGCTCTGCCGGGATTGCTGCTGATGACTGAATCAATTTTTTGTAACGTAACTTCTTCAGCATCAGATTTATTTATTGTTGCTGTTATTGATGCTGAAGTAAGGTCAGATGAAAAGACAACACCCCGGGCGAAACGATTATTTAGTATTTCCTTCCTTAGCCTTAGCAAATCTGTTGAGTCGACAGGGATCCTCTTTATAAGTGGATTAACGATCATCATTCCCTCGGTGCTTTTTATTGTCTGAACTGTAAATGGAGATATCCGGCTTGAAATTCCCGTTATTTTAGATATTCCCCTGTCAATATCTTTAATTTGCTGAAGATCTTCAGGAATAAGTATTTCACTGTCGTTGAACAGAATGACCACGATATCCTGAACACCAAATTCTTTTTCAATTTTATCAGTTGCAATCCTGGATTTCATGGTCAGTGGTATATAATTCCTGATCTCAGGATCTGTTTTGGAAAAGGGGATAAGAATGCCGAATGAGACTCCCAGAACAATACAGAATCCAATGATCAGCCAGCGATATTTTATTATGATCTTATCCATACTTTCAGAAATCAACTCTCACTCCAACCCTTATGCAATTCATAAATTCATCAACCATGTCAAAAAGAGAACCTTTGCGGCCGGAATAAAAATCATATCCGGCGCTTATGGTAAGGCCGTCAGCAGGTTTTATAATTAATTCCGGCATTATTATCAGATCCCTCGATGTGAAATTGTATAGTGTAAAGAGAGAAGGAGTAACTTTGCCATAAGACATTTCCTTTTCAATCCTGAAACCGGCTGAGTGATAAGTTTTTTCCATCTGGTAATTATAGAGCCGGTTGAAGGCGCCTACCTGTTCCCTGACATATTCCTCCATATCGAATCCGGGCGTTGCAAGCAAAGCTGCTAGCTCTGCGTAATCCGGTTCAGAGCCCAGAACCGGATCAACGGCTGAGGGTACAAAACCGGGCATTGTCTTTCCCGAATATTCCAATATAAGTCTCCAGTCACCTGTTGTCCAGTCCAGACCAGCCACCCAGTTAACCTCACGGAGCGGCACATATTCATAAGTCTTGTAAGATTCATAGGGCCACAAATATGTGGCTTCTCCCCTCAGACCCACACTCCCTGCAGTTGTTTCAAAATCAAATCCAAAATTACGTATCTTATAAGGTGTCATTGTAAGCTCGGTATAGGGAACAGGCACTGACCCTGACATATCCAGGTTAAATCCTGATAACCTTGTTCCCGGCATGGGATCATAGCCATCAAACCACGATAAGCTCATGTCGGCCCATGCTGCATGTATATTCGCTCTTGCTCCATAGGTGAACATCTTCTTGTCTGTTATGAGGGAATTTATTTCATTAATTGTAACATAATCGGGCAGGGGAAGCGGATCAATGAGCAATACAGATGATCTGTAATACGGTATTGCAACAGCTTCAATGCTTAATACTGATGCAGGGTACCATCTGAAATTCAACATAAGGTTGCCCATATCCATATCGTCGCGGTCGGGTGACCGTGAAACGAAGTTGCGCGGACTTAGTTTTGAAACGGGGTTTGTAAAATCTGTTCGGCCCCATTTTATAATCTGCTGACCGGCAGTGGCATCCCATCTCTTTCCTGTTAATCTGATATATGCTTCTCGCAGGTCAAAATTATTGACGGGCTTTAGGAATTCAGTGCCATACCTGAAACGCAGGTCTGCAAAGAGCTTATATCGCATTCCATCGCTGCTCTCTGCCCTGATGCCGAAATCAGAAAAAGCGCTTGATATATATGGCTTATTATCAACGTCATCCATTCCTCCATAGAGACCTGCCCTTACAAATCCATATATCATTCCTTTATTACTGTTTTCACCGGGAATAACTCTCGTTGAGTCATCCTGGGCATTACAAAAAACAGGAAACATGAAAAAGAAAACTGCAACAGGGAGGATATTATTCATTATGGTTTTTAACACAAATGAATAACATTATTGAATGTCTGTCGTCTTATCCGGCTTTCCCGTACCAGTAAATTATATGGAACTTGTCCGAACCGCTAGGATAGGACTTGATAAGAATTGCGAATTGCGGATTTTGAGGAGCGTTAGTGACGAAATTCCGCAAAGCGGAAGCAGATTTCGGATTTTGAGGAGCGTTAGCGACGAAATTCCGCAACGCGGAAGCGGATTGTTGTAATTATCTAAGAGAAACAAGGAAACCCGGAACATGGAACCCGGAAGTAGATACTAAAAGGAGATGAAGATTGCTTCGCTTCGCTCGCAATGACATTACAATTAGGATGATTTAGAATGACAGTGAACCAAGTGACCGGTAATCCTTCAGACAAACCTAATCTTTAATTCCGGTTGCCTTTTCCCGGTATTCACTGGGAGTCATTCCTGTCAGGTTCTTAAAGATGGAATTAAAGGTCGTTTTTGAATTAAAACCAGAATCGAATGCAATAGCGAGAATGGTAAAATTATCGTTTTTATGATCTTTAAATCTTTCAATAACTTCATTTACACGGTATTCATTAATAAAGGTAAAGAAGTTTTTTCCATGGGTCTCATTCAGAACCTGTGTAAGATAATGACGGGGGATACCTGTCGTGTCGGAGAGATCCTGGATGCTGAGATCCCTGTTTAAATAAGGTTTTTTATTACTCATGAAGGCAATAAGATCTTTCAGATACTTTTCTGCCTGGTAGTCCTTGAGACCGCTTTTTATATATTTCTCAACATCTTTTTTATCATCTGTATCTATTTTAACCTCCTCTCCGAAGATCACAGGTTGCTTAATCCCATAGAAGCTGTAAACAAATGAAAAAATGGCGATAAAGGCAAATACAACAAAATAGGGGTCAAAAGGTATAAAATTGCCTATCATGTTAAGTCCGCCAAGGAAAAAAAGAATAAGGAATGAAACATAAAAGCTTATAGATATGACCTTGAGCCAGTTAAGGGTTATGACATCTGATGTATAAGAGATAATGTTCCTCAGATTTTTCTGGTGCTTCCTTATCTCAATAAATGCGAGGATACTGTAAATCGTCACTGACAGAAAGAAAGTGGTGCTGTAGACAATCCGCAGCGAGATAAACCTGTCAGGAGCAAAAAAATTCCTGAGATCTTTCAGCAGCGGGACTGTCCTGAAAATGACCGATACAGCAAAGAAAACAGCGAAAGGGATAAAATGAATAATTGAAAACCAGTTGAATTTTCTTTCCGGATTGGTCATAAATACAACATACAGGTAAAGCAGAGGTCCGTAAGTAAAAGCTATAAAATGAAATGAATACATTTCTATGACCCTGGAATTAAGAAGAGCAAATATCAGTTCTGTGCAGATAAGAAACAACCAGGTGGCCATCAACCTGTTTGCCACAGTAAATGGCTTTTTGGTAGAGATAAGCAATCCTGCAAAGAAAGACTGCGATATACCTATATATAATACAGGATCTATATTTACCATGGGAATCAAAATTTATTACTCAAATATAGTGAAAAGCAAGTAATATTTCGGTATTTTTGGGCCTAATCAGGTATGATATTATATCTGAGCCAGATAATATAATCAATACTTAATCTGCTAATAATAAGATATTTATGAGTATTCTGTTAAATAAAGATTCCAGAGTTATCGTCCAGGGATTTACAGGAAGTGAAGGCACGTTCCATGCAACGCAGATGATTGAATATGGTACCAGGCTGGTGGGAGGTATAACCCCCGGTAAAGGTGGACAGATACACCTTGGATTACCTGTTTTCAATACTGTAAGAGAAGCTGTAAAAGAGACTCAGGCTGATGTTTCTGTAATTTTTGTTCCGCCGGCTTTTGCTGCCGATGCCATTCTCGAAGCAGCCAATGCCGGGATAAGACTTATTGTTGCAATAACCGAAGGTATCCCGGTTGCCGACATGGTAATGGTTAAAGAATATATTAAATCGATGAATTGCAGGCTGATAGGACCTAATTGTCCCGGCATTATAACTCCTGAAGAATCGAAGGTTGGTATAATGCCCGGTTTTATTCATAAAAAAGGGACAGTCGGTATCATCTCGCGATCAGGCACACTCACATATGAGGCTGTAGACCAGGTTACCAGGCTTGGACTGGGTCAGTCGACCTGTATAGGAATTGGAGGGGATCCCGTTGTTGGGACAACTACTCTTGATGCTGTCAGACTTTTAATGGATGACCCGGGAACTGAAGCAATTGTCATAATTGGTGAGATAGGGGGAAATATGGAAGCAGAGGCAGCTGAATGGATAAAAGTCAACGAAACAAAACCTGTAATTGGTTTTATTGCAGGACAGACAGCCCCAAAAGGTCGCAGGATGGGACATGCCGGGGCGATAATAGGGGGGAAGAACGACACTGCTGCCGCCAAGATGAAAATAATGAAAGAGTGCGGCATACATGTTGCCGAATCACCGGCCGATATAGGAGCAACTGTTCTGAAAGCGCTGAAGACTGCCTGAAATGATTTTATTATATCTTTGCACGAATTTAAAATCGGAAATAAATGGGACTACTTACTGGAAAGAAAGCACTAATAACCGGGGCTTCAAGAGGCATAGGCAAAGCGATTGCATTGCTCTTCGCCCGCGAAGGAGCTGATATTGCAATAACCAATATTGCTGATGATGATGAGTTCAGGTCCGCGGTAAAAGAGATTGAAGCATTTGGTGTCAGAGTAAAAGGATATGTTTCAAATGCAGCAGACTTTGAAGACTCCCAGAGAGTTATCAATGAAGTTGTTACAGATTTTTCAAGAATAGATATCCTTGTTAATAATGCCGGCATTACAAAAGATACCCTGCTGATGAGGATGAGTGAAGAGCAATGGGATGCTGTAATTGCTGTGAATCTAAAATCGGTGTTTAACCTTACACGGGCTGCAATTCAGGTGATGCTGAAGCAAAAAAGCGGATCTGTCATCAACATGAGCTCTGTCGTCGGCGTCTCCGGAAATGCCGGACAAAGTAACTATTCGGCATCAAAGGCCGGAATAATAGGTTTTACTAAAAGCGTTGCCAAAGAGGTCGGATCAAGAAATATAAGATGTAATGCAATTGCCCCTGGTTTTATTATGACCGAAATGACAGAAAAATTACCTGAAGATGTAAAAAAAGAATGGATAAATAAGATTCCCCTAAAACGTGGCGGAACCCCTGAGGATGTGGCAAATACGGCATTATTTTTTGCCTCCGATCTCTCTTCTTATATCAGCGGACAAACAATTCATGTCTGCGGAGGTATGTTAACTTAAAAATATTTATTATATTTACAACTTCGCAGGGTGCCTATCCTTTTAGCACGAGGAAATGCAGCGAGACATATTTATTCCACACTTATTTTAAACGGGTGCTCTGCTTCTTTTATTTAATAGCTTGCTGATCAATGCACAATACCATCTTTTTTTTAATCCTTATTATTCCGGTGGCGGGATTTATAACAGAAAGGTATCTCGATTACCTTAATTCTACAATGTGGTCAGATACTCTTCCTGCAAAACTCGAAGGGATCTGTGACCATGAGGAATACAGGAAGACACAACTATACGAGAAAGAAAATAAAAAATTATCCTTCTGGTCATCATTTTTTAATCTGCTGGTAATCCTGGCCATGATCATTTTTGGAGGATTTGCATTGATCGACGGGCTGGCAAGGACATTCAGCCTGAACATGGTGCTGGTGTCACTGATTTTCTTTGGAATAATCGGCTTTGCATCAGATCTGATCAACATTCCCTTTAATGTCTATGATACATTCGTGATCGAAAAAAAATTCGGATTTAATACAATGACTCTCCGGACTTTTGTCACCGATCATATTAAATCGTGGTTTATTGCACTTTTGGTGGGAGCACCGATACTAGGACTGATCACATGGTTTTATTATAAAACAGGAAAAAATTTCTGGTTATATGCCTGGGGCCTGATCACGGTATTCTCTGTCTTTATTAATCTTTTCTATTCAGAACTCATTGTACCTCTTTTCAATAAACAAACACCCCTGCAGGAAGGATCATTACGGACTGCTATAGAAAATTTTGCAAGGAAAACCGGGTTTAAGCTAAAAAACATTTTTATTATTGACGGTTCCAAAAGAAGCACAAAAGCAAATGCCTATTTCTCAGGATTCGGTCCAAAAAAAAGAATAGTGCTATATGATACCCTTCAGAAAGAGCTTACAGAAGAAGAGATTGTGGCAGTACTGGGGCACGAAATAGGCCATTATAAAAAGAAACATGTCCTGCTGACTTTAATATTTTCAGTTATACTCACAGGTTTCATGCTCTTTCTTTTTTCGCTGGTGGTAAACAGTCCGCAACTCTCAGAGGCAATAGGGGCAAAGAGTACAAGTTTTCATATGGGACTGATAGTATTTGGGATACTCTACAGCCCTTTATCACTTTTAATCGGACTTGTTTCAAATTATATATCAAGAAAAAATGAGTTTGCTGCCGACTGTTTTGTCAGGGACAATTACAATCCGGAATTGCTTTCAATGGCTCTCAGAAAGCTTTCTGTTAAGAATCTTTCTAATATGATGCCGCATCCGGCTTATGTGTTTTTTCATTATTCTCACCCTCCCTTACTGGCAAGGCTCGAGAAACTGGAGGAAAAGCAGTAGACGCTGTAGAGGCTTTAAAGCTTTTTACTATATTTGCCGGACATTTTGCCTCCTTAGCTCAGTTGGTAGAGCAGCTCATTCGTAATGAGCAGGTCGTGGGTTCGAGTCCCATTGGAGGCTCTAATGATTGCGGAGTTCGGATTTTCGATTGCGGATTTACAGTTACGAATTTAATAGATAAATCCGAAATCCGCAATTATCAATCGCGGGAGTAGCTCAGTGGTAGAGCATCAGCTTCCCAAGCTGAGGGTCGCGGGTTCGACCCCCGTTTCCCGCTCAAATAAAGGTTGTGAAAAACGACCTTTTTTGTTTTCCTGACCGATTCATATTATAAGTTGCTGCCTGTTTCCCATTCTTTAAAAAACTGTTTCAAAAATATTTCAAGGAACATATGCCTCTCTTCAGCTAATCTGCGACCAGTGGAAGTATTCATCAAATCACTTAACTTCAATAACTTATCATAAAAATGTCCGATTGTTGAAGCAGTTTTATAATCAGGATCATAAATAGCGTTGTTCCTGAATCCGCCGTAATTAAAAGCCCTGGCAACGCCAATAGCTCCTATTGCATCAAGTCTGTCAGCATCCTGAACTATCATAAATTCCACACTCTTGTCTGACAGTTTTTCTACAGAACTGAAAGAGATGTATCTGTTGATCCTGATGATTTCATCAATAATCTTATCCTCAACGCCCTGACCCTTAAGAAAACCGGAAATATGGTCACCGGGACTACTCTCTTCCTGTTTCCTGAACTTTTTATCACCTGTATCATGAAGCAATGCTGATAGTTCAATAATGAACCTGTCACCGGCCCCTTCCCTGGATCCAATATACAGAGCGAGTTTACGTACACGGTCAATGTGGTGCCAGTCATGGCCACTGTCATAACCTTCCAGATTTTTCCTGACAAACTTTTCTGTCATACTGATTAACCGATTCATTTTTATTCTATTTTTAAAAATCGCCCTGAGAACTTATTATTCATAATTTTGTAAAATACTAAAATTCTATCATTGAAAACTTACTCCTTAAATTTTTTTGACAACACCTGTTGTTTAGCATTGTAAAATTATTGGAAATAAAAATGGATATATTTCATCTTCTGTCTATACTCATCGTATTGTCTGCCGGTTTTGCCTATTTAAATTTCAGGATATTGAAGTTGCCTAACTCAATAGGCCTGATGCTGATATCATTGATTTTTTCATTTCTTATCATCATAGCGGGATATTTTTCCCCTGACTTTAAAAGGATGATAGCAATCAGGATGTCCGATATAAACTTCAGCGAATTGCTTCTTGAGGGAATGCTGAGTTTTATGCTTTTCGCGGGGGCAATCCATATAAAATATGAAGATTTAAAAAATGAAAAACTTACAATTATTCTCTTTTCAACAATAAGCGTCATTTTAAGCACTCTCATACTGGGATTTTCATCCTATTACCTGCTTAACATTTTTGGATTGAAAGTCAGTCTTATTCATACGCTGCTTTTTGGAGCATTAATTTCACCAACTGATCCTATTGCAGTATTAAGTCTCCTGAAGAGCGCAGGCATCAGCAAATCGCTGGAGACTAAAATTGCAGGAGAATCACTTTTTAATGACGGTATCGCGGTCGTCATCTTCATAACCCTGTTAAAACTGGCAAAGCCAGGATCGGAAATTGATGTAAAAAGTGTTGTGTTATTATTTGGACAGGAAGCGCTTGGAGGAATTATTCTGGGTATCATTTTGGGATTTGCCGGTTATAAACTGTTTGTGAGTATTGATAATTACCAGGTTGAAGTGCTGATAACGCTGGCCATTGTTATGGGCGGTTATACGCTGGCACATTATATTAATGTCTCTGGCCCCCTTACAATGGTTGTAGCAGGATTAATAACCGGGAATCACGGGAAAAAATATGGCATGTCAGTCATTACTACAGAATATGTAGATAAGTTCTGGGAGCTCATTGATGACATATTGAATGCAATCTTATTCGTATTAATTGGACTGGAATTATTAATTATCGAAAAAAATTATATCATTATTTTAGTCTCCCTTATCTTAATTGTTGTCGCAATTTTGACCCGGTTTATATCTTTATGGATACCATCTTTTGCAATTCGGGAAAAAGAGAAAATATCAAAAAGAACCCTGCTGATCCTGACATGGGGTGGTATTAGAGGAGGCATCTCAATTGCACTCGCGTTATCCATCAATCCCGAATATAGCAGAGACATGTGGGTTACAATTACATATATCATTGTCTGTTTTTCAATTCTTGTCCAGGGTATAACTATTGGAAAACTTGCAAAAAAGACTGCAAAGAATACGGTATAAATTTATTTTTTTATGAAAGCATCAATTATAACAATAGGGGATGAGCTTCTTATCGGTCAGACTGTAGATACAAATTCAGCATGGTTAGGTTCCGAATTAAGCATTTTAGGTTTCGATATTTACCGTAAAATAACTATTCACGACAGGAGGGAAGACATACTGGAAGCGCTTGAAGAAGTTAAAGGAAAAGCTGATGTGGTTTTAATTACGGGAGGACTTGGACCTACCAGCGATGATATAACCAAACAAACTTTATGTGAATTCTTAAATACAAAATTGGTTCCCGATCATGAAGTGCTGGCTATGATCGAAACCATACTTACCCGCCATAACTTCCCGATGAACGAGAACAATCGGAGACAGGCCGAAGTACCTGAATCATGCCAGGTTTTAAAAAATAGTGTCGGCACTGCACCGGGGATGTGGTTTGAAAAAGATAAGACAATATTCATTTCAATGCCCGGGGTTCCATACGAGATGAAATATATCATGACGGATCAGGCAATTCCCAGGTTGAAAAAGCGCTTTACATCTCAGGTTGTTATTCACAGAAACATAATGACATATGGTGTTCCGGAGGCCCGGCTTGCTGAAATCCTGACAGGATTTGAAGCATCCCTTCCGGAGATGATCAGGCTTGCATATCTGCCATCGTACGGTATTATTAAATTAAGACTTACTGCTACCGGTAGCGATAACACACTGCTAACCAATATATTAAATACACAGATCAGAAAGCTTTATGAAATAATTCCCGACCTTATCTTCGGTGAAAATGAGGAGTTATTAGAGGTTGTTATCGGTAAATTACTGAAAGAAAAAGGTCGTACTGTTTGCTCGGCAGAAAGCTGCACTGGCGGAAATATTGCACATATGCTTACCAGTGTGCCGGGAAGCTCTTTGTACTATAAAGGTTCTGTAATTGCTTATGATAATAATGTTAAACAGGAATTATTGAATGTTCCGGCCGAAATCATCGAAAAATCAGGCGCTGTAAGCGAAGAGGCTGTAAGTAAAATGGCTGAAGGGGCAAGAAAACTTCTGAAAACAGACTTTTCAGTAGCAACATCCGGTATTGCCGGACCCGATGGAGGTACTGAATCTAAACCTGTTGGAACTATTTGGATAGCTATAGCTTCTGAAAGAGGCGTTGTGACAGAAAAACATATATTCGGATCCGACAGGAAAGTCAACATTACCAGGTTCTCTGTTGCAGCCCTTAACCTGTTAAGGAAGCAGATTATCAGCCACTAAACCACCATTCCCGGTATGGTTAAAAAAAAGTAGTTTAAATATTTGGTTAATCAGATAAAAATCACGTATTTTGCGCTTCGTTTTAAAAGACGTAAGGTTAGAAAGCAGTAAATTAAAAACAATGTCAAAGATTTGTCAGGTTACAGGGAAGAAAGCGATGGTCGGGAATAATGTATCGCACTCAAAAAGAAGGACAAAGAGAAAATTCTATCCAAATCTTTTTATTAAAAAGTATTACCTGCCGGAGGAAAAGAGATGGGTAGAGCTCAAGATATCCGCAGCAGGAATCCGTCTTATAAGTAAGAAAGGACTCACTACAGCCCTTAAGGAAGCAAAGGAAAAAGGTTTCATTGTGAATTATTAAACAGGTTAAAAGATGGCAAAGAAGACAAAAGGAAACAGACAGCAGGTAATTCTGGAATGTACCGAACATAAGGAAAGCGGACTTCCTGGAATGTCGAGATATATAACCACAAAAAACAGGAAGAACACACCTGACAGACTGGAGAGGAAGAAATACAATCCTATACTTAAGAAACATACACTACACAGAGAAATAAAGTAAATAGTTCATACCATGGCAAAGAAAGTAGTTGCAACATTAAAGAGAGGATCAGGTAAGGCATTTACAAAATGTATTAAGATGTCAAAATCTGATAAAACAGGCGCTTACCTGTTTAAGGAAGAAATAGTCCATAATGATCATATCAGCGACTTTTTCAATAAAAAGTAAAAATCATCAATAATTATTATATCATGAGCTTTCTTCGAACCGGAAGAAAGCTTTTTTTATCTTTGAAAATCAAAAAAAACAACATAATGGCTTTACTTGGATTTTTTACCAGGGAAAACAAGGAGAGTCTTAATAAAGGACTCGAAAAAACAAAAGAGAGCGTCTTTACCAAATTATCCAGGGCTGTTGTTGGCAAATCAAAAGTTGATGATGAAGTCCTCGATAACCTTGAAGATGTTCTCGTTTCCGCCGACGTGGGAGTAGAGACAACCTTAAGGATAATTGAACGTATTGAAGCAAGGATCGCCAGAGATAAATATCTGAATACCAGCGAGCTGAACAAAATACTAAAGGAAGAAATAGTAGCACTTCTTGAAGATAATAATGCCTCGCAGGGATCAGATTTTTCATCTCCTGCCACAGCAACCCCTTATGTGATAATGATTGTCGGCGTAAACGGCTCGGGGAAAACCACCACGATAGCCAAGCTTGCATATAAGTATAAAAAGGCAGGTAAAAAGATACTTCTCGGAGCAGCTGATACTTTCAGGGCCGCAGCAATAGACCAGCTTCAGATATGGGCCGACAGGACCGGTGTTGAGATTGTTAAACAGCAGATGGGATCAGATCCAGCTTCAGTAGCATTCGACACTGTCAGGTCGGCAATAGCCGGCAAATACGATGTGGCCATCATAGATACTGCAGGAAGACTCCACAATAAAATAAACCTGATGACCGAATTATCAAAAATAAAAAGAGTCATGGAAAAAGTGCTTCCCGGTGCTCCGCACGAAGTTCTCCTTGTGCTCGATGGTTCCACCGGCCAGAATGCCTTTGAACAGGCCAGGCAGTTTACTGCCGCAACAGATGTGACGGCACTCGCAATTACCAAACTCGACGGAACTGCAAAAGGCGGAGTGGTCATCGGCATATCCGACCAGTTTAAAATCCCTGTGAGATATATCGGAATCGGAGAAAAAATGGACGACCTCCTGGTATTTGACCGTACTGAATTCGTCGACTCGCTCTTCAATGAGGCAAAATAAAAGATTCCCCGGTTTCTGCAAATATTCATGAAAAATAAAAAAATCAATATTGTAACACTCGGCTGTTCGAAAAATGTTGTTGATTCTGAGAAACTTATGAAACAGCTTGAGGCAGGCGGATATAGTGTTACACACGATTCTAACGACTTTTCGGCAGGGACTGTAATAATAAACACGTGCGGTTTTATAAACGATGCCAAGGAGGAGAGCATAGACAACATACTTCGCTATGTAAGAGCCAGGGAATCAGGTCATATTGAGAACCTTTATGTGATGGGATGCCTGGCAGAAAGATATATCGATGCTCTCCAAGCCAAAATACCTGAAGTCGACCGTTATTTCGGAGTAAATAATATAGCTGATATTCTTAAAGAGACAGGGATAACTTACCGGCCGGACCTTTCGATCTCGAGAATATTAACGAGTCCTGAGCACTATGCATACCTGAAAGTTTCTGAAGGGTGCGACAGGAGCTGCGCTTTCTGTGCCATACCTGCCATCAGGGGGAAGTGTGTCTCAAGATCAGTAGGTGAACTTGTCTCGGAAGCAGAACAGCTGGCAAAATCAGGTGTTAAGGAACTTATCCTGATTGCACAGGATTTAAGTTATTACGGGCTTGATCTTTATAAAAAACGAATGCTCCCTGAGCTGGTGTCTGAACTTCTTAATATCCAATCATTAGAATGGATCAGGTTGCATTATTTATACCCGGCCGATTTTCCGTTGGAGCTTATCGGTATGATAAGCGAGAATCCAAGGATATGCCGCTATATCGATATCCCCATTCAGCATATATCCGATAAAATACTTGGAATGATGAAAAGGTCGCATGGCAGAGCAGAAACTGAAGCAATTCTTCATAAAATCCGGCAGGAGATTCCGGGAACTGCTATTAGAACGACACTTATTGCCGGTCATCCGGGTGAAACAAAAAAGGAATTCAATGAACTTTTGGAATTTGTAAGGAAATTCCGATTCGACAGGCTTGGAGTCTTTGCCTATTCCCATGAAGAGGATACATACTCATACAATAATTTTAAGGATGATGTACCGGAGGATATTAAATCATCCAGAGTGTCGGAAATAATGGAGATACAGCAGGCAATCTCAGTTGAGCTGAACGAGAATTATGTCGGACAGACTATGAAAGTCATTATCGACAGGAGGGAGGATAGATTTTTTGTCGGACGAACAGAGTTTGACAGCCCGGAGGTTGATCAGGAAGTACTTATCTCAAATGAATTTAATCTTAGAACGGGTAATTTCTACAACGTAAAAATCACCCGTTCTTCCGAATTCGATTTATATGGGATACCTGTTTGATCCCATCTTCAGATTTTCTGAAAAGTCTGATTATATGGTATTTCCCTTTGTACCCTTTTGTGGTTCAAAAAAAAATTAACCACAAAGGTACACTAAGGGATTCACTAAGGGACACAAAGAACTTAATACAGACAGTTTAATCATTAGTGGCAGTCTCTTCCTTTTCCTCATCAGCTTCCTTTTTCTTCTGGATCTTTATTTTGATCTCCGATTTGGCACTGTTGAAGGTTACATTTATAAACTCCCCGTCACTTTGCCCGGCTTTTATAAGGACTTCAGCCATCGGATCCTCAAGATATTTTTGAATAGCCCGCTTAAGCGGTCTTGCTCCATAGTTGGCATCAAACCCTCTTTCTGCAATATAATCCCTGGCGCCGGTAGCTATCTTAAGCTGATAACCAAGCGATTTAACCCTGTCGTACAATCCTTGCAGTTCAAGGTCAATTATCTTGTTTATTTCTTCCTTGCCCAGTGAATTGAACATAACAACATCATCAACCCTGTTCAGGAACTCGGGAGCAAAGGTTTTTTGCAGCGCTTTTTGCAGGATACTCCTGTTCTGCTCGTTTCTGGTAGCCTTTCTTGTCTGGGTATCGAATCCTATCCCGTGGCCAAATTCAGCAATCTGACGTGTTCCTATATTTGATGTTAGTATTACGATAGTATTCCTGAAATCAACACGCCGTCCCAGACTGTCGGTCAGTTGTCCCTCATCAAGAACCTGGAGCAATATATGAAAGACGTCGGGATGTGCTTTTTCTATTTCATCAAGCAAGACAACCGAATATGGTTTTCTTCTGACTTTCTCTGTCAGCTGTCCGCCCTCCTCATATCCGACATATCCGGGAGGCGCTCCGACAAGACGTGAAACAGAGAACTTCTCCATATACTCACTCATGTCGATCCTGACAAGGTTATCGGTTGTATCGAAAAGGAATTTTGCAAGGACTTTGGCGAGTTGTGTCTTACCTACTCCGGTAGGTCCCAGAAATATAAAAGTACCGATTGGCTTATTCGGATCTTTCAGACCGGCCCTGTTGCGCTGAATACATCTAACTACTTTCTGGATTGCCTCTTCCTGCCCTATAACACTGCTTTTCAGCTCATCGCCCATCTGAAGTAACCTGGTTCCCTCTGTCTGTGCAATTCTCTGTACCGGTACGCCGGTCATCATGGCAACTACCTCTGCAACCTTATCTGCATCAACAGTTTCTCTGTTAACTGAAAGCTCTTTTTCCCATTTCTTTTTTTCCAGGTCAATGGAGTCAAGGAGGTCTTTCTCACGATCGCGGAAACTGGCAGCTTTTTCAAAATTCTGATTCTTGACAGCTGTCATTTTCTCTTTCTTGGTATCCTCAAGCTGCTTTTCCAGGGAAAGGATCTTCTCAGGAACAACAATGTTGGAGATATGCACCCGGGAACCTGATTCATCAAGAGCATCAATTGCTTTATCAGGCAGGTGTCTGTCAGAGATATAACGGTTTGTGAGTTTAACACAGGCTTCGATTGCATCATCTGTGTAATTTACGTTATGATGTTCCTCGTATCTTTCCTTGATGTTATGCAGTATATGAATTGTCTCTTCTATGGAAGTGGGTTCAACCATAATTTTCTGGAATCTCCTTTCCAGTGCGCCATCTTTCTCAATATGCTGGCGATATTCGTCAAGGGTTGTTGCGCCTATACACTGGATCTCGCCTCTGGCAAGGGCAGGTTTAAGCATATTGGCCGCATCAAGCGAACCTGTTGCCCCTCCTGCACCTACAATTGTATGTATCTCATCAATAAAAAGGATGATATTGTCGTTCTTAGAGAGCTCATTCAGAATAGCTTTCATCCTCTCCTCAAACTGACCGCGATATTTCGTTCCTGCAACGATAGAAGCAAGGTCGAGGGCCACAACTCTTTTATTAAAAAGTACTCTTGAAACATTTTTCTTGCTTATCCTCAGGGCGAGTCCTTCAGCAATAGCTGATTTACCGACACCCGGATCACCGATAAGTACCGGGTTGTTTTTCTTCCTGCGCGAAAGGATCTGCGCAAGCCTTTCTATCTCACGTTCCCTGCCAACAACAGGATCCATCCTGCCTTCTTCAGCAGCTTTCGTAAGATCAATGCCAAAATTATCGAGTACCGGAGTATCGGAAGATGATTTTGGTGTGCCTGAAGCCCCAGCCTGACCTTTTCCCTGTCCTCCGAAGTTCTGACCCTCATCATCCTCATCTCGCGGATAATCAGCCCTGGCGTTTGGATATCCTGCTTCAACCATACGTTTAACCGACTGATAATCAACATCCATCTCAGTCAAAAACCTGGTAACAAGAGAATTTTCATCTTTCAGAATAGCCAACAGCAGATGCTCGGATTCAATGGTACTGCTCTTCAAAGCCTTAGCTTCAAGATATACAAGCTTCAGTATTCTTTCTGTACTCCTTAAAAGTGGAATTACTTCATTATCTGTAACCGGAACCGGCGCTTCAACTTTAATGCTTTTTTCAAGCGATCCTTTAAGTACCATAAGATCTACTCCCTGGTTCATCAGGATCTCAATTGCCACTCCCTCACCGTCCCTTAAAATGCCGAGAAAAAGATGCTCGGGACTTATATGACTGTTACCCAGCCGTATAGCCTCTTCCTTGCTGTAACCAAGGATATCTTTAACTCTTTGCGAAAATTGTGAATCCATAAATTAAATATGTCTGTTATCTGTATTTTTTCTAAAAAAAGCCATTATGTCAGTATCCAACCGACAAAAATACATATAACCTTGATTTCAAAGTTATATTATGCAATATTTATATATGGCAATTTTCATGCCCATTTATGAACAAAGTATGTTAAAAATTCACCCATTTAATAACACAAAAATAGCCAAATAATAACTATTTTCGTATTTCCAATCCTGAATGGAATTTGGATTTTGTAAATAACTAATTATAAATCTGTTATGTCAGATAGAGAGAGGATAGTTCAGGTAAACATAGAGGAGGAGATGAAGTCGGCGTACATTGATTATTCAATGTCGGTCATCGTTTCAAGAGCATTGCCTGATGTGAGAGATGGTTTAAAACCTGTTCACCGGCGTGTACTTTTCGGTATGTCGGAATTAGGAGTTCTATCAAATAAGCCATATAAAAAATCAGCCAGGATAGTAGGGGAGGTGCTTGGTAAGTATCATCCGCATGGCGATTCTTCAGTATATGAGGCAATGGTAAGAATGGCCCAGGAGTGGTCGCTCAGGTACCCGCTGGTAGACGGTCAGGGTAATTTCGGATCCGTCGACGGTGATAGTCCTGCAGCAATGCGGTACACTGAAGCAAGACTGAGAAAAATTGCGGAGGAAACATTGGCCGATATCGATAAGGATACTGTTGATTTTCAGCCGAATTTTGATGATTCATTATCAGAACCGGTTGTCCTGCCCACCAGGATACCAAATCTCCTTGTCAACGGAGCTTCAGGAATTGCAGTCGGTATGGCAACCAATATGCCTCCGCATAATCTTTCGGAGATCATAGATGCAACTATAGCATATATTGATAATAATGATATTACCACAGAAGAAATCCTGAAATATGTAAAAGGTCCGGATTTTCCGACAGGAGGCATTATTTACGGAGAGCAGGGTATCAGGGATGCCTGTGAAACCGGAAGGGGCCGCATTATTGTAAGGGCCAAAACTGAGATTGAACTGACACATTCAGGAAGGGAATGTATTATTGTAACGGAAATTCCTTATATGGTAAATAAGGCTGAGATGATCAGGAGGATCGCTGACCTTATAAATGAAAAGAGACTTGAAGGCATCTCATATATAAATGATGAATCGGACCGCAACGGAATGAGAATCGTCATCATTCTTAAAAAAGATGCAACTGCCAATGTTGTTCTGAATCATCTTTTCAAATACTCATCACTTCAGACCTCATTCAACGTAAACAATATAGCACTGGTGAAAGGCCGGCCCAGGACTCTCAATACAAAAGACCTTATTCATTATTTCGTAAATCACCGGCATGAAGTGATCCTGAGAAGGACCAGGTATGAACTTGACCAGGCAGAAAAACGGGCCCATATTCTTGAAGGCCTGATAATTGCCAGCGACAATATCGATGAGGTAATCGCAATAATTAAAGCATCCCAGACACCGGATATGGCAAGGGAAAGGCTCATGGAGCGATTCAATCTATCTGAAATTCAGTCAAGGGCCATTGTAGAAATGAGACTGCGGCAACTGACAGGCCTTGAACAGGAAAAACTAAGGTCAGAATATAAAGAGGTAATGGACCTTATCGAATACCTTAAGAGTGTACTGGCCAGTGTCGATCTGCAGATGAAGATCATTAAAGATGAGCTTACTGATATAAAGGATAAATATGGAGATAAAAGAAGAACCGAAATAATTCCGAATGCTGAGGAATTCAATCCTGAAGATTTTTACTCTGACGACGAGATGGTGATCACAATATCACATATGGGATATATTAAAAGAACACCACTTACTGAATTCAGAAGACAAAACAGGGGCGGAACAGGTGCAAAAGGAGGTACCACAAGGGAAGAGGACTTTATAGAGCACTTGTATATTGCCACCATGCACAACACAATGCTCTTCTTTACGAGCAAAGGGAAATGTTACTGGTTGAAAGTTTACAGCATTCCCGAAGGATCAAGGACCTCCAAAGGACGGGCAATGCAGAACTTGATAAATATAGAGCCCGACGATTATGTAAGAGCGTTTATAAACGTTAAGAATCTGAACGATGGGGATTATATAAACAATAATTACATCGTTTTATGTACAAGGAAAGGTATCATCAAAAAGACTTCCCTTGAAGCATACTCCCGACCACGGGCTAACGGGGTTAATGCGATCACTGTAAGGGATGGGGATGAGCTTCTTGAAGCAAGGATGACAAATGGCAATCACCAGATTATGCTTGCTGTAAAATCGGGCCGTGCTATACGCTTTCCTGAAGCCTATGTCAGACCAATGGGACGTACCGCATCGGGTGTAAGAGGCATCCGCCTGGCAAATGAGGAAACAGATTTTGTGATAGGAATGGTTACTGTCGAAAATAAGGAAAAAGATATAATGGTGGTTGCTGAAAGAGGATACGGAAAGAGATCCGATATTGACGAATATAGGATTACAAACAGGGGAGGTAAAGGAGTGAAGACCATAAACATAACCAAGAAAACCGGTTCTTTAATTGCCCTTAAGGATGTAACTGATAATCATGATCTTATGATTATAACTCAATTCGGTAATATTCTCAGGAGCCCTGTTTCAGCATTAAGGGTCATGGGCAGGGCTACTCAGGGAGTACGGCTTATCAACCTCAGGGAAAATGATATTATTGCTTCAGTAGCCTGTGTCCTGGTAAATGATGAAAATGAAGATGAAATAAAGGGTGAAGATGAAGAAAATAATGCCAGTCCTGAGGAAAATGGCAAAGAATTTGAAGATTAATAAGTAATATTATACATTTGGAAAAAATTAAAAATTAAAACACATTAAAAGTATAACCATGAAAAAGTTTTTTCTGTTGATAGCAGCTATAAGTATTTCGCTGGGTATGATGGCACAAAAAGGAAAAGTGACATCGGCTCAGAGCTTCATTGACCAGGGAGCTCTGGATAAAGCCAAAGAGGCTCTCGATCAAGCTTTTACCAATGCTAAATCAAAGGATTGGTACAACACATATTTTGTTAAAGGCAAATTGTGTCAGGCAATATATGAGGCTGATAATCCCAAATACAATTCATATTATGCAGATCCGCTTCAGGAAGCATATGCATCGTATGAGAAAGCAATGGAACTGGATACAAAAGGATCTACAAAGAAGAGGATTATTACAAATATGATTTATAACTCTCTGGCTATGAATCTTTACTCACAGGGAAGTAAAAGGTTTGAGGCTAAAGATTATAAAGGAGCCCTTAAATCATTCGAGACACAGATTGAAATAACAGAAAGCGATAAATATGCAGGAGCAGTAGATACAGGAATGTATTATAATGCCGGCCTGTCTGCAGTAAATTCAGGTCAGTATAACGAAGCAATCAAGTATTTTGAGAAGTGTGCCGAAATGAAATATCTTGGTATTACACCTTATTACCAGATTTATGAGTGTTATATAGACCTGGGAGATACAACCAAGGCAGAATCATATCTGCTTGAGCTGCCTAAATTATTCCCTGATGATAAAACCATTACACTTCAGCTTATAGACCTGTACCTTAAGAGCAATAAATTTGACGAGGCTCTCAAATACATTAAAGTTGCAAAAGAGAAGGATCCTGATAATTACAGTCTCTATTTTGCTACAGGTATTACATTCCTGAACCAGGATAAATTTGATGATGCTATTACTGAACTTAAGAAGGCTGTTGAGCTCAAACCTGATTTATATGATACTCAGTACAGCATGGGAGCAGCATATATCAATAAAGCTGCCGATATGTTCAAAAAAGCAAATGATATTATGGATGTGAATAAATATAGCGCTGCTGTTGATGAGGCCAATGCCATTTATGCCAAAGCGCTTCCATACATGGAAAAAGCTCATGAGCTTAAACCTGATGATGAATATGCTATGAGGAGCCTCCAGGAATTGTATTACAGGCTAAAGCAGAAAGATCCTTCATTAGCTGAAAAGTATGAAGCTATCAAGGCAAAACTTGATTCACTTGAAAAGAAGTAATAATATTTACTGATCATAGAAGAGGGATAGCAAATGCATATCCCTCTTTTTTTTATTCTTTTAAACAGGGTAGGGAAAGGGAATCCCGTTTTAATCTCTGATATCTGTTATAATATTTTTCTATTTGACATAATATTAATTATAGGCAAAATGTCCCATATTATCATTTATACCGAAATTTGCGCAATAGCTTGCTATTTAACATAAAATCAGATATAGTGACGAGGCAACGCCGAGTCCTATATCGG
>CAZGKI010000032.1:0-30518 GCA_964526345.1 uncultured Rikenellaceae bacterium
AAAAAAGGCCCCTTACGGAGCCTTTGATTAATTGATCTCTTGTTCTCAACAGTTACTTTTTATCATAAACCATGGTGGTTTTTACCTCACCATCCTGACCTTGTCTAGTCGATACAATTGACATAGTCTTTGCATCTGTCAGACTCCAGACCTGAGTAGAAGTTCTTTCATTCCCGTTGAAGTCCATTTTGGTAACAATAGTCAACGATTTGCCATTAGCCGACCAGGTTGCAGTTGATTTGCTTTCACCCATACCCATTGAGTTTACACTTTCTTTTCCATCCAGAGTATATTTGGTGACCCTGGCTGTTCCATCCGGGCCTGTTCGTGTTTGGGTCAGAAGATTAGCTTCCTGTGCAACGGTAAAATTACCGCCACCACCCATTCCCCGGCCGCCACCGCCACCTTGAGGCTGGGTGCTTTTTTCTGCATTCAAAGCCCAGGTACCGGAGAAATTAGCCTTGCCAGCTTGTGCATTAACCGTAATCGGCACAACAAGGACCAATGCAATTATTAATGATAATAACTGCATTAATTTTGAAAATCTTTTTTCCATATTCTATAAGTTTTGTAAGTTGTTAATAATATTAGACAACTATTCAGAGGGAAATATTCCATTAAAATAAAAAAAAGATAGAGAGAGGTATGATTAATAACTTACTGAAGGGTTGCAATCTGTTTATTTATCCCCCTGAATTATACAATAATTGTTTAAATTTGTTATGTGTTATAATTAATAATCACTATGTTATGAAATCTGTTTTTCTGATTACGGTAGTGCTGTTTTTAATGATTTCATCATATGCTCAGGATTATTCAGGCACATATGTATTGAATTCAGGATCGGCTCAGATAATACTGATCCTGAAAGAAAATGAAACAGGGCTATTTACTGGTTCACTGTCAGGTAATAATAATGTTATAAAAGTAGCCGGGCCACAATTTCGGCGTGCTGAGCAGAAATGCCTCAGCCGGAAATACCGGAGTACTAATAAATGGCTGCGAGTTACCACAGCTGGAATGGGCCGTCTGGAGTTATATTATCGGTAATTACATTCAACCGGGTTCATACTGGTTCGACAGCAAAGGCAATGTGGGTTATGCCGGGAACAATACCCCGGTACTAAATCTGTTTGTCCTGGCACAAAAAAATGCTTATTCCGGAAAAGGAAGTGGCGGTGACAATTTTTGGTCAACAAGGTTCAGCGCCGGCAATTCCAACAGCGACAACTCACAGGGATACGTTAGTGTTCCGGGTTATGGCCCTGTAGGTTATGGTTTCTGATTTATATTTAAGGAATTTATTTGGAAAAATTCCATGTCTCCCAAACACTTTGTGCTTCAGGACTGATGTTGGTTTGTGGATTCTGCTCCCTGTTATTTATCCTGATTGAGTTCAGGCTTACCTGCTCCGAAATATAATCAGCCAGTTCCTTATATGATGCACGTCCTTTCGTTTCCTGTAGTTTTTTCAACAAAAAATATGTGAACATGCCATGTGCTTTATCCTTATATGATAATGATGACTGATCGCCGCTGCTGGATGTAAATACAGCAAGTTTTCCGCTTAATGAAGTTTCTTTTGGCTTTATCTTTACTCCTCTGGCTGCAACCAGTCCCTCATCTCTCCCACCACCGCTGAAACATGCATCAAGAAAAATAGTCACTTTCTGAACAGGATATTCGGTCATCTTCCTGTACAGGTCATTCAGCTTAACGGCAAACTGCAGATCAGAGCTGTTAACATCAACCGGCATCAGGTAAGGTTCATGAGTATTCTCTTCAGGAAAACCATGTCCGGCATAGTAAACAATAATTTCTGCTTTGCCATTGGAATTCTTTGCAAATAAATTCATTTTAGTTATTGCCCTGCTCATCTCAACAGCTCTGGAATTAATAAGCAGAATAATATTTTCTTCCTGTATCCCAAGTGTTTTGATGGCATATTCCTTAATAATCCTGGCATCATTCCCAGCATAGGCAACATTTACTTCACTGCCAAGGCCGGTCTGAAATGAACTGTAATCTTCATTTCCTATAATAAGCGCAAATGAATATGGTTTTTTCCAGTTATTGACCGGGATATTAATATCTACATCAGAAACAATGGCAGGTTTAAGGACGGTATTGCTATTTTTTGTCTCATTTGAAGGTTTATTATTACTCTTCGGCAAAACCTGATTATCCTGCACACTCTGTAAAAATGATTTATTATTTACCTGGTTTTCTGCCGGTGCATTTACCTGGTTGTCAGATTTGGCTAAATCAGGAAATCTGCCAGTCACTTGTTCATATGATACCTGTTTTATATAAACTGGTTTGGCTATATTGTTTGTCCAGCCAACTTCAACAAAATAAGATTTGTCATTTTCAGCCTGAATATAAATTTCATCAGGTCTGGTTATAAATTTACTGATGCTGCCAGCTGTAACCCTGATAGTTATATTCCCGGGATTTGAAATATGATAAATAAAAGTCGAATTATTTTTAAGGCTGGCAATTGAAACGCCATTTACAGAAACGTTAAGCTTTGATAATGAACCAGAATAAATATCAGGCCTGTTAATATACAATATAGCTCCTTTATCCTGTTTTACAAAGCTATCGGACTTATGTGATAATAATTGTAATCCATTTTCAGCATATATAACAACTGAATAATTCAATAATAGAAACAATAATCCTGATACCATACGATTCTGTTTTATCAGTTTTTATTTTAAGGTTTTTGTAACTTAGTAATATACATGTTATTACTTTTCCATATCTCTGGCTGAATTTATGTGTCCAGTAGAAATTCTTTTTTCTGTTTTGCTGCTCCTTTTTTCATAAAATCAAGGAAAGAAGATCTTAAAGTCTCCCCCATAAGTGCTCTCTTAACAGGGGGAAGCTTCAAAAATCCCCCAACAAATCCTTTCATCATCTTTTGAGTCATTTTTTCAGGATTCCCAAACAACTGGTGCTGAAGTGTTCCCCGCTCAAGGCATTGTAAGATCACCCGCTCAAAAGTTGTCTCGGGATGAAAAACCCTTTTCCCCCGGCTTATCAGCTTCATGGAACCAGTCTTGGTGCACTTTAAAGAACATACTCCGCAACCAATACAAATATCCTTATTAATACGCGGTTCCTTCTTCCTGGGTTTTTCATTGCTTACTGCCGGCACCATTTCAATTGCTCCAATAGGGCATGCTTGAGCACATTTTCCACATCCATCACAGGTGTCGGTATTACTATCTGCAATATAATTAGAGGTAACAATCGCATTCGGGTAACCATATTTACTTATTCCCAGAAGGAGATTGCAGCAACAGCTACAGCACTGGCATATAAAAGAAACATTACGCCTGACATTATCGCAGCTGAATACCAGACCCATCTCTTTTGACCTCGTCAGGTTTTCCAGCATCTCTGTTTTTGATACTTTTTTTGCAAAATTATGTCTGACCACAAAGTCTGCAGATTCTCCAAGAGTGGCGCATGTCTCTAATGGAACATCACATTTCTTCTCTCCAACATGAAGCTTTTCATGACGACAGGAACATAAACCAATGGCAAACTTCTCATGTGACTCCACTATTGATGTTGCCTTTTCATAATCAAGAATCTCAGTGTACCCCGACTCCAGAATTGTTCCCTCATGAGGCAGAGCTCTCATGGGAGAAATTTTCTGCCCCTTGTCTAGGTTTACAGCGTAGAAACCACCTTCATTTATATATTCATAAAAAAGTTCAGCCCACTTTTTTGAATTAAGATCCTCACCTGTCCTCATCATGGTAAACTCAAAAATTCCGACCACCATAGGCGACGGCATGTAATAATACCTGTGCCCGATCCAGATATCAATTATCAGTCCTTTGGTGCACAGGCTTTCAAGAAGACTATTCAATTTGTCTTTATTGAACCCCGTAACCTGCTCCAGTTTATCTGCATGCGACAGGCCGTGAGGCATCTTAACAACCAGTTCAGCCTCCTCGGAGGTGTAAAGCGCTTTCAGAATATTGAATAATGTCTGGGTTTTACTTACCCTGAAAGGAAGAGTATCAATCTTATCTCCCAGTTGCTGATAGATTTCTTTTCCTACAAGATGGCCCATGATGGAAGTTTTAAATCGTTAAAAAGGAATTATCTCTTCCCGCGACTTTTCTGGTGTGAAAATATATAAAATAATATCGCTTCATTTTATTGTTATATGAACCGGAAAAGCAAATTTACGATTTTAAAATGTCACTCTAAGGGTCATAAAAACCATAAAAAAACTGATTCACAACAATATTCAATATCAGGGTTGTGAAGATGAGAAAATATTTCAATGTAAATATTAAGCAGGGCTATCCCTTCACTTTCTTTTTAAGCTCCTGCAGTTCTTTATCTTTTTTTGCCAGATCAGCTTCCTGCTTACTTATCTTCTCATTTAAATTTGCAATAGTGGCATTCAGTTTGCTGATCTCATTTTTTAGATTAGCCACCTGGTTCTGCAGATCTTCTTTCTCTGCTTCAAGTCCTTTGATAATAGGGGTATAGACTGATTTAGCATAAAACCAGGCGGTTAAATACCCGATGATTGCTGCCACAATGAGCAAAGCAACAATGGCTATCACTGCTCCTGCAACAGACTGTGCGAGTTGTATAAATGAAAGTGTCATATTAATGCATTATTATTGATATTTCTGTTCTTCTGTTCTTTGCTCTTCCTTCTTTGGTAACATAAGTTGCAACAGGCTGACTTTCGCCCTTCGATTCTGTCATAATCCTGCCTGCAGCTATTCCCTGTTTTTTCAGGTATTCGCTGACTACCTGCGCTCGTTTATGTCCCAGAGCCATGTTAAATTTTTCCGTACCTACCAGGTCGGTATGTCCTGTTACAGACACCATCGAACCGGAATACTTATTCAGCCATGCTTTAAATTCAGCAACGCTCTGGTCAGTCTGTGCATCTGGTTTGAATCTGGAATCATCAAATCCAAAATAGATGGTAAGGTCTTTAGGCATCAGCGCTTTAAGTTTTATTAAAGAATCTGCCTCATTAGTTTGTTTTTCAGGAATTGCAGCCACCGGAGCCGGTTTCTTTATCAAAGGTAAAAGAATATCATTGTAAAGCCAAGCTGAGACGAAGCACCAGATCACAAATGCTACAAATCCAGTAATAAGGATTCTCATTTTTAATATTTGTTAAGTTACTGATCAGGTAATTAATCCATACAAGTTAGGAAATAATTATAATACCGAGCATATCAAACCCGGAATTATTTATAAAACAGGATCTGTAAAATGTTTACTATTTATTCGATTTTATTAATGGGGGTATAATTTTATACATTACCGGAGTAACAAGCCTGGCAAGAAGCGTGGAAGTTATAAGTCCCCCGATTATGACATATGCAAGCGGAGAATACAGTGCAGAACGGCTAAGTGCAATAGGTAAAAGTCCGCCTATTGCCGTGAGTGTTGTAAGCAAAACAGGCAGAAATCTTATTTCACCGGCTCTGGTAATTGCCTCATCAAGCGGAGTGCCTTGCTCTCTCAGCTGGTTGGTAAAATCAACAAGCAGTATAGAGTTTTTTATTTCGATGCCAATCAATGCAACAAAACCTATCGCTGCAGCAAAAGAAAGATCATAACCTGTGATCCACAGCATTAATAAGCCTCCTATTATACCTAAAGGGATTACTGAAAGCACTATAAGAGTACTCTTGAATGTCTTGAATTCCAGAATAAGTATCGAAAAAATGCCAAAAATGGCTATAAGAATGGCAGTACCTATACCGGCAAAACTTTCTTTCCTGCTTTCTATCTCCCCGGCTTCAATGATTTTATACCCTTCAGGGAGTTTTAACTGATCAATCTTCTCTAGTATTTCCTTAGTTACTCTGTCAGTATTGAATCCTGCCTTCACAGATGAGGATATTGTCATGGATCTTTCATTATTATAGTGCTGAATATATGTAGGCGATTTTGAAAATCCGAAACCAGCAAGCTGCGACAGGGGTATTTGTGCCCCGGTCAGTGATGATACATATATATTATCAAGGGCATCAAGCGAGCCGGTCTCATTTTTTGGCAACCTTACATTAATCTGATATTCCTTGCCTTCGTTATCGCGGTATTGACCTGCAACAATACCTGTAAAACCAAGGCGGACGGTTTTGTCAATTTCAATTACAGGAACACCAAATATCCCGGCTTTTTCGGTGTTAATATTAACTTTTATATCTGTAAGAGACTGACTGACAGGATTTTTTATATATGTTGTTGAGTTGTTCGACCGGAATATATCTTCTATCACACCTGAATACAGTTTAAGGGTATCAAGATTATCTCCTACAAGTCTTACTGCTATCGGTGCATCAACGGGAGCTCCATTTTCAAATTCATTAACGTAAATCCTTGCATTTACATAACAATTCAGAGTATCTCTGAGCCTTTCAATAAATTTACCGATTTCGGGTATAAGCTCTCTTTTAATTTCACACAGCACTTCGCCGGTAGTTGCCTGCTCGCTCTTTTGAAAGGCGTTATAATAAATCATCGGATTACCTTTACCGGTATTTGACATATAATAAACTACTTCGGGTCTGTTTTTGAGAACCGATTCTACAAATCTTACAGCTTTATCCGTTTCCTTAATATTACTACCACGAGGGGTTTCAACAGTAATCAGGAATTGTGGCAGACCGGCTTTTGGAAAAAGACTGAAGCCGATAAGCTTGATCAAGAACAATGACCCGATAAAAAAAATCGTTGCAAAGACGACTACTTTAACCGGGTTTACCAGCGACCAGTGTAATGCCCGTCCGTAAGTGAAATCAATTGCTTTATGAAATCCTCTTAAAACAATGTTCCCTCTCGGATCAACATTTCCCTTAAATAAAATGCTGGTAATAAATGGTATAATTGTAAGAGCCACAAATAATGACCCCAGCACTATAAAAGTTACTGCAGTAGGAAGAACCCTCATATATTGTCCTGCTTTGCCCGGAAGAAACATAAGAGGAAGAAAAGCAAGAATAAGAGTTGCCGTACAGCCCATTACAGCTGTGCCTATTTGTTTTGTTGCCAGAACTGACGCCTCCACAGGCGTCGAACCTCCTCTTACCCATCTTGTAATATTTTCAACAACCACTATAGAATCATCAACAAGCAAACCAAGAGCAATTACGGCACCGACTATGCTTAACTGATTAATGCTGAATCCGACAAGGTAGAGGCCTGTTAAGCCGATGAAAACAGATAAAGGGATAGAAATCATTACAATACCGGATGCTCTGAATCCAAGCGGAAGTAAGGTTATGAGTACAAGCAGAAAAGCAAAAATAAAATCTCTCTGCAGATGACTTAGCCTGCTCCTGACATTTGCCGACTGGTCAAATCCTCTTTCAAGTGTTATGCCGGCAGGTAATTTTTGCTCGAATGAGTCAAATATTTTATAAACAGAATTTCTCATGGCATGAATATTCTGACCTTTTTTCATGCTGGCAATAACGAAGGCAGCATTTCTGCCATTGTACCTTCCGTAATACTTCAGATCCTCATATTGCCAGCTTACATCAGCAATGTCTTTCAGATAAACAAGCTGACCCATACCGGATCCGACAATTGTTCTTTTTACTTCATCAATGCTCCTGTAATTTCCACTTGTCTTGATGTTGAATTTTCTGGGTCCGACTTCGATGCTTCCTCCAGGAATATTTGCATTTGCACTCTGGATAGCGTTTATAACCTGGCTGACAGTGATGTGTAGTTGTGCCATTTTGGCCAGATCAATGGAAATCCTGAGTTCTTGTTCGGGGTATGCCACAGCCTCAGCTTTTCTGATCCCGGAGATGGAGGAAATCTCATCTTTAAGCTCTTCTGCCAGCTTCCCCAGTTCAGAATATCCGGCATTATCAGAAACAAGTGCACTCTGGATTATATTGGTATTTCCAGCCTGAATTTTTACAGCCTCAATACTATATAGATCCTGTGGGAGAGAAGCTCTTATAGAATTTATCTGCCTGAGTATTTCATCATACTTTTTATCAGGGTCCGTATCGGAAGAAAATTCGATTACAATTACAGCAATTCCTTCTCTGACCTCGCTTTTAATTCTTTCAATGTCATCCAGCTCATTAAGGCTTTTTTCCACTTTATCCACAACAAGCTGCTCTATATCTGCAGGAGAAGCGCCGGGATATACAGCAAAAATGGGGAAAATTGAAAGTGGAAATTCAGGATCTTCAGCCTGAGGTATGTTCATATATGAATAAATCCCCAGCGAAACCAGAAGAAGAAATATTACTATTGTGAACTGGTAGTTCTTTACTGCTAACTCAGTTATCTTCATTTCATTATGAGTTAAAATAAATTTCTCAGTTTTTTGCTGTCGTACGATATTTGCAACCTCATCTGATAATCTTCACTCTCATCCCATCCCTGAGATATGCAGTACCCTCCGATATAACTTCATTTATTCCCGCCGGAATGCCTTTGACAGCAATTTCTGAACCGGAAATTGCCTTAATCTCTATTTTATATTTAACTGCCGTTCCCGAATCATTAACTGCATATACAAATCCTTCCTTTCCATCGGCATCAACAACAGCACCTACAGGAAGTTTAATAAATTTCTCCATCTCTTCAGGATAAATATCAACAGCGGCAATAAATCCCGAGGCAAGTCGGCGTCCCATTCCATTAAAATTTAATTCTGTTTCATATGTACCGGTCATCGGATTCGACATTTCGCTTATCTGCTCCACAAAGGCTGAAAAATTAATTCCGGGATATGCATCCAGTTTTACACTGGCTGAATCGCCGGGATTTACCCTGACAATATCCCTGTCGGGAAGACCGCACCTGACTTTCCAGTATTTGCCAGTTGAACCGAAAAGGAAAACGGGGTAACCTGCAGATACAATTTCGTTTTCCTTGACCAGTTGCTTTAATATTACTCCGTCGTCAGGAGCATTAATTATTGAGTGTGCAAGGTTAAACCGGGCAATCTCCAGGTTCGACTTTGCCATTTCAACAGCAGTAGTGGCATTCTGGTACTGCTCAAGTGTTGCAACAGTATCTGAATAGAGATTTTTAACCCTGGTCCAGTCGCGATAAGCTTTTTCATAACCATTCTTTGCAAGATTTACGTTTGCAGTTATTTCAGAAAGATTAAGTGAAGCAAGATTATTTCCTTTCTTTACTTTATCGCCTTCTTTGATTGATATTTTTGCAACAATACCACCTGTCTTGAATGATAATTTCATTTCATCAGATGATGCAAGAATACCGCTTGTGTGAACCGGAACGCTTATTCCCCCGGGAGAAATTCTTACAACCCTGACCCTTGTAGTTTCTTCACCGGCAGGTTTGACCGGAGCATCATGGCAGGCTGCCAATAATAAGATAAGAAGCCAGAAAAATTTTATTTTTTTCATCGATTTATTGTTTTATTCAAATTCAGAGGTCCCTGTTACTTTTTCAAAGTCAGCGTACGCTGATAAATATTTAAATCTGAATATTATAAGATTCTCCTCTGCCTGGGTCATGGTGCTTCTGGCATCAATAAATTCAAGCAGGCTTATTTGTCCCTCGTTATATTTTTTTTCAACGATCCTGAAACTTTCCCTCGCATTTATCAGCCTGCTCTCAGCCGCCACAATCCCTTTTTCCATCGCCGATAATTCATTAACCGCTGTTATTACCTGCAGCTCAATCTGTTTCCTGGCTTCTTCGATCTGACTTTTTGCTTTCTCATTCTGTATTAGAGCCTGACTGATCTTTGCTTTGTTTGAAAATCCTTCGAACAGATTCCAAACAAGCACTGCTGAAGCCTGCCCGTAAACCGCATCTTTGTTAAAAACATAATTCTCTCCCTGAATGCCGTAATCTGCTACCAGGAATAAATCCGGTAATTTTCCCGATTGATACATCTTTACCTGCATGTCGGAGATATTTTTATAGCTCTCCAGTTTTTTCAGCTCTTCCCTGTTTTGCAGAGCTACCTGTGTGTATTTATCAGTGAAATGTACCGGCTTTGGCAGATCCGTTGGCTGACAGAGTGTAATACTATCCGTTAATGGTTTGTTTAATAAGAAATTAAAATAAGCACAGGCAATTTTTTTGTCTTTCTCAGCAACCTGAAGCTCCTGGTCGAATTTGTTAAGCTCTGCTTCGGAACGATAAAGATTGTCTTTTGTCGCTTTATCATTCATAATAAGTTTTTTGCTTACCCTGATATTTTCCAACAGAAGCTCCCGGGTATCATTAAGTACCGAAAGTAAAATATCTGCCATGGCAGCATTGTAGTATGCTTTCTTTATTTCAGATATCAGTTCATGCTTATATTGCTCAAGATCTGTTTCTCCAACCCGGGAAAGCTCGTTTTTGATCTTTGAATTGTAATAAATATCCGTATTAAAAAGAGACTGAGTAATACGGATCTTTGTTTCCTGCTCTCTAGGCCGGAGAAACTTAATCTGCTGATTTTCGACAACGGGGAACAAATCAGAAGAGGTAAGGGTATTAAGTGTTGAATAAACCGGATTCAACAGGTCTCCAACCGGAAAATCTATAACACGCCCGCCTTCAGAAACTGTATAACGTGCATTCAGACTAATGCCGGGGTAAAATAAACTATGTGCCTCTTTAAGCACCTCAACACTTCGTCGGTAATCAGATTGCTTTTGTTTCAGTGCCAGGTTGTTTTCGAGCCCGAGATTTATGTAATCATCCAGAACATCCTGTCCATACAGCATGCCAGGCAATAATAAGAGAAGATAAAATATCCTGTTTTTCATCATTTAAATTTTTGCTTCTGTTTCTAATGCTCTCACTCTTTGCTGCATATTGCTGGTTATAGCCTCAAATAGTCGTCTTACCAGCTCCCTGTCGGAGGGTAACGCCCTGTTGTAAAGTGTCTCGGCAAAAATGAAAAGTTCCCGGTGAAACGACTCCTGTCCTTTGTAAACAATCTGACCGTTAACGGATAATTTCAGGTTAATTTCCTTTCTGTTATTTTCAGGGTTAGATTTGATTATCAGTCCCTTACTTACAAGCTTCCTGACTGTTTGAGAAATAGCTCCCTTTGTCACTCCCATCTTCTCTGCAAGCCTTGTCATATTTATCTCCCTGCTGTCTCCGACTACTGTTATTGTATGGGTTTCAGTGAAATACAATAAATCTCCCGTCCCATAATCTTTTGGCTTCCTGGAAATTAATGAATAGAGATGGAGAATATTAAGAAACTGGTCGATTAATGTTTGAAGTTCATTCTTCATCATATAATAATTTATTTTAATAGGATGCTGAAATCCACATGTAACTGATTATTATAATATTATGTTTAGCTTCGCTGAGCTCGCAAGCTCGGTTGTGTATTCAAACACATGCGGGTTTCATAAGTTATTGTTTAGATGCTAAACAAAATTATAAATAGTTTAGATACTAAACAAAAAAATTATTTGCATTTTTAAAATATATCAGTATTTAGTGAGCGAGATACTTCACTGCTCCTTCACATCTGTCGTCATAAATATCAACAGGCATAATCTGCGTAAATCTGCATAATCTGATGGAATAAAATAATTTTAATGCCGATTTTAATAGCTATCGCTGATAAGAAAGAATGAAAATTAGATCATTGGTAAATCATAAGACTATATCTTTACCTTACAAAAAAATACATATTTAATATGAACCCCATCAGAAAACTTCAGGTATTGGCAATATTAATTGCTGTCATATCCTTAAGTTCATGCGAACACAAGGGAAAAAATAAAGAGCCTCATCTGGAAATGCAGGGAGCAGCCAAACAGCTCATTGTCGATGGCAGACCTTTCCTTGTGCTTGGAGGCGAACTTCATAATTCAAGCTCCTCCAGTCGTGAATATATGAAGGAATACTGGCCAATTCTCAAAGCATCAGCTATGAATACTGTACTCGCAGCTGTCGACTGGTCGCTTGTCGAACCTGAGGAAGGTAAATTTGACTTTAAGGTTGTTGATGGCCTGATTGAGGATGCCCGTGCACAAAAATTGCATCTTATATTGTTATGGTTCGGATCGTGGAAAAACGGACAATCGCACTATATCCCCGACTGGATGAAGAGTGATTTTAAACGTTTCCCCAGGGTAAAAGGAGAAAACGGAAAAAGTCTCGAGATCCTTTCTGTATTCAGCAAAGAGAACCAGGATGCTGATGCAAAGGCATTTGCAGCAATGATGAAACATATAAAATCTGCTGACTCTGATTCAAGTACAGTAATTATGATACAGGTTGAGAACGAGGTCGGTATACTGGGATCGCCACGCGACCACGGCGATAGTGCCAATATAGCTTTTAATTCACAGGTCCCGAAGGAGTTAATAGATTACCTTGTCAGTAATAAGGACAAACTTCTTCCTGAAACAAGTGAATTATGGTCAGCTTCAGGATTTAAAGAATCAGGTAGCTGGGAAGATGTATTCGGAACAGGCGATAAGTGTGATGAGATATTTATGGCCTGGCATTATGCCAGATACTTAGACTATGTAACAAAATCGGGCAAGAGTGCTTATGATATTCCCATGTTTGTAAATGCATGGCTCGTTCAGCAGAGTGACTCTTTACCTGGAGATTATCCTTCGGGTGGCCCGCAAGCTCACATGCTCGATATATGGAGGGCCGGAGCTCCGGATCTCGACCTTTTCTGCCCCGATATTTATAGTCCCGTTTTCAGTGAACTGTGTACTCTCTATACCCGTAACAATAATACACTCTTTATTCCTGAATCAAGGGCCGGAGAACAAGGGGCCGGACAATTCTTCTATGCAATAGGAAAATATAAGGCTATAGGCTACTCCCCTTTCGGTTTTGAAAGCCGTACAAAAGATGTTGAAAATGATCCCATGACTAAAGCATACAAGCTGGCATCTTCAATGGCGCCTGTAATCCTTGAAGCTCAGAAAAACGGGGCTATTACCTCTGTACTGCTGGACAGAGAAATAGATACATCTGAAGAAGTCACCCTGGGCGATTATAAATTCCTTGTTGAACTTCTCACAAACCGGCATTCTCCGGATGTTCCTTCTCAGGGTTACGCAATGATAATCAACATTGCCCCGGATGAGTTCATTATATATGGAAATAATATCCAGATTTCATTTTCTCCGGCAACACCCGGACCGGCTATTGCGGGCATTGCCAGAGACGACGAAGGCATTTATTCAGAAGGAAAGTGGATATCGGGAAGACGCCTTAACGGCGATGATATCATGATTGATTACGACCTGGCTAAAAAAGCTCTTGAAAATAAGACAGGTACGGGTATAAGATTCGGAAGAGGGAATCTTAAACTTCAGCGGGTAAAACTTTACAGATACGAGTAAATAACCGGATCTCTATTTTACATATATCTGCTAAGACTTCTTAATTGTTTAACAGTCTTAATTTCACTCTTACCGGATTATGATCGGAATTTGCAAAATTAAGATTGATGCAACCCACTGAAATGTCGGCAATATTTGGTGAAAGAAGGTAAAAATCGATCACCGTGGTGGTGGTGGAAAAAGTATTATATGCAGCAATTACGCTCCTGTTCGAGGGTGTCTTATTGTCATAGATCCATGTCCAGTCAGATGGAAGGTAGTCAGAATTCATCATCATTTGCCCTTCATTTACCTTGTTTACTGAAAAATCCGGCTTAAAGTCAGGAGGTGACTGGTTCCAGTCGCCACCTGCAACAACAAAATTGCCTTTATTATACTCGCTCAAAATAAAATCCTTCAGGTATGCCATTTGTGCTTTTCTGATTTCCCCCGGGTCAAATGCCTCATTATGAGTGTTTACTACAACGAGTTCCTTCCCTCCTTCAAGAAGATAGCGGTTGACCAGGAAACATCTGTCAAGCATGAAAAGCTGTTTCGGAAATCCATACTGACCCGGAAATGAATACCTGACTGAAGAAGAAGGCATATACCTGCTGAATATCGCTATTCCCGATTTGACCTTACCCATAGGTGATGTTGGTGGGACAGGAACGAAGAAAACATCATAGTTCTTCCCGAAAAAAGGGTGATAATCCTTTAATACTCCTGCTATTGTGTCAAACTGGTTGGTATGAAAGCTTCTCTTGCTGTCGGTATCCACCTCCTGCAGCATGAAGATATCTATAGTATCGTTACTCCTGAGAAATTCTTTTACAGCGTTCAGGTTGGCAATATATTGATTTCTCGAAGTAAATACTTTTGTTCCTCCATCATAGAAGAAATCCATATCCTTATCGAGGGCACAATACCCTATATTCCAGGTAAGAATTGACAGCTCTATTGTATCATTTATTCGATCCGGGTTATCCGAATTAAACACAACTATTTTTTCTTGCGGCTTATAATCGGTAATTAAGGCATAAACAATAATTCCTGCCAGTATACTTGCCAGGGTAATAATAAGAATCAGAATGACTTTAAGAATTTTTTTAAATGTTTTCATTTATTAAAAAATTAAAGAATATAGATCATTATTTTTTTCTTTCTTGGAAAGTTATTAAAAAGAATCAATATAAAGACTTGACATTTCAATAGGAAATAAATTTATTATCTTACCTGATGAATTATAATTGTTATATTAACTTATTTAAAAATAAAAATTATGAAATCACGGAATTTTCATTCTTTAATATTTTGCCTGTTTATAGTAACATCAGTAATTCCGGCAAATATGGAAGCCCAGACATTAAAAGAAGATCCTGTCCTGGACGAAAAGGTGAAAAAGTTTCTCTCAGAACATTCCAGGCAATGGCATGATATGAATGTTCCTGCAGTTGACGGACAGCTTCTCTATGATATTATAATCAAAAACAATTATAAAAATGCCCTGGAAATAGGTACTTCAACTGGTCATTCCGGAATCTGGATAGCCTGGGCCCTGAGCAAAACCGGAGGGAAGCTGATAACTATCGACATTGATAAAAGCAGACACAATACTGCAGTAGAGAATTTTAAGAAGGTCGGGCTTTCAGAATATATTGATGCAAGGCTTGCTGATGCTCACGAACTGGTAAAAGAGCTTAAAGGTCCATTTGATTTTGTGTTCAGCGATGCTGATAAGGGCTGGTATAAAAATTATTTCATCGATGTAGATCCGAAACTGAAGGTTGGCGGATGTTTTACAGCCCATAATATTACTGACACCCGACGGGGAGGATACGGATACAATACAGGTCAGGCTATTTTCCTCGAGTATATCAGAAGCATGAAGAATTATGAGACGACAGTAAACAGTGCCGGTGGCGGGGTATCAATCAGTTACAAAAAATCGGAGAAATAATTTTATTCTGCATGCCTGAAGATAAATTACAGAGAAAGCTGGGTCTCTTCCCTGCAACCAATATTGTTATAGCCAATATGATTGGTGCAGGTATTTTTACCACATCAGGGCTGCTGATGAAAGGCCTGAATGATCCTCTTCTTATGATAGGCCTCTGGGCCGTCGGAGGAATAATAGCACTTTGCGGTGCACTGGCGTATGGCGAACTGGGAGCAGCAATGCCGGGTGCCGGTGGTGAATATCTCTTCCTCTCAAAGCTTTATCATCCTGCTTTCGGATTCCTTAGCGGCTGGGTATCGTTTATGGTGGGATTTTCTGCTCCCATTGCTGCATCTGCAATGGGCTTCAGTGAATATTTCTGCAGAGCTGTACCTGGCTTTCCGGCCTGGTTTTCCAGTTCCGGTATTGTGAATGAAATAACAGTAAAAAAACTGATATCGGTAAGTATTATATTGATATTCACCCTAATACATTATCGGGGGATGAAAACCGGGGCAAAAGTCCAGAATGTGCTTACCGTATTAAAGGTTTTTCTGATCATGATCCTTCTGGTTGCAGGGTTTTCTTCTGGAAAGGGCAGTTTCAATAACTTCAGTACTGAAAGAATAATTGATCCTGGATTTGCAGGATGGAAAACTATCGGGCTCTCACTTATGTGGATCATGTTTGCTTACAGCGGATGGAATGCCTCTACATACATAGGAGCTGAAATTAAGAATCCTTCAAAAATACTGCCGCGATCTTTGATATGGGGTACGGGAATAGTCATTGCGTTGTACCTTGCAATCAATGTCTTATATGTCTACGGAATTGCTCCGGAAGAAATGAAAGGAGTGATATCAGTCGGAGGGCTTGCAATGGGCAACCTCTTCGGGAAATCGGCCGAGGTACTTTTTTCGCTTATCATTGCATTTGCACTCTTTTCATCCCTGAGTGCTTTTATAATAATAGGCCCGAGAGTATATTACTCTATGGCTTCCGACGGGCTCTTCTTTAAATCAGTCGCAAAGATTCATCCTAAATTCCAGGTACCATCAAACTCAATTGTGCTGCAATGTCTTATTGCTGTTATTCTTGCATTGTCTGGTTCATTTGAACAGGTGCTTACCTATATGGGATTTGCACTCGGAATTTTTCCTGTGCTTACAGTGCTGGGCGTCTTCAGACTCAGAAGAAGAAATAAGGAGGCGTTGAAGTTGCCAGGGTATCCTGTCACCCAGGTTATTTATATTCTGACAGGTATATCAATCCTTGTTCTCTCATTTCTTGAAAGACCTCTTGAATCATCAATAGCGTTGCTGGTTGTAGCAGCAGGAATTCCGGCTTATCTGATCTTCAGAAAACAGAAAAAACCCGGACCTTCCGTTTAATACATAACTCCTGCTATCTCGCGTATAACCACAGAAGCACATGCAATGCCAAAAGCTGCCGGCATATATGAAATAGTTCCTACTATCGATGCTTTGTTTTTTTCTCCGGAAGCAGACTCTATTTTTATCTTGTCAACAGTTTCAGGCGACCAGACAGCTTTAAATCCATCCCTCAGACCCAGGCGATGAAGTTTCTTTCGAAGGATACGGGCAAGGGTACAGTCAGTCGTTTCAGATATATCACCTATCCTTATCCTGAGCGGATCATACTTGCCGCCGGCACCCATTGAGCTGACGAGGGGATATTTTCTCTGTACCGAATGATAGATCAGCAATATCTTCGGCGAAAGAGTATCTATGGCATCAACGATATAATCAAAACCAGCATCAAGAATATCGGTCATTCTCTGGTCTTTGATATATTCATTAATAACAGACAGCTTAATATCCGGATTTATATCTGACAGCCTCATCTCCATCAGATCAGCCTTTGATGATCCTTCAGTGCTTTTAAGGGCCAGCAGCTGCCTGTTCCTGTTGGAAGGCTGAATCTTATCGCCGTCAACAATTGTCATTGACCCTATACCTGCACGGCATAACATCTCCGCTGCATAAGAACCCACGCCACCCAGTCCGACAACAAGAACATTTGCTGATCTCAGCTTTTGCATGCCCTCTGAACCTAAAAGCATTTCACTCCTTGAAAACCATTCTGAAATCATTTCTATTCTATATTTTCTCCACCAGATCCACGAACAGTTGAGAGATAAACCTCGGACTTAAGTACGGGGTTGAGAGTCTGTCATAAGGAAGAATTGATGAAAATTACTGCGTATTCTCGATTTCAATTCATCAACAGACATTCCGAGGTCATGTGATACCTTATTATATATATTCCTAATATCAGCTTCTGCTCCGTCTGTTTCAAGAAAAAATCTTTCAGGCGGAAGGCTTTTAATAAGTTCCGAGGATTCAGGCCTTAAAACAAAATCAAACCAGAATGAAATATACATCCCTTTTAAAATAAGCTGGTTGGCCAGCTCTTTATTACCTCTGAATCCATGCACCAGCCAGGGAGTTTTTGGCCTTATTTTTTTTTGTGCCATCAAAAGTTCGTCCCATGCCCTGACACAATGAATAACAACCGGCTTCAAATGATCCTCAGCAATATATACCTGTTCTTCAAATATTTTCCTCTGGAGATCCAGAGGTGGTCCCTTTAGCTTGTCAAATCCAGCCTCTCCGATTGCAGCAACATTTTCATTACCGGCTTCCCTCCTGACACATTCTGTTAACTCATCTTGATTTTCCTCATCCAGGTACCAGGGATGAATACCAAATGTATAAGCCACTCCCTTAATATTTGAAGGAAGTCTTTCTTCATGAGCCATCAGGGTATCAATGGAAAAAAGACCGGGGACACTTTCTGCTCCGTGAGTATGAATATCAATGTAATCAGTCTCTTCAGGAAAATTCATTATACCTGTTTCCCTATTATATTGACTCCTCTGGTGATCCGGTTTATGGTCTCTTCCTTTCCAATCCAGGAAATTATATCAAAAATATGCGGGCCCCTCGATGAGCCAACAATAACCAGCCTGAAAGCATTCATAACAACCCCGGTATTATACCCTTTTTTTTCAATCCAACTTTTAATCATCGTTTCAACAATTTCCGGATTAAAATCATCAATGTCTTCCAGTATGTCCTTAAGTTCAAGCAACTGATGAGGGGTCTGCTGGTTCCATCTCTTTTTTATAACCTCCTGATCATAGATTTCGGGGCTTATAAAAAAGAAATCCGTTTCATTCCATATCTCCTTAACAAAGCTTACTCTCTCCTTGACAAGGCCTACGAGGGTTTCCAGCTCCACAATATCGTAATGAAATCCTTTAGCCCTCAAAAACTCTCTGAATTCCATGGCAAGCTGGTTATTTGTTTTTATCTGGAGATAATGATGGTTGAACCATCTGGCTTTCTCCGGATCAAAACGAGAGCCCGATTTGTGCACTCTCTCAATTGAAAATGCATCAATAAGCTCTTTCATGGTGAAGATCTCTTTATCGGTACCCGGGTTCCAGCCCAGAAGTGCAAGCATATTGACAAAGGCTTCAGGATAATACCCTTCCTCGCGATATCCTTTTGCTGTTTCACCGTATGGCCAGAAAATCGGAAAAACGGGAAAACCCATTTTATCACCATCGCGTTTGCTCAGCTTTCCTTTACCATCGGGCTTCAACAGCAGCGGAAGATGAGCAAAAAGAGGGGAATCCCACCCGAAAGAGCGATAAAGTAAACAATGAAGCGGAAGGGAAGGAAGCCATTCCTCTCCCCTGATCACATGACTTATCTCCATAAGGTGATCATCGACAATGTGAGCCAGATGATAAGTTGGCATCCCGTCTGATTTAAAGAGGACCTTATCATCAAGAGTACTAGTATTTACTACAATATGGCCACGAATAAGATCATCGAAATGAATATCCTCATTCAATGGCATTTTATATCGAATAACATACTGTTCACCATCATCAAGCCTGCGTCTCCATTCAGCTTCGGGCAATGATAATGAGTTATTCAGCCTGTCACGAATGACGGCATTATATATAAATGTCCCTCCTTCCTTTGCTGTGGCATTTCTTAAATCCTCAAGCTGTTCCGGGGTATCAAAAGCATAATAAGCATTCCCTTTACCAACAAGAATATCAGCGTATTGCCTGTATATTTCTTTCCTGTCGCTTTGCCTGTACGGACCAAAACTGCCTCCTTCACGTATACCTTCATCCACAATTATTCCGCACCATTTTAACGATTCCATTATATAATCTTCAGCGCCATCGGAAAACCTGGTCTGATCGGTATCTTCTATTCTCAAAATAAATTTCCCGTTATTTTTCCTGGCAAAAAGATAATTATAAAGTGCCGTGCGCACACCTCCGATATGTAAAGGACCTGTAGGACTTGGAGCAAAACGTACTCTTACTTGTGGCATAACTGACAAAATCTTTTTAAATCATACAAAGATAAGTAAACGTGTTTATATATAATAGTATGGTATAAATCAGGTTTTATAGCACAGATTTGTATTAACTTTGGTATTATTAAAATTGTCTTTTAATTATTTAGAATGCCTTTATGAATAAGATGAAAGCACTGGTAAAAGCCCGTCCGGAAAAAGGCTTATGGATGCAGGAGGTTCCTGTTCCTGAACCTGGGCTTAATGACGTAATTATAAAGGTGAAGAAGTCGGCTATCTGTGGGACTGATCTTCATATTTATGAGTGGGACCCATGGTCACAAAAGACTATCAAAACTCCTATGGTGATAGGTCATGAATATATGGGTCATATTGCACAAATGGGCGCTGGAGTCACCAATCTTAAAATAGGCGACAGGGTTACCGGCGAGGGGCATCTGGCATGTGGTCATTGCCGAAACTGCAGGCGGGGGAAGGAGCATGTATGTGAAAATACGATCGGCATTGGGGTGCATATAGATGGCTCATTTGCCGAGTATGTCAAAATACCGTCAACTAATGTCATACTTCTGGACCATAGGATCCCGGATGATTGGGCAGCAATCATGGATCCATTCGGTAATGCAACACATACAGCTCTCTCTTTCCCCCTTCTTGGCGAAGATGTTCTTATCACAGGTTCAGGGCTTATTGGCAGCATGGCCGTAGCAATTGCAAAATTTGCAGGATCAAGATTCATTGTTGCAAGTGATCTGAGTGATGCCCGCCTGGAGATTGCAAGGAAAATGGGGGCAACCTTAACTGTCAATCCTTCAAAAGGAGAGAAAATTTCAGATGCTGTTAAGAAGCTTGGCATGAGAGGTTTTGATGTCGGATTGGAGATGTCGGGATCACCTAAAGCTTTTATCGAAATGATCAGCAATATGTATAATGGTTCCAGCATCTCTCTGCTAGGCTTACTCCCTTCAAATTTTGAGGTCCCATGGAGTGAAATAATCTTCAAAGCAATAACAATCAAGGGAATATATGGAAGAGAAATGTGGGAGACATGGTATAAGATGGAACAGATGATAATCGGCGGAATAAACCTCGATCCTGTTATTACTCATCGCTTTCCCATTGACGAATTTCAGAAAGGATTCGATGCAATGGAGGAAGGGAATTGCGGAAAAGTAATCCTGAATTGGGATCAGGAGTAAAAACTTTACAAACCTTTTATAAAATGTATACTGAATATCAAACACACCTGGTTAATATCATTAATGAGATCAGGGATTCAGGTCTGTATAAAAATGAACGCATTATCGTATCGCCGCAGGGCGCTGAGATTGAACTGAATACAGGCCAGAGAGTCCTGAATTTCTGTGCCAATAATTATCTTGGCCTATCCAATAATCCCCAGCTCATAGAAGCTGCCAAAGCTGCCCTTGATGATCATGGTTATGGCATGTCGTCAGTTCGTTTCATCTGTGGAACCACAGATCTGCATAAAGAACTTGAAAGAAAAATAGCAAAGTTCTTCAACACAGAGGATACAATACTTTATGCCGCCTGTTTTGACGCCAACGGAGGAGTTTTTGAACCCTTGCTGACTGAAGAAGATGCAATTATATCTGATTCGCTGAATCATGCTTCCATAATTGATGGCGTCAGGCTCTGTAAAGCCCAGAGATACAGATATGAAAATGCCGATATGGCCGATCTGGAAAAACAGCTTAAGCTTGCACAGGCTCAGCGTTTCAGGCTTATTGTGACTGACGGAGTCTTTTCAATGGATGGCAACGTTGCCCCTCTCAGACGCATTGTCGAACTGGCAAATATGTATAATACCATGGTAATGGTCGATGAATCGCATTCAGCAGGTGTTGTCGGGAATACCGGCAGGGGTGTTACGGAATTGTATAATATTATGGGGCGGGTTGAAATAATAACCGGCACTCTGGGGAAAGCATTCGGAGGTGCTATTGGTGGTTTTACGACAGGGAAAAAAGAGATAATTGAACTACTGCGCCAGAGATCGAGGCCTTATCTTTTCTCAAATTCAATACCTCCTCTTGTTGCAGCAGCTGGTATTAAAATGGTTGATATGATGACCGGTACAAATGTTCTCCAGGACAAGCTCCACAGTAATTCAGAATATTTCATCAGCAGGATGACCAATCTTGGATTTGACATAAAACCCACAAAATCTGCTATATGTGCTGTGATGCTTTATGATGCAAAGCTGTCTCAGGAATTCGCGGCAAAGCTTCTCGAAGAGGGTATTTATGTAATCGGTTTCTATTATCCTGTTGTCCCGAAAGGGCAGGCACGGATCCGAGTTCAGCTTTCAGCAGCACATGAGAAGGAACACCTCGACAGGGCTGTTAAGGCATTTGAAAAGATCGGGAGAGAATTAGGTGTTTTACCCGCACTTTGAGGAGCCGCAATCTTTGCAGATAAGACAACCTTCTTCATAAACCAGGTTTTCCGATCCGCATTCACCGCATTTACCCTTAGCTTTGGTTCCGTTGGGAATATATTTCTTTAATGCTCTTTCAACACCATTTTTCCAGTTATTAATCGATTCGCTGTCCAGTTTCAGGGACTGAACAAGGTTTACAACATCGGCAATCGGCATTTCGTGTCGTAGTACTCCCGAGATCAGCTTGGCATAATTCCAGAATTCCGGTTTGAACATGTGAGACAATCCACCTATCGTTTTCTTATAACCATATTTATCTGTATACTGAAAGTCGTAGCGTGTTTTTCCGTCGTCATCCCTGATTTTGATGATCTGTCCTTTTACTATGCTTTTAGGTATAGGAAATATTTCTTCATCAGCAATACCTGTAAAGATCTCGTAAGGCCTGTGCTCCTTCAGTCCGACAAATGCAACCCATTTCTCCTCATTTATATTGAACCGTATAACGTCACAATCGAGTACTTTGGGCCGTTTTGGTCTTTCTGCATGTGCTTCGGGTTTTCCAGTAATAAGCACCCCGTTTCTTGATCCGTCGCGATAGACTGTTGCACCTTTACATCCCGACTTCCAGGCGGTAAGATATAACTCACTCACCAGCTCCTCTTTTGCATCGGCAGGAAGGTTTATTGTAACACTTATTGAATGGTCGACCCATTTCTGTATTGCACCCTGCATTCTGACCTTTGCGACCCAGTCGACATCGTTTGCAGTAGCTTTATAATAGGGCGACTTAGCTATAATACTCTCTATTTCAGCATCATTCATCCTGTTAACTTCATCCGGATCATACCCGTTTAGTTTGAGCCAGTCGACAAATTTGTGATGAAATACATTGAACTCTTCCCAGCAGTCGCCTACTTCGTCTTTAAAAGTAACGCTTACACTCTTGTCATTCGGATTTACTTTTCTTCTTCTCTTGTAGAAGACGGAGAAAATGGGTTCAATTCCGGAAGTGGTTTGTGTCATCAGGCTTGTGGTGCCTGTTGGAGCAATAGTTAAAAGGGCTATATTTCTCCGGCCAAATTTGACCATATTATTAAACATAACCGGATCTGCCTCCTTCATCCTGAGAATGAACGGATTATCTTTTTCACGTTCAGCATCATAGATAGAGAACGGGCCTCTTTCCCTGGCCAGGTATGTCGATGATTTGTATGTTTCCAGGGCAAGTGTTTTATGTACTTCCACCGAAAAATCCGTGGCTTCGTCACTTCCATATCTCAGCCCCAGGGCGGCCAGCATATCGCCTTCAGCAGTAATGCCGATACCGGTTCTTCTTCCTTCTTCTGACTTCTTCCTTATATTTTTCCAGAGGTTTCTTTCAACTCTCTTCAGTTCATCTTCTTCCGGGTCTGAATCTATCTTGGAAAGTATGGAATCAATTTTTTCAAGTTCAAGATCAATAATATCATCCATAATTCTTTGTGCCAGGCCAACATGTTCCTTATATAATTCAAAATCAAATTCAGCCTTTTTGGTAAAAGGATTCTTCACATAACTAAACAGGTTAATAGCAAGTAACCGGCAGCTGTCGTATGGGCATAATGGTATTTCTCCGCACGGATTAGTTGATGCTGTTGCATAACCAAGGTCGGCATAGCAATCGGGAACGCTTTCACGGATAATGGTATCCCAGAAAAGGACTCCCGGTTCGGCTGATTTCCATGCGTTATGAATTATCTTTCCCCAGAGCTGTATCGCTTCAATCTCGTTAACAAATTTTGGATCATCGGAGTTTATAGGATACTGCTGCCTGAAGACCGTTTTTTCTTCAACTGCTTTCATAAATTCATCCGTGATCTTCACAGATACATTTGCCCCTGTAACTTTGCCACATTCAAGTTTCGCATCTATAAATTTCCCTGAATCAGGATGTTTGATAGAAATTGAAAGCATCAACGCTCCTCTTCTGCCATCCTGTGCCACTTCGCGTGTGGAGTTGGAGTACCTTTCCATAAACGGTATAACACCGGTTGATGTCAGTGCACTGTTCAATACCGGAGTTCCTTTAGGGCGTATATGAGAGAGATCGTGTCCTACACCTCCCCGGCGTTTCATAAGCTGGACCTGCTCCTGGTCTATTTTCATAATGCCCCCGTAAGAGTCTGACGTTCCATCGTTACCTATGACAAAACAATTCGACAGTGATGCGATTTGGTATTCATTTCCGATACCTGTCATTGGTCCGCCCTGTGGAATAATGTATTTGAAGTCTTTCAGGACACTGTAAATCAGCTCCTCAGGAAGGGGGTTCTTGTATTTCAGCTCTATGCGGCGGATCTCTTTTGCCAACCGGCGGTGCATGTCGTCGGGAGTCTTTTCATAAAGATTTCCGTAAGAATCCTTTAATGCGTATTTATTTGCCCATACTCTTGCAGCAAGCTCATCGCCGTTAAAATATTCAATACTTGCCTCAACAGCTTCATCATGAGAATAAATATTCTTACCACCTTGTTTTTTATCTGATTTAGTATCTTCCTTAACAGTATTTTTCTTCTCAACCTCCTGTGCTATTTTTTCTTCCTGCGCTTTAACGGGTGCAATAGCTGGTTCCTGGACAAATAAGTCTTCCATAATTCTATTGTTAGTCTCTGATTTTAATGAGATTAAACGGCCACTGAATTTTTTAGCGGGTATTTGCTAAATTAGGTAAGCATAATTCTTGATGCAAGACAATATTTTTAAGTTTATTAACATTTGATAATATAGTTATTAACCGATTGTATTGGTCTGAATATCTGTGTTTTACAAATTTCATGAAAACTTCTGATCAATATTTTCGGAGAAAGTAATTAATTATCTGATAATTGAAACCGTCGGTGAAATTAGGGTTGTTATAAACAAAAAAAGAGGCTGCCGTAACCGGCAACCTCAGGAATTTATTCTGTCAAACTGCTAGTTGAATACATAACGAAGGCCGATCTGCATCCTCCAGCGTGAACTGAAGTCAGATACAGAATATGCTTCTCCATTTGTCATACCGGCACGCTGATAAAAAAGAAAGCTGCCTCTCTTTGAGGCAGCCCCTTTTGTTATCTGTCACGCAACTTATGCTGCGTGTAACATTACTTATTGTATAAAGTTTCGTATTACTTACTTTGCACTTACGTGGCTGAAATAAATACTATTCATAAGTTCAGCTGTCCCATTATTGGAACCCTTTGTTGCAATTACTGTTAGTGTATCTCCAACTTTAATGCCTTTGTCAGTTATCAGGTTTTTTCTGGCGTCACCTGTTGCACCATAACCAGGATAACAGCCATACACGTAGATTTCATTGACGCCGTCGTTCAAATAAAGATTGCCATAAACATCACTGGTAATCGATGTAATTTCACCGGTTACCATAAAGTATGTGTTTGGGTCGTCAGGTTTAGTCAGCACATCTGTAATGGTTGCCGTTGTTACAGGAATAAAGCTTTCCAGAACTGCACCATTTACTTGTGGAGTTCCATTATATGCAGCGCGTGTTCCGACAATTGTAATTATGTCACCTACTTTCAGACCTTTTGTGGCAAAATCAACAATTTTATAAACATATACCTCACCGGAGTAATCTCTTATGTTTAATTTGCCGGTTGTAGCATCGGAAATACTGGTAATAACACCTGACAAACGATATTGTGTAGTGCCGACTGCAGCCGCAATAAACTCGGCAACAGATGCATTTATAATCGCTCCTTTTTGGCTGAGAGTTGTTTGTGCACTATAGTCTTTAGTCCCGTCAGTAGTGTGGAACGTGAGAGTAGTTCCACGATCTCCGCCGGCATTTTCAGCGGCGTTGAATTTCACAACAACAGATGTTCCTGCCGATTGGATAGATGAAATTGATAACCAGGAACTGGCATCATCAGGAATTTCTACCGATACGCCTTGTCCTTTACATGTAAGGTATGCAATAAATTCACCACCTTCCATAGGAAGCGTTGCGTTTTCTACCGAATCTACTTTCACAAGTGATTTATTGATTTTGACAACTGTTACATCTACCAATTCCACCGTTGTTCCGTAGGTGGTTTTTGGTCCCTGAACAGTTACTTCATCACCCACTTCAAGTCCTAAACTTAAAAAGTTTTTCGTAGCGCCCTTCGCATCGAGAGTACCATAGATATAAACAGAGCCTGTTGCATCCTCCAAATACCAGTTACCGTAAACTGTGCTGGTTATTGCCGTACAAACCCCTTTTACCTGATAGGTCTTGCTGTCTGGTCCGGCGATTACATCTGCACAGGTGGCAGTTGCAATTGTTGACAGGCCCTGGATGACGTTTATTCTCTGAGTTTTGTCTCCACATTGAATTTTTACCTCCCCTTTGCGACCATCCAGGGTAGATGTGGCTGAAAACGTAAGAGTTGATTCACCGGCACTGCCAGAGGTTGAAGAGATAGTCAGCCATTGTAGACTGTTCACTACCGTCCAGCTATCAGTCGTTGTTACGGTAATGGATGTAGAACCACCCGCTACCGGGATAGCCACGTAAGACGACGATACCTGTATTTCATCAAGCAACGTCACAGAGAATTCATCGTTACAGCTTACCATCAGGGCAACTGTCGCTATGAATAATGGGAAAAAGTATTTTAATTTCATATTGCTGTACTTTTAATTATTTGAAAATATATTTGATACCGATTAAAGCATACCAGCACTGACCCAATGAGTAGCTTGGTGTGAATGTTTTGGTATCACCATTGATTGAAGAGGGTGTGGAGAATGTAGCAAAACCATCAGCATCCACCCCTTCATATTTGAGGATACGAGGATCCGAACCGATTGCCGGATTCAGATATTTGGCGACGCCCCATTCGGAGTTGAAAATGTTCAACACATTTTTAATATCAAGGCTAAGTTGCAGTGTATGTTTGTCTTTGCCAGCATTAAAAACAAAATCGTGTTTGTAGCCCAAGTCAATGCGATGAACCCAGGGAGAGTAAACGCTGTAGGGATCTGCATATTGCCCCTGGTGATTTTTCAAATAACTATTGGCATGAACATAGTCCATAAAGCGGTTTTTATCATCTGTCGAAACAAAGCGGAACTGATTGTTTGTCACTTCATCGTCAGTTGGAATATAGATTGCATCGTAGTTGTAACCGTCACTGTTCATATCGTTAAGCGTCATGAATGAGTAGTTTGCTCCCCCATACCATGTTTCATAGATAAGGCTATAGTGATTACCGCTGTTGTCGTTGGCAGTAAGCGAAGCCACCAGACGATCAGGTGTGTTGTATTGTGAATTGTGCAATCTGATGAAGTTGGGGCCTTCCACCGTGGGCACGTATGTAAATGCAGATTCTGCAGCCGATCCGGGCATACCGGTCACATCTTTGGCAACCGTGTGTGCATAGGCAGCCATCAAATTAAGCCATTTTGCCGGTTGAGCATTGAGAGTAATGTTGCCTGACCAGCCATAACCGAGGCTTGTGTTTCCCAGCATAAAGGCTTTTGTGTTGGTGCGATAACCGGCAGGATAAATCGGACGATTGTCAACACCGTTGAAACGGGCGAAACCACCAACATTTGGAATACTCCAGTCAGAAATAGTAACACCGTTGATTGTTTTGTTGTAAATTCCTTCTACCGATACAGAGAATGGAAAAGATGTTTTGAATGCATAATCAACAGCAAGTGACGTTTTCCATACTTCCGGCATTTTGAAATTTGGATCTACACCGTTAACAGCAGAGGGAACTGTTCCATCTTCGGGAGAAATTGTTGAAGGATATCCCAATGATACTAATTTATCATAAAGTGCAGCAATATTAGCATTTCCGTTAGCATCAGTTACAAGACCGCCGGCAAATTCATCCATGGTGAAACCTTTTTTTGCTGCGTTCGCTGCATTTATCTGTGCCTGATACTGTACCATTCCACCGTTGGTAGGCATATTGGTGAAGAATACAAGCGGTAAATTACCCGAGAAAAGACCGGTACCTCCACGAACTTTCAGACTTTTGTCTCCAAGAACATCCCATACATAACCTATGCGGGGAGATAATATGAGATTTGCTGCAGGCCATTTTCCTGTATCGATGTGACGACCATCATAATCAAGTTCATAAATAGCCTGGTTTGTTATCAGATCATTATTATCGAAGAAAAGCCCATCGATACGAAGTCCATACGAAAGTTTGAAATTTTTATTAACGCTCCAATCATCCTGCACGTAAGCTCCAATTTTGTTTGTTCTTATGCGAGCTGCAGGATTTCTCTCTCCACCATAACCATAAGTTAAGCATACAACTTCAGGTGTTCCTTCGTTTAAGAAGTCGTCAAGACTAGTGTAGCGATAGTATCCTGTACCGTTACGCATATAAGCATTATCTGCCATTTTATATTCGTAGGCTACTCCACCTACAATTTTATGATTGCCTAAATAGTAAGAAAGTTCGTCTTTGACATTCCAAACGTTGTTGTGAACAGCATTGTTCCATGTAAAAAGTTCATATCCCAAAGACAAATAGGCTTGCCCGTCTTTCAAAATATCGATGAAAGGGAATTCATCGGAATTAGATCCGCGGACATCGTCAAGTTTTGAGAATGTTGCCAGCAACTGGTTAGATAAGTTATCGGACAACCGGCTGTTTAAGTCAAAAGAGAATGAATTAACAAGATTGTTCATAGAATACATCGAGTTTGCATACGACATTGAGGCTTGTGACATTCTTGCCTCAGACATACGGGTACCTCCGTCCATAGATGAAGCATTTGGCGGGTTCCAGTAAAGGTTTTTTGTGTAGTTATAACGCAAGGCCAGATGATGTTTGTCTGTGATATTCCAATCCAAACGCGCAAGAAGTTTGTAGTTGTTTTCATCAGCAGGGAAATTTGTAAACGATCCCGTATTATATCCATACTTGCTTTTAACATAATCAGAAACTGTTTGAAGATCGCTTACTGTTGTGCGGGAAATATAATTGTCGGCATCAGCGACACCATCCGTTGAAGCTCTCCAACGATTGACAACGGTAGGTGTTTTAGCCATTTCACCGTTTACAAATAAGAACAATTTGTTTTTGACAATAGGTCCACCAAAAGTAAAACCATAAGATGTATTGCGGTCAACAGCACGCGCACCTGCTATTTGCAAACCATTAACAGCATCACCACGCATGTTTTCATTTCTGTGATAAATATAGGCGCTGGCTTTAATGGCATTTGTACCGGATTTTGTAATTGCGTTTATACCACCACCTATAAAGTTTGTCTGACGAACATCAAAGGGAGCGATTACAACCTGTAATTCTTGGATAGATTCAATAGAAATTGGATTACCTCCACCGGGCAGAGCAGAACTCAAACCGAAGTTGTTGTTGAAATTCGCTCCATCCACTGTAAAGTTAGCCGTACGGCCATCTGTGCCAACAAAGCTCATACCATTCCCTCCGTAAGGTGAAATGCGGGTAACATCTATAATACTGCGGCTTACTGTAGGCATATTAGCTATCTCGGTATTTGAGATATTCGTCACTGCACCGGTTTGCGTGGTATTGAATTTTGATGTCGCGTAACCAATCACAGTAACCGTTGCCATTTCCGTAGTAGTAGGTGACAGAGTCGAATTAATGGTTGTGTTTTCTCCGAGCGCCAGGGTAATCTCAGTGTAACTCTGGGGATTGTAGCCAATGAAACTTACATTGACTGAATAAGGACCACCAGGACGCATACCCTGAATGGAATAACTGCCCTGATTATTTGCCACAGCTCCATACCTGGTCCCTGAGGGAACATGAGTTGCAACAACAGTTGCCCCCACAAGAGGTTCTCCATTGGTGTCGGTTACCTTCCCGTTTATTCCGGAAGTTGTTACCTGGGCATACATGATAAAAGGTATGACCATAAACAACAGCATGGAAAATAAAAGTCTGTAGTGTTTCATCATAAGATTAGGATTTAAGATTAATAAATTTTTTGCAAGATTATTGTAAATAATTGATATTTTGATTTCAAAAAAATTAATTTTTGGTTAAATCCGGGCAAACAATTTACGCTTCTTTCAAAGATTGAAAGGAAATTAGATGTGATAGTTATTAACAAATTATTAGTATGCCCTGTTAATTAATCCAATGTAATACTTTTCAGTATTTTATCAGTGGCTCCCGTATTTTCCTTCACATACCTCCCTGCAGATTCAGCTGCCCGGAAATAAAGCTTTTCACTGGAAAGCCACCTTTCAAGGATAGCTTCAAATTCATCATAATCAGAAAACGAAAAGGCTCCTTCAACATTTATCATTTCAACAGCCTCACGAAACTTATAATAATTCGGACCAAAAAGAACAGGGATATTCCAACAGGCCGGTTCAAGTATATTATGTATTCCCTTTCCAAAGCCTCCACCCACTTCAGCAATATAAGCATAACGATATGCCGATGAGAGCATTCCTATATTATCAATAATAAGCACCCTCGCATCACTTGAATTATTGTCG
>CAZGKI010000033.1:0-27656 GCA_964526345.1 uncultured Rikenellaceae bacterium
GGGAACGTCGCCGACTTTAAATTTGAGCCCTTCAGGTAACTGAGGGGCTTTTTATATTTATGGCCCACAAGCCCTTCCGAAAAATCGGGACAGGCTCTGAAGAGGCCTTAAAAAATAAATAAAAAAAGGTGCCCGTAAGCACCTTCTTAAATTATTTATGGTTCAATATTAATAGAACTTATATCTCTTGTCTACAATATTTGCTCCTTTACGCAAAGCTTCATATGCCTCATAATTACCTCTCATCTCAAATGTGGAAGCCAGCCTGTCGCGAAGCAGCTTCAAATCCTGTTTTTCCGGTATAGTAAGTGAATTGACATAAATAAGGTAAACACCATTATTCCCTTTTATCGGACCGGAAACAACTCCCTGACTGGCAGCAGATGCCGCTGCAATTAATGATGGCTCAGCGCCGGCTCCGGGAATAGAATATGATCTGAAATTAACCTGCGTGGCTTCCTCAACATTGAGTCCCATAGTCCTGGCAATATCATCCAGGCTTTGACCAGGCTGCTTGTCCTTGTTAAACTGTGCAAAAATAACCTCTGCTTTCTTGTCCCTGGTAACGATCAGCCTGATATCATTCTCAACATCTTTTAAAGGAGCAATGCCTTCAGTCTGCACCCTGGTGCAAAAGGCAACAACATATTTGTCTCCCACCTCAAAAACAGCCTGCTGACTGTTATCAAGGATTATTTTACCCTTTTCAGCTGCGAAAAGTGAAATAATAAGCGATCTCGGATTATCCAGTCCCGGCAGAGTTTTCTGCTGCGGAGTAACATCATTTGCTATCCGTTTGTTAAGATTCTCTGATGCAATGGCAGCATTGAATTTATCATAGGTGTTATTGGTTCCTGCAAACTGGCTTGCCTGACTGTAGATTCTCTGGTTTGTTGCAGAACTTGGCATGATCTTCCTGTCGATGATGCCAATGTTATATTTACGTGAGGTCTTTGATGTAGCAAGTATCTCAATAATATGAATTCCATAGGTTGTCTCAGCAGTTACAATCTGTCCCTTCTTTGCAGTGAAACATGCATTGTTGAACGGGACAACCATCCTTCCTTCGGGGAACCATCCCAGATCACCTCCAACTTGTGCTGAGCCCTGATCCTGCGAGTTTGCCCGGGCAAGTGACTCAAATGATGTTCCTGATTTAATGAGTTTAACAAGACTGTCAGCAAATATTCTCGTTTGTGCCATATTTCTTGTTTGGCTTGGAGCAATAAGTATGTGTCGTACATGCACTGAATCAGGTCTCTCTTCAACATCCAGGAGTCTGGCAATTTTAAAAGATCCATCTTCCTGGTAAGGACCAAAAACAGTGGTCTTATCCTCTTTTTTTACAAAGTCTTGCAGAATTTCCGGAACATCTTTCAGCGGAATAAAAAATCCGGTATAGTGCGTGTCTGCTGTAAGATTGATGAACTGAACCGGATCACTCGCAGCTGCAAACTCCTCCTTAGTATCATTAATCCATTTTTCAGCCTCCTTTATATCATCTTCAGATGGAGCAACATCAAATGTGACATATTCTATATCCCTCAAAGCGTTCTTTTTAAAATTTTCCTTGTGTTTTGAATAATAAGCCTCTAAATCACTCCCGGAGACTGTTACTGCTGAATCAGGCACGGAAGCATAATTCTTCGCTATATAACTGAAATCAACTGTGGGTGCATTCACCTTATTATCAAATTCAGCTTGTTTGGTCGTCACGAATAATCCCCTGGAAACAAGATTATTATATTTTGTATTCATCCTGTTATTCACAATCTCATCTTCAAAATAAAGCCAGTATTTTTTTGCAGTCTCATCAACATCAGTCTGTTTAAGGAAGGTAACCAGGGATGACTTATTGAACATACCTGTTGACGGATCTGTAAATAGCTGCCTGACAATTTGATGTGGATTATCACCAAGGACCATCTCATCCAATTCTTCTGTACTTACTCCGATACCGAGGTTTTTATACTGGTTGTCCTGAATCTTCTCTCTGACCATTTGTTCCCACACCTGCTCCCTGATCGATTCGGATGTTGCTTCGTCAATAGTGGAGGTTCCCAATAGTTTATAAATCTCATACAGATTCTGAACCCTTTGCTCAAAATCCTGGTAAGAAATATATTGTCCGGCAATCTCTCCGATCTCATAATATTTTTTTTCTCTCAATCGCTGACCTCTTCCTTTCCCGAAAAAATCACTTACCACAAACAGAAAGAGTGAAAAACCTATTATTCCTGCGATAAATACTCCTGCTTTTTCCCTTAAAAACTGAATGGCTGACATTAAATATGCTGTTTAATGATTAATAGAACATGATCTTTTTTGATTCAGGCGACAAATATAACAAATTTACAACAAATAACAGGCAGGATTATTAAATGTTAACATGATTGTAAATGTCAGTATGACAATATTTTAATTGAAAAATATTGGTTTTTCTGTTACTGTTACCTGAATATTGATTCAATTTATCATACATTAAAATCCCTGAAAATGTGAAGAATAATTAAAATGGCTATATAATGAAAAAAATCAAAAATGATGAAATATAAAAGCTCTGGTATAGAAATTCTAACTAATACTAAGTAAAATCCCGATTGACGTATAACGAAGAATAAGAAAATAATATAAATAATAAATATTACGAATTTTAAGATACCCCCCCCTAATGAATACCCCCATATCAAAAAAACATGCCAAAATACATTAAATACTGTTAAAAAACACGTATTAAATAATTTTATATATATAAAAATAGACTCAATTCAATTTTTATGTACATTTGTAGAAAATATAATTTTGCTTTGTGAAATTGAATAATTATTTTATTTATAACATTAAATGACGTTTCTTATGACACCTAAAGATTTTTTTGAATTAGCCAAAAAGCACAGTGCCGAAATGGTCGATCTTAAATTTGTTGATCTGCTTGGAACATGGCAGCATTGCAGTTACCCCATAGATTTATGGGATGAGGATACTTTTAAAGAAGGGTTAGGTTTTGACGGATCATCAATAAGAGGCTGGAAAGACATACATAACTCTGATATGCTGGCTATTCCTGACCCTTCGACGGCTAAAATTGACCCATTTTTTGCTGAACCGACTATTAGTGTAATAGCTGACATTGTTGATCCTGTAACCCTGGAAAATTATTCAAGAGATCCTCGAAATATAGCTAAAAAAGGCGCTGAGTATCTTAAAAAATCCGGTCTTGGAGATTTAGCTTATATTGGACCCGAGCCAGAATTTTTCATTTTTGATGAGATTCGGTTTGATCAGACACAGAATGCAGGGTTTTACCATATTGATTCGGATGAAGGGGCATGGAATTCAAATCGCATTGAGGAGCCTAATCTAGGTTATAAGCCCAGTTATAAAGGAGGATATTTTCCCGTAAGTCCTACAGATACATACGGCGATTTAAGGGCTGAAATGGTCAAGGAAATGAGAAAGATTGGCATTAAGGTAGAGGCTCATCATCATGAAGTAGCCACCGGAGGCCAGAGTGAAATTGATATGCAGTTTGCCGATGTCTGTACTATGGCCGATCAGCTAATGTGGTATAAATACATCATTAAAAATGTGGCTTTGAAGCATGGTAAAACAGTAACATTTATGCCTAAGCCTATTTTCCAGGATAACGGAAGTGGAATGCATATTCACTTCTCAATTTGGAAAGCAAATAAGAATCTTTTCTCGGGAAATAAATATGCAGGCATGTCCCAGGAGGGCTTATGGGCTATTGGTGGAGTCTTGAAACATGCCGCTGCATTACTTGCTTTTGCTGCACCCACAACTAATTCATATCGACGTTTGGTTCCTGGTTTTGAAGCTCCGGTGAACCTTGCTTATTCTGCCCGTAATCGTTCTGCCGCGGTAAGAATTCCCATGTATTCTACAAACCCCAAATCCAAACGCTTTGAATTCAGGTGTCCTGATCCAACATGTAACAGTTACTTAACCTTTACAGCTATATTAATGGCTGCGATTGATGGTATTGAAAATAAAATCGATCCTGGTAAACCGTTAGATGAAAATATCTATGAACTTTCAGGAAAAGAAAAGGCTAAGATCAAAAATGTTCCCGGTTCTCTCTACGAATCCCTAATGGCTCTGCAAAAAGATCATTCATTCCTGACAAAGGGCGGTGTATTTACAGATGATCTGATTGAGACATACATAGATTATAAGGTTAAGAACGAAATTCTCGAGCTATCTTTGCGGCCTCATCCTTTTGAATTTGCACTTTATTACGATAATTAAAGATTGATACAACTCCTGAGAAATAAAAAGGTTACCTAAATGGCAACCTTTTTATTTTTTAATCATTTTTTGAAGGAGGTCAAATATTAAGAGGGTGTAAATAAAAAAAATGCACTTTTTTTATTTAAATAGTATTATTTTACGGGGTTTTTGTGAAAAGTTATGTAATTTTGCCGCCTGTTTGTAAAGAACCTATTAAAACTTTATTATGGCAGAATTAAGATTTAGTGCATTAAGAGAAGTATTCAACAGAGAACCTTTGAAAGTGGAAACACCATCGAAGAATATTTCCGATTATTTCGGAGTTAATGTCTTCGATCTTCACAAAATGGAACATTACCTGTCAAAGGAAGCTTACAAAGTTGTGAAAAAAGCTATTGAAGATGGGAAATCACTTACCAGGCAGGAAGCTAACCAGGTAGCAATCGGACTGAAAGCCTGGGCTCTGGAAAGAGGTGCAACTCATTTTACTCACTGGTTTCACCCGCTCACTGATGGCACTGCAGAGAAGCATGACGGATTCATTGAGATCGGAGATAATGGCCATGTAGTTGAAAATTTTTCAGGAGAAGTCCTTGTCCAGTCAGAACCTGACGCATCAAGCTTTCCTAGTGGTGGAATCAGGAATACTTTCGAAGCCAGGGGTTATACTGCATGGGATGTTTCATCTCCTGTTTTCATTGTTGGAACAACACTTTGTATCCCCACAATCTTTGTATCGTATACAGGAGAAGCACTTGATTATAAGGCTCCTTTGCTTAAAGCTCTTTCAGAACTTGACAGAGCTGCAATTGATATTTGCCAGTATTTTGACAAGGATGTAAATAAAGTTTTCGCTACCCTGGGTTGTGAGCAGGAGTATTTTCTTATCGATGAAGCTCTTTATTATTCACGTCCCGATATAGTACTTGCAGAGCGGACTCTCATGGGTCACCAGTCGGCAAAGGATCAGCAGTTATCCGATCATTATTTCGGAGCGATTCCTGAAAGAGTGATGTATTTTATAGAAGATTTTGAATGTGAAGCTTATAAGCTGGGAATACCTGTCAAGACACGCCATAATGAGGTGGCTCCTAACCAGTTTGAATGCGCACCTATACACGAAGAAGTTAATCTTGCAGTTGATCACAACCAGCTTCTTATGGATGTTATGAAGCGTATCGCACGTAAACATAAATTCAGGGTTTTGTTTCATGAAAAGCCTTTTGCAGGCATAAATGGTTCAGGGAAACATAACAACTGGTCGATGGCCACAAATACAGGGGTTAACCTGCTATCACCGGGGAAAAATCCTAAATCAAACCTTCAGTTCCTGACATTCCTTGTAAATGTTATCAAGGCTGTCAACGACAGCAATGATGTTATCAGGGCATCAGTAATGAATGAATCAAATTCGTATCGTCTGGGTGGTCATGAGGCACCTCCTGCAATAATTTCGGTCTTTCTTGGTACTTATCTGACCAGCATGCTTGAGAATATTGTAAGTAAAGTGACTGAGAAAAAGATGACACCTGCACAGAAGACCGAATTAAAACTTGGTATTGGTAAAATACCGGAAATTTTGCTCGACAATACCGACCGTAACCGTACATCACCTTTTGCCTTCACTGGTAACAGGTTTGAATTCAGGGCAGTAGGCGCGTCAGCAAACTGCAGCGCTTCAATGATTGTGCTGAATGCAGCTGTAGCTTATCAGCTTACAAGATTCAAAAAAGAGGTTGACCAGATAATTAAAAAAGGAAGAAATAAAGATGAAGCAATCTTCCAGGTTTTAAAGAAATATATTCTTGAATCAAAAAGAGTTCTGTTTGAAGGTGATAACTACAGCAAAGTATGGCATGCTGAAGCAGTTAAAAGAGGGCTTTCAAATATTTCAAGTGTTCCGGATTCGCTTAAATGTTACCTTACACCTAAATCAAAAGAGGTACTCATAGGTTCAGGTGTATTTACTGAAAAGGAACTTGAGAGCCGTGTTGAAGTTGAGTTTGAGAAATTCACCAAAAAGGTTCAGATAGAATCCAGGGTCCTGGCCGACCTGGCAATAAATCATATTGTTCCTACCGGAATTCGTTATATGACCTCACTTATCGATAATGTTAAGGGACTGAGAGAGATATACAGTGACGCAGAGTATAAAAAGTTGGCAGGACCTCGCAAAGAAGTGATAATAGCGCTTTCAGATCATGTTTCCAGCATTAAGAAAAAGGTAGATGATATGGTTGAAGAGCGCAAAAAAGCCAATGTTATAGAAGATACCTATAAAAAGGCTATTGCTTATGAGGCAAAAGTTAAACCATATCTTGAAGATATCCGTTCTCATATCGATAAGCTTGAATTGATTGTCGATAATGAAATATGGCCGCTTCCAAAATACAGGGAGCTGCTGTTCACCAGGTAGTAAAGGTTTTGCGTTTTTTTATACAGGGACATTGCATGCAATGTCCCTGCTTTTTTATATAATATTTGAATAGCAGTACCGTTAGTAAATAACTCCAGTATCATTAAAATAATTACTTTTATGGTCAAATCGGAAACGATATCATGAAAAGATTCTTACTCCTTATAATATTGATAATTGTTGCAGCTGGCCGGGAATTACCTGCACAGAAAAGAAAAGCGGAAAGAGCCTATGCTGCTTTCAGTGCCGGGGAATATTATGACGCAATTGACGAGTTTAAGGACACCTATTCAAAAACGAAAAAGTCAGATAAAGTTTCGCGTACTGAGATAGTATATATGATTGGCGAATGTTACCGGCTTACAAATGATCCGAGGAATGCAGAGACATGGTATAAACTTGCAGTAAGGTCGTCGTATCCGAAACCCGATGCCCAGTACTGGCTGGCAGAATCGATGAAAAAGAACGGTAAATACCAGCAGGCTATTGATGAATTTAAAAAATATAAACAGATTGCGCCTTCCGACGCAAAGGCTGATCAGGAGATCCGGTCCTGCGAATTGTCTCTGGAATGGCTTCGCAATCCAGAGTCATACCAGGTCGAGGAGTTGAGAGACCTTAATTCGAAGGAATCGGATTTCAGCCCTGCATACGGACGCGACGATTTTGGGGTTATATATTTTACTTCTTCAAGGGATGATGCCCAGGGAAATAAGACCCATGGCGCAACTGGTCAGGGTTTTACCGATATTTTTGAGAGCAGGATCGATAAAAAATCAAAGTGGAGCACACCGGTACCTGTCGATGGATTAAACAGCGAATTCGAAGATGGTACACCATGCTTTTTTGATGATTATAAAGAACTATACTTCACAAGATGCGAAGCCGGCAAGCGTGAGAAAAAAGGCTGTATAATAATGTATTCAAAAAGGACAGGTGACAAATGGAGCGAACCTAAAAACATTGGCATACTGCCCGATTCGCTTGTTGCTGCTCATCCTGCGCTGACACAGGACGGCCTTATTCTTTATTTTGTATCGGATATGAAAGGCGGCTTTGGCGGTAAAGATATCTGGATGTCAACACGTGCCTCTGAAAGCGATGCCTGGTCGAAACCAAAAAACCTTGGTCCGGATATTAATACCAGCGGCAATGAGCTTTTTCCTTATGTGAGGAAGAATGGCACACTTTATTTCTCTTCGGACGGCTTAATAGGAATGGGGGGTCTCGATATTTTTAAAGCTGTTTCTCAGCCCGATGGTTCCTGGGTGGTACAGAATATGAAGGCTCCCATAAACAGCTCTGCCGATGATTTTGGGATTACTTTCGAGGATGACAATGAAAGCGGAATTTTCAGCTCAACACGTAAGGGCAGAGGTAATGACGAACTCTACTCATTCGAATTCCCTCCTTTGAAATTCAATATCACCGGCCTGGTAAAAGATGAAAAAACAGGGGCACCAATAGTTAGTTCCACTGTCAGCCTTATTGCAAGCGATGGGTCAAACCTGCAGGCCGAAACAGGTACAGGCGGCGATTTCAAATTTGCACTTAAGCCCGACGTCGATTATATTTTCCTGGCAGCAAAACAGGGTTACCTTAACGGAAAAGAAAGAGAAACAACAAAAGGGCAGGAAAAGAGCCGTGATTTCATGGTGACAATTTTGTTAACTGCAATAGATAAACCTATAGAGCTGCCCAATATTTTCTATGATTTCGGAAAATGGGACCTGAGACCTGAGTCGATGGTGTCGCTTGACAAACTGGTTGAGACTCTGATAGATAATCCAAATGTCACTATTGAACTTATGTCGCATACCGACTCGCGTGATACCGAAGAATATAACTATGAGCTTTCACAAAAAAGGGCCCAGTCTGTTGTTCAGTATCTTATTGAGAAAGGTATTGAACCCGAACGACTTACGGCAAAAGGATATGGTGAATCGAGCCCGAAAGTTGTTGATGCGACTATAAATGCACAATCGCCGTTCCTCAGGTTAGGTGCAACATTATCAGACCAATATATCAATTCTCTTGCGAATGATGAACAGAGGGAGATAGCACACCAGATTAACAGGAGAACAGAATTCAGGGTGCTCAGAACAGATTATGTTGCTCCGAAGAAATAAGCCTGATTATAACTTTAAATAATACACTTAATTCTCATATTCTTTCAATCCAACAGGTTAGTACAGTTAAAGCTTTAGTCCCATAATAAGGACATCATCAGTCTGGGAGTTATCTCCCTTCCACCTGAAGAATTCATTTTCAAGCCTCTTTTTTTGTTCCCTGACCGGGAGCTGGTGAATCTTAAGCAGCAATTCCTTAAGAGCAGAATATTTAAATTTCTTATTGTTAGGTCCACCGAACTGGTCGGCATAACCATCTGAAAACATGTAAATTATGTCTCCTGCCAAGATTGGGATACTAGTACTTGTAAACTCTTTGTCAGAAAGATCGAAAATGCCGATAGGCATCCGGTCGGCCTGGTACTCGATTAATTCTCCATTCCTGATAATGTACAAATTATTATATGCCCCGGAATACTGAATAATATTCTTTGACCTGTCTATAATACAAAGGGAGATATCCATTCCATCTTTTGCTTCTTCACTTACGCCTTTCTGATGGAGCGCTCTCTGCACTTCCTTCCTGAGCTCATCCAGTAGCTTTCCGGATTCTGTTATTTCACGGGCATTTACTATCTCCTCCAGGAATGAGATACCTAACATGCTCATCAGGGCTCCCGGAACACCATGTCCGGTGCAATCGCCAGCTACCAGCACAAGCTTTTTATTTAATCCGGCAAACCAGTAAAAATCTCCACTGACAATATCTTTTGGCAGATACAGGATGAAACTGCTGCCTGCCAGGCCACGGATATCGTGGGGATCGGGAAGTATTGCGCGCTGTATACGACTGGCATAATTAATACTAGCTGTAATATCTTTATTTTTCTCATCAATAATGTCGTATGCCTGTTTCAGTTCCACATGTTTGAGGCGGTATATTTCCTTTTCCTGTTCCGATTTTTCAATTGCATGAGCTACTTCAATGTTGCTCAGCTTGCTTTGCACCTCTGTACTGTGATATACATCTTTTGCTTTTAAGTGCAGCTTAAAACTTTTAAGTGCTTTCTCCGGCTGTTTAAAATGCTCGTAATGAGCAGCTAATGCGGCATAAGCTTCCGTTATAAGAACCTGTGATTTAAGCTCCTGTGCCATCAGCAGGGATTCATTCAGCCTCTCCTCTGCTTTCTCAGCATCACCCATAAGGCTGAAAACACGTCCTGAACCCATGAGGCATTGCAACTTACATCTCCTGTCACCACCTGTCAGTCCCTCTTCGTAATAGGTTAGCGATTCAGAGTATCTCTTCATATCCTCGTAAGTATTGGCTATTCCGAGTAGTGTCCATGGAATGGCTGAAGTCTGATTATTTCTTTTCCTTATTTCCAGGCTGCGAAAGTAATATTCAAGAGACTCTTCATATTTTTTTGTCTGACGCAGCACCATCCCTATCCTGTTGAGTGACGAGGCAACTGCATTCTCATCACCCAGTTCTTCCCTTATTTTCAGGCCTTTATTAAAAAATTCAAGTGCTTTCTGAAAATTACACAATCTTGAATAAATGAGGCCAAGCTGGCTGCATGATTCGCCTTCTGATTCCATGTCGCTTATTTCGATTGCAGCTTTATAGGCTTCGAGCCAGAATTTGAGAGTCTTCTCATAATCGCCGAAACTCTCGAAAATATTTCCTTTGAGCAGCAGGGCCCTTACATAACCTTTCTCATACCTGTTATTTTCGAACCAATGTTGAGCCTCTGTCAGATAGTTTAATGCAATATCATTTTTTGACTGGTAGAAATTTGCAGCTGCATAATTCAGCTTTGAACAGGCAATCCCTTTATAATACTTTGCATTCTCAGACTTACTGAGTAGAGTTAGCGCCTCCCTGGCAATTAATTCTGAATCTGAGAAGCGTAATTGCCAGAGTGATTCATTGGCATCATCAATTCTTAAAAGGGGATTTCCGGACATGATTCAGATCTAATTTTTGGTTAAGTAAAAATACTTATTATAAGTGAAAAATAATTTTCATTTCAAATTAATTTAGTTAACTGATTTAATGCAAATAGCCTGCTGCCAGTCGCCCGTGAACTTTATTTTTTTCTATCTTTATCTCTGATTTATAACCTATGCCTGCTGAGTCCAAATATTCCAGACGCGGTGTTTCTTCTCAAAAGGAAGATGTGCATTCAGCCATTAAACTTATTGATAAGGGGCTCTATCCAAAGGCCTTCTGTAAAATTGTACCTGACATCCTCGGAGGAGATAAGGAGTATTGCAACATAATGCACGCCGATGGCGCCGGTACAAAATCTTCCCTGGCTTATGTTTACTGGAAAGAGACTGGTGATCTGTCAGTATGGAAAGGTATTGCACAGGATGCAATTGTTATGAATCTCGATGATCTGTTGTGTGTAGGAGCCTGTGACAACATAATTCTTTCTTCGACCATTGGCAGGAACAAAAACCTGATTCCCGGTGAAGTGATTTCAGCTATAATAAATGGAACCGAGGAGATCCTCGCAAAACTCAGAAACCTTGGCATAGGCATTTATTCCACCGGGGGTGAAACAGCTGATGTTGGCGACCTGGTAAGGACTATCATTGTCGATTCAACAGTGACCGCAAGGATGAAAAGGGATGATGTTATTTCTAATCGTAATATAAAACCGGACGATGTAATTGTAGGACTGGCATCTTCAGGAATGACATCCTATGAGAACGAATATAACAGCGGTATTGGAAGCAACGGACTCACTTCTGCGCGTCATGATGTTTTTGAGAAACATTATGGATCAAAGTATCCTGAGAGCTACGATACAGCACTTCCCGATTCCCTTTTCTACTCCGGCAGGATGAATTTAACCGGTCTGGTTAAAGGTTTGAATATTAGTACTGGTAAGCTTGTCTTGTCGCCAACACGTACCTATGCCCCGGTGGTTAAAAAGATACTTGAAACCATGCGGCCTGAGATCCATGGAATGGTTCACTGCTCGGGCGGTGGGCAGACAAAAATCCTTCATTTTGTCGACAAAATGCATATTGTAAAGGCAAATCTCTTTCCTGTCCCTCCCTTGTTCCGGTTAATTCGGGAACAATCAGGAACGCCATGGGAAGAGATGTACAGAGTCTTTAACATGGGGCACAGGTTCGAGATCTATATCGATCAGAAATATGCTTCTGATATAATAAATATTGCTGCCAGATTCAACCTGGAAGCTAAAATTATAGGCCATTGCGAGGCATCTGACCACAAGAAGCTTACTTTAATTTCAGAACATGGCATTTTCTCCTACTGAATAAATCTCCCCCTCTCCCTTTCTCCCACTCATTTTTCCCGCAGATCTCTCAGATTTTTGCAGATCAATCTCCCCTTCACCCTATCTCCCTTTAATTTTTAAACTTTGTTCTGCCTTAAATCCGTTGCACCATTCCGCCTTTTTATTATCTTTGCACCCTGAATTTTAGGTATATGGCTAATAATATGATACTCGAGAGGCTTGAAGGAGTGAAGCATCGCTTTATAGAGGTGGGTGAACTGCTTACGCAGCAGGATGTGCTCTCGGATATGGAAAAATATGTTAAGCTTAGCAGGGAATATAAAGACCTTCAGCCTATAATTGAAGCTTATGAAAAATATAAGCTTACACTCAAAAATTTAACAAGCACCAAAGAGCTTCTTTCATCCGAAAAGGACGAGGAGATGAGGGAAATGGCCAAAGTTGAGCTTGAAGAGCTTAACTCCGCCATCCCTGACATGGAGGAGGAGATCAAACTTCTTCTGATACCAGCTGACCCTGAAGATGATAAAGATGCCGTTATGGAGATCAGGGCAGGCACGGGGGGTGATGAAGCAAGTATTTTTGCCGGTGACCTCTTCAGGATGTACACTAAGTACTTTGAACAGAAAGGCTGGAAAGCAGAGATCAACAGGTTTTCCGAAGGTACTGCCGGTGGATACAAAGAAATAGTCTTCAGTGTCTCCGGCGAAGGTGTCTATGGTATTTTGAAATATGAGTCCGGTGTTCACAGAGTTCAGCGTGTACCACAAACGGAAACGCAGGGACGTATACACACCTCAGCAGCTTCTGTCGTTGTACTTCCTGAGGCTGATGAATTTGACGTTGAGATAAAAAATGAAGATATAAGGAAAGATACTTACTGTTCTTCCGGGCCGGGCGGGCAATCTGTTAATACCACATACTCAGCAATTCGTCTTACACATGTTCCTACCGGAATTGTAGTAACATGCCAGGATGAAAAATCGCAGATCAAAAACTACGACAAGGCTCTGAAAGAACTAAGAACTCGATTGTATAATCTTGAATACCAGAAATACCTCGATGAAGTATCTCACCGAAGGAAGACGATGGTTTCCACCGGCGACAGGTCAGCCAAGATAAGGACTTACAATTATCCGCAGGGAAGAATGACTGACCACAGGATAAACCTTACTATATATAATCTGCCTTCGATCCTTGATGGAAATATCCAGGAGATAATTGATGAGCTTCAGATGGCTGAAAATGCTGAAAGGCTTAAGGAAAGCAATTTATAAATTAACAGTCTATGGACCATGCAGAGTTATTCAGCAGCATAGTTGCAAAAAAATCTTTTCTTTGCATCGGGCTCGATCCTGAGATTGAAAAGATCCCATCGTTCCTTCTGGAAACAAAGGATCCCGTTTTTGAATTTAACAAACGGATTATTAATGAAACCCGGATGTATTGTGTTGCCTACAAGCCAAATATAGCTTTCTATGAGTCATTGGGCGACAAGGGATGGTTATCGCTTGAGGCAACTGTAAAATATATCAAAAAGAAATATCCGGATATATTTGTCATTGCAGATGCAAAACGTGGTGATATCGGTAACACCTCAAAGATGTATGCAAAGGCTTTTTTTGAGAAAATGCCCTTTGATGCTGTGACCGTTGCTCCATATATGGGAGAGGATTCAGTTACTCCTTTTCTTACTTACGAAGGGAAATGGATTGTGCTCCTGGCTTTGACTTCCAATAAAGGCGCTGATGATTTTCAGTATCACAACGAGGACGGACTCAGACTCTTCGAAAGGGTACTCTCCGTATCAAAAAAATGGGGCAATATAAATAATATGATGTATGTTGTTGGCGCCACACGAGCCAAGACGCTTAATGATATACGACGTATAATTCCGGATCATTTCCTTCTTGTCCCCGGTGTGGGGGCACAGGGTGGTGACCTTGAGGAGGTTGTGACATACGGAATGACAAATAAATGTGGTCTGCTGGTAAATTCTTCACGCAGCATAATCTACGCCGATAACTCCCGGAAGTTCGATAAAATCGCCGGTGAAAAAGCGAGAGAAATGCAACTTCAGATGGAAAAGTACCTGGCTGAAAGAAGTCTTATCTGATTTTTTGTCTTGCGGTCCTGCAGTCTTTTCCCGCAGATCTCGCTGATTTTCGCGAATATTAATATCTTCTTCTACGCCAATCTGCGGAATCTTCGGGAGATATTCTTTTCTCTCCCATTCACCCCTTCACCCCCTCTTTTTTATCAGGGTACTCTTGCTTCATTAAACCATTTTTCCTATCTTTATTTCCTCGCTGTCGAATTTTAATACTTGTGCTATGAAAGAGGAATTCCTTCATTACCTTTGGAAATATAATTTGTATAATCCTGATTATCTGCTTGATAATGATGATGGTATAATTACTGTCGTTAGTCCCGGAGAATATAACCGCGATTCGGGACCTGATTTTTTCAATGCCAGGCTGATCATAGGAGATACTGAATGGGCAGGCAATATAGAGATACATACAAAGTCTTCACATTTCATTAATCACGGGCATAATTCCGATCCGGCTTTTGACAATGTTATCCTTCATGTTGTTGCTGAAAACGACAGGAAAGTATTTAATTCAAAAGGTGAAGAGCTGCTCACCACGGAACTGGTCTATGATCCCGGTCTCTATGATAACTATCTCAACCTTGTCAATAATCCCTTTATCATAGCCTGTCAGGATGAGATAAAAATACCTGACACAATTTTTATCCGCAGCTGGATAAACTCACTGGTAATTGGAAGACTGGAAGAGAAATCAGGGCAGATACTGAAAATCTTTTCCGAAACTGGAAATGACTGGGAGGAAACTTTTTACAGGATATTATCTCGTTATTTTGGATTCAGGGTCAATACAGAGCCTTTTGAAATGCTTGCAACAAATCTTCCCTTCAGGATCATCAGGAAACATTCCGACAATCGTTTCCAGATCGAAGCCCTTCTTTTTGGAACTGCCGGCCTTTTGCAGGAGGGTCTTTACAAAGATTCTCTTAAAGATGAATATTATGTTGCTCTCCTCAGGGAATATAAAATTCTATCTGCCAAATACTCCCTGCAGCCACTGCATGGATACATATGGAAATTCTCAAGATTACGACCTGCTAATTTCCCTACTATCAGGCTTTCTCAACTTGCTGCAATGCTTTCGGTAACGGGAGGCTTATTGTCCCGGGTTTTGGAGGCCGGTGAACTGAATCGGCTGAAGAACCTTTTTGAAGTTACTGCATCGGAGTATTGGGATGATCATTTTGTTTTTAGCAAACGAAGCCGGTATTATCCAAAGACTACAGGCTCACAGGCAACAGATATTTTCCTGATAAACGCGGTAATCCCAATGGTTTTTGTCTATGGAAAAAGTCGTGATTCGCATTTAATATGTGAGAGGGCACTCTCATTCCTGGAACAAATAGACCCTGAAGATAACTCGATCATTGATGAATGGCGATCAGCCGGAATAAATGCTGAATCTGCATTCCAGACCCAGGGGCTGATCCAGTTGAGGAACTCATACTGCAAAAAGCGGAGATGCCTTGAGTGCCGTATCGGTGGGAAGCTTATTAGTATGGGAAAGAATCTGAAAAACCAGGATGAACTTATATTGGAACCGTGAAGAAGGAAGGGGAGAGTGGGTGAGTGGGAGATACAAGACCCAATACCGGAGGAAATGTATTATATATTATTTGCAATTGGCGATGTTTACCGTAATTTTTATCCTGTTTTGACAAATTATCGAATTTGTTTGATAAACAGGCTTATAATTATGGTTTTACACGCAACGTTTAGTATAATATTTACGTCTTTCTATAAACAGGAGCAATTTATTTATACATAAATTGTTTCTGGAGGAATGAGATAATCAGGAATAATTTTTAATTTTTTCCCAATTGTTTGATAGTTTACATAAAAAAGCCTTATTTTTGCGTTCCAAAATTGGAGACTCGATTTATTTGTGGATGAATAATATTTTAATTAGAGACATGTATTTGACAACAGAAAAGAAACAGGAGTTTTTCAAGACTTTCGGAACGTCAGAGATTGATACCGGGACAGCAGAGGGCCAGATAGCGCTCTTCTCGTACAGGATCAATCATCTTACTGAACATCTTAAAAAGAACAAAAAAGATTTTAGTACACAGCAGGCGCTTATTAAGCTTGTAGGGAAGAGGAGAAGGCTTCTTGATTACCTCAGAGTTAAAGATATCGATCGGTATCGTGAAATCATAAAAGCGTTGAAATTACGTAAATAAGGGAAGAAGGCAATTTTAAATTGCCTTTTTTCATACTATTTATTATTAAATCTTGTAATTTCGACTATCACAAAAATTTATTTATAAGAATGTTTAAAATTAAAGAGAAAACTATTGATCTCGGCGACGGGAAACAAATAGTATTGCAAACAGGAAAGCTCGCCAGACAGGCTAACGGCGCTGTCCTATTAAAAATGGGAAAAACTATGCTGCTGGCAACGGTTGTCGCAGCTAAGGAGGCAAAAGAAGACACAGACTTCATGCCTCTTTCGGTAGAATATAAAGAGAAATATGCATCATCGGGACGTTTCCCGGGTGGTTTTCTTAAGAGAGAAGCAAGGCCTAATGACTATGAGATTCTTATTTCGAGGCTGGTTGACAGGGCATTACGTCCTCTGTTCCCGGATGATTTTCATGCCGAGACATTTGTGACAATAAACCTCATTTCTGCAGATTCAGATATTATTCCTGATGCACTTGCAGGACTGGCAGCCTCTGCTGCACTTGCCGTCTCTGATGTACCTTTTAACGGACCAATGTCTGAGGTCAGGGTGGCAAGAGTGAACAGTACATTCATTGTCAATCCCACTGCCACTCAGCTTAAAGAGGCTGACATGGACCTTATGGTAGGAGCAACATATGATAACATACTGATGGTTGAGGGTGAGATGAAAGAAGTCTCGGAAGCAGTAATGCTTGAAGCTCTCAGAATAGCTCATGACGCTATTAAAGTACATTGCAAGGCACAGATGGAATTTGCTGAAGAGGTCGGATCGAATGTTAAACGCGAATATTCACATGAGGCAAATGATGAAGAGCTCAGGAAGAAGGTTTGGGATGAGACATATAATAAATGTTACGAAGCGGCAAGAACTTCCACAGCCGACAAGCATAAAAGACTCGATGCTTTTGAAGCTGTAATAACGGAGTTCCTTGCACAGTACTCAGAGGAGGATGAAGTAAACGAAGCTCTTATCAGGAAATATTATCACGATATTCTTAAAGAAGCTTCAAGAAGGCTTGTTCTTGACGAACAGACCCGGCTCGACGGAAGGAAACCGGATGAAATTCGTCCGATATTATGTGAAATTGATCCTCTTCCTGCAACTCACGGGTCGGCATTATTTACGAGAGGTGAAACGCAGTCGCTTACTACAGTTACTCTAGGGACCAAGCTCGACGAGAAGATAATTGATGAAGTACTTAACCAGGGTTCAGAGAAATTTACATTGCATTATAATTTTCCACCCTTTTCCACCGGTGAAGCAAAACCGGCAAGGGGCATAAGCAGAAGGGAAATAGGGCATGGAAACCTCGCTCACAGGGCATTGAAAAACATGATGCCCTCTGATGATGAGAATCCTTATGCAATAAGAGTTGTATCAGATATTCTTGAATCGAACGGTTCATCATCAATGGCTACTGTCTGTGCCGGAACTCTTGCACTGATGGATGCCGGGATAAAGCTTCGCAAGCCTGTATCGGGAATTGCCATGGGGCTTATAACCGACAAGGAGACAAAGAAATATGCTATTCTCTCCGATATCCTTGGTGATGAAGATCACCTTGGTGATATGGACTTCAAGGTAGCCGGAACACGCGATGGAATTACTGCCACACAGATGGATATTAAGGTTGAGGGGCTCTCTTTCGAAATAATGGAAAAAGCACTTGAACAGGCAAAAGCCGGCAGGATGCATATCCTGAATATAATGAGTGAAACGATTTCTGAACCACGGCCTGAACTTAAACCTCATGCCCCGAGAATAGAAATGCTTTCTATACCGAAAGAAATGATTGGCGCTCTTATCGGCCCCGGAGGAAAGGTAATACAGGAGATACAAAGGGAAACAGGTGCCACAATTATTGTGGAAGAGATCAATGGCCGCGGCGATGTCAATATATTTGGAGAGAACAAGGAGGTCATTACAGCCGCCCTGGAGTGGGTTAAGAAGATCGTCACCATACCTGAAGTTGGACAGATCTATAAAGGAAAAGTGAAAACCATTGTTCAGTTTGGTGCCTTTGTTGAGATTCTGCCCAATAAAGACGGGCTGCTTCATATATCTGAGATCGACTGGAAAAAGATCAGGTCGGTTGATGAGGTCCTTAAGGAAGGTGATGAGATTGAAGTAAAACTAATCGATATTGATCCAAAGACAGGCAAGCTAAAACTGTCGAGAAAAGTCCTTTTACCCAGGCCACCCAGACAGGACCCTGAGCCTAAAAGGAATGAGGAACATAATAAAGAACAAAATTAAGGCCGTTTACCGGCCTTTTTTATTGGGAATTCCATATTCAATTTCTAAATTTGATTTATAGAGAAATGTGAATAATTTCAAGGGATGAAGATAAAATATAACTATGTTGTAATTGAGGGAAACATCGGAGCAGGCAAGACTACCCTGGCAGGCAGGATCGCTGAGCAATTCAATGCACATCTGATACTTGAGCATTTTGCCGATAATCCGTTTCTGCCCAAGTTTTACAGCGATCCTGAAAAATATTCTTTTCCACTGGAACTATCATTTCTGGCAAGTCGGTATAAGCAGCTTAAGGAGGAACTCGTTCCACAGGACCTTTTTAAAGCATTTACTGTGGCCGATTATTATTTCATGAAGTCTCTGGTATTTGCTTCTTCAACACTTAACGGGGATGAATATAATTTATACAGGCAGATCTTTTTTATAATATATGGCTCATTACCCAAACCTGATATATTTGTATATCTTCATCTTAGCCCCGACAGATTATTGCAGAATATAGAAAAAAGAGGAAGAATTTATGAAAAAACAATAACCAGGGAATACCTTCAGAAAATTCAGGACAGCTATTTCACATTCTTCAGACAAAATCCCGAAAATAAATATCTTATTATTGACATAAACAATATTGATTTTGTTGCTAATGAAAACCATTATACGAGAATTGTCGATACAATCTTTTTTGATGATTATCCTGCCGGTCTTAATACTCTAATTTTATAATTATTTTAAATATTTTGACTTTTACTCAAACTATTTTATTTAGATTTGCATAAAATTTCGTATATTGTTGGATTAATATCAATTAAATATAACAGATAATAATCAATAACTCTTTTTACTATGAAAAAATTCAGAAGCTATTTTATCCTTATCCTGGCCGCCGTTGTAATGTCTAGCTGCAGCGGTCTGAATAAAATGAAGAAAAATGCAGACCTGGTAAAGTACGATGTTACGCCTAAAGTACTGGAAGCTCATGCAGGTCTTGTAAATGTTACCATTAAAGGTGTTTTTCCTGATAAATATTTTGACAAGAAGACAACTTTAACAGCAACACCTGTTCTTACTTATGCTGGTGGTGAGACAGCTTTTGAAAAAGTTCAGGTTGTTCAGGGTGAAAGTGTTCAGGCTAATAACGCGGTAATTGCCTATAATGGGGGTAATTTCACTTACACTGCTTCTGTTCCTTATAAAGATGCCATGAAGGTATCAGAACTTGTTCTGAGAGTTAGGGCAGTGAGAGGTTCAAAAAGTCTCGATTTCGACCCTGTAAAATTAGCAGATGGCGTTATCGCAACTTCAACACTGGTTGAAAAAGATGGAAAGCCAATAATGATGAAAGATAATTTCGTCAGAATTACTCCTGAGACGCAGACTGCAGATATCAACTACGTGATCAACAGGTATGATATTCGTCCTTCAGAGCTTAAAGCTGAAGATATTACTCTTCTCAAGGATTATATTAAATCTGTTAATGCTGATTCGAGCCGTCAGTTTAAAAATGCAGACATCAGTTCATATGCTTCACCAGACGGAACATATAAGTTTAATGAAAAACTTTCCGGTGAAAGAGGTACTACTGCTGATAAATTTATTAAGAAGGAATTTAGCAAGATCGACGCTGCAAAAACTGAAGGCTTCTTCGATGAGAAAACTACTGCTGAAGACTGGGACGGTTTCCAAACTGCTGTTCAGAACTCCACAATTCAGGATAAAGATCTTATCCTCAGAGTTCTTTCAATGTATTCCGATCCTGATGTCCGCGAAAAGGAAATAAAAAATATGTCAGCTGCTTTTGAAGTTCTAAAAACTGACATTCTTCCCAAACTGAGAAGGTCAAAAATGGCAATCAATGTTGATAAGGTCGGACGTACCGACGAACAGATACTTGCTCAGGCTCAATCAGATCCTAAAGTTTTAAGCCTCGAAGAGATGCTCTATGCAGCAACTCTTACAAAAGATGCCAACGAACAGCTTAAATTCTACCAGGCCGCATCCGAAGCTTATCCAAAGTGTATACGCGCCGCAAATAATATTGGTTACACCCTGATAGCATTAGGGAAGACTGATGACGCCATTGCTGCTTTGGAAAAGGCGAAGGCTATTCAGGATAATGATGTTGTTAAAAATAACCTTGGTTTCTGTTATCTGATAAATGGGGACCTCGCTAAAGCTGAGGAATATTTCAATTCAATGGCTGTTGCTACACCTGAGTCGAAGTATGGTCTTGGCGTTATCGCTATTACAAAAGGCGAATACGACAAGGCAGTAAATCTTTTTGGTACAGAACCAAGCTTTAACCTTGCACTGGCTCTCGTTCTTAAGGGCGATGTTAATAAAGCCAAAGCTACTCTCGACAGCATGACAACTTTAGACAAAAACGGCAAACCTTCATATCTTAAAGCAGTTGTTGGCGCCCGTATGGATAACAGGGATTATATGCTTAATGGTCTTCGCGAAGCTGCAGGATTCAATGCCAACTGGAAAGCTTATGCAAAAACCGACCTTGAACTGGCTAAATACTGGAACGATGATACTTTCAAATCGACTGTACAGTAATAAAATAAGATAATTAAAACATGAGTAGGGATGTTCCATGCAACATCCCTACTTTTTTTTTCTATTTAGTTCCCACAACACTATTCCGGCACTTACAGCTATATTAAAAGAGTGCTTGGTTCCATACTGAGGTATCTCAACAACATAATCACACATATCAATGATCTTCTGATCAACACCATTCACTTCATTGCCAAAAACGAGTGCATAACCTGTTCCGGGTACCACCGAAAAATCACTCAGATCGATTGATCCTTCTGCCTGCTCTATCCCTACTATTTTGTAATTACGCGATTTAATATCTTTAATGGCATCAGCTGTCTCTTTGAAATATTTCCACTCAACAGATTCGGTAGCGCCAAGGGCAGTCTTCTGGATTTCCCTGTGCGGTGGCCTCGCGGTTATACCACAGAGGTAGATGATTTCGGCCAGGAAAGCATCGGCAGTCCTGAAAACTGAACCTACATTGCTCTGGCTTCTTATATTGTCGAGCACAATAATAAAAGGCGCTTTTTCAGATTCACGATACTGTTCCGGAGTCATTCTGCCAAGTTCACTGTTTTGAAGCTTTCGCATACTTTTTTGTGCGAAAATAGCTATTTTATCCGTTAATTATTTTTATTTTGTGACCCTTCGGATCAGATTTTAAAAGGTTTGATTTAAACTAAAATAATTGGAAAATGAATATTCATGAATTTCAGGGAAAATCATTGCTCAGGGCATATGATGTTGATATCCAGGAGGGCTTTGTTGCTGAAACACCCGAGCAGGCTGTTACCGTGGCGGGTCAGCTAAAGGAGAAATTCGGTTCAGAATATTTTGTTGTGAAAGCCCAGGTCCACGCCGGCGGAAGGGGAAAAGGCGGAGGTGTGAAGCTTGCAAAGTCTATTGAGGAAGCCGGAGCGATGGCATCGAAGATGATAGGAATGAACCTTGTTACACCGCAAACCGGGCCCGAAGGAAAAAGAGTTAATAAGGTTCTGGTAGCACAGGATGTATATTATAAAGGAGAATCCGAAATTAAAGAATTTTATGTAAGTATTCTGCTTGACAGGAATAAAGGCAGATACACTATTATGTATTCACCCGAAGGAGGGATGTCTATTGAGGAGGTTGCTGAAAAATCACCCGACAGGATCTTTACCGAAGAAATCACTCCCGGCATCGGTCTCCAGGATTTTCAGTGCCGTAATATAGCTTTTAATCTCGAATTGTCTGGCAGTGCATTTAAAAATATGCAGAAGTTCCTGGCCGGGATATATGAAACATTCACCGGATGTGATGCTCAGCTTCTGGAGATAAATCCTGTTCTTAAGACCAGCGACAATAAAATTTTAGCTGTCGACTGCAAGATTGTGCTTGACGATAATGCACTCTTCAGGCATCATGATCTCCTTGAAATGAGAGACTTAAATGAGGAAGATCCTGTTGAAGTGGAGGCAGGAAGATATAATCTGAACTTTGTGAAGCTTGATGGCAATGTAGGCTGTATGGTCAATGGAGCAGGACTGGCGATGGCCACGATGGATATAATAAAATTATCGGGAGGTGCACCGGCAAATTTTCTTGATGTAGGAGGAGGTGCCAGTGCAAAAACTGTCGAAGCCGGATTCCGGATCATTCTGAAAGATCCTGCAGTAAAAGCCATACTGATAAATATATTCGGAGGTATTGTCAGATGCGACAGGGTTGCAAATGGTGTGGTTGAAGCATATAAATCTATTGGTGAAATAAAAGTACCTGTGATTGTCAGGCTTCAGGGTACAAATGCCGCGGAAGCTAAAAAGATAATTGACGATTCTGGCCTCGAAGTATTCTCAGCCGTGTCGTTTAAAGATGCTGCCGACAGGGTCAGCTCTGTGTTAAAGGCAGGTTAACAGGATCACACAATCATTTTTTATGCGATTCGTCGCAAAAAGGTTTATTATTCGATTTTCCGCACCTGCATAACCAGATCTCATCAGATGATGTTTCTGTATCTCTCTTTAGATCTTTTAAGATAAAATTGCCTGTTATTCTGAGCGGACCAAAGTCAATAACCTCAATGATTGTCTCATTATTATTTTCTTTTTTCTCTTCCATCTTCAACGATTAACCGATAAATCCTATTTTCCTGTGCTGCCCGTCGCAAAAGGGCAGATGATCACTCGCGCCGCACCTGCAGATAGAAACGATGCTTTCAGTAACTTCTTTCTTATTCCCGCTGTAATTCAGTGTGAAATTACCCTTTATAACCAGGGGTCCGTTCGGCATTACCTTTACTGAGACAGGATGTTGCTTCACCTCCGGAACATTATTACCGATAAGTTCCGGCCTCCTGAATTTGATGTGATTTGTCTGATCATCGCCTATCGACTTGTTCTTTTCTTCATTATTCCATTTCCATGCAAGAGCCTCGGTAGGACATAAGTTTACAACTTCAATAATCTTTTCAGTCGAAGCACCTTTCATGTCAACCCATGGTCTTCTGCTTGGATCAAAAACATCAATAAGCTCCCTGTAACAGTACGATGCATGAACACAGGCTTCTGGTTTCCAATAAACAGTTATTTCATCATTGCTGTATTTCCTTTCTCCTGAAAGTGATTTATCTCTTTCCATTTTCCCGAAAAAATACTAACTGGTTATCTGTTTGCAATTTAATACTTTTTGTGAAAAAAATCAGGTAAAAAACCCGTATGAATTTTTATATTTGCGCCATTCCTGTTATAATATTTTATACATTTAATACAAACAATTATTATAGATTTATGGTAAAACGCGGGTGGTACTATTTCTTGAAGGCAACCGTAAATTATAAGTCATACCTTATTTTGCTGTTTTTTGTTCTTTCAATCTCTTTTCAAAGCTTTGGATCTTCTACTGGTAGCAAGCTGATTTTTAATCATTTGAATTCAACACTGGCATTATCGACAGGCTTGCTTAATTTATTGCTCACATTACTTGGCGCTCTGGTCATTATTTGTATAGTGATCATTATTTTCTCTTTGAAAATAAGAAAAGTGAACAGGGAGCTTACTTCCAGAACCAGACAGATTGAAGAGATTAATAATGAACTTAAAAAATCTAACCATGTACTGGAAGTCCAGAAAGATAATATCGCAAGAGAATACTATGAATCAAATGAATTCTCTAAAATGCTTATTCAGGCTGCCGACGATGGCATATCTTTTTATGACAGTGAAGGGAACCTTAAATTTGCCAACACAGCATTCTACTCATTGATAGGACATGATAGGGAAACTTACGAAGCGTCAGTTCCGTCCTCATTTATACACCCTGAAGACCAGGATTTTAATACAAAGAGGTTTGAAGCTTTGAAAAAGCAGGGTTCCTATGAAGGAGAGCTGCGGTTAAAGCACATAGACGGACATTACGTAAATCTTTCTACAAAATCTGTTATAGTTAAGGACGATAACAGTAAAGTTCTGGGAGCGCTTACTATCTCACGAGATATTACGAAGCTTACACAGGTTCATGATGAACTGATTAAGGCAAATATTGAGGCAGAGACAAGCAGCAGACTTAAGTCTAGCTTCCTGGCTAACATCTCTCATGAGATACGAACACCGCTCAACAGCGTGGTGGGTTTCTCCAACCTTCTTCTTTCCAATGAATTAACACAGGAGATGAAAGAAGAATATATCGAGCATATTAATCATAACAGTGAAAAACTTCTTCAGATCATTGGTGATATAATTGACCTCTCGCGTCTTGAAAGCTCACAGATTGAAATTACATACGAAGAAGCATCAGTTAATGAAATTGTTAATGAGATAATTGAAGAAGCAAGACAGGTAATACGACGGAATGAAAAATCAATAATTTTGAATGTAAAGAACCAGTTTGAAGATAATGGCGATCTGATTTTTACTGATAAGATCTGGCTTAAACGTGTCTTGAACCACCTTATGGACAATGCTGTGAAATTTACTCTTGACGGATCAATTGAATTCTCATATTACCGTGAAGATCAGTCACTTTTCTTTAAAATAAAGGATACGGGCATCGGCATAAACAAAGAAAACCTTGGAAGGATCTTTGAGGAATTCCGGCAGGAGATCGATGGTCATCATCGTCCATTCGAAGGTCTTGGTATAGGCCTCACTCTGGCAAAAGAAGTTGTTGAAAGAATGGGAGGCGAAATTTTTGTACAGTCTGAAAAAGGTATCGGTTCTGAATTCAGCTTTTCTATACCATACCGACCGGCTGGCAGCACAAAGATAAAACTTAAATCTATGCTGAATGAGCAGACTCAGCTCCCTATTAACTGGAGTTCCAGGAAATGCCTGCTTGTTGATGATAACAAAGACGTATTGATATACCTTAACAGGATCCTTCTCGATACAGGCATATTTGTACTAACTGCCCGTTCCGGTATAGAGGCCGTTGAGATAATTAAAAATAACTCCGACATTGATGTCGTTCTGCTCGATATGCAAATGCCTGAAATGAATGGCATTGAAGCGACAAAAAAGATAAGAGCGATCAGAAAGGAGCTTCCTATTATAGCCCAGACAGCATTTATTTTTGAGGATGATAAAGACATTATCCTCGAAGCCGGATGTGATGCCTGCCTCATTAAACCTATTCGCAAGGAGCATCTGCTGACAGTTATGTCGACATTCATCAAATCGAATTAATTTGTCAGGATTTCCGGGTGCCTGTTGTCAATATCCTGAAAAAAGATAATGCCTTTCCTCCTTTGGCATTTATAAGGGACTAAAAACCCCTTATTTCTTCTATTTTTGTATATACCTTATTATAATGACAAACAGCTATGCTGATATAATTTTGCCTGTTGCTGTAAGAAGACGATTCATATACAGGATCCCTGAATACATGCAGGATTCTGTCAGACCGGGTAAAGTAGTGCTCGTACAGTTTGGAAATAAGAAGATCTATTCAGGTGTTGTTTGCAGGACACATAATGATTCAGGCGGGATAAGGAATATAAGACCCCTGATTGAAATAAGCAACCAGGTTTCTGATATAAATGAATTGCAGTTAAAGCTATGGAGTTGGATATCAGATTATTATATGTGTTCAGAAGGCGAAGTAATGAAAGCCGCTGTTCCTTCTGCACTCTTCCCTGATGGTGTAGTTGCCGCCCCTGTTGCAGAAAAATATAAAGCCAGGGAAGAGACATTCGTTAAGCTGGCAAAGAAATTCACAGATAAAGAATTAATTGAGATTCTCGATAAGCTTAAAAAAGCTCCAAAACAATCGGAGATCCTCACAACCTATCTTTACCTGACAGGTTATTCGACCGGATCAGAAATCAAACCACTCAGGAAGGTTTTGTTGCTTGACAAAGTCAATTCATCTTCAGGAATACTGGAAGCTCTTGAAAAAAAAGGTATAATGGTATCATTGCCGGTGGAAGTCGGAAGGTTGAAAGATTACGGACAACTGGCTGAACCTCTTAAGAAGCTGACCGGAAGCCAGTTGTCGGCATTTAACATTATAAAGGATTCCTTTAGAAGTAAGGATACTATATTGTTGCATGGGATCACATCAAGCGGTAAAACGGAGATTTACATCCATCTGATAGAGGAACAGCTGAAAAAGGGGAAACAAGTTCTTTATATGTTGCCGGAGATTGCTCTGACGAGCCAAATAATCCTCAGACTTCAGAAGCATTTTGGAGCTGTAACGGGAGTTTACCATTCCCGTTTTAATGATCAGGAGAGAGCGGAGATATGGAAAAGTGTTTCTGATGAAAATCCCGAGTCGGGTTATAAACTTATTTTAGGAGTGAGGTCATCACTCTTTCTCCCGTTCTATAATCTGGGCCTGGTAATAGTGGATGAGGAGCACGACACTTCATACAAGCAGCACGACCCGGCTCCAAGGTATCATGCCCGGGATTCAGCCATAATGCTGGCATCTTTTCACAAAGCAAAAACCATTCTTGGCTCTGCCTCTCCTTCCATAGAGAGTTACAGTAATGCGATCAGCGGAAAGTATGGCCTGGCAGAGCTGCACGAGAGATACGGCCTGATTAAATTGCCTTCGATCATTATGGCAAACACCCATGAAGCTTACAGGAAAAAGCTGATGGTATCGCATTTTACTCCGGAGCTACTGAATGCCATTGATGAGGCTCTGGGGAAAAATGAACAGGTAATACTTTTCCAGAACAGGAGAGGGTTTTCGCCTTATATCGAATGTCCTGAATGCGGGTGGATACCTGTCTGCATACAATGTGCGGTTAATCTGACATATCATAAGGGTATAAATAGGCTCGTATGTCATTATTGCGGTTACAGTACACCGGTGCCTGCCAGGTGCAGCAGCTGCGGCTCATCAGGACTCGTAACAAGAGGATTTGGCACTGAAAAAATCGAAGATGAAATAAAACTCGTATTCCCTGCTATACGTGTTGGAAGGATGGACCAGGATACAACAAGAAACAAAAACTCATTTAACAAAATCATTGAATCATTCGAAGAACACAGGATAGATATTCTGATAGGGACCCAGATGATTTCCAAGGGCCTTGATTTTGAAAACCTAACGG
>CAZGKI010000034.1:0-26855 GCA_964526345.1 uncultured Rikenellaceae bacterium
ATTAGCCCCCCCTTGGGGGGGCGCCCCGCTCGCGGGGCAGGGGGGTTGCTTCACTACATAATGTATGACAAATCCATCCACTCTGTTAAGACTTAAAACGGATTTAAAATGGCCTCAGAGAATTTTGAGGGCCGAGCGTTAAGAAATTGCCCGGTGGGCAATTTTAGCGAAGGAGCCAGATTGCAGGGGCGGAGCGACTGTTTTGAAGCTTGCTGCGATGGCTTGATGTAAGCAATACTGTTTGAGCGATCCCGCCTACAGCGGGAGAGCGAGTTGTATTGCGTGGGCAAGCTGAAAAACAGGAGCCCCAAAATTATCTGCAGCCTTGATCTTTCTTTGGTTACTTTCTTTGTATCAAGACAAAGAAAGTAACATCTGCTTTGGGCAAGCAAAAGAAATCAACAATATGAAATTTCCTAAAAATCCCGTAGTTTTGCGATCTAAATCATTCTTCCGGTGAAGAAGCTTGACAAATTTGTAATAAAATCATTCATAGGTCCGCTTGTACTCACATTCTGTATCGTGCTTATAATACTTCTATTGCAGTTTCTGTGGATGTATGTCGACGAACTTGCCGGAAAAGGACTTGACTTCAAAATACTTGCTGAGTTGCTTGTCCAGTTTTCACTCTCCTTTGTACCAACAGCCCTTCCCCTTGCAATTCTGCTGGCAGCGCTCATGACTTTTGGTAATATGGGTGAATTCAGCGAACTGACAGCACTTAAATCGTCGGGAATCCCACTTCAGCGTATTATGAGGCCGTTGGTGATCCTGATAGTCCTGCTTGTAATCGTGTCATTTCTCTTTTCAAATTACGTGCTTCCATATTCGAACCAGCAGGCAAGATCGCTCCTGTATGATATAAGACGAAAACGCCCCGATATAAACCTGCAGGCAGGCACATTTAATAATGATATCGACGGTTTCAGCATAAAAATAACCTCCAAAGATCCGATAACAAACAGGCTCGAAAAACTTATTATTTATGACCATCGTGCAAAGAGAGGTAATACATCTGTAACATATGCCGATTCGGGATATATAAAAGTTACACCCGACGAGTCAGCCATGATAATGGTTCTGTATAACGGATATACTTTTACTGAACTGGAAGAGAAAAACGTGATTCCGGCCGAAAAAAAATATCCGTCAAGGAAAGATCAGTTCAGGGAAGAGACAATAATACTTTCACTGACAGGATTCGACCTTGAGCGAAGTGGAAATGAGATGTTCCGGTCCACGTCATGGAGCAAAAACATGGCACAGCTCTCCTTTTTTATCGATTCTCTTTCAAAGGGTTATAAAATAAAACAAATTTTTCAGTTCAGGGAATTTACCGTATCTAAATTATATACCCACCGTAACGGATTGTCCGGTAATGCAACTACTCAGGATACATCTAAAACCTCATCTGGGAAACTGGCATTTAATGCCAGGAAATGCTTCGACACCCTTGATGTCTTTAATAAGAAAACAGCTCTGGCCATAGCAATAAAGGACCTTAAAGATGCCAGCGACTTCCTGGCAGGAAAATCCGAGTTAATGAAAATACAGATAAGATCTATAAACAGGTACGAGATCGACTGGCACAAAAAACTGACACTGCCCTTCGCCTGCATCGTTTTTTTCTTCATAGGTGCACCACTGGGAGCCATCATCAGGAAAGGAGGACTGGGCACTCCATCCGTTATCTCCATTTTCTTCTTTGTAGTCTGGTACGTAATATCATTATCGGCAGAGAAACTGGTTGAGGAAGATCTGGTAGGAAGTATAACCGGGATGTGGGCTTCTTCATATATATTACTTCCGATAGGTATATTTCTTACATATAAGGCATCAACAGATTCCGTTATAATGAACATTGAGACATATCTTTCGTTTTTCCGTAAGATCAAAGATTATATATACAGGATTACTTTCCAGGGGAAAATCAGGAATCCTGATAACAAACCAATATGAAACCCACATGATTTCCAAATGTAAACAAAATGAATTTTTTTTCACATGTGGGTTTGTCTTCGGCGAGCCCTTCGGGGTTCATGTGGCAATTAAAATCAAAATTATTTACATGAAATGAGTAAAATAAAGCTTAATACTATTGAAGAAGGAATCGAAGATATTAGCAAGGGTAAGCTTCTGATAGTTGTTGATGATGAAGATCGTGAAAATGAAGGCGATTTTATATGTGCTGCTGAACTTGTGACACCGGATATTGTAAATTTTATGGCAAAGCATGGCCGCGGATTAATCTGCGTTGCCTTGCCTGAAGAGAGATGCGATGAACTGGAACTGGACCTTATGGTTGGAATAAATACTTCACTTCATGAAACTCAGTTTACCGTCACGGTCGACCTTCTTAATAAAGAGACATCAACCGGAGTATCAGCAAGAGACAGGGCGCTTACAATAAAGGCGCTCGTTGATCCTGAAACAAAACCATCAGACCTTGGTCGTCCGGGGCATATCTTTCCGCTTAAGGCTAAATCGAAAGGGGTACTCCGCAGAGCAGGCCATACAGAAGCTGTGGTCGACCTTACCCGTTTTGCCGGACTTCGTTCCGGCGGCGCGCTCGTAGAGATCATGAATGATGACGGATCAATGGCTCGTATACCTGACCTGGTTAAACTAAGAAAGAAATTCGGCACCAAAATTATAACAATCCGCGACCTTATAAGATATAAGCTTGAAAGAGAATCAATTATTGAAAAAGGTGAAAGAGTAAAACTTCCTACCGACAGAGGGGAATTTGAGTTTATCCCTTTCCGGCAAACAAGCAGTGGAACCGAGCATAGCGCCCTGGTAAAGGGAAGATGGACAAAAGATGAGCCAGTGCTCGTAAGGGTCCACTCATCATGCTTCACCGGAGATATCTTTGGCTCTTTAAGGTGCGATTGCGGACCTCAACTTCACAAAGCAATGGAAATGGTTGAAAAAGAGGGCAAGGGAGTGGTTATTTACCTTAACCAGGAAGGAAGAGGAATAGGTCTGTTGAATAAAATAAAGGCCTACAGGCTCCAGGATGAGGGACTGGATACTGTACAGGCAAATTTAAAACTTGGCTTCGGAGAAGACGAGAGAGATTATGGTGTGGGTGCCAGCATAATGAGGGAACTGGGACTTGGAAAGGTAAGGCTTATATCAAACAACCCTGTAAAAAGGGCCGGCCTTGAAGGTTACGGAATTGAAATAGTCGAGACAATACCTCTTGTTATAGAATCCAATCCGCATAACAAATTCTATCTCGAGACTAAAGCAAATAAAATGGGTCACGATCTAACCTGTTACAAGCATATTAAAAAGGATTGAAATATTATGAAAAACCTCAGGATAGTATTCATGGGAACACCTGAGTTTGCTGTGGCAACGCTTGGATCGCTGCTTATGAATGGTTTTAATGTGGTTGGCGTTGTAACTGCGCCTGATAAACCCTCGGGAAGAGGCAGAAAAATGACTAAATCGGCAGTAAAAGAGGTTGCTGAATCCAGCTACCTGCCAATAATGCAGCCTGAAAACCTGAAAGATACAGGATTCATCAAGGAACTAAATAATCTTAATGCCGATCTTTTCATCGTAGTTGCCTTTCGTATGCTTCCCGAGGTTATATGGAGAATCCCCTCAAGAGGCACTATCAATCTTCATGCATCTCTCCTGCCACATTACCGCGGAGCTGCCCCTATAAACCATGCTATAATAAACGGAGAATCAATTACCGGGGTCACTACCTTCTTCATAGATGACAAGATAGATACGGGAAATATCCTCATGAGAGAAATGATACATATCTTCCCCTTTGAAAATGCCGGAGATATTCAGTACAGGCTGATGAACCACGGGGCAAGACTTGTTATCAGGACTATTGCCGGCTTATTCGATAACAGTATTACACCTCAGCCTCAATCGGGATTCCTAAAACCAGGAGAAATACCAAAAAAAGCTCCAAAAATATTCCCGGAAGATTGTATAATAAACTGGAATCAGGATCCCCGCACAATTCATAATTTTATCAGAGGCCTTTCACCATCTCCGTGTGCAAAATCATTTCTTATAATTGGTAAGGAGAAACTAACCTTTAAGATATTCGAAAGTCAGCCTGAAACCGGGGAACATTCGTTCAAACCTGGATCTATTGTCTCCGACGGAAAGCATTTTATCAGAGTAGCATGCAATAATGGCTTTATTAATATAGTGAACCTTCAGCTGGAAGGAAAGAACCGGATGAGTACCGTTGAATTCCTGCGCGGCTTCAATATTGCTAGCTGTACCATCGCTGTCAATTGACAGGCTTAATTCCCCTGAGCCATATCTTATCTCCGACAGCCGGCTCATTACCCTCATTAATCCTGTTATACTCGTAGAGTTTTTTCAGCTTCACACCATACTTTTGAGATATAAGATACATTGTGTCGCCTTCTCCGACAACATATGTCTCTTTGCCCGGTTCAGCTTTGTCCCTCTTGGGCTGAAGATAAAGGATTTGCCCGGGAACAGGAATAAATCCGGCGGTAAGTTCATTGTATCGTGTAAGCTCCCATTTCAGGAGCTGAAACTCTTTTTCTATCGACTGAACAGAATCGCCATCTCTCACAATAATATATTTAATCCTGTTATTCTCCAGTATCCTTGCAACCCTGGCAGGTACAGCAGGATTGTCAGTTATCATATTCCCTGCTGCTCTGTTGTTCTCCATAACAGGTATAGTGCTGTCAGGTTTTTCCTCAGCTACAGGTACTCCCGGTTCAGGCTTTTTTGAATAACCCCTGTCAAAATAATAAAGATTATTCTCCTCTATCTTTCTGATAAGCATATTTGCATAATCAGGGTTTGTGGCATACCCTGCTCTTTTCAGTCCACGTGCCCAGCCTTTATAATCTGTTACCGGAAGATCAAACAGAAAATCATATCGTGAACCGGAAACCAGGAAATCGGAATGATCATAAAAAGAATCCTCAGGCCGCGGATATTTCCTGAAACAATCATTTCTCCTGTCATCATGGTGCCTTATTGTGGGGCCAGTCCAGCCGTTATGACATTTAATACCAAAGTGATTATTTGCTTCACGAGCCAGTGAGCTTCTGCCCAAATTAGATTCGATCATGCCCTGGGCAAGTGTTATGCTGGCAGGGATTCCTGTTCGTTTCATCTCACTGATAGCCAAGCCTTTATATTTTTCAATATATGCCTGTGCATTAGCCTCGCCACCCGCCGGAGATATAGTCTGTCGGGCTGGCCTGCATGATATCATGGTTAATGCTGCCGATAAAATAAGGATGAAGTATGTTGATCTGGGCATAATCTCAAAATTTGCGGTAAAAATAGAAAAAAGTGCCTAAAGTGCCTAGAGTTTGGCACTCCCAACTTAATTTATTTAATAACTTTGTAACCCTGACATAGTAAGAAGGTTATGGCAAAAACAAATAATATCACTTTTACTTACAAGGAGATAGACAGTTCTGATGAACTTAATAAAGAAGACAGAGATCTGCTGATCGCCGCAGGAGAAGTAGCAATAAATGCCTATGCTCCCTATTCACGGTTTAAAGTTGGGGCAGCACTGAGACTTGAAAGCGGGAAAATTATTACAGGGACCAATGTTGAGAATGCTGCATTTCCTTCGGGAATATGCGCAGAGAGAAACGCAATATCGAACGCAGCCTCTAATTACCCTGGAGACAGACCTGTAACCCTGGCTATTGCCGCTTATACAGAAAAAGGATTAACGGATGAACCGGTACCCCCTTGCGGAAATTGCCGCCAGGTAATAGCCGAAGAAGAATTCAGACATTCTGTAAATATAAAGATCATCCTTGGTGGTAAGAATAAGATAGTGATCATTGATAAAGGAGGAGATCTTCTTCCGCTTCAATTCAACAGGAATAATCTCAAGACTTATCTTCACTGACAATCAGTTGAAAGCCAGCACCATGGATATTTTTAATGTTCAGATGAGGATCGTCGGAGAGGAACTTTCTTAGCTTCGTAACATATACATCCATGCTTCGTGCCGTGAAATAATCATCATTGCCCCATATTTTCTTTAAGGCCATCTCTCTGCTTATCAATGCATTGGGATTTATAGCAAGAAGTTCGAGGAGCTGTGCTTCCTTTGGCGAGAGTTTCTTCTCTTCATTACCGATAGTAAGTGTTCTTAGCCTGGCATTAAAAATAAACTTCCCGATTTCATATATATCCTTTGTGCCGGATTGAAAATCACGTCGGGCAAGAATAGCACGTATTTTTGCAAGAAGGATATCTGTATCAAAAGGTTTGGTGATATAATCATCACCGCCTGTGCCATATCCTTTCAGCACATCCTCTTTAAGCTTCTTGGCCGTCAGAAAGATGATCGGGATAAGATTATTGATCTGCCTTATTTCCGTGGCAATAGTAAATCCGTCAACATGCGGGAGCATAACATCCAGAATGCAAATATCGAAGGCAGCTTTTCTGAAATGGTCAATGGCATACTTTCCGTCGTCGACCCACTCGACATGGAAATCGTTAATCTCCAGATATGATTTAAGTACCGATCCGAAGCTCAGATCATCCTCAACAAGAAAAATTTTAACAGGTTTTGTACTCATTTTTAATTATCCAAGTTAAATGGTAAAAATACTTCAAACCGGGTTCCCCTGCCCGGTTCACTGTTAACGGTTATTGTCCCTCTGTGTGCTTCAACAATAGCACGGGAATAATTCAGGCCAAGCCCGAAACCTTTTACATCGTGAACATTTCCGGAAGTCTGACGATAGAATCTCTCAAATATCCTGCTCTGTATGGTTTTACTCATTCCTATACCCTTGTCCTCAACCGACATCATAATTCCCCTGTCGACATTCCAGGTTTCAACAGTTATGTCGGGAGATTCAGGTGAATATTTAATTGCATTGTCAAGAAGATTGTTGACAAGGTTATTGAGATGTTCACTGTCGCCGTAAATAAAGGGCTCAGAAGCATTCAGATTCAATCTTACAACACCATTTCTTTGCTGAACAAGGATCTCAATAGTATCTACCGCCTTCTCAATAACACAATGAAGAGATATATTTTCAAATTTAAAATCAATCTCTTTCTTATCCAGCGAAGCGATCTGCAGGATCGTCTCTACTTTCTTATTCATCCTGCTGTTCTCCTTCTTGATCATGCTTATAAAATGTTTTACACTCGACTCATTCTTTATAACTTTTGGATTGGTAATCGTATCAGCAGCAAGAGAGATAGTAGCTATAGGTGTTTTGAATTCATGAGTCATATTATTAATGAAATCTGATTTCATCTCCGACACCTTTTTCTGCCGGATTATAAAAAAGAGACTCATGGCAAACGTTGCAAGTATGATCAGGGAAAAAAGAAGCGATCCGCCAAGTATCCACCCCATTGATCCGAGAATATAATTTGTCCGCTCAGGAAAAATGACAGAGAGGATCAGGTCCTGACGTATAATATTATCGGGGAAAAGCCTCACCCTGTAATTGCTTTTTAAAAAATCGGCTTTGGAGGATTTCTTAAAGATACCATCTGAAACAACGCCGTTCTTTATAACCGCAAACTCAAATGGCGTGTTAATATCTGAAAACATCAGGGACCTTTTCAATGAAGCTTCCACTTCTTTTTTGTCGAGCTCCATAGTCTTCTCAGACTGGTATATCTCAGAAATCATCTGATCGCTCATATTTCTCAGCTCATCCGATCTCTTCTTTACCCAGTCAATAAAATCCTTTTGCCTTACATAAACTCCTCCGGGATTCTTACTGACTCCCTGATCGTTGCCGACAATTACCATCTTACCAGGGTCATCCGACGACTGCGTAATTAAAACTGATGAATCAGGTGAAGCAGATGTAAATGTTGTGTCATGAACGACGATCTTTGGCTCTTGTCCGGGGACCCGGGTAACTGATTGATTTGTAATTCTTATACTGTAATTACCGCTGTTATCTGTCGAATAGCTGCTTCCCATGCTCAGATAACCAGCCACATCATTGGTGGTATCGCTGAAAGGATCCATCCCCTGAGAGAAGAAATCATTAAAAAAATCCATCTTACGCGACGCTTCAATGGTGCTTGCAGCATCATGAAGACTTACAATAACTGAATGATTGAAACTGCTGTTAAGCACTGCAACGGCATTACTTATCCATATAATCTGCACCCAGATTATACCGATAAGAGAGACCAGCATCATGGAAATAAGCCAGATGAATTTCTTCCGGTTCATGCGGCAAATTTAACTTATTGTACTAATATTCAATATTGTTTTAACTTTTCATTAACTCTTATTAACCTCATTTTAACGATCTTCTGATGACTAAAGAGGTAATTTTGAATTACAAATATTATGAACAGATACCATGAAAAGAATAAGCTCCGATCAGGCTTTCATGTTCATTCCTGAAAATGAGTCCGAAATTCTTCCGGCTCATTTTCTTTTTATACTCCTGTATTTTTGAAAACTTCCCAGATATCTCCTTCCGGGAAAGGAGCCGTAATGGTTATCTTTTCTTTACTCACCGGGTGAATAAACTCAAGACGCCTTGCAATAAGGCTGATGGTACCGTTTTCATTCGATCTTGAAAAGCCATATTTCAGATCTCCCTTAACAGGGCAGCCAATCCTTGCCAGCTGCGCCCTGATCTGATGATGACGTCCTGAATGAAGTTCAACCTCCAGAAGAAAAAAACGATCTGAATGTCCAGCCATCCGATAAGTCAAACTGGCTGATTTTGACCCTTTTACTTCATTGTCATATACATAGGTCTTGTTCTGCTTTTCATTTTTTTTGAGGTAATGCGTAATGGTCGCTTCATCATCAGGAGGTCTCTCCTTTACTATCGCCAGATAAGTCTTCTTAACCTGTCTCAACCGAAACATCTCATTAAGTCTGCCAAGCGCTTTAGAAGTACGTGCATATAAGATAACCCCGCACACAGGTCTGTCGAGCCTGTGTACTACTCCAAGAAACACATCACCGGGCTTATGGTACTTTACAGCAATATGCTTCTTCACCTCAGAATCGAGGGAAATATCTCCAGTTTTATCACCCTGCGAAAGATCGGATGACTTTTTATTTACAGCAATTATATGATTGTCCTCGAACAGAATCTCCGGCATGGCTAATACTGTTCCTTTTCATTGGGGAACTGCAATGTCCTCACATCATTTATATAGGCCTGCACAGCTCCTTTGATCTCAGCATAAAGATTATGATATCTCCTCAGAAACCGCGGTGAGAACTCTTGTGTTATGCCAAGCATATCATGAAGAACCAACACCTGGCCGTCAGTTTTAGGACCAGCTCCTATACCGATTATGGGGATTTTCACGCTCCCTGTAACCTCTTCAGCCAGCCTGGCAGGTATTTTCTCAAGTACTATTGCAAAACAACCTGTTTTCTCAAGCAATTTGGCATCTTCTATAAGCCGGCGCGCCTCTTCTTCTTCCTGAGCTCTTACCACATAGGTCCCGAACTTATGGATTGCCTGGGGTGTAAGCCCAAGGTGCCCCATAACAGGTATACCTGCCGAGAGTATTCTTTCGATAGATTCCACCACCTGCTGTCCTCCTTCAAGTTTTACGGCGTGTGCACCCGTCTCCTTCATAATCCTGATCGACGATACCAGCGCCTCTTTCGAATTGCCCTGATATGTTCCGAAAGGCAGGTCAACAACCACAAGAGCCCGCTTAACTGCCCTGACGACCGATGCAGCATGATAGATCATATTGTCAAGTGTGATGGGCAGGGTAGTATCAAAACCAGCCATCACATTTGAGGCAGAGTCTCCCACAAGGATAACATCTATTTCTGCTTCATCCAGTATCCTTGCAATGGAATAATCATATGCAGTAAGCATGGCAATTTTTTCACCCTTCAGCTTCATCTCATTGAGCACATGAACGGTGACCCTTTTAACTGACTTATGTATCGGCATGATTCAAGATGTGTTGTTCCTGGTCACAAAGGTACTTAATTGCTTCAGACCAGAAAGTTTCAGATAAATTTCTTTTTATTTTGTCAGTCATGAAATGGATTACTGTCGTTTTGTCACATTATTTCTCAATGGCATAATCATTGCATATTAATTCTTTCAAAATAAAAATTCATAAAATAATTATAAAATGGGAAAAATTATTGGCATAGACCTTGGAACTACAAACTCCTGTGTTGCTGTAATGGAAGGCAACGAACCTGTAGTTATCCCCAATAGCGAAGGTAAAAGAACAACTCCGTCAATTGTGGCATTTGTGGAGAATGGCGAAAGAAAAGTCGGTGATCCGGCCAAACGCCAGGCAATAACAAATGCAAAAAAGACTGTTTATTCTATAAAACGTTTCATGGGTGAAACTTATGACAAGCTTAACAAAGAGATTAAAAGAGTAACATACACGGTAATAAAAGGCGATAATAATACTCCAAGAGTAAAGATAGATAACCGTAACTATTCTCCCCAGGAAATATCGGCCATGATACTTCAGAAAATGAAGAAAACAGCTGAAGATTATCTTGGACAGGAAGTTACGGATGCAGTTATCACTGTCCCTGCATATTTTAGTGATTCCCAGCGTCAGGCAACAAAAGAGGCCGGTGAAATTGCCGGACTCAATGTGAAAAGGATAATTAATGAACCCACAGCTGCCTCTCTGGCATATGGCCTGGATAAAAAGTCGCAGGATCTGAAAATAGCAGTGTTCGACCTTGGTGGCGGGACATTTGATATCTCTATTCTTGAACTTGGCGATGGTGTATTTGAAGTCAAATCGACAAACGGGGATACTCACCTTGGCGGCGATGATTTCGATCATATGATAATCGACTGGATGGCTGAGGAATTCCTTAAAGATGAAGGAATTGACTTAAGGAAAGATCCAATGGCCCTGCAGCGTCTTAAAGAAGCTGCCGAAAAGGCCAAGATAGAACTTTCTAGTTCGACTTCAACAGAGATCAACCTGCCATATATAATGCCAGTCGACGGAATTCCGAAACATCTTGTAAAGACCCTTACACGTTCAAATTTTGAAAAAATTTGTGATAAGCTGATACAGTCATGTATAGAGCCTTGTAAGAAAGCACTTAATGATTCAGGTTTTAAGGTTTCTGATATCAATGAGGTGCTTCTCGTGGGAGGTTCGACACGTATACCGGCAATTCAGCAACTCGTTGAGAAATTTTTCGGGAAAGTGCCTTCGAAAGGCGTTAACCCCGACGAGGTTGTAGCCGTAGGAGCAGCAATACAGGGTGGTGTGCTTACAGGTGAGGTGAAGGATGTACTTCTCCTTGACGTGACCCCGCTGTCACTCGGTATTGAAACAATGGGTGGTGTGATGACAAGACTTATCGAATCGAATACAACCATTCCGACAAAAAAGACTGAGGTATTTACTACCGCGGCCGACAGTCAGCCCTCAGTGGAAATACATGTTCTTCAGGGGGAAAGACCTATGGCCCCAGGCAACAAAACTATAGGGCGGTTCCACCTTGATGGCATCCCTCCGGCTCCAAGAGGAGTACCACAGATTGAAGTAACATTCGATATTGATGCCAATGGTATACTTCATGTTACCGCAAAAGACCGCGGTACGGGAAAAGAGCAGAGGATTAGGATCGAAGCATCTTCAGGACTCAGCGATGAGGAAATACGAAGAATGCGCGACGAGGCAAAGGCAAATGAAGAAGCCGATAAAAAAGCCCGCGAAAAGGTAGATAAGATAAATACCGCCGACAGCATGATCTTTACTACTGAAAAGCAGCTTAAAGAATTCGGAGATAAACTCCCGACTGATAAGAAACCTGCAATTGAAGAAGCTCTGGCAAAACTTAAGGAAGCTCATAAAAGTCAGGATGTTGATGCAATCGAAAAAGCACTTGCCGACCTGAATGCAGTATGGCAGACAGCATCTGAAGAGATGTATAAAACAGGTCAGGCTTCAGGTCAGGCGCAATCAGAACCAGGACCCGGTCAGACAGATCCGGAACAACCCGGAAACGGCGACTCAAAACCAGGTAGTGACGAAGTAACTGACGTTGACTTCGAAGAAGTTAAATAAAATCCTTTATAATAATTAATAAAGGCTGTTTCAGAAGCCTTTGTGTACCTTCGTGAAAGCCTTGGTGTTCCTTTGTGGTAAAAAAATTAACCACAAAGTAGCGCAAAGTTCAGTACTAAGGAACACAAAGAAAGAACATTACAATGTTGGCTTTTTGAACAGCCTTAATTTTTTGTACTTTTATCAGAAATTATCCGTTTCTCTGGTATGAATCCGAAAATTATAACATTCGCTTTGCTCTTAGCTGTTTCCAGCCCGGCAGCAGGCCAGATTCCGTCCGATATAAACAAAACGGATCAGCAGGGCAGGAAACAGGGTAAATGGATAAAGTTATACCCTGACGGCACTGTTCAGTATGAGGGAATATTTAAGGATGATCACCCGGTGGGAGAATTCAAAAGATATTACGAGGATAAAACACTAAAGTCAGTTCTCATTTTCAGCCCTGATGGCAGAACAGCTGATGCAACCATTTATCATCAAAATGGATTCATTGCATCTCAGGGAAGGTACATAGACCAGATGAAAGAGGGTAAATGGAAATTCTTTTCCTCACTGATCGAAGGTTACAGAATTAGTGAAGAAGAATATTCAAAAAATATCAGGAACGGACTGTCGCTAAAATTTTACCCCGACAGCACCATCGCTGAAAAACTAAATTATATTAACGACAGGAAAGAGGGAGAATGGGTTCAATACTATCCCGACGGAAAATTATTCCTTAAATCATTCTATTCGGGAGGATTGCTCAATGGTAAGTTTGAAGCATGGTATGATGACGGGAAACCTGAGTTTTCAGGCAGCTATAAAAATAACCTCAGAGAAGGTAAGTGGTATATTTATAATGAAGACGGGACACTGAAATATAAAATTGAATATACCTTAGGTGTACCGGCTAACCGCCAGATGGAGAGAGATGCCGCAAACCTTATTGACAGCCTCGAAAGAAACAAAGATAAAATTGCCGACCCCGAAAAAACCGGAGTCATTCGATAATGATTGAGATATCACTTTCCCCTGCCAGGAGGACTAAAGTCGTCCTTTTCCTGTTACTGTTATCCTCTGGTCTGATATTGAAAGGACAGGACGAAACATATAATTATTTTTACAGGGTATACTTCAAAGATAAAGGATCGGAAAAGCCGGCTGACTATTCTCCCTCAGACCTTCTCTCTGAAAGGGCAGTGAACCGCAGGATGAAGGCAGGTATTCCTGTTCCCGATTACCGCGATATTCCAGTCTTCAAAGGATATCTTTCTCAAATAAAAGTCCTTGGTTATACTCTTCATTGTACCTCCAGATGGCTTAATACAGCTCTTTTTAAAACAGCAGTGGAAACAGACCCCGGTGTGCTGCTGAGTCTCCCATTTGTCGAAGATGTTAAAATAGTAAAACGACCCGCCGGAAAAAGCATGTTTGTCGATAAGCTTGATTTCAAAACAACCCAGAGTGATTTTCCTCCTTATGACCTGCCGATAACCATGTTAAATGGTGACAGGATTCAGTATTCCGGATTTACAGGCAAGGGTGTATTGATAGCTGTACTGGATGGCGGATTCATTAATGCCGATAAGATTACTTCACTGACAAACTTGCGGTCACGAGGTGGAATAGAGTGTACATATGATTTTGTCAGCAAAAATCCTTTTGTATATGGATACCATTCGCATGGAACAGCTGTATTGTCAGTACTCTCCGGACAGATTTACGGGGTTATTCAGGGCACTGCTCCGGGTGCGGATTATATGTTAATCAGGACAGAAGACACCTCAGGAGAGTATTCTGCCGAAGAAGATTTCTGGGCTGCCGGTGCGGAATTTGCTGACAGCACCGGGGCTGATATAATATCGTCTTCATTAGGCTATTATAAATTCGATGACACTAACGCTAATTATAAATTTTCAGATATGGATGGAAATACCACCTTTGTAACCAGGGCTGCAGATATAGCAGCATCCAGGGGAATAGTTGTGGTTACAAGTGCGGGCAATGAAAGGGATAAGGAGTGGGTGAGAATAATAGCACCCAGTGATGGCGATAGTGTTATATCAGCAGGCGCTGTCGATGGTAATAAAATGATCTCTTCTTTCTCATCTGCCGGTCCTTCAGCCGATGGCAGAATAAAACCGGATAATTCGGCAATGGGCGTGAGCGTTACGGTTCAAACCTCCGTTTCTGACGTAGCCAGATCTAACGGAACTTCATTCTCATGCCCAGTTCTCAGTGGCATGGCAGCATGCCTGCTGCAGGCAGTGCCGGATGCAAAAAACACTGATATTATATATGCACTTCATTCTTCTGCTGACAGATTTGACATCCCCGATTCATTATACGGCTATGGTATTCCGGATATGGTAAAGGCCTTAACTTCTCTTCAAAATGCACATCTCATTATTCCTGAAAATAAAGTGATTATAAGACCTAATCCCATAAAGGGTGAATTTGAGATAGTCTTCAGGGAAGAGCCGGGAAATTTAACTGTTGAGATCTTTTCTTCTACCGGAGTAGCCGTATTCAGGAAATATTTTATGAATTATGCCGGACGAAGTCTGATAATATCAGCACTAAGTAACAGAGAACAGGGACTTTATTTATTAAGAATGACCACAGATAACGGTATATTTACCAGCAAGATCATTAAACTCAGAGAGTAACAATGGCAGAAAACCTCTCATTAACCGAATTGCAGCTTATAATAAAGGATTCTCTTTATCTGGCGCTTCCGGATATGTACTGGGTAGTGGCTGAAATTTCTGAGATAAAGGAGAATTATGCCGGCCATTGCTATCTTGAGCTTACCGAGAAACATCCTGACGAAAAAAATGTCAGAGCAAGAGCTAAGGCTATCATCTGGAATAAGCGTTACAGATTCCTTAAATCATTCTTTGAAAACATCACAGGCGAAAGCCTGAAAGAGGGGATGAAGATCCTTGTCAGAGTAAAAGTAGAATACCATGAACTTTATGGGTTGAGCCTTATAATCTCAGATATCGATCCATCTTTTACCATCGGCGAAATGGCGCTGAAAAAACAAAATGTGATAAAAAGACTTGAGGAAGAGGGGGTCTTTCAGATGAATAAGGAAATCGGATTTCCTGTAGTACCACAAAGAATAGCAATAATCTCTTCAAAAAATGCTGCGGGCTACACGGATTTTATCAGACAGTTAAGTGATAATAATTATGGCTATACTTTCTATACTGCTCTTTTCGACGCTGTTATGCAGGGGACCGAGACGGAACAGAGTATTGTAAATGCTCTTGACAGAGTTGCAGAACACGAAGGACTGTTTGATGTAGTTGCAATTCTGAGAGGAGGAGGTTCCCAGAGCGATCTGAGCTGGTTCGACAGCTATAATATTGCATTTCATGTGACACAGTTTCCCATACCTGTTATTACCGGAATAGGCCATGAAAAAGACCTTTCAGTGACCGATATGGTTGCCGGCAGGTCACTTAAGACGCCAACAGCAGTAGCTGATCATCTCATTGAATGTGTTGCAGAATTTGAGACACAACTGAATGAGATAAGTGCTGAAATATCTGATAACTCAAGGTCAATAATCGAAGACAACAGATCCCGTATTGAGTCATTCAGGATGAATATTATTCCTCTGGCAAGGCTGATGATCTCGGATCAAAAAGAAAGGATTTACGACAGGATCATTGAATTAATAAACTTTGGTAAAGAACTGATATCAAAGGCAGCTAAAATTCCTGCAGACCAGAAATCGAAACTGGTCTCTGCCAGTCAGTCATTTTCAATTTCAAAAAAAACAGCAGTAGACAAAATAAAGATCGATGTAATCAATTCGACTTTAACCCTTCTCGACAGAATAAAGATAAAAGTTGATGGCCAAAAAAATTCCCTGAATATTCTTGATCCTCAAAATGTTCTGAAAAGGGGATTTTCAATAACAACAGTTAATGGCACGATACTGAAAAGTGTAAAACAGGTGTCAGATTATAAAGTAATTGAAACCAGGCTGGCAGATGGTAAATTTAAAAGTAAGGTAATTAAAAAATAAATAAATATGGCAAAGAAAGAATTCTCATTTAATGAAGCAGTTGTTGAGATAGAAAAAATACTAAGGAATATCGAAAGTGGCGACCTTGATGTTGATAAGCTGTCAGTTGAAGTTAAACGTGCATCAGAACTGATAAGGCAATGTCAAAAAAAGCTGCGAACAACGGAAGAAGAGATCAACAGCATTTTTAAGGACCTGGTATAAAATAAATCAGGACCGAAGTCCTGATTTACTACTACCCTAAACCTAAATCCATGAAAAAATTCATGCAACCTTTTATGTTATTACCTTCGATATTTTAAACGTATATAAAAAAGGAATGTTTCGTTAAAAACGATATTTTTCTTAACAAAACAGCTTTTTTTTGACGAAATACTTATTTTTCTACACCAAGGACATCTTTAAACGCCTTAACAAATGTCTCTTTAGGCAAGGCACCCATTGCCATCTGAGGCTGACCTTCCTTAGGGACAAACAGCAATGAAGGAATACTTCTTATTCCGAACACTGAAGCAAGCTCCTGTTCAGCTTCGGTATCGATCTTGTATACATTTAATTTGCCATTATACTCCTTTGCAAGATCCTCAAGGATCGGAGCAACCATCTTACAAGGTCCGCACCAGTCGGCATAGAAATCTATTATACAAGGAATCTCTCCCTCAAATTTCCATTCCTTATTTGTTTCGTAATTGAATACCTTACTTATAAAGGTATCTTTCGTTAAAAACTCTACCATAATATAATTTTATAATTAAACATCAGAATATCATAATTGTTTATTACAGGTCAAGCTTCATGCCATATTTCCGGAATCCATTAATTTACAAATAAATTGGCTAATAATTGTAACTTTGTCATATTAAATCAACAAATTGTCATATCTATATATGCACATATGTCTAAATGACAAAATATTTGAAACCCTCTCGGAGGTAGTAACCGCAGAGAATGTAAAGGCCTATGTTATAGGTGGATGGGTAAGGGACTGCCTTTTAAACAGGAATCACCCGGAAAAAGATATTGATATAGTTGTTATTGGAAGTGGAATAGAAATAGCCAGAAAAACAGCTAAAAGAATAGATAAGGCTATTAAAGTGGCTGTTTACAGGAATTTCGGAACTGCAATGTTCAAATGGAAAGATTATGAAATTGAGTTTGTAGGAGCAAGAAAAGAATCGTATAGAAGGGGATCAAGAAAGCCTGTTGTCGAAGATGGAACCCTGAGTGACGACCAGAATAGAAGGGATTTTACAATCAATGCACTCGCTATAAGCCTTAACAGGGATACATTCGGGGAATTTCTTGATCCATTTGGCGGGACTGAAGATATTAAAAACAAAATAATAAGAACTCCGCTTGAGCCTGATAAAACTTTTTCCGACGATCCTCTCAGGATGATGAGAGCAATCAGGTTTGCCACACAGCTTAAATTTTCAATAGAAGAAAATACCTTCATCTCTATATCGCGCAATGTTGAGAGAATAAAAATTGTATCACCTGAGAGAATAATCACCGAACTGAACAAAATAATTTTGTGCGATCATCCATCTGCAGGTCTGATAATGCTTGAGAAATCAGGTCTTCTTGAATATATTTTCCCCGAGCTTGACAACCTTAAAGGAGTAGAAAAGAGAGAAGGGAAAGAACATAAAGATAACTTCCTCCATTCAGTGAAGGTGCTGGACAATATCGCTAAACATACTGACGATCTCTGGCTAAGATGGGCTGCCCTTCTTCACGATATTGCCAAGCCTGTTACAAAGAAGTATTTAGCCGAATCCGGATGGTCATTTCATGGACACGAATATATAGGATCCAAGATGATTCCGGGTATATTTCGTAATCTGAGGCTGCCGTTAAATGAAAAAATGAAATATGTACAGAAACTGGTGGATCTGCATCTGCGACCAATGGTACTTTCACAGGAAGAAGTTACTGATTCAGCTGTAAGAAGACTGCTTTTTGAAGCTGGTGATGATATTGACGATCTTATGCTGCTTTGCGAAGCTGATATTACTTCCAAGAATGAAGCCAAAAAGAAACAGCACCTTGAGAACTTCAGATTTGTAAGAATGAAGCTTAGGGAAATTGAGGAAAAGGATGCGATGAGAAATTTTCAGCCTCCGATCGACGGAAGTGAGATTATCAGGACATTTGGCATCAAGCCCGGCCGGGAGGTCGGTGTAATAAAAAATGCCATCAGGGAAGCTATTCTTGATGGAATTATTCCAAATGAGTACGAAGCTGCCAGAAAAATAATGATAAAAAAAGGCAAAGAGATAGGGCTAAAACCTAAAAAACCTGCTTCCTGACTATGATGTCGAGCAGAACAGGGAGATGATCGCTGTACCCACCGCTGTATTTATACCCTACATATGTCGGAAATGGACTTCTACCCGGATATTTTGGATCGTCCCTCAACAGAAAGTCAGCTTTGAAAATTCTGCACATGCCAGGTTCAGTATAAAGACCTTTACTACATTTGAGCAGGAAATCTGAAACAAATACCTGGTCAATCATTTCCCATGTTCCCTTATACCTGTAAGTACCCGAGCCAGATGGCAGGCTCCCGGTAATGTTAACCATTGATAATCCAGAACAATAATTCCCTGTAATCAGCCCGGTCACTTTATCGTCGGGAGTGCAGTTAAAATCTCCCATCATGACAATCCGTATTTTCCCATTTTTGCCTGCAGCTATGGAATCGGCTTTCTCCTTAACCATTTGAGCAACAGCAATTCTGAGATCTTCGGATGCAAGGACTCCTCCCCTTCTGGAAGGCCAATGATTCAGAAAAACATGAATAGTATCATCTGAAATTCTTAATTTTAAATAAAGCACAGTCCGCGTTGTAAATTCCCCCGGTTGCATAACCCCGGGTTTCATATACCGGTAACTTATCACAATAACTTTGTCTTTCCTGTAAATAAGACACACATCTATTCCTCTTTCATCCGGCGAATCCTCATGAATTATACCGTAGTTAAACCTTGCAAGGTTGGTTCTACCTGTAAGATCTTCCAGCACTTTCCTGTTTTCTACCTCACATAACCCGACAAAGGCCGGAGGATCCCACTCTCCGGCTGCCATTATCGTCTTAAAGACAGAGTTTAGCTTGTTACTATACCTGGTGTTATTCCATCTTCTTACTCCGCCAGGCAGAAATTCTTCATCATCTGTCACTTCATCGTTATATGTATCAAACAGATTCTCAGTATTATAAAACATAAACCGTACAGGATGATAAGCGGCGTCCTGAGAATATCCCTTTATGAACATTATTAATAGCAGCGAAAGGGCACCCGTAAATTTGTTTACGATACCTCTTGACATATTATGTTGAAAATAACTATCTCAATATGCGTTTATCCAGCGATATCTTCTCGCACTTTCACCAAATTTTACTGCCAGTGTAAGCTCGTGTGTTCCAAAGCTTTGTTTCCTGATATCAGTAAGAGTGAAATCTACTGCATACGCAAAATAGAACCTGTCGTATTTTAGTCCTATCATCATTATTATGGCATCACCGGTTCTGTAAGAGAGGCCCGCCCAATAATCATCTTTATAATAGACTCTTGTTGTAAGGTCCATCTGCAGAGATTTGAAAAACATATCCGATGATTTTATAAAAGCAGATGGCTCAAGAGTCCAGTCCCTGTTAAGAGGAAATTTAATACCTCCTGTTAAAAAGTAATTACCAAGCTCCCTCCTCTTTGTATTAGTTGTATCGGCAAACAAAAGTGAACCCCTGAAAAGATTTGTCATTGCAAATCCCGCATAATATTTTGAAGTAGTAAAACTTGCTCCGAAATTGAAATCAGGAATAAAGACAGATCTGTCATAGTTGTTCAGTAAAGGATCATTGACATCGTATATCAAACCTTCAGTATTGACGGCAAACTGATAAGCTGTAAGCGCCAGACCAAAGGCCAGGTCGTTGGGATATGAACCAGTCTGTCCCATCTGAATATGGTAAGCATAGGATGCCTGAAATCCAGTCCTCCTCATAATACCGTTATCGTCGTTAAAAATATACCCGCCAAGACCTACCTTCCCGCCCTTGGTAGGTCTGACAAGTTTTTTTCTGACTGATGTAGCTTTGGATATATAACTGTTTTTCAGTATTCGCGTCTGGAAACTAACTGCATAGGTGCCCGGTGATTCTTCAAGTCCAACCCATTGTTCACGTGTTGTCAGCGTAATGGTAGTATAACCGTCTCTTCCGGCAAAGGAAGGATTAATAAGAAATCCATTCATTATATACTGACTGTACATCGGAACCTGCTGAGCAAAGGAGTCGCCGAAGAACAGACCTAAAACGAACAGCGATAATATAAATCTAAAATATTTCATCTTTTTTCTTCTCATTTTAACAGTTATTACCTGATTACACTTATTACTCCTGATCGTGGGTCAGACCCGTCATTCAGATATAATATATAGTGATATGAATCTGTTGGCATCAGTTTTCCCTTATACCTGCCATCCCATGGATTAGCGGAAAGGTTTTTAGTGTGGAAGATAAGCTTACCCCACCTGGTGTATATTTTAACTTCTGCATTCGGGTATAGATCAATATTCTTTATTATCCATGTGTCATTAAACCCGTCAGCAGGATCCGGTGTAATTATGTCAGGAATTTCCAGACAGTCATAGGAACCTGTGTTAGAAACAGTAACATCCGTAGAAGCCGCACATCCATTTGCATCTGTGACCACAACACTATAGATACCTGCAGCCACATTTGATCTGTTCTGTGTGGTAATACCATCCGACCATATTACAATGTAAGGAGTTGTCCCTCCGCTAATTCCAAGTGTAATTGATCCGTCGTTGGTATCAGGACACTTAGCTTCTGTCGTTGTGGGATCAAGAGCCAGAGCAGCTGGTTCAGTTATTGAAACACTTGCTGTTCCTGCACATCCGTTGGCATCAGTAGCTGTAACTATATATGAACCGGCAGCTAATCCGCTGGCATTAGCAGTTGTTTGCACCGGTGTGGTATTCCATGAATATGTATATGGGGCGGTACCTCCGGCTGCAACAGCTGTTGCAGAGCCATCACTGCCGTCGTTACACATTACATTCACCTGGGTAGTTGAGACAGTAACCGGAGGAGGTTCGAGGATTGTAACATTTGTATTTGCTGTACAACCATTAGCATCTGTAACGGTAACTGTATATGGTCCTGCTGACAGACCTGTGGCTGTCGCCGTTGTCTGAACAGGTGTTGTACTCCATGAATATGCATAAGGCGCAGTTCCGCCTGAAGCAGTTGCTGTTGAACTTCCTGTATTTCCTCCGCCGCAAAAAACATCAACCTGAGTTGTTGTAACAACCAGTGCAGCTGCCGGCTGCAGAATAGTAACCGGAACATCGAAGGTGGTCAGAAGTGCGTCTCTGATGGTAACAGTATGAGGCCCGGCTGTCAGATTATTAAATGTTCCTAAAGCCTGGTACGCTCCGCCGTCAAGACTGTATTCAAAGGGCAGGATACCATCAGCTCCTTCAACTGTTACACTTCCGGAGTTATCGCCAAAGCATAAAACATCGGTTTGAGCTGTTACGGTTCCGGTTAAAGGAACAGACGGTTGCATAATTGTAACAGGCACATCAAAAGTACACAGGTTGGCATCCTGTACTGTGACAGTATAGGATCCGGCTGTAAGTGTGTTGAATGTTCCTGAAGCCTGGAAAGAACCTGCATCAAGTTTGTACTGATATGGCGGGGTTCCTCCTGAACCATCAACCGTTACACTTCCATCGTTACCTCCATAGACTGTTACATCAGTCTGTGAAGTTATCGATCCCGACACTGCTGAACCGGGTTCTGATATCATACCTGATGCTATTGTGGTACAACTGTTTACATCTGTTATTATAACCGAATATGCTCCGGCTGCAACATTTGAAAGATCTTCAGTTACTGCACCTGTATTCCAGAGATATGTGTAGGGAGCAGTACCACCTGATACTGTTAAATCTACTCCTCCCGTCAAATCTCCAAAACAGAGAACATCAGTGACAACTGTTGTTCCACTCAAAACTGCAGGTTCTGAGACAGTTCCTGATGCTATGGCAGTACAACCGTTTGCATCTGTTATGGTTACTGTATATACCCCTGCAATAATATTTGTAAGATCTTCTGTCGTTTCTCCGGTATCCCAGAGATAAGTATACGGTGCTGTGCCACCCGATACAGTCAGATCAATTCCTCCAGTTGCATCACCCGAACAAAGCACATCAGAAACAACAGTGCTTCCGCTAAGTATAGCAGCAGGTTCTGTAACTGTACCTGAAGCTGTTGCAGTACAGCCATTGGCATCAGTTATAATTACGTCATAAGTTCCGGCAACAACATTTGTCAGATCTTCAGTTGTGGCTCCATTGCTCCAGAGATAAGTATAAGGTGCTGTTCCTCCTGTAACCGTCAGATCAACTCCTCCTGTTGCATTTCCAAAGCAGAGCACATTTGTAACTACAGTATTGCCGCTGAGCGCTGCTGCTGGCCCTGTAACTGTACCAGATGCCAATGCAGTACAACCGTTGGCATCAGTTATAGTAACATTATATGTTCCTGCAGCCACATTAACCAGGTCTTCTGTAGTTGCTCCATTGCTCCAAAGATATGTATAAGGTGCTGTTCCTCCTGTAACAGTCAGATCAACTCCTCCGTTTATATCACCAAAGCAAAGGACATTGGTTACAACTGTCGATCCAATGAGGGCAGCTGGTTCAAATATAGTCACATTGGCAGTTGCAACACAACTGTTGGCATCAGTGACCGTAACTGTATATGGCCCTGCTGCAAGTCCTGTGGCTGTGGCCGTGGTCTGCACAGGTACAGTGTTCCATGAATAGGTATATGGTGCTGTCCCGCCTGCTGGTATTGATGTAGCTGATCCTGTTGATTCTCCAAAACAGGATACATCGACCTGTGTAGTAGCTATTGTTAAGGCGGCTGCCGGCTGGTTGATAGTGACATTCGCAGTCGTAACACAACTGTTGGCATCAGTAACAGTAACTGTATATGGTCCTGCTGACAGACCTGTGGCCGTAGCCGTGGTCTGTACGGGCACAGTGTTCCACGAATAAGTATATGGTCCTGTGCCGCCTGCTGGTATTGCCGTGGCCGATCCTGTCGATCCGCCGTAGCAGGAAACGTCGATCTGTGTTGTGCTTACTGTTAGCGCTGCTGCCGGCTGGTTGATAGTGACATTCGCAGTAGCAACACAGCTGTTGGCATCAGTGACCGTAACTGTATATGGCCCTGCTGCAAGTCCTGTGGCTGTGGCCGTGGTCTGCACAGGTACAGTGTTCCATGAATAGGTATATGGTGCTGTCCCGCCTGCTGGTATTGCAGTGGCCGATCCTGTTAAAGCACCAAAACAAAGGACATCAACTTTAGTGGTATTAACTGTCAGTGCTGCTCCCGGCTGGGTTATAATAACATTAATATTATATATGCAAGAGTTTGCATCCATGATAGTTACTGTATGCGCTCCTGCATTCAGACCATTAAATGTACCAAGCGGCTGGTATGCACCCGCATCCAGAGAATACTGGTAAGGAGCTGTTCCTCCTGATCCTGCAACTGCAACACTACCTGAGGATTCGCCAAAACACTGAACATTGGTCTGAGAAATTATGCTTCCGCTTAATGCTGATAAAGGCTGTGTAATATTAATCGGAAGGTTGAATACACACATATTTGCATCCCTTACAATTATATTATGAACTCCGGCAAGCAGGCTGTTAAAAGTGGCAGATGGCTGGTATGTACCTCCATCAATATTATATTCATACGGAGATGTACCGCCGGCAGCAACAACAGTTACACTTCCTGTTGCGTCGCCGAAACAGGCAACATTTGTCTGAGAATCAACACTTGCATTCAGGGCAGCTGCTGGTTGGATTATGGTAACAGGTACTATTACTGTACACATATTTATGTCTCTCACAGTAATATTATATGTACCTGCGGTTAAACTATTGAATGTACCCGAAGGCTGATAAGCTCCTGCACCAATTCTGTACATATATCCGGGAGTTCCTCCGGCTCCGTCAACTGTCACACTACCGGTATTATTACCAAAACAAAGGACATTTGTCTGTGCACTGATGCTGCCTGTCAGAACAGGCGGTTCAGTTATAGTTCCTGAGGCTATTGCCGTACAGCTATTAGCATCGGTGATAGTAACATTATATGTTCCTGCCACAACATTTGAAAGATCTTCTGTTATTGCACCATTGCTCCACAGGAAAGTATAAGGCATTGTGCCACCTGTTACTGTAAGATCGACAGCACCTGTTGTTCCTCCAAAACAGGCCACATTAGTCACAACTGTGCTTCCACTCAAACTGGCAACAGGCTGTGTTACTGTTCCTGAAGCTATTGCAGTGCAGCTGTTTGCGTCGGTAATAGTTACCGTATATATACCAGCTGCAACATTGATAATATCTTCTGTAATGGCTCCATTGTTCCATAGGAAAGTATAAGGTGCCGTTCCACCTGAGACTGTAAGGTTAACTGCTCCAGTAGTTCCTCCAAAGCAGGCTACGTTTGTCACAACAGTACTTCCACTTAGAGCAGCAGCCGGCTGGGTTACTGTTCCTGAAGCTAATGCAGTACAACTGTTTGCATCTGTAATAGTTACATTATAAATGCCGGCTACAACATTAGTAAGATCTTCTGTTGTGGCTCCATTACTCCAAAGGAAGGTGTAAGGAGCTGTTCCACCTGATACTGTAAGGTTTACTGCTCCTGTTGCACTACCAAAGCAGGCAACATTTGTAACAACGGTACTTCCACTTAAGGCAGCAGCTGGTTGAGTAACTGTTCCTGAAGCTACCGCAGTACAACTATTGGCATCTGTAATAGTAACGTTATAAATGCCTGCTGTAACATTGATGAGATCTTCTGTTGTGGCTCCATTACTCCAGAGGAAAGTATAAGGTAAAGTTCCTCCTGATACAGTCAGGTTTACTGCACCGGTTGTTCCGCCGAAGCATGCGACATTTGTAACAATTGTACTGCCGCTAAGTAGTGCTGCAGGCTGGGTAATCGTAACACTGGCATTTGTTGTACAGCTATTGGCATCAGTAACAGTTACATTATATGTTCCGGCTGTAAGTCCTGTTGCAGTAGCGTTTGTCTGAACAGGCACAGTACCCCAGGAATATGTATATGGACCTGTACCTCCTGCTGGTATAGCGGTGGCTGATCCTGTTGCGCCTCCAAAACAGGCAACATTAACCTGTGTAGTTGAAACTGTTAATAAGGGTGGCTGGGTTATTGTGAAATTAACAGGTGATGTACACAGCTTAATATCACGGACTATAATTGTGTGAGGTCCTGCTGTTAATCCGTTGAATGTAGCAGAAGCCTGGTAAGCACCACCATCAAGACTGTACTGATATGGAGAGGTACCACCTGCACCTGAAATGATTATGCTTCCTGTGGATCCTCCAAAACAAAGAACATTAGTCTGAGATATAATAGCTCCAGTGAGGGGCGCAGGTTCAGTAATTATTACATTCACATTATAAGTACACAGATTGGCATCCCGGATTATGACTGTATGTGGTCCCGCAGGCAGGCCGCTAAAAGTACCGGATAACTGGAATGAACCTCCATCTATGTTATACTCGTAAGGCGCTGTACCTCCCGCTCCTGCAACGGTTACACTTCCATTGGCATCACCAAAGCATGCTGCATTTGTCTGCGCAGTAATAAATCCTGAAAGAGCAGACCCTGGTTGCGTTATCACGACAGAAAATCCGGTCGTACACATGTTGTTATCGCGAATTGATATATTATATGTTGCTGCGACAAGACCACTGAAAGTATTAGATAACTGGTATGGCCCTGCATTAATACTATATTCATAAGGACCTACTCCTCCTCCTGCCAGTATGGTCACACTTCCGGTAGATGCTCCGAAACAGGCTACATTTGTCTGTGAAGAAACAGCTGCTGTAAGTGCAGCAGGTTCAGTTATTGTAACAGGAAGTGTACCTGTACACAGATTTGCATCACGCACTGTTATGGTATATGTTCCGGCAGAAAGTGTATTGAAAGTTCCGGAACCCTGGTAAGCACCTGCTTCAATTCTATAAGTATAAGGAGCTGTTCCGCCTGATCCTGAAATGGTTATACTTCCAGTATTATCTCCGAAACATAATACATTTGTTTGTGAGGTAATACTTCCGGATACTGCCGAAGCAGGCTGTGAAACATTACCTGATGCATTTCCTGTACATACTGAACCCGTTATAGCTACAGTATATAATCCAGCAGTAAGACCACTAATATCTTCTGTCGTGGCACCATTACTCCATAGGAATGTAAACGGCCCTGTACCACCTGTAACCGTAAGATCAATAGCACCGGTGTTTCCTCCGAAGCATAGTACATTTGTGACAACAGTCGAAGCAGTAATTGCTGCTCCCACAGTAATAGTGCCATTCGAGGATACTGTGCCGCAGCCACCGGTAAGTGTTACCGTATAATTAAAGGTACCCGAAGCTGTAGGTGTGCCGCTGATGGTTACAACATTGGCTGCCCAGCCTCCGACTACACCTGCAGGAAGTCCTGTGAAGGTAGCTCCTGCGGCTCCCGTGGTAGCATAGGTGATATTCGTTATTGGACTGTTGATACATACCGTCTGGTTATCGGTGCCTGCTGCTGAGGTAAGTGAGATGGTATTATCCGGTGTTACTGTGATGGTCCCGTTGGCTGTTATCAAGCCGCAGCCGCCGGTAAGGGTTACCGTATAATTAAAGGTAC
>CAZGKI010000035.1:0-10151 GCA_964526345.1 uncultured Rikenellaceae bacterium
GCGCCAGCCGGGGGTAGAACGACTCTATATTGGCAAGCCCTGAAGGGGCTTAATATATCCTAAGAAGATTTACTATCGATAATCAAATCTTTATAACATCTCCTGTATGTCGCCATAGGCAATTCTCTTATCTTAGTTTTGATGCTAATCAGTAACAGAAAATATGATTTTTGTCATATTAATATATTTAATATATTTTAATATATGCATTAATATTATTAAGTTATATTCTATATTTACTTATAATATTATACATTTATAATAATATTTATTTCATTTTATTGTTTGTAATTATAAAACTATTATTAGTTTTGCAGACAGAAAAACTTAAAATGTACGAATTCATTATGCTAAAACTGAGACTTTATGTGTGGAATAGTAGGTGTATTTGATCTGAAAGTCAATCACATGGAACTGAGGACCAGTGTCCTCAAGATGTCCAAGAAACTTAGGCATCGTGGTCCTGACTGGTCTGGAATATTTTATTGCGAAAAAGCGATACTTGCCCATGAACGATTGTCAATCGTTGATCCTCAGTCGGGAAAACAACCTCTTTACAGCAAAGATTGCAATCTTATTCTGGCCGTCAACGGCGAGATATATAATCACCAGGAAATAAGAAAAAAGTATAAAGATTCTTACGAATTTCTTACTCATTCCGACTGCGAGGTCATCCTGCCGCTATACAGGGATAAAGGACCTGTCTTTCTCGAAGAGATGAATGGCATCTTTGCATTCGCCCTGTATGATAAGGAGAAGGACTGTTACCTCATTGCACGCGACCATATCGGGATCGTACCATTGTACATCGGATGGGACCAGTTTGGCAACTTCTTTGTTGCTTCCGAGCTGAAAGCACTTGAGGGTGTATGTAACAAGATAGAGGAATTTCCTCCGGGTCATTACCTCTACAGCGCTGAAGGAACTATGAAGAGATGGTATCAGCGCGACTGGATGGAATATGAAGCTATTGAAAAGAATCAGACTTCTATAAGTGACCTGAGAGCTGCCCTTGAAGCTTCAGTACACAGGCAGCTTATGTCGGATGTGCCATATGGTGTTCTGTTATCGGGAGGACTCGATTCGTCAATAGTATCTGCCGTAGCTAAGAAATTTGCCCCGAAAAGGATAGAAACTCAGGATGTGAGTGAAGCATGGTGGCCACAGCTGCATTCATTTGCTGTTGGACTGGAAGGATCACCCGACCTGGCATCGGCAAAAAAAGTTGCGGCACATATAGGTACAATACATCATGAGATCAACTTTACGGTGCAGGAAGGACTTGATGCAATTCGTGATGTAATCTATCATATTGAAACATACGATGTTACGACAATAAGGGCATCTACCCCCATGTATCTGCTGGCCAGAGTGATCAAATCAATGGGAGTGAAGATGGTCCTTTCCGGTGAAGGCGCCGATGAAATATTCGGCGGATATCTCTATTTTCATAAAGCACCCGACGCCAGGGCTTTTCATGAAGAAACTGTCAGGAAGCTGAGCAAGCTTCATCTCTATGACTGCCTTAGAGCAAACAAATCGCTTGCAGCATGGGGCGTGGAAGGCCGGGTTCCATTCCTCGACAAGGATTTCATGGATGTCGCTATGCGCCTGAATCCCGGAGATAAAATGATAACAAAAGAACGAATGGAGAAATGGGTACTGAGAAAGGCATTTGAAGATTATTTACCTTCAAGCATCGCATGGAGACAGAAAGAGCAGTTTTCCGATGGTGTGGGTTATAACTGGATAGATACACTTAAAGCACTGACATCCAAAGAGATATCCGATGAGCAACTTACGAATGCTAAATACAGGTTCCCGATCAATCCTCCAATGTCAAAAGAAGAATACTTCTACAGGTCTATCTTTACAGAACATTTTCCTTCCGATTCGGCTGCCTCTTGTGTACCTTCTGTTCCATCAGTTGCGTGCAGTACTGCTGAAGCTCTGGCATGGGATGCCTCATTTAAAAACATGATAGACCCGTCAGGAAGAGCGGTTAAAAATGTTCATGTAGATTCCTATAAATAACATCAATAATAAATTTGTTTTTCTGAAGGGACGTTGCTTGCAACGTCTTTTCGTTTTTTAAATAAATTGTTCTATTTTTAAGGCAGAAGAACCACTATATAAAACCTGGAACGAACCATTAATCATGATTAAAAGCCACAACCTGAAGCCCATGCTGCTTTTTCCGCGAAACAGGCACATACATCAACTGAAGTATTCTCATTCAGCTATGAATTAAAAACAAAATAATTACTCAGAGAACCTCAAAGACGCACTCTACGTAACCAAATAACCAATATTATGATAAACCTCAAATCAGCACTCAGCCTTGGAGCAGCATCAATTGTTTCGTTCCAGGCAACGGCACAGAAACCGGCCCTGTTCAAACAGTGTACTCCCAATATTGTGCTCATCCTGATGGACGATATGGGTTACGGAGATATCGGCCGAACAGGCCAGAATCAATACGATACTCCAAACCTTAACAGGCTTGCAGACCAGGGCATGCAGTTCACATGGTACTACTGTCCTCAGGCTGTGAGCAGCGCCTCACGGGCAGGATTGATGACCGGCTGCTACCCGAACAGGGTGGGTATATCAGGAGCCCTCATGCCCTGGGCAACTGTAGGCATCAACCCTGATGAGACGACCATCGCAGAAATGCTAAAATCAAAAGGTTATTATACCGGGATAGTAGGAAAGTGGCACCTGGGACACCTGAAAGAATTCCTTCCTCTCCAGAATGGATTTGACGAATATTACGGATTGCCATATTCAAACGATATGTGGCCCGTCGACTTTGACGGCATCCCGATGAGGCTTAAAGATACTACAAGCGTTAAAATGAGGTATCCCCAGCTGCCTTTGATCGAAGGAAATGAAAAGGTGGGAGAGGTCAGAACACTTGCCGACCAGGATAAGCTAACAACAGATTATACTGAACATGCGATAAGGTTCATTGAGAAACATAAGAACGAACCTTTCTTTTTATATCTGCCTCACTCCATGGTACATATTCCGCTGGGAGTATCTGCCAGGTTCAGAGGAAAAAGCAAGCAGGGTATGTTTGGCGATGTTATGATGGAGGTCGACTGGTCTATTGGAGAGGTGATAAAAGCACTTCAGAAGAACGGGCTCGAAAAAAACACACTGGTAATTTTTACAAGCGACAACGGGCCCTGGCTTAATTTTGGGAATCATGCCGGATCGGCAGGCGGATTGCGGGAAGGAAAACAGACCAGCTGGGAAGGAGGCCAGCGTGTTCCATGTATTATGAAATGGCCCGGAGTGATACCTGCCGGAGAGATATGTAATAGCCTTGCATGCTCAATAGATATACTGCCGACACTTTCAGAGATAACAGGAGCAGCTCTGCCTGAAAGGAAAATCGATGGAATCAGCATTCTTTCGCTTATGCTTGGCGATAAAAATGCGAACCCACGACATACATTATTATATTATTACCAGCAAAACAGCCTGGAGGGAGTTCAGAAAGATTACTGGAAGCTTATCCTGCCGCACAGAGGGATTTCTTATGTTGGAGTTCCTCCGGGTAAAGATGGCTGGCCCGGAAAAACAGTAAATGTAGAAATAAAAGAGAATGAGCTTTACGACCTGAGAAGAGATCCCGGGGAGAGATATAATGTTATTGAATATAACCCTGAAGTGGTAAAAGAGCTTCTGATCATTGCTGAAGAGGCCAGGAAAGATCTCGGTGATGATATTACCCATTCTCCGGGTGCAAACAGGAGAAAACCCGGTTCAATAGCTAAACAGGGTACTCTACAGAGAGAACCAGTACGATAACTTGATCAGAAAAACATTATGCGGCATAATATCAAACAGGTCTTTCATATTATTTCCAAATGAGAATAAACCCTCTGATGTCGAGTTAGTTCTGCCCTGCGACCACACCAGGTAAAGAGTTGATCCGGGCAAATACTCCCATCTCACAACCAGGTTGGAACGGAACTGCTGGAAATTGAAATTCGGATTACCAAAAGAATAGTCACTATTCCCATCTGTGTTCTCATCAATATTGTAAATACCATTTGTATCATCAAAACTGATCTCACTTCCTGAAAAAATATGATACCTGTCAACAAATTTTTCGGCATGAGTATCGGTTATTCTCTTGAAATTGCTGTACCTGCCTGCCGAAATAAAGGGCTGACCATAATATTCTATTGAAAGTTCCGGATTTATAGTATAATTTATCCTGAAAGTCAATCCGAGGGTTTTCTGGTCAAGTTCGCCGAACAGGTATCTTTCAGCATTATTATAAGTTGTTCTGCTTATATACTGCAAAGTTTTATTCTGAATGCTGTACTCGGATTCAAACGACACGGACAAAGTATTCAAAGGTTTTATTTCTCCGCCAAGCCAGTAACTGTAATACCGGGAAGATCTGGCATCTCCGTAGTCCTGATACAATCCGGTATAGAACATTATTTTTTTTGACTGGTCTGTACTCAGATTCATGTTCAACTCAAAATTACCGGGATAAAGCATTGAAGGTCCTCCACGTAAAAGTGTATTTGAAGTGTTTTCGCCCTCCCTGGTAAATGAACCATTTATATGCCAGCGGTTCTTAAACTGCGAATTGAAGTTCATATTTGTAAACACCGACAATAGTTTCCCTGAAAAATCCCAGTACATCCAGTAATTTGTATTAAGGTAGAAGTTATTGAAGATAGCAAAGGGATTCCTGATATAATATGCTACCCAGGTACCATGATGAATAATATCAGAATATCTCATATAGCCAATGTCATTAAACTCAAGGCCTGGTGAGCGAACAGTAAAACTTGTCTCAAACTGAAGTTTCTTCTGGCTGCCTCTTCCTAACTTTATCGTACCTCCATATCCTGATAAGGAGGTTCTTGATGAATCAACTGATAAGTAACCGGCATCGGGCCGCTGGTAATACCTTGCCGAAGACCGCTGCAGATATATCATCGCTTCTTCTTTTCCGTTTACGTTGCTGAACTCGGCATTTCCTTCAAGGTACCAGGTTCGTTCCTTCCAGCTTTGCCTGAAATCAAGTCCTCCGGTATAAGCAGAAACAGGCAGGTAGTTGAGCGCAGGATTAGTAATATCTCTGTTCACTGCTGTAAAGATACCACCTATAACTGTTTTGCCTTTATTGAAATCCTGCTTTAATCTCCCCACAAAATAGTTGGTCATAGGCTCAACAATCTCTTTCCTGCGAACACCTTCGTTATCAATTGTTGCCTCTTCTTTGTTGGTCAGGCTCTCCAGTACACCTATCTCCAGCCCTTTTCTTGTCTTCCCCGATACCTTTGCTGCTGCCAGTATTGTAGTTGATTCAGGAACATCGGCATATTCATTTCCCTGAAGTGAAGGATAATTATGCGGATATCTGCCTATACGCCTGGAATAGAAAAGGTTGTCGGCGCTCATATTGTTAATGACGATTGTCTGGTTTGGACGGAACTGGTAAATATTCTTGCCCTCTATGAACAGAGGACGCCGTTCAGAAAAATAGGTCTCGAAAGCTGTAAGGTTAACTTCAGAAGGATCTGCTTCAACCTGACCGAAGTCGGGATTAACAGAAAAGTCGAGAGTGAGGTCGTTGGTAAGTCCTATCTTCCCGTCCAGTCCTCCGGAAATACTTCCCGATTTACCATCGAGGAATGGATTACCTTCCTCTTTCTTAAAGCGTTCCAGTTTTCCTACTGCATAGGGGAGAAGCTCAGCTCTGAATTTCGGTTTTATATCTTTGATGCCATGCAGCTCTCCGAAAAGGTGAACCATCCCGGGCGATCCTTTTGGAATGAATTGCCATCTCGAGCGCTCTTCGAGACGATAAATATGACGCATCAGCTGCATTCCCCATACCTGGACATCTTTCTTACCGAACCGAAGCTGGCTGAGAGGTATCCTCATCTCTGCACACCACCCTTTATCGTCGATAGATGTAGCCAGATACCATATGGGATTCCAGCTGTCGTCCCAGTTATTGCCATCCTGAGTTATCGCTTCATCACCCTTGGCGCCAGAAGCCATGGCTGTAAAGGAAAATGCTGTCTGCTGGTCATAATAGCTGTCGAGATTGATCTCAACCATATCACCATCAAAATTATCCCTTCGGGTCATGATCCTGCTTATCTTGTCAGGCTCAGTATCAAAGGCTCTGATGAACACATAAAGATTATTGTCGTCGTACAATATCTTAAATTCAGTCTCCTGCGAAGGAGGCTTATTCTCAACCGGCTGCATCTGTATAAAACCACCTCCCCATTCAACACTGTTCCAGCATTCATCATTCATCAGCCCATCAATCGCAGGTGCAGTTGCAGTAAATTTAGTCTGATAAGTTTTACGATCGCCGTTTTGTGAAAATGAGTTTGTAAATATAAAAAAAAGGAAAGCGGATAACATGAGGATTTTCTTCATAAAAGGTTAGTTTAAAGATCAGTTCTGCTACAATTATATCAAAAATTATTATAAAGACGTAAGAATATTAATAAAGATGCATCAGAATCACCCTTTTTACTTCAGTTTGATCTTCTGAAAAAGATATCGCCGCTGATTGTCTCCAACCTGACTAAAGATCCCCCGTTGTTCATTTTTTCCCTGATCATTGTCGGAACTTCCCGGCTTATCCTTTCCGGAACCAGATCGTGGTTAGTATATACTGTTCCCGATATGGTTGAAAATTCAAGATTCGCAGGTCTGTTCCTGGGAAAAGAGAGGTCGATGTAGCCGCTTATTGTTTTAACAGTCATCTTCTCAGTCTCTCCTGTAATAATTATATCGGCATTTATTGTCTCAATTGAAAATACGGCCTTTTCCGGGACAAACACATGCCAGTATATATCCGATTTAATGCAGCAATTATTTTTCCCTTTAAAATAGTTATCCCTGAATTTTGCACTTACGACGATCGTGTTTCCTATATCATCAAATGATGTTATATAGGCATCGTTATCCTCATTTTCATTGATGTTTACCGATGCTGTCACAAAGACTTCGTTCTTATCCCAGGTCTGAAGTCTGATAGAATCGGCAATCTGAATTTTAAGAATTATATCTTCCTTTCCTGAAAAGACAAGGTGCTTCTCAATTTTCTGCTGCGCCTGAGTTGTGCTAAAGCCAAGCCAGACTATAATAATTATAGCTAAAGTTTTCATTGTGATAAAATATTCTGGTTAAAAGAGAGGGAGGGAATCAGATTCCCTTCCTAAGGTAAATATTTCCAGTGACAGTGACAATATTGAATTTAAAACCACCACCATTAAGTGGAAATGTCAGATGGTTTCCTCCGACTCTTTTCATGTCTTTTTGTGTTTCAGAGATATCAAAATCGGAATAGAATCCGCCGTTTACGGTCTGCAACTCAATGGTGGCAACTGTTTTTACAGGAATGGTCACATCAACATCTCCGCTTACAGAATTAATTGAAAATGGCCTGTCCGCTGACAGATTGCTGCATACGATATCTATATTCCCTGCTATTGTGGATAATACCAGGGGTCCGGATACATTTTTCATTTCAATGTTGTGACAGCTTTTAATATCAATTTCATTTTTCATATTGACAACAGATATGTTGCTGGATCTTTCGCAACCGCTTTCTATATCAAGGACAAAGTTATCAGGCACTTTAATCTTATAATCTCCCTTTCTGGTAAATGGAAGAAGGCAGATAACAGAAACCTGATTACCATCTTTTTCCACGGCAAGTCCCATACCGGAGTTATCTGTCCCGCCGGGATAGATTGGTTTCAGGCCTTTAGCTTTATCGGGTGGTGTCAGCTTATCAGAAGAAGAGGTGAAAATTATTTCATTTCCACTATACCCCTCAAGCGGAAGGTCACCGCTGAAGTCTTTTAATACCAGCCTGCCATCTTTTGAATTCTGCACACTGATCTTGTACTCCTGTGCTTTTAAATGACTGGCTGTTAAAAACAGTAGTAGAGTTATCAAGCTGATTTTCATTGTTTTCATGACATTTTTTTTTAATTATTAAACTGTGCCAGGCAAACCCGGTATTTGCACAAGCTATTATGGATTGAATTCAACCTTTATTCTTAAAGCTTTTGTAATTTTTGTAAACCATTTTCAGCAACTGTTTTCACTTCGCTGAGCGTACTCTTATTATTAATTAAACTCTCAATAGGTTTTAATGCTGTTTTTTCCTTATGTTCCACAAGGATATTTATAAGGGTGATTTGCACGATAGGATCACTCTGCAGGGAAAGGGATCTCACCAGAGAATCACTGACCGACTGCTGCCCGATAAATTTTGACAGTGCGTAAGCTGCTGCCATCCTAACATTTACATTCTTATCATTATTGAGTGTTGCGACAAGGGCATTAATGATATTATCATCAGGCTTCTCAAACTCGTCGGCATAGCTCACTGCCTGAATACGATTGCTCGACGATTCGTTCTTAAGCATTGCATACATTGCAGTCTTCTTAAGCGTTGATACTTCAGATTGCAATTCACTTAATTCCCGGGCCTGGTAAGAGTTAATGATACGGGAATTAATAATAAGTCCGGCAAATGTTCCGCATATCAGAATGGCAATACCTGCTGCTATTTTAAAAATCAACCTGTTATGCCATGGTTCGGCAGGTTTGTTTAATAACTCTGAAGTGCCGGCTTTGCTTTTCTTAATCTCATTGTGAAGCATGTGATAGAAATTAATACGCAATGTATCATCAGGTTTTACTGTCTCTCCCTTTTCAAAAAGTTGCAGGACCTGCTGGCTGTGCATCAGCTCATCGAGACATTTTTCACATCTTTCGAGGTGATTCTCAATCTCCTGTTTTTCTGTCTCACTCAATGAACCATCAATGTAATCGAGCAACTTCGCTTCAAAATCCTCACATTTCATATTTTGCGTTATTAAACTTGTTCAAAATAAATACACTTTAATTGTTTTATGGCTCTGTGCATAGCCACTTTGATCGCAGGCACCGACTGGTTGACAATTACAGATATCTCATCGTATTTCAGTCCCTGAAACCTGCTCATCACTATTAACTCCCTCTGCGTATCACTGAGAACAGTCAAAGCATACTCAAGTCTCTGATAATCATCCTCGTGATATGTTTCGTCTTCATTATTAACCTCCGCAGGAATTGTCTCAGTAATTATGAAAAGATCGTTTGATCTTTTCTGCACCTTGCAGTAATCTGCATGAAGATTTCTCGCAATCTGATACATCCATGTCCTGACACTGTTTCCACTCTTATAGCTGCTCCTGTATTTAATCATCCTGTAAAACAGGTTTTGAGTAAGATCCTGGCTTATTTCATTTTCAAGACCCATCCTGAGAAAAAAATTAAAAAGCTTTAAATGATATCTTTCAAACAAGATGGCCATCTCAGCAAGGTTGCCATCCCTTATGCTTTGCATTAATATTTCGTCGGACTTATTCTCCACTTGATTTGTCGGTTTCTATACTGATTACTTGTAAAGGTAAAAATGGTTACATAAAAGTCCTATATTTTTTTACCTTCACTTTTGTAATAAATAATCTGGGCTATGCAAAAAGATCTCAAACTTCCGGCTATTATTGGATTATCGGCTGCTGCAACCTCTTGTGCCCACTCACCAGCCATGACCGCTCATATGCTAATGTCAGAAAGGATCAACATAAACGGTTTGACGCCATAATGAAAGAATACGGCGACAGCGAAGAACTGGCTAAAAGTTTTCTCCCGAATTAGTTACTGAAATTTTGTACTGGGAATTTATAGTTTCCGATTCGCGTTGCTCCCGGAATTTCGGCTGCGCCTCAACTTGCCGTCACATCGTATTTCGTACATAATATATTTCTTCGCCGTTGCACCGTTGCGCCGTTGAGCCATTGCGCCTTTGCGCCATTACGCCTTTGTGCCATTACGCCTTTAATTAACCCCGCAAACATAAGCATTCCCCGCGCTGACCAAAACTGGTATGTTTTTAATGAATACCGGCAACTCACTATGATTCTCATTGACGTGAGAGATAACCTGTTTATATTTCTCCTTCAGACAGAAAAGACAACCACATGCAGTTGGAAAATGTCTTTTCCCCTCTTCCAGAGCCTTATCAGGAGAGGAGAATGATCCCAGAAAAATCCTTTTTCCCGGTGATGGCAGAAACGGACAATCTTCCG
>CAZGKI010000035.1:10161-11392 GCA_964526345.1 uncultured Rikenellaceae bacterium
ACAAAATGAAATCCGTTTGCCTGTGGTCTTGTACCGATAAAATACATTGCTTCCATCTTAGTGGTTTATAATTTTAAGAAATGTCATCTCCCTTTATGTTATTTAAGATCCTGTCTCATTTCATTTCTGATCTTAAATCATGGTTTAATTGGATTACCCCTTAAATTGTTACCCGGATTTTTTACTTTTTTTTAAAATCAATCCTGATTTATGTCCATTATTAACAGGATACCGGTAATCTTTTAAAAATTTTATTAACATCGTATATTACTGATTTCCTGAGTATTATTTATACATTTCTTGCTTTTCTTCTGCCTTTTTTACTTTTTTCAGGGTAACAATTCAGGGTATATTCCTATAAAACCACATAAATTAAACTAAAAACAGATGATCATGAAAAGACCAGACAAAAAATCAGACAGAAATTTCGATGAGATAATTTCTAAATTTTCAGAAACTGAAATACTCGACCCTAATGCTTTAATGTGTATCAGGGGTGGCGGAGCTGATGGAAACGGCAGTGAGCCAATTCTAATTCCACCTCCTCCTCCGGAAAATTAATTTGTTATCTGTGTATCGGGAGTCATGAATTAAGGGCTAAAGCCCGAACCTGCAGTTTGTTCAATAACCCCGGACTTAAGTCCGGGGTTATTGATAATGATATGATTATGGATCTTAGTCCATAACCGGGATCTTTATAAATCAATAGCATTAAAGAGCATTTCAGTATCCATGAAATGCTCTTCTGATTTTATTGTGTAATTGCCGGTATTACTAATAAAATAGATTTAAATTTTACTGAAATTCATTTACTTTGGCTTGGATATATTATAAACAATAAATTGAAACGGGTTATCTTGTTTTTAGTGATTATACTGTCATACTCCTTTGAGAATTTCCTGGGTGCGCAGGAAAATGATATTAATAGAATTACCGGACAATTCCTGACATTTTATGAAAACGGGGATATAATAAATGCTCAGAAATGCCTTTTGTCGATTCTTGATAATAAATACAAAATTTCATTCGATTACAAGGTATTTTTATATAATAGTCTTGGTATAACAAGCTCCTTTTTAGGAAGATATGCTGATGCATTAAAATATTACGATCTGGCTGAGACTTCAATTAGAAATATAACTGATACATCCGCTCATTTGAGTGATTTATATATCAACGAAGCAATAATTTATGGTTACCAGAAGAACTATAATACTGCAATTGAATATTT
>CAZGKI010000035.1:11492-26696 GCA_964526345.1 uncultured Rikenellaceae bacterium
TTTGAATACAGCCAGTTCCTCTATACTTCCGGGAGATATGATGAGTCTCTTGAGACTCTGAAGAATGCCTTATCAATATGCCGGAAAAACTATGGCGAAAAAAATTCTCTAACCTCGTATTCATACAAGCTGATCGGCGATTATTATAAAAACCAGTCTGAATACAATACAGCACTAAAATATTACCAGAGATCTATCATCTCGATAGTAAATAATTTCAACGATACAAGCCTCTTCTCAAACCCTGCCATCGATTCATCCCTCTTCGATATACGTCTTCTCGATAACCTGAAGAGCAAGGCAAAAGGACTGGAGTTGCTTTCAAACGACAAGGATAACATGGATACGAAACTTAGAACATTATCTTCAAGCCTTGCTACAATTGAGCTTGCTCTTGAGGTCATCGACCGTATAAGGAATAACTACCTCACCGAAGAGAGTCGGATCTATCTTGCAGAAAATGAGAAAGATACATGGCTCTCAGCTATTCAGACAGCCAACGCCATATATGCCATTACGGCCGATAATTCACTGAAGGAGAAGATGTATTCCATTGCCCGGAGAGCAAAAGCTTCGGTGCTCAGGAATGAGATATTCGCGAATGAGCTTCTTTATTCATCGGTAGTACCCGATACACTGCTGCAAAAAAAGAATACCCTCGCAGAAAACATTGCTGCATATAACAGGCTCATCCTCCTGGAATCGCAGCTGGCAAATCCCGACAGCAGCAAGATATCGCTCTGGAAAGATGCTCTCTTTGAGATGAACCGGTCGAGGGAAAGAGTCTCGGATATGATAGACAGCATATACCCGCAGTATCATGACCTGCTCCTGAAGAGCGCACCTCTGACCCTCGCAGGCATCCGTAAAAAGCTGAAGAGAGATGAGACGGTGATCGACTACATGATATCGAACCAGTATGCCAACGGGAAAAGGAAGTTATATATCTTCGTGGTGACTAAAAAAGATCTTGAGTTCCTGTATTCAAGCGTAGACTCATCGTTTGCCGAAAAAGCTGAAATAATCCACAGGAATAATACTCCCGATATACTGGCTCTAAAAAGACATTCTGATTTTGTAAGCTACACCGGGGCGCTCAGCTTCATGTACGAGACACTCTTCGGACCCGTGGAAAACCTCATAAAAGGCAAAAGAGTCATCATAATACCTGACGAAGAGATCGCATGGCTACCCTTTGACGCCTTCATTAAAAACAAACCTTCGGGCGATCAGAAAGACTTTGAGGGACTTCAGTTTCTGGTCTATGATTATCATTTCTCTTCCGCATTATCTTCATCACTGATCTTCGGAAGTAACAACAGGCTGAAGAGAGGGGAGAAGGTGTTTTCATTTTCTCCTGATTATTCCGTGGGTAATTACGGCTCAGGAGAAGCTGCAGACAATGTACTCAACGGCGCACAAGATGAGATATCATCTATATATAAATGGTTCAGCGGGAAAGAATACACCGGAGCCATGGCAACCGAAACAAATTTCAGGAAAGCGCTGCAGGAACCCGCAATATTCCACCTGGCCATGCATTTAATATCCGACACCCTCAATTCAGCATATTCTTATCTGCTGTTTGATAATCAGAACGACAGCACCGATGACGGACGGTTATATAACTATGAGATCGAACTGGAGAGGATCAGCTCACCAATGGTGGTCCTCAGCGCATGTAACTCCGGCACTGGCACCTTATACCATGGTGAGGGGGAGATGAGCCTCGCACGCAGTTTTATCCTGGCAGGGGCATCGTCAGTCGTAAAAACCTCATGGGAAGTCAATGATGCAGTGAGCAACGCCATCATTTCACGGTTTTATTATTTTCTCGTACGTGGATATCCCAAGGATGAATCGATGAGTCTGGCCAAAATCCAATATATCCGGGACAATACTCCTCAATTCTCAAATCCATACTACTGGGCTGCTTACGAAGTGCTTGGCGATAATGAGGCAGTAACCTGCAATAAAAGTACAGGCCTGATAATTATTATAGTAGTGGTTTTATTTGCTGCAGGTAGCGCAGCCCTTTACCTGAGACGACGCAGGAGCTTCCCGGCACGGTCGTGATAGTACCCTGGTGAACTTGACAGCATCTCAAAACATCCTGAAGCTTTTTCCGTATTCCCGGTTTTAAGGTATGCCAGCCCCAGGTACCATGTAGCTTCTTTCAGATATTCACCCTGCCGGCTGACAACATTTTCAAGGATGGTGACGGCCTGGTCATAATCCCCAAGCTCCATCTGTGTGATACCCATATAATAAAGGGAAGAATTATCCGTATTGTCCCGTTGAATTGACAGTGAGAAACCGGCATCAGCAGCCTGGTAATTCCTGTTATTAAAATTTTCAATCGCCTGGAGGTAGCTGGCTGAAACATCTGAGTTATCACCCCTGGTAACAGGCGATATGGCAGCCGGAGCCTCAAAATTCCTGGCATAAAGAGCATCGGTATTCTGTGAGGGGAGGAGTGTTTTTACAATTAAAAGAGCTCCTACAACTGCAGCGGCTGCAGATAAGGCATGCCGTAAAAAGATTCTTCTCTTCCCTGTTTCAGGAGTAACGGATTCATCTTTTCCGGAAATAACAGATCCTGTTTTTTGAAGAGAATTGGTAATAAATTCTTTCCTTTCACGTCCCTTCGCATCAGGTGCCACGCTTATCTGACGCTTTAGATGCCATTCCCTGACCCATTCCGCAGTAACTTTGTCGAGATCATTCTTGCTACTCTCGTATTGCATTGCAGTTATTTCATTGTCAATATCCTGCTCCTCATTCTTTCCCTCAATACTATCCTTAACAAATTTCGAATAAGGTCTATGTTTTAATGCCTCAGAGTTAAAATCTGATACCAGCTTCCCGGCTTCCTCATCAGCCTGCAGGTACGACGGGTCATTCTTAACATTCTCAATATCAAGGTGTCCCCTCATAACATCGCTTATGGTTCCGAAAAGAGCTTCATCCTCAGCAATAACAGTAGAACCAGCCCCGTCAGTTTCCTGAAGCTTTCTCTTGTTACCGTTGATATTTCTGTTCTTTATATTCATTTTGTTCCGTGTTCCGTGTTTCTCGTTTATCTTTAATCGTTTCTCTCCTCAATCTCCCAATCACCCACTCACCCCTTCTTTTTCTTTGCCTTGCGCCTTGCGCCTTGTGCCTTCTTAATACACTACCCCCTTCGCCACTATTTCCGAGTTCATTATCCTCCTGTAGCCCGGGTGACTCTTCACCTTTCGTGTGATCTCGGCCTGGGCTTCTGATTTTTTCTTCTTCACATATCCGTATTGATATCCCAGCTTATCTGCAATCTCCTGAAGGGAAACATCCTGCCAGAAAAGCTTCAGAATATTTTTACTGGAAGTATCGAGTGTTTCAAATACCTCAGTGAATATCTCTTCATAAAGCCTGCTCTCCATAGCTTCGGAGATATCTGTCTCATTTTCAACAATTATTCTCCTGTTAATGTAATTTGATGCAGCATGGCGTTTCTGGAGAACTGTCTTCCATAGGTTCTCGCATACGCTGAAGAGGTATGTCTTGAAGCGGCAGGTAAGTGCAAACTCTCTGCTGTCAATTTTTTCCAGCATTATTATCAGGCTGTCCTGGAAGACATCCTTTGCATCCTCAACGGTTCCCCCTGTGTGGGACACCATGAGACGGACCATGGGTATATACCTCTCCCACAGGTAACGCACAACATAGCTCTGTCGGTTACGAAGGCACTCAATGATCTCAATGTCGGTGTACTCTTTCACTTTGAAACCCTCTTCGATATGCAATCATTATCACTCAAAATTAAGAAATTTTTCATTCCTGCTAAAAAAATATCAAAAAAGAGGGTAACAATTTGGCACCTATTCATATTAAACCATGGTTTTTGCCTTAAAAGCGGGACCATATATTTATAAACAACAGATATTGTGAGCTTTACCGGATCGCTTAAATAAGGGTCTGGTTAAGCCGCGATCTTTTTATTGATACCGCTGGTTAAAAAAATAAAAAAACTGATGGATGATATGAGAGTCAACAAGCCTCATAGCGATAATTGTTCGCCTGCCGGCAGCAATGAAATAGAGAAACCGGGCAGCACCACCGATTTCTTTTACCAAGCTATCGAGAATGCTGATGGTGTTCCTTTTCAGTTGATCTTCGGGCCCCGGATTGGCGAAGGTTACTACCTCAATATCGGGTCAGGGATAACCGATCTTCTTGGCATTGCGCCCGAAGATTTCACTGAAAGTCAGTTTCATAGCATGATCGAGGAATGTGTGCCCTTAACTGATGCCATACCTTCAGATCCACCTGAGGCACGGCAGAAGTTCATAAGCGGCGAGCTGAAAAGTTACAGGGCTGAATTATTGCTCAAGCTACCCAGTGGTGAGAAGAAGTGGATACGCGATGCTTCGCTGCCGCTGACAGATGATGAGACCGGAAGGGTGATTGGAGCCTTTGGCATATTCTACGATATAAGCGACAGCAAGAATTCAGCCATAAACGTAAGGATGGCCAGGGAAAAGGCATTCGAATACGACAGGCTAAAGAGCGCTTTCCTGCGCAACATCTCTCATGAGATAAGAACGCCGCTGAATGCCATAGTAGGATTCTCGACACTCCTGGGAGAATGTGGTAATGTTCAACAGCAGAAGGAGTATCGGGAGATAATTACGCAGAACACCGATCATCTGCTTGGGATAATCAGTGATATTATTGAGCTCTCAAAGCTGGAAACCGATATAGTTAAGATAAATAAATACAATGTAAACATAAACCAGCTTCTGCAGAGTGTTTATGCTGAATATAACGAAAGGATCAGGGATAAAGGCATCCTCTTCAGGCTGGCGCTGCCCCCGGAAGGCGAAGGTTCCCTGTTAGTTACAGATGGCTATAAGCTGAAGCGGATAATCATAAACCTTGTTGAAAATGCTCTCAAATTTACAGAGTCGGGCTCCATTGGCCTTGGTTATGAGCATAAGGAAGATAATGTTGAGTTTTATATAAACGACACCGGCATTGGCATTTCCGAAGAGCAAAAAGACAGTATTTTCACCCGGTTTTACCAGGCCGAGAGCAGCTCTTCACGCAGCTTCGAAGGCTCCGGACTCGGTCTTACTATTTCTAAAGCTTATATTCAGCTTCTCGGCGGCAACATTTGGTTCACCTCGCACAGAGGCAAGGGCTCGGAGTTCAGGTTTACGGTTCCCGATGTTAAGGAAGAAAAATAAGAAAGCCGTGCGCCATGCTTTGCCATCCGAAGCTTCAGCGAAGGATGGAGTCGTGCATGATAAATTGTGCATATTGCTCTGGTCCCCAACGCACAAGCAAGAATTTGGCAACTGCCACCGCGACAGACCACGCTGCTGCCAAACTCAACTTGTCCCGATTCTTCGGGATGCTTTTTTGCCTGCATGGACTTCGCTGACTAGTCACTTGTTGATGTATTAGAGCAACAAAACCACTGATATTTATACTATTTAATCACCAAGGGTTTCAATCAGATAAAAAGCCCGCTTGACACATAAGACCTTTGCCTATAAGATTAAAATATTGGAATTTTTCTATATTTACTACATGTACGAAGACAACGAAAATGACTCCACGCACAAGTCAGAAATAAACGCCACTATGGCGTTTACACATTCGTTGGCGATAATTGGGAAAACCACGAATATCTAATAACTAAAAATATGGATAAATTCCTCAGCGAAGCAATTAATCAAGCCAAAGTAGGACTTCAAGAAGGTGGCATACCTATAGGGTCAGTTTTAGTTCACGATGGTCAAATTATTGGAAAAGGACATAACAAACGAGTTCAACAAAAAAGTGTTGTACTACATGGAGAAATGGATGCCTTAGAAAATGCAGGTAGACAACCAGTATCCGTATATAGGGAATCTGTCTTATATACTACATTGTCGCCTTGTCCAATGTGCTCTGGAGCAATATTACTTTATGGAATTCCAAAAGTTGTGATTGGAGAAAATCAAACATTCAAGGGATCGGAGAAATTATTAAAGGAAAATGGCGTTGAAGTTGTCATAGTAAACAACTCTCAATGCCTTGAAATGATGCAAGACTTTATAGAAACGAATCCCGCCTTGTGGAATGAAGATATCGGTCAACCATAACCCAATAAGCATGGACTCTATTATAGGAAACGAATTAATTGTAAGACCGATAATTTGCATTGTCAGTGGATTAATAGCTGATGAGATTTATCATTACTTCACATATTATCGAGAAATATGGAAGGAACGTAATTTCTATGAGCTATTCAAAGGTTGGTGGATTGAAAGAATAGAGAGGCAAGAAGAAAGAAAAATAAAGATTTGTAGAATTGAGCCAATTACTAAAGAACTGAATTTTGACCTGGATGACTATTCTAGCAACGTTCTAAATAAATTCACTCTAAGACTCGAAGAATGGAAAAAGAAACGCCAATAACAACTATCGCCAATAAAAGCTAAGAAAACATGCGGGCTGACAGGGTAAAATGAACATAAAAACACATAACTAAGCTCGGTACTAAACTGACAAATTCGTGTTCCAAAACCCACACGTATCTTAGCCAAACTTCACTGTAAACCACATCCCGCAAGTGTCACATCCCAAATAAATGATAAATTAATATTGTGGGAAGAGGTTTACAGTTCGACCCTACCTGTATAACTTGATTAATGACTGGACAATAGAGTTGGTACGGACGTTGCAAGCAATGTCCCTGCATTTCCTGTAAAATATCCTATATTTAACAATTAATAATTTAGGTAATATGTTCGCCTTATTTTGATTTACGATACGCTAACTATTTATTTATCAATCACTAAAACCCGTAACAATGAAAAAAATCGACCGCAGGGACTTCCTGGCAAAGTCTTCCATTGGTCTGATTGGTGTTGGAGCCGGTCTTGTCACCAATAATAATACAAAAGGAAATTATTACCCGGACAACACTCCTGTAGAACCCAAAATTAAAGAATACAGAGTGCTTGGACGGACAGGGTTCAAAGTTTCTGACGTTGGGTGCGGTTCTGCTGCTGTTACCAATGAAAATGTTTTAAAAGCAGCAATTGATGCCGGAGTTAATTTCATCGATACCGCCGAATTTTATGGAAACGGGAATAATGAATTAATGGTTGGAAGAGCTATAAAAGATTTTGACAGAAGTTCCCTGTTCCTGAATACAAAATTACCGGTTTCCGAAAAAGACACCAGGAAGGGTATTGTCAGCCGCGTTCGAAAATGTCTTGAAAGACTTAACACGGATTACCTTGACGGAATAATGCTTTGGAATGCGGGGTCGGTGAATGAAATAAAGAATAAGGCTTTCCACCAGGCTTTTCGACAGCTTAAGAATGAGGGCAGGGTAAAACATTGCGGTGTCTCATGCCATGGTTCCAATATGGGTATAGAGCCTAAGGAGGATATGGAAAAAGTTATAGACGGCGCTATTGATGATGGCCGGTTTGATTTGGTTTTGTTCGTCTATAACTATGTCCAGCAGGAAATGGGGGAAAACATTCTAAAAAAATGTGCAAAGAACAATATTGGCGCTGCGCTTATGAAAACCGACCCCTTTGGAGGAGCTTATTTAACTGTTATTGATCTTGTTAAAAATCTTTTAAGCGAAAATAAAGAAGTTCCTGATAATGTGCAGAAAGCATATAATACGATCATTGAGAAACAAAAACAATCTGAATCATTCCTTCAAAAATCGAAGCTGTCAGATGATATTGCAAGAAGACAAGCAGCTATCAGGTTTGTTTTAAATAACCAGTCTGTCAGTTCTGTTCTTATATCATTCAGAACATTTGATAATGTGAGAGATTATGTAAGCCTATCGGGTACCCGTCTGACATCAGGAAACATATCCATAATTAATTCGTTAAGAGATATATGTGGAGATTTGTATTGCCGACATGCCTGCGGATTGTGCGAAAGTAAATGTCCTTATAAAGTACCGATAAATACAATTATGCGCTACAACCATTATTTTATGGCACAGTCCAGGGAGAAGTATGCAATTCAAAAATACTGTGAACTACCGGGTGCAAATGCCGGTATATGTTTCAATTGTGAAGGCCATTGTGAGACAGCCTGTCCTTATGGGGTTAAAATCCACGGATTGCTTGCAGTGGCCCATAATAACTTAAGTTTGAAAATTAAATAAGATCAGTGAATCAAACATGAAAAAAGATACAAAAAAGAATGATAAATCGATGCTTCAATTCCTGCTGATAATCTCTATTTTGAGGTCAGGATTGAAAAAGGAAAATTATCTTTTTTACATGAACCTTTTGTAATGATAACTTCATCAACATCTTTTAACCAGGAGGATCCGGCACCAGGGGAAACAACAACCTCCGGTTATACACTCTTTGACCTGTCAGCAGGAGGAGATCTTAAAACAGGGAATCAGATGATATCTATAATCTTCAGTGCTACAAATCTTTTTGATAAAAAATACAGGGATCATCTTTCCACACTAAATGAGGTAGGTTATTATAACCCGGGAAGGAATATCTCCGTGACTTTGAAGATCCCCTTCGCAATTCAAAAGCATTAATAAAATTTGCTACCTGATCTTTGAATAGGTGACGATATATGTACCTCCGGTAATCAGCAGCAGATTGTTAATTGCATTCTGCACTCAGGTTTATTTTATATAAATTGCATACATTATTCAATTAACCTGTGAAATGAAGGAAAAACTCTGTACGGTTTTGTTACTTCTGTTTTTAAATAACTGTTTATCAGGACAAACAAGGATATCTGATTCTATAAAAACGATCAATCTGAAAGAGATCATTGTTACTGCAAACAGGTTGCCGGTAACATTAAAAACAAATCCGGGAGCAGTTTCCCTGGTCACACAGGATATTCTTGCCTCGATACCCAAAGGTATAGCTGCAGAAGAGGCTTTACGTCTGGTTCCTGGTATCCGCATTGACAATCAGCATGATGGCGAAAGGGTTCATGTTTCCATCCGCGGTCAGGGTATTCTTACAGAGCGGGGATTACGCGGAATAGGGGTGATCATTGACGGCATACCGGTAAATGATCCTTCCGGCTTTGCCCCCGATCTGTATGATATAGACTGGGCCACGGTAAAAAAAATTGAAGTACTTAGAGGTCCTGCAGCAGGTTTGTATGGAGGAGGCAGCGCTGCAGGTGTACTGAATGTTTTTACTGCCGATGGAGGCCCAAAACCATTTGGAGGTGAGATCAGTCAGTCTGTCGGATCAAATGGTTTTTCTAAATCATTGGTGCAATTCGATGGTACGAAAGACATAGCCAGCTACAGGATAAGCTTCTCCAGGACTGATGGAGAAGGCTATCGCGATCACCAGGCATACTGGAGCAACAAGCTGTACGAAAAAATTATCCTTAAGTTTTCTGAAAAAATTTCGGTAACCCAGCTCTTTTCACATACAGATTATTTCCAGCAGAACCCGGAAGGACTGAATATCAGTCAGTTTGACAACCTGAGGCAGGCTAATCCCGATGCCCGTCCATTCAATGAGTATCAGAAAACAGACCACTCAACAGCTGGTCTGATAAGCAAATATACAATCAGTCAGATGCAGGATGTAGAAGCTGTTATTTACTCTCATTTCTGGAATTACAAAGAGACAAGCAATAAGGCGGCAGAATACCGTGACATTACAAATCCGGGTGCCAGCATTCAATATAACCTTCACTTCATAACAGGACAACTTAAAAGTAACATAAGCGCAGGGGTGGATTTAAAATGGCAAAATACTCTTATGCATAAGCTCGAGAGTGCTGCTGATCCGTTAAGGATTGAAAGCATTGATGAGACCAATCTGGAAACAGACAGCCTGCTGGCAAATCAGATCATTTACCAGCAGAGTGCCGGTCTCTTCATATTATACAAGGCGAATATCGGAAAATTTACCTTTCTGGCTAATTTCCGTTACGATGAGATGAAAAATCAACTCACAAACAAGATGATGCCTCCAAATTCTGCCAGGACATCAAAAGACTTCTCCAATACATCTTTAAGGGCAGGAGCAAGCTATAATTTTATGGAGGCGCTCACGCTGTTTGCAAACTGGAGCCAGGGATTTTTACCTCCTTCAACTGAAGAGCTTGCAAGTAACCCGGAAGGATATTCAGGATTTAATACACATCTTGTTCCTTCTCTTTCAGACTGTTTTGAACTGGGAATGCGTAGCTTTGCAGGTAAAAATCTTAACTATGAACTGACCTGTTTTATTATGAATACGGAAAATGATTTTTTTCGGTTCAAGCAAAGTGGCAGAGGTAACCAGGAAGTGTTTTATGGTAATGCCGGTAACAGCAGACGCTTCGGCATAGAAACATCTCTGTCAGTCGAACTTATTAAAAATCTGAATCTGAAAATTGCCTATACATATGCCGATTATAAATACACCTCAGCGACTGTTGACCCAGTTTATACTGATGAAACTTATGTTCTTACAACACCGCCTGAAGCGGAGCAATGGCTGCCAAATTCACCCAGGCATCAGCTTTATTGCGAGGCGAATTATGCGATCAATAAAAATTTCACTATTGTTATAGGAACTGAACTACAGTCAAAATGGGCTATATACACCGATGCAAAAGCATATAACGGAGAACTTGACCCGGCAATCTACCAAAACTGGCAGAAAGGGTTTAACCTGTTCAATTTCAATGCTTCTTACAACTGGAAGATCTTTGGCATGCAAGGTGAGTGCAGGTTTTCCGTCAGAAATCTCACCGGAGAGCAATATATGGCCTTCACAGAACCCGATCCTGACGGAAACTCCTATCAACCCGGCCCGGGAAGGGAAATCTTCGGAAAGATCCTGATACGATTTTAAATTTGCAGTGTCCTGGTCTCTTTTTGCTATAAAGGTTTTCCCATACAGCAGTTCTTGAACTTCTTACCGCTGCCGCAGGGACAGGGATCATTCCTTTCAGGCATCACAGGCTTGACGACCTGGTTTTCTTTATTCCTTATCCAGTTCATCACATTGGCCGGAGCCCTCTTGTTTTTCAACTCCCTGGCCATAAAATCCATACAGGGTTCCACATGCCTGAAAAATAATTTATAACCCTCGCATAAATAGTTCAACCCTGGTTTGCCGTCGGGGGTCAGAATGAAACGATGTTTGGGGCATTCTCCATGGCAGGCATATCTGACCTCGCACTGCAGGCAGTAACGGGGCAGAGTGTTCCTTTTATCAATCCCGAAATCGAACTGAGACTGCAATTTTGCAAGGTCGATCAAAGGCGTCTCAGTAATGTTGCCAAGGAAATATTCAGGATAAACAAAGTGATCGCATGAATAAAGGTCACCGTTATGTTCCATCACAAGCGCATCTCCGCATGTCTCGTTAAATACGCATAATCCCGGGGGTTCTCCAACATAATTGGCAAGCGTTGTGTCAAAGATCTGGACAAAATATTTTGCCACATCATTTCTTACCCATTCATCGAAAATAGTAATCAGAAATTTACCGAAATCAATGGAACCTACCGACCAGCTGGTAACATCCGCCTTCCCATGAACCGGGGCAACAAGCTTCATATCATTATCACCTGCATCACTTCTGATGCGTTCCACCACAGGTAGAAACTGCATGAAACCGCTGCCTGTCTTTTTTAGAAACCTGTAAGTCTCAGAGGCATAATGAACGTTATAATCATTTACAACGCTCAGCGTATTGAATTCCACCTTATGTTTATGAAGCAATTCGATGCCTTTCATTACCTTCTTAAATGTCGGACCGCCTGAAGCAGTCTTCCTGTAACGATCGTGGTTATGTTCTGTTCCGTCTATTGAGATGCCGACGAGTATCTTATTATCAGTAAAGAACTTACACCAGTCATCATTAAGCCTGGTCCCGTTTGTCTGAAAAGCATTCTCAATCTTTTTGCCTCCGGAATATCTTTTCTGGTACTCAATGGCTTTCTGAAAAAATTCAAGCCCCATAAGAGTCGGTTCTCCTCCCTGCCAGGTAAATGTGACAACTGGTACCTCATTTGCTTCAATATATTGCCGGGTAAATTCCTCAAGGAGCTGGTCCGACATATTCATATTGCCTGTACCGTACAGCTTATTCTTCTCCAGGTAATAACAATAAGTACAGTTCAGATTGCATGAAGGTCCTGCCGGCTTCAGCATCACATTGAATGCGTTGGGCCGTTTGAATCTTAAAGCATCTGCAAACTTAATGGTCTTCATAGTGGATAATAGGATTTACAACAGGATAAAACTACTAAAAAGTGTCATAACAGAACAATGAAATATAAATATTAAAATCAGACATCATGAAGGCTATGGCAGATTCGGTGGTCCTGTAACAAAAAAACTACCCTCATGATAATTCATGAAGGCAGTTCTAACTAAATAAAAATAAAAAAATTCTAAGATCAGATCATCTCCGTCTCCACAACTTTTGCCAAAACATCAGCATAGGGGAGGATAAGGTATTTCTTTGTTCCAAATTCAACTTCCGTCCCGCTGAATGGCTTATAAAGCACTACATCACCCGGTTTTATTTCCGGCTTCTCAATGAGTCCTGTCCAAACAACAGGAGCTTCATTTGGCTTTTCAGCAGCTGTCCCCGGGATGATCAGACCCGAAGCGGTTTTCTTTTCTGTTACATTCTCAGTGATATCTAGTATCACCTGCTGATTAACTGGTTGTAATTCTTTCATATTCAACTGAATTTTAAACTATTATATTTTTAATAAACTAGTGTATTTCAAGCAGCTCCTTAAGCTTTGCCTGGTCAAATCCAACAACTATCCTCCCGTTTATATCGGTCTGGGGCACTCCCTGCTGACCAGATCGTCTTACAAGCTCCTCAGCAGCTCTCTGGTCGGCCGATACATCAATATCCCTGAACCTTATATTATTCTTGTTGAGCCATGTCTTGAGAGTATTGCACCAGGAGCAGGTAGGAGTAGAGTAAACTGTTACGTTTTTAGCGGGTTTTTCAGCTGACTGAGTGGATTTATTCCTGAAAATATCATTTTCTGTAACAGCCCTGTAAAATTCCGGATCCTGGCATCCCTTAACGACACCTGATAAATTGCCATCTTCAAACACCAGCAATGATGGAACGCTCGTCACCCCAAAATTCTCATGTATATCCCTTACGACGGATACATCAGCAATAAAGAGAGGAAATGCAGTAACTTCCTTCATTGCTAGGTCAATATTATTCAAAGCACACTGACTCTGTTCACTTCCCGATTTATATAACAGAAGAACTGACTTTCCGGTCTTTAAAAGCCTTTTATTCAATTCATTATATGATGAAATGTTTTCCATAATGCTTTCTATTTTCTCATGTTGATCTGATTGAGAAGAAACTTTTTATCCTTCACGCCGACAAAACGGTTAACTTCTCTGCCGTTTTTAAAAAGTATCATTGTCGGAATATTCCTTATTTTATATTTTGCTGCAACAGACTGGTACTGTTCAATATCAACTTTACCGACATATGCACCTGAGTTTAATTCCTCAGCTACTTCGTTAAGAACAGGCGCCATCATCCTGCATGGCATGCACCATGAAGCCCAGAAATCGACCAGGATTGTACCATTCTTTATCTGGTGCTGAAAATTCTTATCATTAAGGATCTTTATCGCAGGGTTTGCAGGAACATCAGGCGTATTCTTTAATTTCCTGTAAGAAATGAAAATATAAAGACCGATAAATGAAATGACAACAATAGTAATTATAAGTGTTGTGCTCATAATATTAATGTATTAATTCTGGTTGAAATTTGTTCTTAAGCATATATGTATAATCTGCTGCGGCAAGGGCAGCTATTGTTCCTTCGCCGACAGCTGTTGTTATCTGACGGTATTTCTTCTCATTCGAATCACCCGCGGCAAACACACCTCTTATGCTTGTTTCCATATGCCGGTTAACCATAATCTCACCGTGCGGATTAAGTTCGGGCCCTTTTTTGAGGAAAGATGTATTAGGAACATAGCCAATAAAAATAAAGACACCATCTGTTTTAATTTTTTTTATTTCGTTTGTATTAAGATTTTGTATATCAATGCTTTCAAGCTTCTCCTCTCCATAAAACCCGGTTATTGCCGATTGCATTATAAAATTTATTTTAGAGTTGTTTCGGGCCTCATTAATAGCATGACTGAAAGCTTGAAATTGATCAAACTGATGTACAATTGTCACTTTTGAAGCATATTTTGTGAGTGATACTGCCTCTTCCAGGGCTGAATTGCCTCCCCCCACCACAACAATTTCTTTTCCTGTGAAGAAATCTCCGTCACATGTGGCGCAGTAAGAGATTCCACGACCCTTAAACAGATTTTCTCCTTCAACACCCAGTGTCCGCGGCCTTCCTCCCGGAGCAAGTATTACTGAATACGATGAATAAGTTGTTCCATCAGAAAGGGTTACTCTTTTATCATCACCTTCAAGTTCTATCGCAGAAACAGAAATATTTGAACGGATATCACATCCAAAATCTCTGGCCTGTTTCCTCATTATGTTAGAAAGCTGGTAGCCTGAGATCTTTTCAACTCCCGGATAATTGGCTATCTCATGAGTAAGTATCATCTGTCCGCCGACCGTTCCTTCGTTCAGGATCAGAGTCTTCATCCTTGCCCTTGAAAGATAAATACCTGCAGTCAGCCCTGCCGGGCCTCCTCCCAGAATAATGACATCGTAACTTACTCCTTCATTCATAATATCAAGCATTTACAGCAACACTGAATTCCTTGTCAAGGACATTTTTAACCTGGTCCATTGACTGTATGCTGGAAGTGGCCTTTACTACCTTCCCGTTCTTATAATACATCGTAAAGGGCAGGCCCATAAAACCTCTGCATTCAGGAGCATTACGAATAACATGCGATTCAGGATTATCAAACTCCATATCGAAAAACCTGACATGCTTGTATTTGCCCTCAAGCTCCTCCATTATCCCGTATACAGGAATACACATAGGCCCCATTCTTCCGCAGCATACCATCACATTCTCGTTTTCATTGATTATCCGCTGATGATCAGCCACAGTTTCGATGTGTTTTAAATTTGTGTACAACATAATTTCTAATTTTAAAAATTTAACGCTGCAAAAGTATATTGATTTAAGTAGATTTTTTGTCTTATCCCCTTCGCATATTTTAACCATGTAATTGAAATAGCTTAATCTTTTTATTGATTTTGTCATTTGGGTATCC
>CAZGKI010000036.1:0-26522 GCA_964526345.1 uncultured Rikenellaceae bacterium
AGCACTACGCCAGGACTTCAGTCCGGGGACTGACACTAACCCCGGACTTCAGTCCGGGGATTTAACCTGCCAACAGAGTGGACTGAAGAATCATGCTGCTCTCGTGCTAAGAGGTTAGGGGCTAAAGCCTCATCAGCGAGAGAGAGATCAACTACCACGGGTTTGCGTCTTCGTCCCGATATCACGACGCTGGCGTATCAGGGTAAATCCGTGGTAAGTTGACTCCAGTGGTTGAAACAGATGACTTTAAAACAAAAAATCAGGGATAAATACCAGTTAGCGATCAGAAATGATTCAGTATAAAATTTATTTCAGTATTTTTAAGTTTTAATACTGTTGTTAGATGAAAAAATATCTGCTACTGATATGCCCGTTTTTAATGCTGGTGTCCTGCGTCAAAGAACGTGAAAAATCCCAGCTCATTGAATATGAAATCGACGGACAGACATATGCATATACGGGATATGCAATCCGTTATAATGATCATGTGAATGACATAAGCAAAGGTATCGACTGGCACGTTTATAACCTGGGACAAACCACTTTGTATATTCAGGCATACGACAGCTCTTTCTCCGAAACACTTTTTGCGTATCCTGCTTTCCAGGCAGTATTAAACGTGGAGCTGAAGAATGGAAATTCAAAAACATATATAGCTACAGCCGGGGAGTTCAGATTATTGGGTCAGCAGGTCGGTGACCTTACCGGTGATTTTCACTTCAAAATGAAAAATATACTTAATCCTCTGGATTCAGTGATGATAGATAATGGATATTTCAGGATATGGCTAGAGGAATATGACAGGTACTTCACTAAATAAATGAAGCATAAATAACTCATTGTGTGGGTTAGTTGTAAAAAAAATTAATACCTTTTATTTATGAAGGAAAGCTCTAAAATATCCCTGCAATGCACCTTTATAGCTGCAGTTGGAATAATAAGCTCATTTTTTGGATATTTTTTCCCGGGAAGCCAGTTTCTCGGGGGATTTTTACTTGCGATTTCAATATTTTTCCTGGTAGCCGGATGGTATTTTTTCAGGGGATATTACCCTGAAGGACATCCTCTTTTGCTTTTTTTAGTGGGATACCTTTATGCCAGTATTTTTATGGCTTTCACATTTGTCATTTCGGAGTGGCCGCTGGCTAAATTGTTTATTACCATAGCGCCGGTATGGTTGGCAGGGTTGTTTATTGTCGTCTTTATCATCAGGAAAAAACTTTCAAAAATTAACTTTATTCAATTCCTGATTGAAGGAGGAATTCTTCTGGTGCTGACAATATTATTTCTTATCAGAGTCTGATCATTGCTCTTCTTTTTCCGCTTTTGCGGAATCTTCACTTCGTTCCGATCTCACCATCACCCCTTCCCCCTTTCTTTTCTTCCGCTTTAACGCCTGATAAGATACCACAGTTTTCCCCATCTTAAAGGGTAATACAGAGAAGCCTTCCACGACGATTTACACCTGTACCTCCTTTTCATAAAATCAAAGGTGGGGAACAGATCTCCAAATACAAAAAGGATCTTCCTGTGAAGGCCGGGTATATCTCTCAAATTATGCCTGTAAACTTTTGCCTTGTTAAGAGGAGGATTGCATTTCGGGCTTTTAAGAAAGTAAATGAAATTATTTATTGAGGCAGGACTGTACCATTTATCAATAAATTCATTAATCCAGTCCGGGAATGAGATTCCCCACAGGTCCCTCAGCGGCTCAAGCCGCCAGGCCAGGATCTCTGCCATGTCAGCCTTCACAGCATAATCAAGAAGGTCGTAAATCAGTATCTCGTCTCTGTATTTTTCAATCAGGACAACAAGATCGGTATATAATCGAAGCTGTGATTCATTATTCATCTCATGCAGGTAGAGATGTTTTACCAGATAAAGAAAAAAGATCATGGATTGCGGGATAAAAGTCTTTTCTCCCTTAATCTCTGTTTCAACACTACTGTCGAACAGCATCTTCGTCAGAATATTTTTCCCTGCTCCGAACAACTCATGATGTAATTCAACTGAAAAGCCATTTTTCATGAGTGTCGGAAGATGTTTCCCGATATCAACCATGATCATCTTATAAAAAACAGATTTAACAGGCAGCGAGGTGTATCCTCCGGATATCAGCACTTTACGCGCTCTCATACATTCATCTCTGGCCACAAGTACATCGACATCTGTCATCTGCCGCAGTCCCTCATTGCCATACACCGACAATTCGAGTGCCATTCCCTTCAGCAGGACTGTTTTGATGTTTTCTCTGTTAAGGATCCCGAGAACATCAGAGAGAGACTCTGTATTATGAGCATTTCTGCTCAGACTCATCATAAGAGAGTTTTTCAGGAATTCCTTTGTTTCTCCGGGTATGAGGTGGAGGAAGTTTAGCTTTTCAAGATTATGATAAACCAGGGCTGCTACTCCATGAGCATTGGCAAGTGAAGAAAAATATGCCCAGTCGGCAACTCCTTCTGCCAGAGCCATTAACATTACCTTCAGTTCAGCATTGAAAGAGAGGCGGCATAGCCCTAGAAGAAGGATCTCTTCATCCCTGATATTGAGATTATTCTTCATCTTTCAAACCTGCCGCTCTGTTTTGTATACATCGTATAATACATACCTTTTTTCTTCATCAGCTCCTCATGTGTCCCGGCCTCTGCAATAGTTCCCCGATTGAGTACTATTATCCTGTCGGCAAGACTGACATTTGTAAACCTGTGGCTTATCAGGAGAGAAGTCTTTCCTCTGACTATTTCCCTGAAACGGCTGAAGATATCATATTCCGTATCTGCGTCAAGGGCGCTTGAAGGCTCATCAAGAATAAGTACAGGAGCATTTCTGAAAAGTGCCCTGGCAAGAGCTATCTTTTGCCATTCGCCCCAGCTTAGCTCACGGCTATCATCGAAAAGGGTCCCGATGGCCGTAGAATAGCCATCAGGCAGATTGACAATAAGTTCATGAATACCGGTGATTTTAGCTGCAGACCTGATTTCTTCATTCCCATTCTCCATTTCCACATTGCCAAGCCTGATATTCTCTCCAGCATTCAGGTTATACAGCATGAAATCCTGGAAGACAACTGAAAACAATTTCCTGTACTGTTCCGGATGCATATTCTTTATATCGGTACTATCAAGTTTTACTATTCCGGAATCCGGGTCATAAAGACGGCAGAGAAGTCTTACAAGAGTGCTCTTACCTGCACCGTTGGGGCCAACAAGTGCAACTATTTCCCCTTTTTTTATCTCAAAGGAGACATTATCAATCGTGCTTACCTGATTACCCGGATAAGTGAATGAGATATTTTCGGCACGAATGGAATTTTTTAATTCAGGGTGTTCAACAACCGGCTGTATTTCCTTCACTTTTTCTTCAAGGTTAAGAAATTCGAAGGTGTCGCTGATAAAAAGGCTATCCTCATAAAGACCTGACATCGATACAAAAAGGTCTCTGATATAAACCATTCCCTGTCTGAATGCCAGCAGGAACATAGCCATCTGACCAAGGGTAAGGGACCCTTCTATTGTTCTCCTGGCGATGAAAAGAAGGGTTATGAGTACTGCAGCAGCTTTGAAAAGATCAGATGCCATCTCAATGAGTGTACGTTTCCCGACTATCGAGACCTCTTCCTCCTTGGTGTTGCGAAAAGCTTTGTTAAAGAGCGAAATAAAGTAGTTCCCCAGACCGAAAAGCCTTATCTCCCTTGAGGGGCGATCGCCGGTTAAAAGCCAGTCGAAATAAGCAGTTTTCCTTGCCTCGGGTGTTTGTTTTCGCTGGAAGTTATATAAAATGTCTGCATAATGAAACCTCAGCCATATACCAGGGATATTTACCACAACCAGCAGAAGAGCAAGGATCCAGTTAAGAGTTGTAAGAAGTCCTGCCATAAGGACCAGAGATAGTATACCCCTGAACATCGAGACCAGGTTATTAAGTATACTGTTCGGACGCCAGGGCGCTTCCCTCGAAGCACGGGTAAGGATATCATAATATTCCGGACGTTCAAAGTTTATGAGATCCAGCTTTACAGCTTTATTATGAAGCAATCCGTACATGTATGATTCGAGCTTCACGGATTGTTTTTTGCGCACGAAATTGCCCAGGTCGGAAGAGGCCTCATCGAGATACCAGGTAACAACTACTGCAGCAATAAGCCAGATTATTCCTGAAACGGAAGTTCCGGGGCCGGCAGATGCAGCTTTTGTAATGCCATCGATCAGCCCTTTGATAAGCCATATCAGGACCAGTGGCAGAAAACTTCGCACGACAGATATAAAAATATTTGCCACAGCCCATCCGGGTGCACTTGTCCATACAAGATTTATTGATTCACGAAAATATTTGATCCTGGAGCTCATTACAATTCATAAAATTATCTGCTAACCATAATAATTTAGCGCTTTTTAAGATGAAAGATTAAAAGTATTCTTCTGCATTTTAACAGGATCCAAATCATTAGCCTGTTATAAAGATAAGCAGGATGTTGTATTAATTCATTTCCGGATTTTAGAATCTTCCCCGATGATGTCTCAACGCTTGTCACTCTTCCGGCAACCTGTTCTCTGGAAACCGGCTGATCTTCAAAGGAACAGCTGTCTCCGCGTGTTTTGAACATAATGCCGTCATCATTTTTAATAATACTTACAAGCCTGTGTACTACAAACCCGGATTCCCTTTTCCAGGCTAATATTTCTCCGGGCATCGGATTCATTTCCTCATTAAAGGGCTCTATAAGAATTACCGATCCTGGTTTTATTGCAGGATACATACTGTAACCATCGGCTCTTACCCTTATGATCTTTCCTTCTGCAAGAAGGGAGAATCCTGTTTCTTTTATGATGGTATGGCTGTCAGCGTCCTTATTCATTTTCAAGGATGTGATCTATTACATTCCTGTCGGGTCTGAAGGATAGCCTGACCACAGGAACCGAGGAACACATTATTGATACTGATCCAAGAAGCCTTGCGATCATTTCCGAATCCCAGTTATGCTGGATACAGTTTGCCATTACAAGACTTACTGCAGATGCTCCCCTGACAGGTATTAATTCATTTTTTCCCCCATGTTCAATAAGGAAGATCTTACTGATGGCAGATTCCCCGGGTTCATCATTACAATAAACGGGTGTGTTAAACATCATATAACCTGTTCCGGTATTACGCAGTATCAGCCTGTCATCGTGGATTACACGGGCACCGGCACTCTCCCAAAGCTTTGCCATGGTGCTCTTTCCTTTTCCCGAGATGCCGCTGAAGAGATAACCTTTTCCGGAGATGTTTACCCCTGATGCATGTATAAAGATATCTCCATGCATTACGGTCAGGTAATAGAGTATCAAACCATCAAGGGGATATTCCATGGGATCGGTTTCCGGCGAATCTCCTGTTATCCAAAGATCCCAATCCCTGTCAATAAGGGAATATTTCAAAATGGCATTTTTATTTTTTGAAGCATTGGGAAAAACTGTATCGACAAAGAGATCGTTTTGATATTTATATATACTCCAGAACCTGTTCCGTTTTTTAACCTGTACGCCATCGATCTCCTCAATAAATGGTGCATTGAATACCTTTACTGCATTATTTGGAAGTATATATTGTCCGGAGTGTACCCTGATATGAATGTCTGAATTGTTCTTATCGCATATATTCCTCAGGAATCGCTGCGAAGGAACAAGGTCGGGACCATCATCAGAGCTCTCAAACCTGATAATATAATCCGCAATATTTAAATTATAATTCCTCATCTACATTAAGGCTCTTAGGCACAAAGTATCACAAAGATTCATGCACTTTCATTTTATTTCAGATAACCCCCTTTCCCGTTTTCCCGCCAAGGCGGGACAGGCTCCCCAAGGGGAGGGCCGAGCGTTTAAAAATTGCCCGGTGGGCAATTTTAGCGAAGGAGCCAGTTTGCCGCGTAGGCCATCGCTCAACCTGGCCCCTCCCTGAAAACAGCCAAAGGGCTGTTTTCTTGTCGGTCGGTCCCCCCCACGGGGGAAGGTTGGGATGGGGGTAATAACTATTTAAAATTTTATTGTTTTATTCATAATTGCCGATATTCAATTTAATTAGTAATTAAGTATTTATGTAAATTATTAATAAATGAAAAAACATCCGTGGTTGCAGTTATGCTATCGACATTATACTCCTTTATTACAGCTTCTATCAGGTCTTCAACACTCTTTTTTCCGTCTATCAGCTCCCAGATGAAGGCGCCGGTTTCGTTTAAGGTATATACACTGTCCATATCAGCAATGTTATTGGTTACAGGAACAAGTACGTACTCATTTCCAGTTTTCCTTGTAACAATTGAAGAAGAATGCGCAGGGACAGATTTCAGATCAACCATGTTAAGTCATAATATATGCCAAATTTAGGAAATTAATATCTCATTTTTGTACCTTCGCAAAAATCAGAATTTTATGAGCCGAAAGGGTAAGGGTAAGGGGAAAAAAGGAGCAGGTCTTTCAAGAGAATCAGCCACAGAACAAATAACAAATATATTATCTAAAAGTCCGGAACTGGGATTCAACTACAAACAGATATCCAGGAGACTAAATATTACAGATCCTTCGGAAAAACAGATGATCTCTGAAATTCTCAGGGAGCTTACAAAGAAGGGAAATGTCCAGGAGATTTACCAGGGAAAATACAGGGCTAAGCAAGCCAGGGGTTATATTACAGGTACCGTTGATATGACGCGAATGGGCTATGGATTCATTTCAACTGACGATCTTGAGGATGACGTATTTGTTACTGCAAAAAACCTGAAGACTGCTCTTCATGGAGATAAGGTGAAAGTGTGGCTCTATGCCAGGAGAAAAGGAGCAAGGCCAGAAGGGGAAGTTGTGGAGATTATCGAGAGATGGAGAACCTCTTTTGTAGGAACGGTTGAGATCATGCCCAATTTTGCATTTCTTATTCCTGACAATAAAAACATGCCATTCGACCTGTTTATTCCAACCTCAAAGCTGAATGGAGCAAAACAGGGACAAAAGGCTGTTGCAAAAGTGATTGACTGGGATCCCAAATCGAAAAACCCGATAGCTGAGATCATAAATGTGCTGGGTTATCCGGGACTTCACGAGACAGAGATGCATGCCATTCTTGCGGAGTTTGAGCTGCCCTATCATTTTACCAGCGAAGTTGAGGAAGATGCAGAAAAAATACCGGCAGAGATAACAGAAAATGATATTAAGGAACGCCGCGATTTCAGAAAAACTTCCACCTTCACCATTGACCCAGCAGACGCACGCGATTTTGATGATGCTCTTTCTCTTAAGCAGCTTGAAAATGGTAACTGGGAAGTGGGAATTCATATTGCTGATGTGACACATTATGTAAAACCCGGTACCCTGACAGAAGAGGAAGCAAAGCAAAGAGCTACTTCTGTTTATCTTGTCGACAGGGTGGTCCCCATGCTGCCGGAAAGACTCTCAAACCATATATGTTCACTTAATCCGAAGGAAGATAAGCTTACCTATTCTGCTGTTTTTGAACTGAACGACAAGTCGGAAGTGCTTAATGAATGGTTTGGACGGAGTATTATAAATTCCGATAAACAGTTTTCATATAAAGAAGCACAAAATGTAATTGACACGGGTGACGGTGACATGAAAGATATGGTGCTTCTCCTTCATAAGCTTGCCCAGCAACTTCGTGCAAAACGTTTTGCTTCCGGTGCATTTGCTTTCGAAAAAGTAGAAGTGCAGTTTGATCTTGATGAAGCTGGCAAACCCCTTGGAATAAAATTCCGCGATATGGGGACTGCCAATCAGCTGATAGAGGAATTTATGCTTCTGGCAAACAGGAAAGTTGCAGAATATGTAGGGAAAAAGCTCAGAGGACGCACATTCGTTTATCGTATTCACGATAAACCCAATCCTGAAAAGATAGAGAACTTTAGCCATTTTATAACCCGCTTTGGTTATAAGCTTATAGAAGATGATAATACATCACTTCCCAGGGCTATGAACAAATTGCTTCATAGTGTTGCAGGCAGGAAGGAGCAGAATATTATTGAAACCCTTGCTTTAAGAGCTATGGCCAAGGCAGTCTATTCAACCGATAACATCGGTCATTATGGACTTGCTTTTAAGTATTACACTCATTTTACTTCGCCCATAAGACGCTATCCCGATATGATGGTACACAGACTTTTATCTGCCTATCTTACTGATGAGAGGCCCGCCGGGAAGGATAAATATGAAAAACTATGCGAACACTCCTCAAAGATGGAACGACTGGCAGCTGAAGCTGAAAGGGCATCTGTCAAGTATAAGCAGGTAGAATATATGAGCGATAAGACAGGGAAGGAGTTCGATGGGATCATCTCAGGTGTTACCGAATGGGGAATTTATGTGGAGATTATTGATAATCAGTGTGAAGGGATGGTCAATATACGGGAGCTGGGAGATGATTTTTATGAGTATGATGAAAAATGTTACTGTATAAGAGGACGTTCCAACGGGAAAGTATACACACTTGGCGACAAGGTCAGGATTGAAGTTGTAAAAGCTGATCTCCAGAAGAAGCAGCTGGATTACAGGATGGTGTAGAAATTGACCCCCCGCCCCGCGAGCGGGGCACCCCCCCAAGGGGGGGCTAATTCTGTGGAGGCATCTGGAATTAGTACAGGAGAGACAACAATAAGTATAATAAAAGCAGTGTGTTATGCCCCCTTCAGGGGGCAGGCTGCCGCTTTGCGGGAGCCGGGGGTTGTTTCATCCAGCAGTGATATTTATTTCATGGGCAGGCTGCCGCTTTGCGGGAGCCGGGGGTTGTTTCATCCAGCAGTGATATTTATTTCATGGGCAGGCTGCCGCTTTGCGGGAGCCGGGGGTTGTTTCATTTTACAGAGACTTTTTTACCCGGTTTCGGAATTGGGATTTCAGATTTCTGAAAGGTCCTTCTCAATTATTTTCAGTAATTCCGCCACTGCATCTTCCTCAGGCACATTTTTAATAACAGGTTCTGTCCCTCTGTAAATATGCACTTTGCCATCGCCGGCGCCGACATAACCATAATCGGCACCAGCCATTTCGCCAGGCCCATTTACAATGCAGCCCATTACCGCAATCTTAAGACCGGTAAGATGACTGGTGGAAGCTTTCACCTTTCTGACAACTTCCTGCAGATTAAATTTTGTGCGACCGCAGGTAGGACATGAGATATAGCGCGTGCGGGTGATCCTTGCTTCAGTAGCCTGAAGTATTGAGAATGATATATCCTTTAGGTTTTTTTCAGGTATCGACCCACTGTTTGTTATACAGAGACCATCGGCCTGTCTGAGAATGAAATACCTCCCGGTAAGAACAGCAGCCTTAAGAGCAAGCTTCGCGGAATCATCTTCAGAAAAGACAGGATTAAGGATTACTTTTTCATCAGATTGTTCATGTATCGAAGGAAAATCTTTTGCACGGAAAGTGAGTATTTTACCATGGTAAAGATCTCCTTTTTCATTAAAGAACTCTTTTTCCCTGTAAGTTATCACTTCCGGCCTGTAATGTATACCTCCAGGCCTGAAAGGAAGAGGGTATGCAGGTTCTTTTACCCTTCCGAATGCTCCGCCGATAAAATTCAAGATATCTTTTGCAACAGGTATCTCAAGTTCCGGATCTTCCGACAGGGAAACACGAATGGTATCACCTATACCCTCAGTAAGCAGCGCTCCGATACCGACTCCCGACCTCACTCTTCCGTCCTCCCCTTCTCCCGCCTCTGTCACGCCCAGATGAACAGGATATGCAATACCTTCTTTTTGCATTATTCTAACCAGCTTACGGTTTGCCTCAAGGACTACGCCGGTATCAGAAGATTTCATTGATAGCACAAGACTGTTAAAATTCTCAGCTCTGAATATTTTAATGAACTCAAGGGCTGATTGTACCATCCCTTCAGGAGTATTTCCATATCGCGTCATAATACGATCTGACAATGAGCCATGGTTAATGCCAATCCTGATAACAGTATTGTTTTCGCTGCAGATATTTATGAGCGGCAGGACTCTTTCATGGATACGCTCCAGCTCTTCATTGTATTCTTTTTCTAACAGTTCTGTTTTGACAAAAGAAGCCCTTTTATCAGCGTAATTGCCCGGGTTTATACGTATCTTTTCAACGATAGCTGCAGCTTTTTCGGCTGCAGCAGGATTAAAGTGAATATCGGCGATCAGCGGTGTTTCAAATCCTGCTTTCCGAAGTTCTCTTTTAATGTTTGCAAGGTTTTCAGCCTCTTTTATTCCCTGTGCCGCGAGACGGACATAATCTGCTCCGGCCTCTATTATCCTGATACACTGAGCTACAGATGCCCTGGTATCAAGAGTATTGGTATTTGTCATCGACTGAATACGGATGGGAAAATTTCCGCCTAATGGAATAGAACCAATATTTACAGGATTTGAAATGTATCTTCCAGAATTCCCCTCCCTGGAGGGGCCAGGGGTGGGTTTATTCTTAGTGATCCAATCCTCAATTACTCTTAAAACATTAAACATATTTTTCTTTACCTCAATATCTGCAAACCTTAAAAAGTTAACGCCGAGTTTTTCCAGTGCTTTTTGTTTTAACTCATTCCAAAGAAGTACTTCGGAAAGTGTCATGTTTTTTCTGAGTTGGCTTGCTAATTCCTTAAGTTCGGGGTTATATGGGATAATTTTTCTTTTAGGCATTTTGTATCAAAGATAAAGTTTTAACCCACCCCTGACCCCTCCCGGGAGAAGACTTATGGAAAAAGACGCACTCCAATCTTCTCCCTGGAGTGGAGTAATGATATAGATCATTCCTTTTCCCATTCCACGTCATCCTTTTTGTCTTTAAGGATGATACCCGCATTCTTAAGGTCACTTCTGATCTTGTCGGAAGCTGCCCACTCCTTTTTGTTTTTCGCCTCCTGTCTCAGGTCAATGATTATTTTCATCAGATCGCCAGTCAGCTTTTCATCACTTTTTCCGGCACTCTCATCTTTAAGTCCCAGGATATCGGAAACAAATACAACGAATAATTTCTTAAGGGAGAGAAGATCTTTTTCGTTCAGCTTTTCACTTCCGTCATTAACTGAATTGATAATCTTTACTCCTTCAAAGAGAGATGACATAAGCAGGGGACTATTTAGATCGTCATCCATTGCTTCATAGCATTTCTCTTTAAGCCGGGAGATATCTACCGTTGATTCTGGTGATGGATTAAGTTTCTTAAGAGTCTCCATGGCTTTCATCAGCTTTTGAAGTCCTTTCTCTGAGGCCTTAAGTGCCTCGTTGGAGAAATCAATAGTACTGCTGTAGTGAGCCTGGAGGATGAAGAACCTTATGGTCATGGGGCTGTATGCCTGATACAGCAAAGGATTGTTGCCACTGAACAGCTGATCGAGGGTTATGAAATTTCCGAGTGATCGCGCCATTTTCTGACCATTGATGGTGATCATATTATTATGCATCCAGTACCTTACTGACTCTTTATTGTTTGCTGCCGTAGATTGTGCTATCTCACATTCATGGTGAGGGAACTGGAGATCCATTCCCCCGCCGTGAATATCGAAGACCTCCCCCAGGTATTTGGTGCTCATAGCTGAGCACTCGAGGTGCCATCCGGGATATCCCTCGCTCCATGGTGAAGACCATCGCATGAGATGTTCAGGTGTTGCCTTTTTCCAGAGGGCAAAGTCGAACGGACTTCTTTTTTCATCCTGTCCGTCGAGCGACCGGCTGTTTGCCATGAGGTCATCAAGAACCCTTCCTGACAGTTTACCATAGTTATATTTCTTGTTATACGTGAGCACATCAAAATAGACAGAGCCGTTAACCTCATAGGCATAGCCATTATCCAGTATGTTTTTTATAAGTGCCTGCTGTTCAATGATATGTCCAGAGGCTCTCGGTTCTATTGAAGGGTGAAGTACATTGAGCTGTTCCATGTTCCTGAGGTAGTTGTTCAGGTATTTCTGTACCACCTCCATAGGTTCCAGATGCTCAACTCTTGCCTTTTTCTCTATCTTATCCTCACCCTCATCTGCATCGTTTTCGAGATGTCCCACATCGGTGATGTTGCGTACATAACGTACCTGGTATTCCAGATGCAACAGGTATCTGAATAAAAGATCGAATGTTATCGCCGGACGTGCATGTCCGAGATGCGCATCACTATAAACAGTAGGTCCGCAAACATACAAACCAACAAATGGCGGGTGAAGAGGTTTGAAGAGCTCCTTCTTACGGGAGAGACTGTTATATATTGTCAGATTGTTCTCCATATTTAAAAGTATATTAAGCAAAAGTAAAAGAAATCTTTTAATTCACCTCTTCCCATCACCCCATCTCCCTCTCACCCCCTCACCCCCTCACCCCATCTCCCTCTCTGTCTATTCCGGGTGGAAATAATAATATTTTGCAACCGTTTTTTGGTTTTAAAAAAATCCTTCTTATCTTTGTCGCCACAAATCAAATATTCCTTCCGAATAAGGTTGTTTGATTTTTATTAAGAAGGGCGGAGAGATTAGGCTCTGAGAAACCCTGGCAACCAATCCTGAAAATATCGGAGAACGGTGCCAAAACCTAATCCCGGAAAAGCCGGGAGATGATAAAAATAAAACACGGAAACCATGAATTCATTTCATCTGACCCGAAAAAACTTCATAATGCCACTCATGCCTATGTGCATGTGCAGGTAAGAATGTGGATTTGGGAATAATCGATTTTTTATAGTCAGTTGCCGGATCATTGTTATAACAGGATTGTTAAACCTGTCTGGCATAATAGTATTAACATTTAATAATATGAAAAAGAGAAAAATAAACTTTGAGACCTTACAGATACATGCAGGGCATCACCCGGATAAAGAGACTCATTCCAGGGCTGTCCCGATCTATCAGACATCATCATACGTCTTCAGAAATGCAAAGCATGCAGCAGATTTGTTCAGCCTGGCAGAACCGGGTAATATTTATACCAGGATAATGAATCCTACAACAGATGTTTTTGAAACCAGGGTAGCCGCGCTGGAAGGTGGTGCTGCAGCACTGGCTGTATCTTCCGGACATGCGGCACAATTTATAGCACTTTCGACAATATTGCGGCAGGGTGAAAACCTGGTCAGCTCTCCATACCTCTATGGCGGAACTCACAACCAGTTCAAGGTAACATTGGCAAATTTCGGCATTGGAGCAAAATTTGCGGCAGATCTGGATCCGGGATCATTTGAAAATCTGATTGATAAGAAGACGAAGGCAATTTATGTTGAGACAATCGGTAATCCCGGATTCAACATACCTGATTTCGAGGCCTTTTCTACTCTTGCAAAGAAACACGGTATACCACTAATTGTTGATAATACTTTCGGAGCCTGCGGATACCTCTGCCGCCCAATTGAATACGGTGCAAATATTGTTGTGGAGTCCGCTACAAAGTGGATTGGGGGCCATGGTACAAGTATTGGAGGCGTGATTGTGGATGCCGGTAATTTCAACTGGAACAATGGAAACTTCCCTCTCTTTACCGAGCCATCAGAAGGATACCATGGGCTTGTTTTCGGAGACATCTTCTCTCAAAACTCTCCGGCAGGCAATATTGCCTTTATTGTTAAAGCACGCGTTGAAGGCCTGAGGGACCTGGGTCCTTCATTAAGCCCCTTTAATTCATTCCTTCTTTTGCAGGGACTTGAGACATTGTCGCTAAGGATGGACAGGCATGTACAGAATACGCTGGCTCTTGCTAAATGGCTTGCCTCTCAGCCTTTTGTAGAGAAAGTGAATTATCCGGGACTCCCCGGGGATAAAAATAATAAGCTTGCACAGAAGTACCTGCCAAAAGGGGCAGGTGGCGTACTGAGCTTTGTTCTGAAAGCTGAAAAGTCAAGAGCTGCAAAACTTGTTGAACACTTTGAGCTGGTGAGTCACCTGGCCAATGTAGGAGACGCAAAAACACTCATTATTCAGCCCTCCACAACCACTCACGCCCAGCTTTCAGCAGAAGCTCAGCTTGCTGCTGGTGTTGAACCGGGTCAGTTCAGGGTCTCGGTAGGACTGGAACATATTGATGATATTATTTATGATTTTGAACAGGCATTTAAACAGGTTTTATGAATATACTTACTTATAAGCATCCATTTACGACGGAAACAGGAGCTATAATTCCGGAACTGGAGATTAGTTACCATACCTATGGCAAACTCAATAATGATGGAGATAACGTCATCTGGGTATGCCATGCTCTTACTGCCAATTCCGATGTTGAAGCCTGGTGGCCGGGAATGGTGGGCGAAGGATTACTTTTCGACCCCGGTAAATATTTTATTGTTTGTGCCAATGTGCTTGGTTCCTGTTATGGGACCACCGGACCTGCATCCATGAATCCTGAATCAGGGAAACCATGGGGACGGGATTTTCCTCTGATAACTGTGAGGGACCTTGTCAATGTACATGAGATACTCCGTAACCATCTGGGCATAAGAAAAATTCATACTATCCTGGGTGCATCAATCGGAGGTTACCAGGCACTGGAGTATGCCATCATGTTTCCTGACCTGATCCAACGATTGATTCTAATGGCTTCAGGTTCAAAGCAGACACCATGGGCCCTGGCCTTCAGCGAATCGATGCGTCTGGCTATGGAAGCTGATCAGACATTTATGGCAAATGATCCGGAGGGGGGTAAAAAAGGACTGAAAGCTGCCAGATCAATTGCCCTTATAAGTTACCGGACAGTTGCAGCTTATAATGAGACTCAAAAAGAGATTGATGACGAGAAACTCTCATCTTTTAAAGCTGCCTCATATCAGGCATACCAGGGCGATAAGCTGGTGAAAAGGTTTAATCCTTATTCTTACTGGACACTTACCTGCCTGTCGGATACGCATAATATAGGCAGGGGCAGAGGAGGTGTTATCAATGCCCTTAAAACAATCAGGGCAGAAGTTTTATGTGTCGGGATAAAATCAGATATCTTGTTCCCGACTGATGAACAAAAGCTGATTGCCGCAAATACTGCAAATGCACAATACATTGAAATTGACTCATTTTACGGTCACGACGGATTCCTGATAGAAACATTCAAGGTGACAGACGTGGTGAGAAAATTCTGGGAAAGAACATCAAATTGATATGAAATGACAAGAGAAAAATTAAGAATAGGCATGTTCGGCTATGGCTGTGTAGGACAGGGATTGCATGATGTTCTGAACAGCAGCAAAGGATTTAAAGCCGATATTGTAAGGATATGCGTGAAAGACCGTACTAAGAAGAGAAGAATACCAATGTCGAACTTCACCTTCGATAAAGATGATATTTTGAACGATCCTTCAATTAATCTGGTTGTAGAGCTTATTGATGATGCTGATGAGGCTTTTAATATCGTTGCAACAGCAATGAAGAACGGCAAGAATGTAGTTACGGCAAATAAAGTGATGGTGGCAAAACATTTTAAGGAACTTGTTGAGATGCAGGGAAAATATAAAGTGTCGCTGTTATACGAAGCTTCTGCCGGGGCAAGCATCCCTATTATCAGAAACCTGGAAGAATATTATGATAATGAACTTCTTTACTCATTACGCGGTATTCTTAACGGTACAACCAATTATGTTCTTACTCTGATGCATAACAGCGGTATTGATTATTCTGTTGCCCTGAATGAAGCCAGGGAAAAGAGTTTTGCGGAGTCAGATCCGACACTCGACGTGGACGGATGGGATGCAAAATACAAACTCTGCATAATCACAGGGCATGCATATGGCCTTTTTCTGGAACCGGAAGAGGTATTTCATTACGGGATAAGAACCATTTCAAAATTCGATATCCAGTATGCCAAGGAGAAAGGACTCAAAGTGAAGCTTGTACCATTCGTTGGCAAGACCAATGAAAATACAATTACCAGCTTTGTGCTTCCCCGGTTCATCTCTTCTGATAAGTATCTCTATAATGTCGATAATGAATATAACGGGGTGATAACCGAAGCTGCCTTTGCCGATAAACAGTTTTTTTCGGGAAAAGGTGCCGGAGGACATGCTACCGGGAGTGCTGTATTGTCTGATATCTCTGCAAATTCCTATGGATATAAGTATGAATATAAAAAATACCAGCAGGGAACGGTATCGAATTATACCCGCGATTATAAAATTGAGATATATCTGCGGTACAGGGACGAAAAGGAAAAAGATTTATTTGGATTTGAAGAAGTGTCGGAATACTTTAGCGGTAGATTATATAAGTATGCTATCGGTATTATTAATCTTCAGAGATTGTATGCTATGAGAGAACAACTCCGGAGTATGGATGTGTTTATTGTTAATACAGGAAGAAAGGGAATAAATTGAAATCATCTCTCGAACATATTATTAAGCAGAAGATCCTCATCCTGGATGGTGCGATGGGAACCATGATCCAGAAACACAGGCTTCAGGAGGAGGATTTCCGTGGAGAGCTTTTCCGGGATCACCCAAAACCACAGAAGGGGAATAATGATCTTTTGTCCCTGACCAACCCTGAGATAGTTAAAAAAATACATTCAGGTTATCTCGATGCCGGAGCCGACATAATAACCACCAATACCTTCAATTCCAACAGGATTTCGATGGCCGACTATGGAATGGAAGAGCAGGTATATAATATGAATTTCCAGGCAGCAGTAAACGCCCGGGAAGCAATTGCCGCATTTGAAAATTCTCAGGAGACACAGAGCCATTTCATTACCGGCACTCTTGGGCCTACAAACCGTACTGCCTCAATGTCGTCTGATGTAAATGATCCGGGAGCCAGGTCAGTAACCTTTGATGACCTTGTTGAAGCCTATTCAGAACAGGCAAGAGGACTTATCGATGGAGGAGTAGATATTCTGCTGGTTGAAACGATATTCGATGTTCTGAATTGCAAAGCTGCTCTTTTTGCAATCGATTCGGTTTTTGAGGAAAAAAGGTTAAGGCTGCCTGTGATGGTTTCCGTTACCATTACAGATGCAAGTGGCAGGACACTGACAGGACAGACCCTTGAGGCATTTCTGATTTCAGTATCTCATTTTCCACTTTTCAGTGTAGGCCTTAATTGTGCTCTTGGTGCCGAACAGCTAAGACCATTTGTTGAAGAGTTGTCGGCTAAATCGCGATTCTACGTATCCGTTCATCCTAATGCCGGACTGCCAAACCAGTTCGGGGAATATGATCAGTCGGCAGAATTCATGGCCTCTGTTGCTGATGAGTTTATGAAAGAGGGATGGGTAAATATTATCGGTGGATGCTGCGGTACAACACCTCTTCATATAAGCATGATTTCAGAAGCCTCGGGGAAATATAAACCACGTATCTGCCCTGAAATAACTCCATATACAAGGCTGAGCGGTCTCGAACCATTAACTATAACTCCTGAAACAAATTTTGTAAACATAGGGGAACGGACCAATGTTTCGGGATCAATAAAATTTGCCAGGCTTATAAAAGAGGAAAAATACGGTGAAGCTCTTGCAATAGCTCGTAACCAGGTCGAAGGCGGTGCCCAGGTGATAGATATCTGTATGGATGAGGCAATGCTCGATTCGGAAAAAGCAATGGTGAAATTTGTGAATCTTATCATGGCTGAGCCCGACATTGCAAAGCTGCCGCTGATGATTGATTCATCGCGGTGGAGCGTGATAGAATCTGCCCTGAAATGCATCCAGGGGAAGTCAGTTGTAAATTCGATCAGCCTCAAGGAGGGTGAAGAGGTATTTCTTGAGCATGCACGCAAAATAAGAAAATACGGGGCTGCTGCAGTTGTAATGCTTTTTGATGAAAAAGGACAGGCTGACACTTTTGATAAAAGGATAAAAGTTGCAGAACGGTCCTACAGGCTGCTGGTCGACAGACTGAATTTTCCTCCGGAAGACATAATATTCGATCCGAATGTCCTGGCTATTGCAACAGGGATTGAGGAACATAATAATTATGCAGTAAATTTTATCAATGCAACCGCATGGATAAAGAAAAATCTTCCGCATGTTAAAGTAAGCGGCGGGATCAGTAATCTATCTTTTTCGTTCAGGGGAATTGATAAAGTGAGGGAAGCAATGCATTCTGTCTTTCTTTTTCATGCTATAAAAGCCGGACTCGACATGGGAATTGTTAATCCTGGCATGTTGCAGGTTTACAGCGAGATTCCTGAAGACCTGCTGCAGCTTACCGGGGATGTTATTCTTAATCGCCGGAAGGATGGTACTGAAAGGCTCATTAAGTTTGCCGAAGGATTAAAGAATGAAGGAAAAAAAGAGGAAAAAAGTGATGCCTGGCGTTCTTTGCCGGTTAATGAAAGGATAAAACATTCACTTATCAGGGGACTCGATGAGTTTATTGAAGCGGATGTAGAAGAGGCACGATTACTCTTTTCAAGGTCCATAGAGCTGATTGAGGGACCGTTGATGGGAGGTATGAATGAAGTAGGAGATCTCTTTGGTTCTGGTAAAATGTTCCTGCCACAGGTTGTCAAGAGTGCCAGAGTAATGAAAAAAGCCGTATCAAAGCTGGCTCCGTATATTGAACAGGAAAGTACTAAAGAAGAAAAGAGAAGCGCCGGAAAGATACTGCTTGCAACAGTTAAAGGAGATGTTCACGATATAGGCAAGAATATTGTAGGGGTTGTCCTCTCTTGTAACAGCTATGAGATTATTGATCTTGGAGTAATGGTTCCTTCAGAAAAGATAATTGATACGGCTCTGAAAGAGAAGGTCGATTTTATCGGACTCAGCGGACTTATTACTCCTTCTCTTGAGGAGATGGTACATGTTGCTTCTGAAATGGAACGCAGAAAACTTAAAATACCTCTGCTTATCGGTGGTGCAACAACTTCCGAAATACACGCGGCAGTAAAAATAGCGCCGGTATATTCCGGGAGTGTTATACATGTTAAGGATGCTTCAAAAGCGGCAGGAGTCCTGTCGGCTCTTCTACGTGATACTACAGGTAAATATGCCTTATCGGTTTCCGGGAAATACAGGAATTTGAGAGAAGCCCATGCTTCCAGGCTTGAGGTAAAAAATCTTATTTCATTAGAACGGGCAAGAAAAAACAAACTGACACTCGACTGGGACTCCTATAAAATATTTGAGCCTCTTAAGCCGGGTCGTCATCTGATAGAGAAAATTGATCTGGCAGTACTGGCAAATTATATCGACTGGACCTTTTTCTTCTTTGCCTGGAAGCTATCCGGCCGATACCCGGCAATCTTAACTGATCCGGTGAAAGGGGAAGAAGCCAGGAAGCTTTTTGATGATGCACGCTTTTACCTTGGTAAAATAATTTCAGAGAAAATAATATCAGCAAAAGCTGTCTTCGGAATATATCCTGCAGTTGCAGAAGGAGATGATATAAAAGTATTTACTGATAAAAATAAAAGAAAACCAACAAAAATTTTCAGGTTCCTCAGGAACCAGGAACAAAAAGAAAAGGGTGTTCCCAACCTTTCGCTTTCTGATTTTATTGTTCCCGGATCATCCGGGAAAACAGATTATGTAGGGGCATTTGTTGTGACAGCAGATATTGACAATGAAGTATTTCAGCAATATAAGGAAGATGATTATGCCACAATAATGATAAGAATTATAAGTGACCGCCTGGCAGAAGCAGCGGCAGAATGGCTCCATGAGAAAATCCGTAAGGAATACTGGGGATTCGCTGCAGACGAAGAGCTTTCATTGGAAGAGATGCTGGCTGTAAAATATGAAGGAATACGTCCGGCACCAGGATATCCTGCCTGTCCCGACCACACGGAGAAACGGATTCTGTTTGATTTGCTCGCAGCAGAAGCCGCCATTGGAGCGGGATTGACAGAGAATTTTGCAATGACACCACCTGCCTCTGTAAGTGGTTATATATTCTCACATCCGGCTTCATCCTATTTTAATATTGGTAAGATTGGCCGCGATCAGCTTAAGGATTATTCTGAAAGAAAAAATATGACAATTGATGAGGCAGCAAGATGGCTTGCCCCTAATCTGTGATTATTTCAAAGATGAGTGTAATTGATAAAATAAAAAACGCAAAAGGACCGCTTTTCACCTTTGAACTGCTCCCGCCACTTAAGGGGCACAGCATAGAAAGGATTTACAGAACGATTGACAGCCTTGTTGAATTTGATCCTGCCTATATTAATTTCACATCGCACCGTAATGAGACAACATATAAAGAGAGACCCGACGGACTCCTGGAAAAAAGAGTAACCAGAAAACGGCCGGGGACAATAGCCCTGGCAGCAGCGGTAAAATATAAATATAACATAACAGTTGTTCCACATTTGCTTTGTGGCGGGTTCACTAAGGAGGAAACAGAAAATGTCCTTATCGAAATGAACTTCCTTGGTATTGATGATGTTTTGGCATTAAGGGGCGATCCTCTAAAGGGAAACAGGAGTTTTATTCCCGAAAAAGATGGGCATACTCATACCTATGAGCTTGTAAGACAGATTGTTGATATGAATAAAGGAAAGTATCTGGAGGAATCGCTTTTAGGTATGTCCCCCACGAACTTTTGTATAGGAGTGGCAGGGTATCCTGAAAAACATTTTGAAGCACCCAACAGACAGGCGGATATGGAAAACCTTAAACATAAAGTCGGGTCTGGTGCAAGCTATATTGTTACCCAGATGTTTTTTGATAGCAGGAAGTTTTTCAGGTTCCGCGATGAATGTAAATGCATGGGTATAAATGTGCCTGTTATTGCAGGTATCAAACCCATTTCTGCTCTAAACGACATCAACCTTCTTCCCCAGACATTTCATATTGATGTTCCTCATGATCTTGTAACGGCAGTACGTAAATGCAAAACCGACCAGGAGGCCCGGGAGGTGGGAATTGAATGGGCCACAATGCAGTCGAAAGAGCTTATCAAGGAAGGGGTTCCCGGTATTCATTACTATACACTTGGCCGATCGGATAATATTGCCCGGATAGTAAAAGCATCGTTTTAAAATATGGAAAAACTATCACAGAGGAAATCCAGAGTCCTCCTCCGCTAAAGCTTCGGAGGATTAGGAAGGCACAGAGAACCGCAGAGCTTAAACTAAATATAATTTAACTCACCTCTGTGCAACTCTGTGTATCCTCTGTGCATCTCTGTGTAAGTTCTTTATTCTTAAAGAGGTGGAAGAAATATAACAGACTTAATTATAAAAATTTGGGGTACTATAATTTAAATGCCTTTTTTATCTTGTCAACATAATCAAGCTTCTCCCACGAGAAGAACTCCACTTTCTTCAACCATGCTTTTTTAGCGTTCCCGTTGATGATCCTGGATTTACTGCCGGGGACCTCATAATATACTTCAACATTCCTGACAACATTTTCGCGTCCAAAATGTCCGTATGATGCCGTAGATGTAAAGATGGGATTTTTAAGGCCAAGACGCTTGACAATAGCATAAGGCCGCATATCAAATAACTTATTTATTTTCTGAGCTATTTCGCCGTCGTGCATTACATTTCCTTTGCTGTCTTTCACCCTGGAAGTACCGAAGGTATTGACATACAGACCAACCGGCTGAGCAACACCAATGGCATATGCCACCTGTATCAGGGCTTTATCGCAGACGCCGGAAGCTACCAGGTTCTTGGCAATATGGCGGGCTGCATAAGCAGCTGATCTGTCTACTTTTGAGGAATCTTTTCCTGAGAAGGCCCCACCTCCATGGGCACCGTGACCTCCATAAGTGTCGACAATGATTTTCCGTCCTGTAAGACCTGTATCGCCATGAGGGCCGCCAATTACAAATTTACCTGTAGGATTAACGAGATACTTTGTATTGGCTTTGAAAAGTTTCTGTATCCTGGGAGGAAGGGTTTTTTTAACCCTGGGAATTAATATTTTCTGAAGATCTTCACCAATTTTTTTCTGCATAGCCTTTTCTGCAGTTTTTTCCGAAGCATGTGATTTGTTTTTTGGTAAAACAAACTCATCATGCTGGGTGCTGACAACTATGGTGTCAATACGTACGGGGTTATTATTATCATCGTATTCTATGGTGACCTGCGATTTAGAATCGGGACGAAGATATTTCATAAGCTTGCCTTCATGGCGTATCGCCGCAAGCTGCTGAAGCAGAATATGGGCAAGCTCGCTGCTAAGGGGCATAAAATTATCCATTTCGCGGCAGGCATACCCAAACATCATACCCTGATCGCCGGCACCCTGTTCTTCAGGTTTTTCGCGCATAACACCCTGACGTATATCAGACGATTGCTCATGAATGGTGGAGATCACACCACAAGAGTCACAGTCGAAACGATATTCTGCTTTTGTATAGCCTATGTCGCGGATCACCCTTCGGGCTGTCTCCTGAACATCGACCCATCCTGTTGTCTGCACTTCGCCTCCACATACCACCAGTCCGGTCGTAACAAAGGTTTCGCATGCGACCTTCGACTCAGGATCCCATTTTAAAAACTCATCCAGCAATGCATCTGATATCTGGTCGGCTACCTTATCGGGGTGGCCCTCTGAAACTGATTCTGAAGTAAAGAAATATCCCATTTTAGTTAATTATTTAATCGGTAAACAAGTGGAGGGAAGATTGGTTGATCAGAAAAACAGAATTATCAGCATTTTAGCATTTTTTCCTGTGGTTGCAATCGGCACAAATCTTTCCACCAGATAATTAAGGCACAAAGCAAATAAAAAAAATCAAAATAAAAAAATTCTATCCGTTTGTCAGATGCCTGAAGACATCTTCGAGGTTGCTCTCATTTTTTTGCAGGGCAAGCACAGTAAGGTTGTTGCTGACGGCAAATGAAAATATCGAAGGACGAATATCTTCTTCACCTTCGGCTTCTATGATCCAGTGATCTTTTTTTACCTGTTGAACTCTTACAACATTTGCAATGTTTAAGAGTCCTGATTCACTTGCTTCCCTGTCGAATTCAACATTTATGATTTGCCTTGGACGCTTCAGTCTTGAATAGATAGCAGTTTTTTCCTCATCAGCAACAATAATACCCTTGTCAATGATTACCACCCTGTTACAAATTGCTTCTACTTCCTGCATGATATGCGTTGAAAGAAGTATTGTTTTTTCCCTCCCGGCTTCCCTGATAAGATTACGGATCTCTACGATCTGGTTAGGATCTAGTCCGGCTGTAGCCTCATCGAGTATTAAAATATCGGGATTATGTATCAGTGCCTGGGCCAGACCAACCCTCTGCCGATAACCTTTGGATAGCGATCCAATCTTTTTTTTCTGCTCCAGGGTCAGTCCTGTCATTTCAATAATGTTATCAATTTGATTTCCTGATGCATGACCGGTCTTATATAAGGAGGCAGCAAATCTCAGGTATTCCCTTACATACATTTCGGGGTAAAGAGGGTTATTCTCAGGGAGATAACCAATTTTCTTTTTTATTTCAATATTATCGGCAGAAGCTTCTATACCGTTAACAAAAACAGATCCCGAGGAAGCAGGAATAAATCCGGTTATTATCTTCATCATTGTTGATTTGCCTGCACCATTAGGGCCAAGAAAACCGACAATCTCACCGGTCTTTACTTCAAAGGAAACATTATCAAGAGCCTTCTGTTCTCCGTAAAATTTAGTAACTCCCTGAACTACAATAGACATCCGGTTTTTGTTTTTCAAATAATTGACGAAGATAATTTATTACTGATTCTTATACAATGAAAGTGAATGTTTCATTAAAAAGATGAAGGAAGTTTTTAAAACACAAATAATCCAGTCATAAGGCATAAGTTCCTATTTGACCTTATGAATTATATTATTCTAAAATATTTCATGCCTTTAGCCCCTCATTTATTAAATTTGAAGAGCATCAATAAAAAAGATTAAATATGGACAATCAGGTAGTGATAATACTGGTAATGACGGTTTACATCACACTTCTGATTCTCTGGGGAGTCTATCAGGGTCGGAAAGTAAAAACAGGCAGCGATTTTGCAATTGCAGGGAGAAAATTACCTGGCTGGGTTGCTGCTCTTTCAGAGAGGGCTACAGGAGAATCATCCTGGGCATTGCTGGGTTTGCCCGGAGCTGCCTATGCCATGGGACTTACAGAAATATGGACTGCTGCTGGTTGCGTGGCTGGTATAGTAACAGCCTGGGCGCTTCTTGCCTGGCGTCTTCGAAATGAAGCCGAAAAATACAATGTATCAACATTTACTGAATTCCTTGCTGCAAAACACGGGGAGTGCGGAAGGCTACTGAGGGTTGTATCGAGCCTCGCAATTGTATTCTTTTTCTTTTTTTATGTAGGGGCACAATTTCTTGGCGGAGGAAAGGCACTGCATACGATGTTTGGGATAAAACCCGGATTAGGGGGGATCATAACCGCAGCAATCATCATCCCTTATACTGTCTATGGAGGCTTCAGAAGCGTGGTTTATACCGATGTGATCCAGGCCATACTGATGATCATTGCTCTTATAGTGGGTCCTATTGTGGGTGTTATATATATTATACATAATCCTGATGTATATGCTTCAGGTATTACAGATGCCCTGGTTAAGTCGGGCGACACATATACTTCGCTTACCGGAACAGTAAAAGGATTCGGAGCAGGACTTCTGATAACCGGCGCGTTCAGCTGGTTTTTCGGATACCTGGGAGGGCAACCGCAACTAAGTATCAGGTTCATGGCAATAAAAGACCCGAAGCAGGGTATAAAAGCCAGAAACATTGGAATTGCCTGGACGTTAATAGCTTATGTTGGTGCGCTAATGCTGGGATGGATAGGAATTGCAATCTTCGGGCCTGCGGGTTTGAGCGATCCGGAATATGTTATGCCCAGCGTGATGCTTAAATTATTTCCACCTGTTATCGCTGCCCTGCTGATTACAGGAGCAATTGCAGCAATGATATCTACAGCCGATTCTTTGTTGATTCTTTCAGCAACAGAACTGTCGGAAAGTGTTTTAAATAATAAAAGAAGCCAAGGAATAGATAAAGACAACTCAGGAATGTTAAGAAGACACAGACTGACCACTGCGTTAATAGCTGTTATCGCTCTTGCACTCTCTTATGTTTCTCCTTCAAAGCTTATTTTTACTCTTGTAAGCTATGTCTGGGCAGGTATTGGATGCACCTTTTCTGTTGTTGTCCTCTTTTCATTGTTCTGGAAGAGATTCCATGGAAGAGCAGCAGTGGTAACTGTCATTGCCGGTCTTCTCTTTACAGTTCTCTGGATAAGCGGAGGTTTTGAACAACATTATAAAGTTACTGCAGCAAAGGCAGATTTTTTACAGAAGCAGGATGTTATCACAAACGGTGAACAGGGTAATTTACTTAAACTGGAAAACTATAGGTTTGTAAGCTCTTCACGATTTGAAGAAGCAATAAAACAAAAAATCACAGAACCTGATAATACCAAAAAAGTAGCGGTAATAACTTCAGCATTTACAGAAAAAGGAGTTCCTGCCAGGTTAACAACATTTCTTTTTTCACTCTTAGTGGCTGTTTTTTCAACATTTTTATTAAAGCCCGGGAAAAAAGAACAATGATTTCATTGGATTTGCCAATTTGATTCCTTAATCTCCCCAGCCGCCCATGAACTGACTCGATTTGGAAAATGAGGATTTGGGATTCACACAACAAACCGGGATTTTTGAACTGTTGGCAATAATGTACTGTTCTGAAGCTCCTACCATATAATCGGCAAACGTAATATTCTTGGTTGTTACAATAAGTATAAGGTCAGCATTTATCTTTTGTGCAAAATCGATAGTCTGCTGTGCAAAATTACCTTTTGGCACTTCATGTATCTGATAATCTATGTTGTTCTGAATAAGATACTTGATAGCAAAATTAAGATTGATCCTGGTTTTTTTAATGAGGCTTGTATCTGTGGCAGTAGTAACAATCATATGTATCTTCGAGTCAAAATACTTACCCATGTAAATTGCCATCTTTGTCTTCTCCTTATTTTCCTTTCTGAAATCCACAGGGAAAACAATGTTGTGATATCGCTCCTGGTCAGCAGGCGGATCCTGGATAACAATAAATGGAACAGATGATTTTACAATAACTTTAAGAGCCCAGCTTCCCGTGATCTTCTGCATCCCTTTCATACCATGAGTGCCCATAAGTACAAGACTAATGTCATTCTTATCCTTTTCATCAACATCCTTCTGATTTACGAATTCTGCTATAGCATTGAAAATACTTCCTTTGGCAATCGCTGCCAGGATATTGGTGTTGTATTTTTTGCTATTCTGGTCGGCAACATGCTGTAAAAGAACTTTCTTTTCTCCCTCAGCATTTGGTTTAATGCCCTGATCGACAATATGAAGAAGACATATTTTATCCCCTGTCATGCGGCTAATCTTAACTGCATGTGCAAGTGCATGGTCTGCAACATGAGTGAAATCCCATGTCACAACAATTAATTTCTGATGCTCTTCCATAGATTCATTTTTTTCAGATAATATTCAAAGTTATTCAGATTTTGGCAATAATCAAACCAATTGGTAACCGCTGAATAAGTTTTATAAATTAAAACTTAATTAAATTGAAATTATTATTAAAAATTATGAGTATCGGGAATGATTAATAATAAGGATGAGATTACCTTCGGTGAGCTCGTCCCGCCTA
>CAZGKI010000037.1:0-6917 GCA_964526345.1 uncultured Rikenellaceae bacterium
AAGAGATCACAGAACTGAAGATATCACTGATGTTGTACTTACACATCTTCATGCCGACCATTGCGGTGGTTGTGTGAGAAACAAATCTGAAAAAACAGGTTATGAACTTGTGTTCCCGAATGCAACATATCATGTCAGCAGAGCACAGTGGGAGTGGGCATTGAAGAACAATCTGAGAGAAGCCGATGCATTCCTTGAAGAAAATATTCTTCCTATTGGACAGAGTGGAAGGCTTAATCTGGTCGATGAAGAGGGAGAGTTATTTAAAGGATTCTTTCTAAGAATGTGTTATGGGCATACCCCGGGACTTATGATACCAATTATTAAATACAAAGGTAAAACGCTGGTCTATACCGGCGACCTTATTCCAACTGTTGCACATCTTCCTCTTATCTGGAATATGAGCTACGATATTGAGTCGCTGAAGACTATTGAAGAAAAGCAACAGATTCTGACCGAGGCGCTTGAAAACAATTATATACTTGTCTTCCAGCACGATGAACAGACAGAATGCTGTACTCTGGAGATGACTCCCAAAGGAATACGGGCCAAAGAGAAATTCAAATTTTCAGAAATAATATAAAATCATGGCTGAATTCATTTATGAAAAACCTTTTCAGATTCAAAAGGATACAACAAAATACCGTCTGCTTTCAAAAGAGCATGTAACAGTAATTGAAGCAGGAGGAAGAAAGATACTTAAGGTGGATCCTGAAGGTCTCAGGCTTCTTGCCAGGACAGCTGTTTCAGATGTCTCATTTTACTTGCGAACATCGCATCTTGAAAAGCTGGCAGCAATACTTGACGACTCTGAAGCAACAGATAATGATCGTTTTGTAGCTTATGTCATGTTACGGAATGCAGTTATTTCATCAGCCGAAGATCTTCCGGGATGCCAGGATACAGGAACGGCTATTGTTATAGGCAAGAAGGGAGAAGAGGTATGGACAGGAGCAAATGATGCACTTTATCTGTCGAAAGGTATTTATGAGACTTTCGGCGAAAAGAACCTGAGATATTCACAGGTTATCCCCCTGACAATGTTCGATGAAAAAAATTCCGGAACTAATCTGCCTGCCCAGATCGACATAAGTTCTGTGGAAGGTAGCAGTTATGAGTTTCTTTTTGTTACAAAAGGAGGTGGATCGGCGAACAAGACCTTTTTATATCAGCAATCCAAATCGCTTCTGAATGAAGAATCACTTATCAGGTTTGTCAAGGAAAAGATCAGGGAGCTTGGCACATCTGCGTGTCCACCCTATCATCTTGCATTAGTAATTGGTGGAACTTCGGCTGAGGCTACTCTGAAGTGTGTCAAGGAAGCTTCGGCCGGTTATCTCGATAATCTGCCTGTAACAGGAAGTAGTGGAGGTCGTGCTTTCCGCGACCCGGAGTGGGAGAAGAAAATTGAGAAGATATGCCATGAGTATGGTGTGGGAGCACAATTCGGAGGGAAGTATTTTGTTCATGATGTGAGGGTTATACGTCTTCCCCGGCATGCTGCTTCCTGCCCTGTAGGTTTAGGTGTCAGCTGCAGCGCCGACAGGAATATAAAAGCAAAAATCACCGCTGATGGTATCTTTCTTGAAGAGCTCGAAAGAAACCCTGCCAGGTTTATGCCGGATAAGGCGCCTGAGCTGGAAAAACCTGTCGATGTGGATCTTGACAGACCTATGAGTGAGGTGCTTGCCCAGCTTACGAAATATCCCGTTAAGACCAGGCTAAACCTCCATGGTACACTTATCGTTGCGCGCGATATTGCACATGCACGGATTAAAAAAATGATTGATGAGGGCAAACCTATGCCTGAGTACTTTAAAAATCACCCTATCTATTATGCTGGTCCGGCAAAAACTCCTGCCGGGATGCCCTCAGGTAGCTTCGGACCTACAACCGCAGGCAGGATGGATCCATATGTTGATCTATTCCAGTCACTGGGAGGCTCCCTTATTATGGTGGCAAAGGGGAACAGGAGCAAAGCAGTTATTGAAGCCTGTAAAAAGCACGGTGGGTTTTACCTGGGATCCATAGGAGGTCCGGCAGCTATTCTTGCCGCTGAAAATATTAAATCTGTGGAGATGGTCGATTTTGAAGATCTTGGGATGGAAGCAATAAGGAAGATAAAAGTCGAAAATATGGCAGCCTTTATCATTACCGACGATAAAGGGAATGACTTTTTCGATGAATACAATAAATAAAGTCTTTCAGTAATTAATTGAATGGGATTGCTTCGCTGCGCTCGCAATGACGAGTTTAATAATTAAATACTACATGCTGATGGAGATTGCTTCGTCACTTCGTTCCTCGCAATGACGGGGCAACAGAATATACATCATTGCCCGGTTATTGCGAGCGCAGCGAAGCAATCCTTATCATCGGATCACCTGGATTATAAATATATCGTGCCGGTCGAGGTTTAACCAGTATTTAATAGTGTTCTTTCTTACCAGTTCCCAGTAGATATTACTGTCGAGACCATAGATAAAATTTATTTGCTTTAGCTCGTCATTTATCTTTCTGGCAATTTCGGGTTTAAGTGTGAGTTTTATCTTATGATTCATATAAGTGAAATCAGCTGAAGCACTTGTGACTGTGTCATTTCTCACTGTCAGTAGTCCATGGCCGGGTGTTGCCCCTGTGCTGACCTGGATACCATCATTCATGCAGCTGAGCGGAGGAATTGATCCTGCATAAGAAGTAGCTGTAAATTCATCTACTCCGGTATCAAAATATTCCCTTGCTCTTATCCCCATTTTCACACCAATTATTGCCAGCACGCCAAGGTGGCGGTGAAGTTCATTTGCCAGGACTCCAGATGTCCATTCATCAATGCCGTATTTATTAACTATCTCATTAACAGAAGGTTTAATATCGTCAAAATAGAAATCAGGGTCAAGAGGGAGTTCTTTTATTACCTGGTTCTTTGCCACGGTCTCTCCCTTCAATATTCTGAGCATAGCCTCCTTTAGACCGGTACTATCAGCGGGAGTACAATCAGACACAAATCCAATTGTTCTGTTTAGAAAAAGCTCAGGATAGTGCAAAAAAACTGCTACCATTTCATCTGCAGCTTCATACGAATAATCATGATTCTTTGCAAGGTCTGAATTTAGAAACTCGTAAATCTTTTTTGCATATGGGGTGTTTATTTTTCCAATTGAGGTTATCAGAACAGGATCATAAAAAAGAGTATTGCCTGCTGAAAACTTCCTCACCACCTTGACAAGGGTCTCCTGTTTCAGCATGCTTGCAGATGCATCCGGATCTATTTTGTAATTGAACCCGGAAACATTTCCGGGGCCATCTGCGCTCCAGATGATATCTTTCACCTGCTGTCTGAAGTCGGAAATGTTCCTTGAGGCCAGTAATGCCGTGGACATACTTCCCAGACAGATAAAACTGACGGGTGTTTTTTCTTCTGAAAAGATCTCGCTTATAAGAGTAAGACAATCGGGAGCTTTTGAAATTTCAATCCGGCTTTCATTTCCCCAGGTACTTTGAAGAGCAACCGTGAATTCAGGAGACTTGTACCTGCTGCTTGTATTAATACCAACAGGTATTCCTTCATGGTAAAATGAATTGAGCAGACTTTTTACTTTAAGGTATGCATTTTCTGCAGATAGCGTACCAGGAGAGACAGTAATTGCCAGCACTCTCACATCCGGCGATGCCAGTAGCATAGAGATAGCTCTTATATCGTCTATCCCTCCATCGGTGTCAACTATAACATAATGAGAAGGTTTCCAGGGATGAGCATAGGAAAGAATGCTTAATGTAATACTAAGAATTATTAATGTGAGTCTTTTCATGTCTTTTGAAATAATTGTAAAAATAGTGTTTACAAAAGTTATTAACCCTAAAAAGAGACCACTATTGCATTGGTAAATATTTTTTTTAACTTCATATGGTCATTACGGTAGTATGAAGAGGGTTCTCATCTGGTTTCTTCACGGGTGCCGGAGAGGCCTCTGATGCCATAGTACCGTTCAAATTTGAGTTATAAGAAATAAAAAGGCATTTAATACGCCGGCATATCTGGAACTCTGGAATTAAAGATGAACAGGGTAAAATTGATAGCTGAGATAGAAGGCAATAAAGATAAAGCCTGGGACATCATCGTGATAGGTGGCGGTGCGACGGGATTGGGAATAGCCGTGGATTCTGTTACCAGGGGTTACAAGACATTATTACTTGAGCAATCTGATTTCTCAAAAGGTACCTCATCTCGAAGCACAAAACTGGTGCACGGTGGTGTCCGTTACCTTGCTCAGGGAGATATTCTTCTTGTAACCGAGGCACTGCACGAACGCGGGAGGATGTTAAGAAATGCTCCTCATCTTACTGCAAACCAGAAGTTTATTATCCCGGTTTACACACTGTGGGATGTAGTTTTATATACTGTCGGGTTAAAATTTTATGACCTTCTTGCCGGGAGGCTTAGTCTTGGGAAATCATATTTTATTAACCGTAAAAATGTTCTTGAGAAATTACCGAATATTAAACCTGAAAGACTGCGTGGAGGCATAGTTTATCATGATGGTCAGTTCGATGATTCACGTATGGCGGTTGCATTGGCTATGGCTTGCAAGGATAACGGAGGAACTGTGCTTAATTATTTCAGGGTTGAAGAGCTTATAAAGGATGAGAAAGGGAAGATTAGCGGAGTGAAAGCGAGGGATATGGAATCAGGTGTTGAGTACTCAATTCATTCAAATTTTGTTATCAACGCAACAGGCATCTTTGCCGACGAGATTCACAAAATGGATGAAGAGTTGTCAAAGCCAACAATCCGTCCCAGCCAGGGAGTTCATATTGTCCTCGATAATTCATTCCTTCAGAGCAATTCAGCCATAATGATCCCTAAGACCGATGATGGCAGAGTGCTTTTCGCAATTCCCTGGTATAACAGAGTTGTGGTAGGCACGACAGACACTCCGCTCGATGAAATAACCCTGGAACCTAAAGCCCTCGGTGAGGAAGTTGATTTCATTCTTAATACCGCACGGAAATACCTGGTTAAAGAGCCTTCAAAAGATGATATTCTTTCTATTTTTGCCGGCCTGCGGCCACTTGCTGCCGATCCGGACAATCCTTCATCTACGAAGGAGGTATCAAGAAGGCATAAAATTACACTTTCAAAATCGGGCCTTCTGTCTATTGTAGGTGGAAAATGGACCTCTTACAGGCGCATGGCTGAAGAGACAATTGATGCTGCAATTAAGGCAGGGTTAGTTAAACCGGCAAAATGTATTACCAAAAATTTCATACTATGTACCAAAGACGGTGATCTTAAATCAGAACGACTTAAGATTTATGGAGACAGGGCATCTGAGATTGAAAAACTGGAAGAAGGAGACACTGCTTTAGCAGAATTGCTCCATCCAAAGTTGCCATATACAAAAGCTGAAATTATCTGGATTTGCAGAAACGAAATGCCGAGAAAGCTCGAAGACATGCTCGCAAGAAGGACACGAGCACTGTTCCTTGATGTGCTTGCAAGCCTGGAAATAGCACCGGTTGTGGCAGAGCTTATGGTGGGGGAAATGGGATTCAGTGAAAACTGGGTAAAGGAACAGCTGGATGAATATAATGAGTTGACATTAAACTATTTATAAGAAGTATTAATCATTTTAATGATACGGAAATGAAAAAATTCATTCTTGCTCTTGACCAGGGGACAACCAGCTCAAGGGCAATAGTATTTGACCATAACGGGAAACCTGCAGCAACAGCACAGAAAGAATTCACGCAACATTATCCGAAACCAGGATGGGTGGAGCATAATGCTGATGAAATATGGTCTTCGCAACTGGGAGTGGCAAATGAAGCTATTGCAGCAGCAGGGCTTAAGAGCACCGATATTGCAGCAATAGGAATTACAAACCAGCGGGAAACAACTATTGTCTGGGACAGAAAAACAGGGAAGCCGGTTCACAATGCCATTGTCTGGCAGGACAGGCGTACGGCTGATTTCTGTGATAATCTTAAGAAAGAAATATTTGCTACTAAGATTCCTGAAAAAACAGGTCTGATAATTGATGCTTATTTTTCAGCGACAAAAATAAGATGGATTCTAGATAATGTCAGCAATGCACGTGAAAAGGCACAAAAAGGTGACCTTGCTTTCGGAACAGTTGACTCGTGGCTTATCTGGAATCTCACACGCGGCAAGGTCCATGTGACAGATGTTACAAATGCTTCCAGGACAATGCTTTACAATATACATACCTTACAATGGGATGAAGAGCTGCTTAAGATATTCGATATACCTGCGAGCATACTTCCTGAAGTAAAATCATCAAGTGAACCGTACGGTAACACCGACGGATGTTTTTCCTCATCAATTCCGGTTGCGGGGATTGCAGGTGACCAGCAGGCAGCCCTTTTTGGGCAGATGTGTGTTGAACCGGGTATGGTTAAGAATACCTATGGAACAGGGTGCTTTATGGTAATGAATATCGGGACCAGACCCATTGAATCAAAAAGTAAACTGCTGACCACTATTGCCTGGAAGGTTGGGAATAAGACCGAGTATGCCCTGGAAGGCAGCATCTTTATTGCAGGAGCGGTGGTTCAATGGCTTCGCGATTCACTCGGGATTATAAAGAATTCTTCAGATGTTGAAAAACTTGCTGCCAAAGTAAAAAGCAGTGAAGGAGTATATTTTGTACCGGCTTTTGCCGGGCTAGGGGCTCCTTACTGGAATCAGCATGCCAGGGGAACTATCACGGGACTTACACGTGGCTCGACAGCAGCACATATTGCACGTGCCGCACTCGATAGTATTGCTTATCAGACTCTGGAAGTATTGCAGGCAATGAAAAACGATTCAGGAATTAATATAAGGGAGCTGCGGGTGGATGGAGGCGCCACTGTTAACAATAATCTTATGCAGTTTCAGGCTGACCTGTTGCAGG
>CAZGKI010000037.1:7017-26053 GCA_964526345.1 uncultured Rikenellaceae bacterium
ACATCATAAATTGCTTATCATAATTAATACATTGTTTTATGAACCAGTTTTTTGCTGAATTTTTTGGTACCGCCATGATCCTGGTTTTTGGAAGCGGAGTGGTTTCTAATGTACTCCTGAGCAAGACTAAAGGAAATAATAGCGGATGGATAGTTATTTCTTTCGGATGGGCAATCGGAGTCTTTACGGGAGTATTAATAGCAGCGCCGGTAAGCGGGGCACATCTTAACCCTGCCGTTACAATTGCTCTTGTTCTGGCAGATAAGTTTCCCCCTTCACTTATGCCCTTGTACATAAGCGCTCAGGTCCTTGGAGCGATGTTTGGATCGGGCCTGGCCTGGCTGGCATATAAGAAGCATTTCGATGCAACAGATAATGCTGATGCCAAGCTTGCGGTCTTCTGTACAGGGCCTAATATCAGGAGTTACTGGTACAATATTATCACCGAGGCAATAGGCACTTATGTGCTTGCTCTTGCAGTACTCTATATGGCGGAACCTGAAGTAGGGCTTGGTGCTCTGAATGCATTGCCGGTTGCTCTTGTGGTTCTGGGGATTGGCCTTTCACTTGGAGGGCCGACAGGCTATGCTATAAATCCGGCTCGAGATTTTGGTCCGAGAATAATGCATTTTTTGCTTCCGATAAGGGGAAAGAGGGACAGCGACTGGAAATACTCCTGGGTACCGATACTCGGACCGTTCTTGGGCGCATCGCTGGCTGCAGTTATGTATTTGTTGTTTGCCGGCTAATTACAATCCTGCTCCACCCTTATTATGGATGTAACATCATATCCGTTATCAATTGCCTTCTGTAACAGCATGGAGTAAGTTTTTTCATCCATGGTTTTTTCCCGGGCAAGGATCCATAGGTATTTCACTGACGGATCGCCTACAAGTACGTACCTGTAATCTTTATCCAGCTCCATTATCCAGTAATTGCCTGAGAAAGGCCAGAAGAAACGGACTTTTAGTTTTGCAGGTACATTTTTATCAGGTATCCAGGCTACTCCTGTTATACTGCTCTTTTTCTGAGGGTCAGAAATATAATGACCCTGGTTCAGGACGGTTATTCTGTTATCCTCACGAAGGGTATAAGTAGCAGAAGTGCACTTCAATTTTCTTTCAAAAGAATTGGGCAGTCGTGCAATCTCGTACCAGAAGCCCTGGTACCTTTTCAGGTCAACGTTTGTGACTACTGAAGGCACTTTTTGTGAATCGGCTGAAGCAAATATCATAATTGCTGAAATAATTAATAATGTCTTCTTCATAATGTGTTTTTCTGTTAACAAAGATAAGGTTAATCGGTTTAGGTATAAAAATATTTATTGATCATAACATAGATATGCAACAGCATCCTTCATGTCAGCCCTCTGGGCTTTGAAGATATTTTTTATATGCATACTACCAATATATCAGCCCTCAGGGCTTAAAAAGGTAATGTTTTAAACTTAAGGCAGGAGGCAGGGCTGACATTTCGGTAACCAGAGAGCCATATATATAACTTTTGAAGTCCGTTAAGCTGACATTTCGGTAAATGAAAGGGATATTCATAGATCCTGTAAAGCCCGTAGGGCTGATATTTCGGTAACCAGAGAGCCATATATATAACTTTTGAAGTCCGTTAAGCTGACATTTCGGTAAATGAAAGGGATATTCATAGATCCTGTAAAGCCCGTAGGGCTGAAATACCGGTAACAAGGAAGTTATATTAATCCTCTGCGAAGCCCTTAGGGCTGACATATTATGTTGTTAAAAAGGGCATAATATGATTCCGGACTAAAAATAATGTTTAATATCGCTTTTATTGAAATTTTTAATTGCTGCCAGTGGCTCTGATTTTTTCTGCATGTTGTGCATAATGGTTTTTCTGAAGATGGAAGTCAGAAGTTTTCTAAAAGGAGGAATACTCCCTTCAACCTTTATGAAATAATCTTCAATGCTCTCTCTCCTGAAATCAAGGATATCATTTAAGATATCGCCATCTTCATAATAGCCGCAGTGAAAATTCCTTTCTGCAAAAGACTTCAATTTAAAATCCGGTTGCCCAAGTCCGAAAATTTCAAAAGAACGTGATAAAAAGTCACCGTAAAGAATGCGGCATTTTTCACCACCCGAAAGGTTGAAGATCTTCTTATTTATTTCTACCTGGTGATCCAGGGCTTGGACAAATGCTCTCCCCGTATCTTCTGGTGTGGCAATCTCCAGGTTACTATCGAGAGGCATATGGAACATTAAAGCAGAAGGTTTATGGTTACTTATTCCCATAATAGCTGTAAGCCTGAAAATAGACCAGTTAAGTTGACTCCTTATAACAAGTTTTTCAGCCTTGATCTTGGTCCTTGCATATTCATCCCTATCGCTGGGGTTTAAAGGATCTGAAGTTCTTATCCACGGATTGGAATTTCTGTCTCCATAAACAGAAATAGACGAGGAGTAAAGAAAAAAGGCCGATGGAGAATGCTCTTCCGTACAATCGATAAGGTTTTTTGTGCCTCTTATGTTTACCGCATCAGCCAGTTCCGGGTATTGATCTGCCAGGGGAGGGATTATAGCCGCCAGGTGAATAACAACATCTTTATTTTTGCAGGCTTCATGAAGATCATTTTTTTCAGAAATGTTACCAAAGATGAGGTTAATGTTATTCCGGAATTTCTTATAAAATGATTTTGTATTCTTTGATTTTTTGTCAAAAACAGTAAGTTCAAACCTGTCGGGTGTTTCACATAACTGTTTTAAGACTTCTTTCCCAACTGTCCCTGAAGCGCCGGTTAACAAAATCTTTTTCATGAATAATGTTTTATAATATCAGGAAGCCGGACAGGTAGTATCAAAATCAGCAGTTAAAGATCTATTTAAATCGGGATTCCAACTGAAAAACCAAACACTATATGTCATTTTATAAACGTATTCCTATTACTGTAATATCATCCGTTTGAATATTCCCTTTCATCCAGTCATCAAGCTTTCTTTCCAGAAATTCCCGTTGACTTGACATTGGCAATTTATATATTTCTAATAATATAAGATAGAAATTCTGACTAAGAAATTTTTTATTAAAATTTCCACCAAACTGGTCCTGATATCCGTCGGAGAACAGGTAAACAATGTCACCTTTTAAATAATTAATTTCTTTCATTGTAAAATGGCAGGAATTGCCATAGGTTACACTTACAGAAAAACGATCTGCTTTTATTATTTCCAGTTTCCCTTCGCGAATTAAAACAAGATTATTCATCGCTCCGGTATATTGAATTTTTTTTCTAGCCTTATCCAGTACGCACAAAGACATGTCCATTCCATCTGATGTGGGAACAGCTTCCCTGCTTTGCTGAAGAGAATGAATAACTCTTTCACGGAGCATCGTAACAATGGCATCGGATCTTATTATTCCCTGGATATTTACTATTTCATTTAATAAAGTAATACCCAGGAGGCTCATAAATGCTCCGGGAACTCCATGTCCGGTACAATCAGCTACGGTAAAAACAATTTTGTTATCCTTTTTAGTAAACCAGTAGAAATCGCCACTTACAATGTCTTTTGGCTTGCTTAAAATAAAATTTTCAGGGAACATTTTATTTATGAGTTCTATTGGAGTCAAAACTGCATTTTGTATATGGCTCGCATACTTTATACTTGAAGTGATACTGGCATTCTTTTTTTCAATCAAATCCCTTTGCAACTCAATCTCATTTTTCTGACATTGTATCTCTTTTGTCCGTTCCCTTACTTTTTCTTCAAGTATTCTTTTCTCCGCCAGGAATTTATATTCACGTTTTTTAATATAAATGAGAGTCAGTATGATAAGGAGAGAAACGGTAAAAATGTAAAACCACGATTTCTTCCAGAGAGGTACTTTTATAATAATATTTATGGTCAACGGATTTTCTGTTACAACTCCATCTCCGCTGGCAGCCTTTAAGATAAAAGTATAATTCCCTTCTGTCAATCGGGGATAAGTGATACTTGTATTTTTTGTAATGTCAGACCACTGATCATAACCGTCCAGTTTGTACTGATAGGTAACAAGTGACGGTTCTTTCAAACTGATACCTATAAAATCTATTCTTATTTTGTAATTACCCGGAGAGAGTACTATTTTATCAGTATAATCTCTTTCTGTATCATTGATCTTAATTGAAGTTATACCCAAAACAGGTGACTGTAAATTTGAATAATCTTTTGTTGGGTCATATGATACTAATCCCATGTTCGATCCTAACCAGATCTTCCCTTGCTGATCCATGGTTAAAGCATTGGGATTAAAATTGCAATTATCCATAATGTTTTCAGGATCCTGAATGGATTTGACAGAAAAGTCCGTTATCCTGATTCTGCTTAATCCTCCTTTATGGCCTACCCATATATTTTTTTGATCATCATAAATAATAGAATAACAATAATTTGAAAAAAGACCTTCTTTAACAGTAAGATTAGCAATTGAATCGGACTCTGACTTTATCATAAAAATGCCATTACCCTTAGTCCCTATCCATATCGTGGAATCTGAATCTTCAGTAATCGGCCCTAAGGTTAAAATTCCGTTATTTACATTTATAGGTATCTTCACAACTTTTTCGTCCTGTATATAAGCCAGCATATTACCAGGAGTGCTGACCCACAGCCTGTTTCTTTTATCAAGATATAAGCAATTAATATAATTATGAGGCAGGCCTCCAATGTTAATAGAAAACAGATTTATTTTACCGGTGACTGAATTAATATTGTATAATCCTTTTTTTGTTCCAACCCACACCTGGTCTCCTTTACCCTTAACAGTGTTTATTGAGTTTTCAAGTATTCCATTTGAGAAAGGGTATTTAAGGATTTTCTCATTTTCAGCCTCCATTTTGTAGAGACCATGTTTTTCAGTTCCGATCCATAGTTCTTTTCCGTCGGCAGAATAAAGAGCCGTAACTGTATCTTTTAGTAATCCACTTCCCTTGCTGTAAAAATTAAGGATTTTTCCGGTTGACGGATCCATTTTTAGTAACCCGTTTTCAGTACCAATCCACCTGAATTGCCGGTTGAAATAAAATGAAAAAATGTCATTCCCAAATAATGTATTATCAAATTTCAAGACAGAAAAAGTTTTAAGAGTAATTTGGGTTAACCCTTCACCATAATTACCACTCCATATATTGCCTTCGCGATCTTCATAAACAGTTTTTACATTGTCTGATACAAATCCGGAAGCCTTATCAAAATGATCAAATTTTGTTACAGATCCAGAAGATGAAAAAGTAACCCTGGCCAGACCACCTCCTTTGGAACATATCCATAAATTTGCCTGGCTGTCTTCATAAATATCCTGTATATCAGAGAATTCGAAGTTGGTGTCAGCAATTATTTTTGAAACCTTGAACAATCCGGTTTCATTAGTGAGATGAAATATCCCCTCATTTTCAGTTGCAACATAAAATCCTGAACTGTTCCTCATTTTACGGATGCTGGTAACTTTTGATTCCGGGATATCTGAAGCAGACCGTATTTCAATTTCACCTGAGTCTTTTAACGTGGCGTATAATAAACCTGTATTTGTTCCAACAAGTAATTCACTATCAGAAAGGAAATCAAATGATACTATAATTGGATGATCAGCAGAGGAATAATGTTTATCAATGCCTCCAGTATTCCTTAATTTATATAAACCGTCAGAATAAGTACTTACCCATATCCGGCCATCCGGACTTTTTGCAAAATGTGTTGCAGGACCCGAATTTGTTTGAGGGATATTGACAGGGTGAAAAGTTCTGCCGTTAAAATATGATAATCTCCCGTTCATATGGCCAAACCAGAGGCAGTCACCATCACCTATGGCACAAGTTACAAAATTGTCAGCCAATGAGTCAATTGTAGTAAAGTTATCAAATTTTAATCCATTATATCTCGATAATCCATTACCAGTGCCAATCCATAAATAGCCATGTTCATCCTGAGTTATTGAATAAACATACTGCTGGGCCAGTCCATCTTTTAAATTGAAATTACGGAATTTGAAATCCTGTGCAGGAGTATAGGTAGTCAGCACTGAAAAGAAAACAAATAATGCTGATTTCAGGTTTAAATAAGTCTTCGTATGTTTTTTTATGGAGAAAAACATTAATATGTACAGTCAATTATCGATTATGAAATAATACTTTACAAAAATCTACGAATGAAGATATTGCTCCTAAATGCACGCTCCGATTGTTTATTTCATTTGTATTTTCGGAGAATATACAGGGACACCGCCAATGGGAACAACATAAAATGGCAATGATTCGCCGTATTGATTCCTTACAGTGACAACTACATTATTGTTTTTTACCTGTACGTTTTTATTCTTAATGAATTGGATCTCAATGGTAGTATTTTTTTCTTCGGGTATTATCGGGAAACTACTATTTGACCAGGTGTCATCTCCTGAAACGGCGCATAAAATACCATTCTTGGCAACTGAAAACAAGCGGATTGTTCCATCATTATCCCAGTCAAAATCTGAAACTTCGACGGAAATGGTTTTGTCGTCTGCAAAAGGATATATTTGTGAAACATGTTTTTGATCATCGGAAAGTCTGAAATGATATTTATATGTAAAAAAATTACCTCCCTCAACTGCTGTATTTTCAACCGGACTTGTACTTAAAAAGTATTTATATAAATTTCCGTCATCTCCTGATATTCCTTGTGCAATGACTTTAAATACACGACCTCCAAGTTTCTCGGAATACTCTCCTTCAGAAGGATTAAAAGGCCCGAAACTATACCATTTCTTATTGTATTTTGGATCAACCCCGAATGATTTTGATGATAATAAATATCCGCTTTTGAAATTTCCTGCTGGATGAATGCTCTGTGCTGCAGTATCTGACCAGCAGCCAATTCCCCCATATATTGAAAAGTTTATACTGGTATTAAAATCTCCCTTTGCTTCATCAAGGTCACCACCGGTATCCGGATCATAAATACGTATATATAGAGGATCAGTTTGTGACGATGGGATGAAGCTAAAGAATATCTGGCAAAAATCATCGTCTCCCCACGATTTATCGGCATTGCTGCCAAAGGTCATCAGGTACGGAATATTCTCATCAACTGCAGGAGCGGATTGAGAAAAGGCATTTAAGCCGGTTCCCAGTATAAACAATATGATAAATGTATATTTAGTCATTATTAATGATAATTATTTCTTCATAAATATAAATTTTATTTCGCCGTCAATCGATCTGTTGCCTGGGATAAAAGGTTTGAATATCTGATGAGACTGATCAAATCCTTCACTGTGCACCGCATTCATATCAACATCCTTATTTTTAAAATAGAACGACAATTCCCTTGCCCATGTTTCTGAAATTGGCATTCTATTGTCTTTTATTTCATCTTTTAAAGAATGCAGAACTATCTCAAGCCTTATGTCAGGATTTTCTTTTAAAACACCGGCAACTTTATCGAGAAATTTATCTGATGAAGGGTTAATGCCGTATTTATCATACTTAACTGTTGATTCCCCTGATCCCTTTAAAGCTTCTTCGATTTTACTTTTTTGCCTTCCGGACAAATCGTCCATAAGATAAACACTTAATTGTATTGTATTGTCCTGGTTCAAGGCAGAAACAGGTTCTGTATTTATTTCACCTTCACTTCTCTTACTTCCCAATGCAAGTTCCTGAAAATTATCATATATCCTTATTTTTTTCATGACACATATTTTGGGAACTATGCCCAGGCTATCTTTTTCGGCAAGCAGACCCAGCTTTATAGTATAATCCCCTTTCTTTTTAAAAGTCGTACTCATTTTTTGCCCGCCTGGTTTAAATCCATTTCCAAAGTCCCATAGAAAATCTGTTATCATATAGCCTTTAAGATCGGTTATTAATCCTTCGAAAGATATTGATTTATCGACAATACCAACATTATTTGAATTTATGTAAGCCTGTTTGATATTTTCCAGGGTAAAATTATATTCAACCTTATCTGCAATAGCATTTCCTGTAAGTTCATCTGTAATGCTGAGCTTAACTGAATAATCTCCGGGTCCGGGAAAGCAATGTTTCACCTCACGACCAATACGCACCATCCCATCTCCAAAATCCCACTGATATATAACCGGTACTGTATCAATAAGTCGCTGGCGTTCATCATAAAATGTAAAACAGTAATTGTTCTCCTTTATACTATCACAACTGGTAAATTCTACAGGTGCCGAACTGAAGCTGAAAATATCATCAGTTTTCCTTCTGTTTGTTGAGAAATATCCGTTCTCAAATGTTGAATCAACGGCTATTCCAAAATCATCAGATGATGAATTAAGTGCAGAGTCGAGGTGTACCGGAGCTATCCATTCCCTGTTAATTTCAATGGTATAATAGAGGTCCTTCCCGCCGAATCCCTGATGTCCGTCTGAAGCAAAATAGAGCTTCCCATATCTGCATGCAAAAGGGAAAGATTCATTTTTTTGAGTATTTATCAGCGGGCCCATGTTTACAGGTTTGTCCCAGTCATTATTTACCCTGTCACAATAATAAAGATCCATTCCGCCACTGCCACCCGGCATATCAGAAGCAAAATAAATTCTGTCAAACTCAGGAGTAAGTGCAGGTGTGCAGAAGGTATACAAAGGATTATTATACCTGAAAGGTTTTATATTGGTCCATCTTCCATCAATTAATTCTGCAGAATAAATACCAAGTTTATTCGACGTATCAGAAATGTTTCTCAGAGAGTTTTCAATGGAATTATTTCTGGAGTAGTACATGATATTCCCTTTTACATTGAACGTAGCCGGCCCGTCGTTTAAAGCAGTTGTAATTTCCCTGGCCAGGATCTTTGGCTGGCTCCATCCTGTATTACCTTTTTTAGTAACATAGAATATCTTAAAAAGTCTGTTCTGATTATTATTGTAGCTAATAATGGAATTATCGCTCTGGTTTGAGCAAAAGACAATTCCTCCATTATAATAAACAGGTGAAAATTCATCAAATATTCCGGAACTAAATGATAATGGCTTTACGATAAACCGTTGAGGCTGAGCATATAACTCTGCTTTTGCAAACAATGTAAGAAAGAGTATCGCATATGGGAAATTGCTCATAAACTAATCCTCTAAAATTGCCTTGGACCCATAACCTTACGTGAATATCTGAAAATATAATTTAAAACTATATCATGAGAGCCATTCAAATATTTCCCTGTACTGCCCATATAAAGATCATACGAGTATGCCATTCTGATCTGATAATTGATCTGACACTGGAGCATTCCTACAAGCATATCTCTGTTCCGGTAGCCAATTCCCAACCATATCTTTTCCATTAAACTTACCTGAGCGTTATAATCGATCTGGATAACATTATGCGGATGGTATTTGATCAGCAGGGATGGGATGAGCTTTACCTTAGGACTTAAGTTAACATTGTAACCTCCGCTAAGGAAATAATTACAACCCGAGAAATTGTTCCCGATTTTATATTTGCCAGTGCTTTTATCCAGTTCGTAGCTTAAGAACAAGGGTATTGAAAAACCAATGTAATACTTTTTTGTGTAGTAGTATGAGCCAAGGCTGAAATTTGGCAAAACTGACGATGTTGCATTATTCATAAGCTGAGCATCATTTGCATCTGTTGCAACCAGTTTGTTCCATGCAATATTATTTACTGTGATGCCAAAACCTAATCCCAGGGCTAACTTACCATCGCGTAGTTCCATCCTGTAAGCATAATTACCAATAAGGCTGGTCTCACTGAAGATGCCAATACTGTTATTCTCAACCAGCAAGCCAAGTCCAACCCTGTCGTTATCAAAAGGCATGTGAGCTGAAAAGATCTGGCTTTTTGGCGCATCTTTAAAGCCAACCCACTGATTCCGGTAGGAAACAGTTGCACTTAATGCATCGTGGCAACCTGCAAAAGCAGGATTAATTACGAGGGCGTTATACTCGTAATGATCTGATAATGGGAACATCTGTCCCAGGAGTTTTAATGGGAATAATAGTACCAGTAAGCTCAGGATAACCCGGTTCATTTACCTTTTTATTAAGACAGAACCCTTTATTACTTGTCCATTTTTAAATTTCAGGATAAAGAAATAAGTATCTGCCGGAAGTTCTTTACCATTATTATTTCGTCCATCCCAGTCATTTAAATAATTACGATTTAAAAATTCTTCATTTCCCCAGCGGTCAAAGATAATCAGTTCCATCTTCTGACTTATCCCATTGATCTTAAAGTAATCATTTTTACCATCACCATCGGGTGTGATCACTGAAGGTACTATCAGCTCATGAATCGTAATTTTGACTTCCGCACTATTCTCACAGAAGCCATTGCTCACTTTCCATAGAAAGATATTTTCCCCGATTGACAAATCAGTTACCGTAGTTGTCGGAGAGTTAATGTCTTCTAAATGCCCGGTGCCGGAAACTAATGACCATTCACCTGTTTCAGATGAAGAGACCATTGCCTCCATCCGGGTTTCAGAAGTAAATGTCAGGTCCTGGTCCGGTCCTGCTGTTGCAACAGGAGTGTCATTTACAATTATCACCTGCGTTGCCTTATTGGGGCAAACATTTGTGTAGTCATATTCAATAATAATATTGCCGGGCGCTGTTGCCGTCAATATATTTCCGTTAACTGACCCTGGTCCGCCAGACAATACAAAAATTCCTCCTGCCGGACTCCCTGTTAAAGTCCTCACATCATCAGTACACATATCATTGCTGCTGCTGGTTATACTTACTGCAGGTAATGCATTTACCTGGACAGCTGTTGTAGCAGTATTGGTGCATCCAATAGCATCGACAACTTTTAAAGTGTAAACCCCTGCCATATCTGAAGTTCCATTGACTGATACCAATGGATTTTGCAATAGGGAATTGAATCCGCCAGGTCCAGTCCATGAATAGGTGGCCATCCCTGAAGGTGCCCCTGTCAGACTTAAAGAACTCCCTTCACATACAGGCCCATTATTGCCAGCTAAGGCTTCGGGTAATGAATTAACTATTACCTCGGTGTTTGCTGATGCTTCACTTTGACAACCATTTGCATCTGTTACCTGCACTTCATATGTTCCTTCAGTAATAATGTCTATGCTGGCAGTAGTTTCTCCTGTTGACCAAAAATAACTCATCCCTGAACTCGAAGTTAAAGTAACACTGCCTCCCTCACAGAAAGTTGTCGGACCATTAGCTGAAATAGTCGGAATAGCAGGTAAAGGATTAACGGTTACTAAAGCAGGTATTGATAATGCACTCTGGCAGCCGTTTATATTGGTTACCTGAACCGTAAAACTTCCTGAAGTTGTGACATCTATGGTGGCTGTGGAGCTCCCGGTTGACCAGATGTAATCTGATCCGGGACTCGATGTTAAGGTAACAACCCCGCCTTCACAAAAGGTTGTCGGACCATTAGCTGAGATAGCAGGCGTTAAGGGTAAAGAGTTAACTGTAATAATAACAGGCACAGATTGGGCACTCTGACATCCGTCTGCACTGGTTACCTGAACTGAATAACTTCCTGATATTGTAACAATAATACTTCCTGTAGTTTCTCCAGTAGACCATAAGTAAGATGATCCTGGACTGGAGATTAAACTTACACTACCCCCTTCGCAAAAGGTAGTAGGACCAGCGGCAGTTATGGTTGGAGTCGCCGGATTAGAATTTACTGTAACCTTTGTTGCTGACGAGGGTAAACTTTGGCAACCGCTGGAATTAGTTGTTATGACATTATAATTTCCTGAGGCAATAATATTAATACTTGAGGTTGTAGCACCTGTTGACCACAGATAAGTTGACCCTACACTTGAGGTTAATGTGACACTGTTGCCATCACAAAAGGTTGTAGGACCTGAGGATGTAATTGTTGGTGTTGGGGGTAATGTATTAACTGCAACAATAGTGGGTATTGATTGTCCGCTCTGACAACCGTTTGGATCTGTTATTGTCACCGAATAACTGCCGGATGATTTTACAGTTATTCCGTGAGTTGTTGCTCCGGATGACCATAGATATGAAGAACCTGCATTTGAAGTTAAGGTCACACTATCACCTGCACAGAAAGTCGTCGGGCCATCTGCTGAAATGACCGGTGTTGCAGGCAAAGCATTAACTGTAACAATAGTGGGAAAGGATTGAGCACTCTGACATCCGCCGGAATTTATTACATGTACACTGTAGCTTCCTGCTGCAGTAAGGTTAATGCTTGCTGTTGTTTCACCAGTTGACCAAAGGTAACTTGATTCTGAACTTGAAGTTAAGGTTACACTGCCACCGTCACAGAAGCTTGTGGGACCACCGGCAGTAATGGAAGGTGTTGCAGGTAAATTGTTTACTGTAACTACAGCGGCTGCTGAAGGAGTACTCTGACAGCCGTTTGCGTTTGTTACCTGAACAGTATAACTGCCTGATGAATTGACACTAATGCTTTGAGAAGACGCTCCATTTGACCATAGGTAAGAAGTCCCCGCACTTGATGTCAGGTCTACGCTTCCCCCTTCACAAAATGTCGTCGGTCCACCCTCTGCGATAGTTGGAGTAGCAGGTAATGAATTAACGATTACATCAACCTGTGCGTTAACAGTGGTAAAACCATCAAATACAGCAACATTATAAGTTGTATTAGCTGCGGGATTAAAAACAGGATCAGCTAAAGAGGATGTAAATCCCGCAGGTATCGAAGTCCATGTATAGTTATATGAACCAGACCCGCCACCTGCAATTGCCCGTAGCTGTACATTTTCACCGGCACAAATTGTTCCTGGTGTTGCTGTAGGAGTCGAACTTAACGGACCTCCGGTTATAGTTATCGTTACACTATTCGAGTTGAAGCATGATGTTGCAATTGATGTTGCAGTCAATGTAAAAATTGTTGTGTTGGAAAGATTCACGGTCGTCGGGTCCTCTGTTGATGGATCTACAAGCTCTGTTGAGGGAGACCAGCTATAAGTAAAGGGACCATCACCGGTAACTGTAGCATTGATTGTTGTACTTGTTCCATTTAGTATAGTAACATCTGTTCCTGCATAAACTACCGGCAATGTATTTATATTTACTACAGTTGCTGCTGACAGGGCACTCTGACATCCGTTTGCATCTGTTACCCGGACAGTGTAACTTCCTGCTACAGTTACATTTATAGCCGGTGTTGTTGCACCTGTTGACCATAAGTAATTATCCGCCACACTTGAGGTTAGGGTTACATTACCACCTTCACAGAAAGTTGTCGGACCTCCGGGTATAATGATCGGAACTGCAGGCAACGCATTTACCGTTATTGTCGTGGCGACTGATGACGCACTTTGACATCCGTTTGCATTCGTGACCCTTACAGAATAATTTCCTGATGTGGAAACATTTATACTTGCGGAGCTTTCCCCGGTCGACCATAAGTATGTTGAACCAGCACTGGAGGTTAAGGTTACATTACCTCCATCGCAGAAAGTTGTTGGTCCCCCGGCTGTGATAGTCGGTATTACCGGCAAGGCATTTACTGTTACTACCATGGCTGTCGATGCTGCACTCTGACACCCATTAATATTTGTAACTCTTACAGTATAATTTCCGGTTGTAGTTACATTAATGGCTGGTGTGGTTTCCCCGGTCGACCATAAATATGATGAACCCGTACTTGATGTTAAGTTTACATTTTCTCCTTCACAAAAGGTTGTTGGTCCATCAGCTATGATGGTTGGTGTTGCCGGCAAAGCATTTACTGTAACTACTGTAGCGACTGATGCTGCAGACTGGCATCCATTGGCATTAGTTACTTTTACTGAATAACTTCCGGATGAAGTGACATTAATACCTGGTGTGGTTGCACCAGTTGACCACAAATATGAAGAACCTGAACTTGAGGTTAAGGTTACACTGCCTCCTGCACAAAAGGTTGTAGGACCGTTAGCTGTAATGACAGGTGTTGCCGGCAATGCATTAACTGTAACTATTGTAGCTACTGATAGTGCACTCTGACACCCATTCGCATTAGTTACCCGTACAGAATAACTTCCTGCCGTAGTGACGTTTATACTTGCTGTTGTTGCCCCTGTCGACCATAAATAAGTTGTTCCCGGGCTTGAGGTTAAGGTTACACTGCCTCCAGCACAATAGGTTGTAGGACCGTCAGCTGTAATGACAGGCGTTGCCGGTATACTATTTACAGTAACTATTGTAGCTGCCGATACTGCACTCTGACACCCGTTTGCATTTGTTACTCTGACAGTATAACTGCCCGCTGTTGTAACAATAATACCTGATGTGGTTTCACCTGTTGACCATAGGTACGTTGTCCCTGTGCTCGATGTTAAAGTTACACTGCCTCCTTCACAGAAGGTTGTTGGACCTCCTGTGGTAATGGTCGGAGTTGCTATTGTACATGTAGATTGAAAGAAAGGATATATTGGATCATTTAAAATATCTGTCATATTACCATAACTACAGGTAGAGTTCGGATATGGATCTGTTTGACTGTTTGTACAGTTGAGGGCTTTATAATCCGAATTATTATTTGTTAATCCCGAAGGAATTGTACCACCAATAAATACTCTGACAGGATTGTCATTACCGGTAAATTTGCCGTGATTAATATCACCAACTTTTATAATGTCGCCTGTGACTATAATATAACCATTTGCTTCTATTTGGGTATCGTCGCTGATCGTCAGGTTTCCCCAAACAATTAAAATACCGTTATCTTCAATTTTAATATCATTGTTATCGTTGACTGTCAGATTTCCTATTATTACCAGGGTGTCTTTTACTGTCAGTTTGCTGGTACCCGAAAGAGATATGGAACCATAGGCAGTAATATATCCGTTAATGTTAATATTATGACCTACTACATCCATCTGGGGTACCGGCCATACCGGGTTCCAGCTTGCAGAAGTTTCCCAGGCGCCCGTATAATTGTTTATACTTGAATAGTTCTGTGAAAATAGTGCCTGACCCGAAAGAAAAAATATCAGGAACAAAAAATTAGTTTGCTTAATTTTTATATTCATTCCTGCAAATATTTTTTAGAACAATTTGCACCATTTTGGGTCGTCTCAATAAGTGCGGTCAAGTAAAGATAGCTTAATTTTCAGTGTTCTACAACGGCCATCTGTTAAAAACAAAGTTGATAGTACGAGATGACAGTCATTGCATATAGATTTTAATTCTTATTCCAGGCATTCAACTTAACCTTATTAAATGAATCCAGGCTTATAACAATACGTATCCTTTCTTTGATTGATGAGCTTATTGATCCTATATTCCGGGAAACCAGTAAAGGAATATGAATCTCGAAAAAGTTCCATATACCTGCTTTCAGTCCGACTTCATAGAAAAATGGCGAATTATGACCAGTACTAAAACCATGATCGTTCAATAATAAATTAATAAAAGGTTTAACTGGCATCCTGCCGGCTTTTCCCGGCAGATTGCTGGAGAAGGAAACAGAGACAAGCCAATGACTATAGCCAAGACTATCATTGACGGGAGAAACCAACCCGCCTTCAGTTAAGGTCATTTGTCGCGACCAGAAAGTTTTCGGAAAAACACTGAAACGATCAGGGTAGGTGCCCTGGTAAAGATATAATTCACGACCGCTTCTGCCGCTTGCCGAAAAAGAAAAGAAGGAAACATCAGAAGAATATTTCAACATTGTTCCTGCAAACAACCTTATGTCCAGACCCTGATCTTTTCCATTATAGCTCAATTTGTAATTTATCTCTAAAGATGTTTTTTGGAAAGATTTACCTGATTCATATGCGACATTCAGGTTGAAAGGATTAACCAATCCTGCATTCTCAAGGATATATCCAAACTGCAAATAAGAATTCATGTCTGCCTTTTCAGCCAAGTTAATCTTAAATAGGTCCGATGCCCCTGTATACATACCATATACCTTGTGCAATAGAGGATTATTTGCTTTTTTATTCCTGAAAAAGAGGTCTAATCCGGTCATCATTAAATTGTAATTTTGATTGCCGGGAGCTCCGAATTGTGTAGCTTCCAGCTTGATAGTCGCCATCCTGATGAATTTATCATAGGGCGTGATATTGAATAAAATTCGCCCATATCCGGCCAGACCGGGTTTCCCAAATGAATAAAAAGGCATAAAAAAGTAATTTACAGGTTTGGATAACCACAATCCGTTGTGTAATGTCAAACCAGCCATAAAACCGTTTTCTCTTGTCCAGTTAACTGTTGGGATATAAGTTATAGTTCGTTTACTGGGATCTTCAATAGTATATAAGAGTTGAAATCTTATGGGATCAGCCTTACGGAAAATGCCTGATACCCTGGTGTTATTATTGAGTCGGTATAATTCGGGCATTAAATGAAATGGATCGATTTTAATTTCAGAATAATTTCCGGGAGGAATATCAATCCATTTGCGCCCTTTAAAACCATCTGACCACTTCTCAAAAAAGATTGAATCGCCTCGTATTCCGGAGATATTTAAAGGTGATACCATCTCTCCCATATTTTTTACAAGAAGTTGCTGATTCATGAAGCGAACAACTTTGTAATCAAGCCTTTTGGTTGTATTGATAAAATCACCGAAAAACCATGTTAAGTCTTTACCTGTCTGGGATTCAAATATACCGCGGAGATCATCAGGTTGAGGATGTTTTGATTTCCATATGTGATAATAATTATGCATTGTTGAATCAAAAAGGGAATCACCCAACCAGGCTCTCAGGTAATTGAAACCTATAGCTGCTTTATCATAGAGAATAATTTCATAGTTCAGGGCACTGTAATCTGCTGCCGGCAGGTTAATTGGCTGTTCAAGGTTCAAGCGTGCCTGAACAAGCCATTCAAGTTCCTGTATTCTTTCTGCAGGCATTTTGTCTATGTGAAAAAATTCTGGCAGTTTCATGTTCTTAAAATATGCTTCCCAAAGCTTCCTTCCGGGATACTTTTCGTTCATATATCTTAATTCGTACGCGCTGGTGATGCCCTCGTCCATAAAAGGGTAGCGACGCTCATCTGATCCAAGAGCGCTGTAAAACCAGTTATGACATATTTCATGTGCAATAACTTCATCAAGGGAGTAAGCATCATCTGCAATACCTATAACTGTTAATCCAGGGTATTCCATCCCCGATCCTGCCGTCAGGGCGCTTTGCACCGCTGTAAATGTGGAATATGGATAGTCGCCAATCCTGTTTGAAAAATACAAAATGGCGCTATTCACATATTTCAAAGCTTCTTTCCAGAGATATGCCTGCTGATTGGTGAACATCACCCATGTAATCACTTCCCTGGCAGATTCGGGAAGTTTCACACTTCCTTTTAATACATGGAATCGCTTATCGGCAAACCATGCAAAATCATGTATTTCATTTCCTGTATACCTCAAAGTTTTCATCAGCCCGGAGGAAGGTGGAAATTCTTCCCCTCTATAGTCAATGGTCCTTTTCCATGCAGTGTCGGCGGCAAGCTTATCAAGTCTTTCAGCTTCCGTGTCATTTTGCAGGTTTCCTGTCGCGCCTACAGTATAATTTTCAGGTAAAGTTATGCTTACATCAAAACTACCGAATTCTGAATAAAATTCACCCTGATCCAGATATGGCATCTGATGCCAGCCGGACTTGTCGTAAACCGCTGGTTTGGGATACCACTGGGATATCTGATATGATTCCCCAATATGTCCTAATCGGGAAGTTGTCCCCGCCGGGATCTTAACATGGAAAGGAGTGATTACCATTATTGTGTCACCCGGATAAAGTGCTTTATTAAGAATAATCTGGCAAATATCCGGTGCTCCCGGCATTAAATTCCAGTTAACCGACTCCCCTTCAACCTTAAAGTTCAATGAATCAATATATCCTTTCGACTCCGGGTCATTGAATAATCTTTCCTTCCCTTTCTGACTAAACAATTGTTTAGCTAATCCGGTTTGATTATCAGAATAACCATTTGGCCAAAGATGAAAAAATAAGAAAGGAATTGTATCAGGAGAATTATTAATATACTCAACCGTTTCGATAGCATTTAATTCATGATGCCTGTCATTGAGTGTAACATTAATCTTATAATTAACCTCCTGCTGAAAATATTCCTGTGATAAGACATTGGGAATTGGTATAATAATCAGGAGGCAGATTATCCACAAGCTTTTAATAAAACGAAAATTTGTTAAAAAATTGTTTACAGCCTTGCTTGCCTTTAAAGCCTCTAAAGCCTCTAAAGCCTTTAAAGACCCGACCTTCTTCACGCATTAACAGGATTTTGATATCGAGTGTCCATTAATTGCCTGAAAACAAAAGGAGTTAACCCTGTCACTTTTTTAAATTGATTTGAAAGATGTGCCACACTGCTGTATACTAACATATAAGCAATTTCACTGAGACTGAACTTTCCTGTTATCAATAATTTCTTTACCCGTTCAATTCTCTCCAGGATTATATATTTTTCAATGGTAATTCCTTCAATATTGGAGAATATTTTGCTGATGTAATTGTAATCGTAGTTAACTCTTTTACTTAAATATTCAGAAGTGTTTGGCCTGAGGAAGCCATCCGAGCAATAAACCAGATGTTTAATGGCCATTTTAATTTTTTCGATAAGCTGGCTTGTATTATCAACTATTAATTCAAGTCCTGATTTCTTCAGTGCTGCACCAACCAATTGCAATTCTTCGTTTGAAATATTCTCCTTTAATTCCACTTCTCCCAACTCAACAGAATCATACGGGAGGCCAAGTTTATTCAGTTCTTCCTTAACAATTGTCTTGCAACGTTCACTTTCCATATTTCTGATTTGAAGCCTCACAGGGTACAGGTAATTAATTTATGGCTGATTAACATATAAGAGGAAAATCACCCGATGTAAAAATACCTGAAATATTCTGTGTGAACGTTATATAATTCTTTGAATTACTTGCATAATTCACACATTTACAAATATTAAGTAAATTGAATTCTCTGCCTTATACCGTTGCCGGCCTGTAAAAAGACAGTTAACCTATTTTTTTCTATTTTTCTTTTCTAATGGTGGAGTGGTTGTCGCCGTTTGCTTTTTGTTTTATTTTCTGATTGATTGCCAACTTTTTTATCCTGTTGTTTGTTCA
>CAZGKI010000038.1:0-23364 GCA_964526345.1 uncultured Rikenellaceae bacterium
TGCTTCCCACTCTGGCCTCTGATGAAACAACCAGTTCAAGAGCATTCAGCAGTTTTCGTGCGTCTCCTCCAGATATACGAATAAAGGCTTCATATTCTTCAATTTCAATGTTATATGCAGCAAGATACTGATCTTTCTTAAGTGCTCTGTGGAGTAGGTCAATAAGTATCTCTTCCCCAAGTGGATTCATAATATATACCTGGCAGCGCGACAGGAGCGGGGAGATAACTTCAAATGAGGGATTTTCTGTTGTGGCTCCAATCAGGGTTATTATTCCCTGTTCCACAGCACTTAACAATGAATCCTGCTGCGATTTATTAAAACGATGTATCTCATCAATGAATAATATAGGATTTGGCTGGTTGAAGAACTGCTGTTTCTTTGCCTTTTCGATAGTCTCCCTTACATCTTTTACACCTGAATGAACTGCACTGAGATGAAAAAAAGGTCTTTTAAGATTGTTTGCAATTATACGGGCCAGGGTGGTTTTTCCTACCCCAGGAGGACCCCATAAAATAAATGAAGGGATATTTCCTGACTCAATCACCGTTCTCAGTACGGCATTCTTACCCAACAGGTGCTCCTGTCCGCAAAACTCATCAAGATCTTTAGGTCTCAACCTGTCTGCAAGCGGTTGGTTTGAAAGCATAATATGAAGTTTGTGCAAAATTAATAAATTAATGCTTTATGCCCGGAATTAATTGTTTACGATGCTTATTATTATTTTTTAATACGTGATGCACCAATTTTAATAAATTTGAGGTCTATACATAAATATTCTAATATGACCAGGTCTCTCATCTTAATTTTACATTTGCAATACCGACAACCTGCCATTCATGTACAGTTAAAAATTCATTCAGGGTTTCAGAGGGGAAAAGCATTCTTGTACACCATGGCACGGTTGTCTCTGCTCATTGATACAATCACTCTTTGAAGTTTAACATCGATAGAATATTTGACTAGAGAACGGCCTTCTATAGGGAGCGTTAATGCTGTTGAGATATTTCCTTACGGCGTAATAGCCACTAAAACTGATAAAAGAGGAGATAATTCAGCCTACGGATACTGACAATTTTTACTGTTTAATAATTTTTACTAAATTGCTTCACTTTTATTTTCATTAAAAAAAATAAATTAATACTTTTAACAATTGAATTTGAGTTTTATATATAATTTTCCGGTCACTTTGTTGTATTTGAATATTTTCAGATATTAATTCAGTTATGAAAAAACCTCTGTTAATTGTAGTTATTATTCTGGCAGTAATTCTCATTATGCCGGTAATCAGCCTTCTTCGATGGACTTTTCAGCCTAAGAAGCCTCTGGGTATAATTTTAGTCGATAAGACTGTCCCTACTCCTGAACGTGTCAAACACAAGTCTTTTAACTGGATTATTACTAATGACAGATTTGTTAAAAAGGTCAAGAAAACCAGCTATTCCTATCGTAAAGATTATTTTGGATTTATTCCTACACGACCCCTGAGAGAAAGACTGTGGGAACATAACGATTATCGTCTTGTCGACATCCTTGGCGATCTGAGCAAAAAATCAGACGCCGTTTATTTTACAGACACATACGGGGTATTTTTCAATGACTGGTACCAGGGAATTAATAAAAGCAGAAGATCAAGAAGGCTATATGGCGGGCTCAATAGCAACGACAACGTACTTTTAAAAACTATGAAAGACAGCAATAAGCTGGTGATACTTGAATATAACTCCTTCGATTATCCGACTGACGAATATAATTCGTACAGAATACAGGAGAGACTTGGAATAACCTTCTCAGGCTGGACAGGAAAATATTTCAGCTCTCTTGATACAACCAGTAAGGATTTTCCAATCTGGATGACGACTATGTACCGTAAACAGTACAGACAGCCATGGAAATTTACCAAAGCTGGAATGGTCATTCTTAGAGACAAATCTATCCTTGTATTTGAGGAAGGAACCCATCTTTTTGATCCGATGCCTCATATTATTACTGATTCGGCCTATTGTGCAAAATATAATCTCCCTGAATCGATTGCCTTCGACAAATGGTTCGATATAATTGACCCTATCTCAAACAATGTGGTTTCGAAATTCAGTCTGGAAACCACTGAACTGGCTGATTCTCTGCTCGAAGAGTATGGACTTTCCAACAAGTTCCCGGCTGTGATTCAGGAGCCTGTAGAACAGAGAACTTATTATTTCTCAGGCGATTTTGCTTCTATTCATATACCTGTCTGGACAGCCAGGTTTAAGGGTATCGAAAAACTGAAAGGCATCCTTTATTCCAAAAAACCTGACGATACCAGGAGGTTTTTCTGGTTGTATTACAGGCCCTTGATTGAAGGGATCTTCAACGATTATTATAACTCGATGGGAAAAAAATAAAGTTACATGGATAACAATGAAAAGAAAAGTACAGACGCGAAAAAGGTCTGTGCTTTTTTTATTTATTCTTAATTTTGATCTCAATATTTAATAATATGACTATTGGCAATCAGGAATAAAGCAATCATTTATATCATTTAAACCCCCTTCCCAACCTTCCCCCACGGGGGGGACCGACCGTAAAGAAATTAGCCCTTTGGCTAATTTTAGGGAGGGGCCAGGATGAGCAATGGCCTCGCGGCAAGCTGGCTCCTTCACTAAAATTGCCCACCGGGCAATTTTTAAACGCTCGGCCCTCCCTTGGGGGAAACGGGAAAGGGGGTCATTTAGAAAAAATAGAAATAATTGATTATTAGCACTGTAAAGCTAGCAATTTTTTAATATTTACTTTTTATTATTGATTCCCGATAGTCATATATAATAATATGAGAATCTCAATTGTACAGCCAGATACTTTATGGGAAGATAAAACCGGAAACTTCAGGGAACTTGAAAAACTAATTAAAAGCCTGGATAATACTGACATTGTTATTCTGCCTGAAATGTTCAATACCGGCTTTTCTATCGATCCGGTACGTCTGAGTGAACCACCAAAGTCGATAACATTTGATTGGCTGATAAGCATTTCTGAAAAGGGCAACTTAGCAGTTTGCGGAAGCTATATAGTAAAAGGAAAAGAGAAGTTTTTTAACAGATGGGTTTTCGTTACACCCGAGAAGAAATCGTGGCATTACGATAAGCGCCACCTGTTCAGGATCTCAGGCGAGCAAAAAGTATTTTCTCCGGGTACAAAAAGAGTGTTTATTAAGTACAGAGGCCTCAGGATTGCTCCCAACGTGTGCTATGATCTCAGGTTTCCGGTCTGGAGCAGGAACAGGAATGAATATGACCTGCTTATCAATTCAGCTAACTGGCCATGGGCACGACGTGACGTATGGGTTACTTTACTTAAGGCCAGATCTATTGAAAATCAATGCTTTACGGCTGGTTCAAACAGAACTGGCGTTGATGGTGCCGGTATAAAATATTGTGGCGATTCAATGATAATAAACCCGCGTGGTGAAATAATAGCTTCAGCAGGTCGTAAAAAAAATTGCACTATCTCAACTGATATATCTCTTGAAGAACTGTCAGCATTTCGTAAGAAATTTCCTGTTCTCAAAGATGCAGACAAGTTTATAATAACGGCATAACGGCACGATGGCATAACGGTGCAAAAGCCTGATAACAAACTCCTCATTGTCCTAACGCCTTAGCGCATCGTAAAGAATTTCCACCGGGTGTCTGGCTATTTTGCCCGTGCCATCTTTAATATGATGCCTGCAGCTCGTCCCCGGAGCAGCAATAAGTATTGATTCCCCGCTATTCCTTATTTCCGGAAAAAGAACCAGTTCCCCGATTTTGTTGGAAAGATCAAAGTGTTCTTTTTCATAACCGAAGGATCCTGCCATACCGCAACATCCTGAAGATATTTCCCTGACAGAATAATTAACAGGAATTGAAAGCATATTAATTGTCGGCAGAGAAGAAGATATTGCCTTCTGCTGGCAATGTGCGTGCAACACAATATCTGCTTTATTATCTGAGAAGGACTCTTTTTTAATTCTTCCAGCCGTAAATTCGCTGCTTATAAATTCATCAATAAGGAAACAGTTCTGTGCAATTTTTTCTGAAGCCTCTTTGAGATCCGCTCCGGCCAGCTCGGGATATTCATCCCTGAAGCCTAAAATGGCCGACGGTTCAATGCCGACAAGAGGCAGCTCCCTGCTGATAATTTCTGAAAAGACCCGGATATTGTCTCTGATGATCTTCCTGGCTTTTCTGATGAGCCCTTTGGAGATAAATGTTCGTCCGCTTTCTCCATGATCAACGGTGATTACCCTGTATCCTAATGAGTTTAGAAGTTTAATTGCTGTTATACCCGTCTCCACATCATTATAGTTGGTAAATTCATCAATGAACAGGCAAACAGACTTTACCGCACCAGGCGGATTAATGTTTTCCTTGTTCTTTTTTATCCATCTTTTTAATGTTACAGTATATAATAAAGGTATGGATCTCTGCCGGGCAATGCCGGTGACCTTTTTTATCAAAGAGCTGCTTACTTTGTTCTTAATAAAAAAATTAAACAGTGACGGGAGCAGGGAGCCAACTTTATTAATTGACGATATATTAGCTATTAATCTTGTTCTGATCGGGATCCCATGTTTATCGTACCAGTGCTGCAGGAATTCAGCTTTTAACTTTGCTATATCAACACCTGAGGGACACTCGGATTTACATCCTTTACATCCTATACAAAGATCAAGAATATCATATATCTCTTTATGATCCCATGGATTCGTCTCATCCTTTGACATGAATTCCCTGAGAATATTAGCCCTGGCCCTTGTGCAATCTTTTTCTTCGCCTGTTGCCATGAAGGTAGGGCACATTGTCCCGCCGATTATATTTGTTTTTCTGCAATCACCTGATCCGTTACATTTTTCTGCTGCCCTTATTATACCATCTGTAGAAGAGAAATCAAATAATGTGCTGATGTCCGGTGTTAGCCAGCCTGGTTCATACCTCAGGCTGGAATTCATTCTGGGAGTATCTGTGATTTTTCCCGGATTAAAAATATTCAGAGGATCCCAGCTTTCCTTAACCTTTTTAAGCAGATTGTAATTATGTTCACCTAATATCACAGGAATGAACTCGCCTCTCAGTCTTCCATCACCATGTTCTCCGCTCATCGATCCCCTGTACTTCTTTACAAGCTTTGCCGATTCAAGACCCAGCGTTCTGAAGAGCTTCACATCTTCAGGATCTTTAAGATTCAGTACAGGTCTGATATGTAATTCACCGGTTCCAATATGCGCATGGTAAACAACCTCCCTGCCGTAATGGTTAATTATTTTTTCAAAATCAGCAATATAATCAGGCATCTGCTCAACGTTTATTGCTGTGTCCTCTATCAGTGAGACTGGTTTCGGGTCGCCTTTCATATTGGAAAGAACACCGAGGCCGGCCTTCCTCAGGTCCCAGACTTTCGAGACATCTTTTCCTTTGACAATGGGATATGCATATCCATATCCGGCAGATCTTAATTCGTGTATCATCGCGTTAATAACGCTGTCGGTTTCTTCCGGTTTCTCTTCTGCGAATTCAACGATAACAATGGCTGATGGATTCCCTTCGAGAAAAAATCTGTTTTGACGCTGGCTGATATTATTTTCGGTAAGTTCCAGAATCCTGTCATCCATCATTTCCACAGCCGCCGGTTTGTACTTTAAAGCCACAAGATTGGCCAGAAAAGCATCATTGCGCTTCTTAAGATGAATGCAGACCAGCGCTTTATGCGACGTGGGCAGTTTTACAAGGTTCAGCTTAATTTCAGTCGTTATGGCAAGAGTCCCTTCAGAACCGGCAAGCAGCCTGCAGAAGTTGAACTGACCTTCTGATTTTTCATCAAAAATCTCATTGTCCAGCAGAAGATCAAGTGCATAACCCGTATTTCTTCTCGGGATCTTTGGATCGGGATAACCTTCCCTTATATGCTGCCTGTTAACCGGATTGTCAAGTATCTCATTTATATCCCTGTATATCTTTCCCTCAAGATCTGTCTGGCTGCATTTCTCTTTGAAACCAGCTTTGTTTAATGGTCCAAAGAGAGCTTCACTGCCATCGCTTAAAAGTACTTTCAGTTCGATGGTATGATCCCTCGTCGATCCGTATATTATTGAATGTGAGCCACAGGCGTTGTTCCCTACCATTCCCCCTATATTGCAGCGGCTTGAAGTAGAGGTTTCGGGACCGAAGAACAGACCGTATTCCATGAGTTTTAAATTAAGCTCATCAAGAACGACACCAGGCTCGACCCGGACCCACATCTCTTCTTTGTTAATCTCGATAATTTTTTTCATATATCTCGAGATGTCAACAATGATTCCCCCACTTACTACCTGTCCTGCCAGAGATGTACCCGCAGCACGTGCTGTAATACTGATCTTTTCATTATTGGCAAACTGAATGATCTTCTTCAGATCTGAAACGCCCCTTGGCCATATTACAGCAACAGGAACCTCTTTATATACCGAAGCGTCAGTTGAATATATTGTTCTTGTAATATTGTCGTACCTGAGTTCCCCTTCAAGTTGGCTTCCAAGAAGATCGAGATGTGAAAAAATTGTGACAGTTTCCATACTTCATTTTAGAGCTGCTAATTTAGAAAAATGATTTGATCAGATTTTTATACAGTGCATCTATCTTCTCTGATTTGATAAAAAAAATGAGACTCTGACATTAATCATGTATTTTAGAATTGTATAATCGGACTTTTTTTTCGTACATTTAGAAAAAAATTTCGAATTCATTAAATTGCTGATATACAATGGAATTATTGGATACCATCAAACTAAATGCCAGGAAATATAATAAAAGAATAGTACTTCCGGAGGGTTATGAAGAGAGGACAATTAAGGCGGCAGATATTGCAATTGCCGAACAACTAGCCCGAATAATTTTAATTGGAGATCCTGAAGAGATAAATTCACATGCCGCAGAACTGGGATTAAAAAATCTTTTAAAAGCTACTATTATAAACCCAAAATCACACCCTGCAAAACAACATTATATAGACCTTATGGTTGAGCTTCGGAAGAGTAAGGGAATGACAGCAGATGAAGCTTCAAAACTTATTGAGGATCCGCTCTATCTGGGAGTGCTGATGATAAAAAACGGAGATGCAGATGGTGAGGTATCCGGGGCAGACCATGCCACAGGCGATGTTTTGAGGCCTGCTTTTCATTATGTTAAGACGGCACCGGGAATTTCTGTTGTGTCGGGGGCGTTTTTAATGATTTTACCTGATAAAAATTTTGGAGAAAATGGTGTCATTATTTTTGCAGATGGCGCTGTTCATCCGAATCCCACAGATAAAGAGCTTGCCGAAATTGCAGTTGCAACTGCCCATACTGCGAAAGCGATTGGTGGATTTGAACCAAAAATCGCTCTTCTCAGCTTCTCAACAAAAGGGAGCGCAAAGCATGAAATGGTTGATAAGGTAGTAAATGCCACAAAAATTGCCCGGCAGATGGCTCCTGATCTCATGATCGACGGCGAACTTCAGGGTGATGCCGCACTTATTGAAGCTATAGGGCAAAAGAAGGCCCCTGGAAGCAAGATAGCAGGTAAGGCAAACGTACTTATCTTTCCCGACCTTAATTGCGGAAATATCGCATATAAGCTTGTCCAGCGTCTTGCCCATGCAGAGGCTATTGGTCCGATACTACAGGGGATGGCAGCTCCAATAAACGATCTTTCACGTGGGTGTTCAGTAAGCGATATTGTTAGTATGATCGCTATTACTGCAAATCAGGCTGCTGGAATCAGATAATTCTTAATATCAAAAATATATCAGTCAATAATGATAGTATTAGTATTAAACTGCGGAAGCTCTTCAATAAAGTACCAGCTTTTCCAGATGTCAAATTGTTGCGACATGCTTGCCAAGGGACTTTTGGAGCGGATAGGATTGAACGAAAGTATTCTTACACATAAAGCTACCGGAAAAGAAGCGCATAAGGTTATTACAGATATCCCTGATCATACGACAGGGATCAATATGGTAATGGAGGTATTGTGCGACCCTGAATATGGAGTAATAAAAGATATACATGATATAAAAGCGGTTGGTCACAGGGTAGTTAACGGGGGTGAGAATTACAAGGAAAGCGTTATGGTCGATAATGATGTCAAAAAGAATATCGAGATGTGCATCGAGTTGGCGCCACTCCATAACCCCGCAAACCTCAAAGGGATCCTTTCAGTGGAAAAACTGATTCCCGGAGTGCCACAGGTAGCTGTTTTTGATACATCTTTTCATCAGACTATGCCTGACTATGCTTATATGTATGCAATTCCTTATGAGTATTATGAGAAATACAGGATCAGAAAGTACGGTTACCATGGAACCAGCCATAAGTATGTTGCCAATAAAGCAGCAAAAATACTTGGGAAAGATATTAAGGAACTGAAGATAATAACCTGCCATCTGGGCAACGGAGCATCAATTACAGCTGTTAACAAAGGAAAATCGATCGATACATCAATGGGATTTACTCCTGTCGATGGACTGATAATGGGAACCCGTACAGGGGAGGTTGACCCTGGTGTTCTTGTATATATTGCTGATAAAGAGCATCTTAATGTAACAGGAGTTAGTAATATGATTAACAAGAAGAGCGGGGTATTCGGTATCTCACAAATATCTTCCGATATGCGCGATCTTGAAACAGCAGCCATCGCCGGAAACAAAAAAGCCATTCTTGCCCTGAACATGTACGCATACAAGGTAAAGAAATTCATAGGATCGTATATGGCAGCACTTAATGGTTGTGATATCCTTGTATTCACCGGGGGGATAGGAGAAAATGATTTCAATATGCGCAAAATGATCTGTTCGGAAATGGAAAGTCTGGGAATTATTTTCGACAATGAAATGAATGACGGTGCCAGGGGAAAAGATCTCATCATTTCCAAACCTGAATCGAAAGTTATTATTATGGCTGTGGAAACTGATGAGGAATATGTTATAGCATCAGATACATATCATATAGTTGAAAACCGAGTAATTTGATCTTTATTTAAACCTGACGATAAATGGTATTAAAGAGCCTTAATGACCTTAAAAACATAGTTACCGGTAGCCCCAGGAAAAAGCTTGTTCTGGCTGCTGCCCAGGATCATCATTCACTTAGTGCAGTCATCAGAGCATGGAAAGATGATATAATAGAACCGATACTGGTAGGTGATAAAGAGGTTATTCAGAGCATCTGTTCGGCAAATAATTTCGATATAACAGGGGTCAGGATCATACATGAACCTGACACGATTAAGTCGGTTGAAATGGCAGTCAGGATGGCAAGTTCCATGCAGGCTGATGTGCTTATGAAGGGGAAAGTTGGCACTTCAACATTGTTGAAATGTGTTCTGAATAAAGAATGGGGTCTGAGGACTGGTAACCTCCTGTCTCATTTTGCACTTTTTGAAGTCGACACATATCATAAGGTAATAGCGGTTACCGATGTTGCAATGAATATAGCACCTAATCTCCAGGATAAGATTGCGATAATTAACAATTCTGTTTCATGTCTTGTCAAACTTGGTTATGTGATGCCTAAAGTTGCAGTACTGGGGGCTGTGGAAATGGTTAATGAGAACATGGAGGCTACATTGGATGCAGCTTTGCTCTCTAAAATGAATCAGCGCGACCAGATAAAAAACTGCATAATCGACGGTCCTCTCGCTTTCGATAATGCAGTGAGTCTTGAAAGTGCGCAGCATAAGGGCATCAGAAGTGAGGTCGCCGGAGATACTGATCTTTTGCTGATGCCTGACATTGAAGTTGGAAACGTTCTCTACAAATCTCTTGTTTTCTTTGCAAGGGCAAAAGTAGCTTCTGTAATACTTGGTGCCAGGGTTCCTATCGTACTTACTTCCAGATCCGATTCTGAACAGGCAAAGTACGACAGTATACTCCTCTCTGCTGCAGTCAGTAAATAACATTAATTATGATTAGTACGCTCGATCAGATGGTTGAGAAAGTGCTTGAAACAGGTAAAAAGCACCGTATTGCTGTCGCTTCAGCTCAGGATATAAACACTATCGGAGCTATTCAGAAAGCTGTAAGCAATGGTTTTGTCGAAGCCTTCATGATAGGCAAAACGGAGGAAATCATAAATCTCTGCAAAAAAAGCTCAATAGATCATAATCTTTTCAGAGTGGTGCATTCTGATAATGAAGTAAATGCATCAATAGAAGCTGTAAGAATGGCAAAAGAGGGAGAAGCTGATATAGTTATGAAAGGTCTGGTGGGAACCGACATATTCCTTAAGGCTGTGATGGACAGGGAAAAAGGTATTATGATTCCGGATGCTGTACTTAGCTATGCCGGTGCAATTGAAATGCCCCGATATCATAAGCTTCTTTTTATAACTGACCCGGCTGTAATACCTTACCCTGATCTTGATCAGAAAATAGCAATGGCAGGGTATGCCGTTGAAATGGCTTCCAGGTTCGGCATAGAGAAGCCAAAGATCGCCCTCATCGGAGCTTCTGAAAAAATGAGTCACCACTTTCATTATTCTGAAGATTATATGGTAATGTGCAAAATGGCAAATGATGGCCAGATCAAAAACTGTATTATGGATGGCCCGCTTGATCTTTTTCTGGCCTGCGATCCTGTGAGTGTAGGGATAAAAGGTGTCAGCACTCCCGTGGCTGGCGATGCAGATATTCTTCTTTTTCCTTCACTTGAATCGAGCAATCCATTTTATAAAAGTCTTATGCTGTTTGCTCATGGTGAACTGGCAGGCCTGATAAGAGGTACACAAAAGCCTGTTATCGTGATGTCGCGAAGCGAAAGTGAAAAGTCCAAGTATTATTGTATTGCACTCTCATGCCTGATGGCTAAAAATTAAAAAGCAACCTTATTATGTCAAAAAGGCTGATTCTGGTAATTAATCCTGGCTCCACATCCACGAAGTTTTCTCTTTTCGAAGAAGATATATCACTGTTTGAGAAAACGCTGACACATTCTCTTGAAGAGATTTCAGGTTATACTAAAATAACTGACCAGTTCCATTTCAGGAAAGACCTGATTATGAAGGAACTGGAGACAAGAAACACAGATCTGGCTCGTCTTGCTGCCATAGTTGGAAGGGGTGGTCTTATAAGACCGATTGAATCAGGAATATATGAGGTTAATGAAAAGATGATCGAGGATCTTAAAAAGGGATTTCTTGGGCAGCACGCCAGTAACCTTGGAGGACTTATCGCTCATGATATTGCTGTCTCATTGCCTAATGCCAAGGCATACATTGTTGATCCTGTTGTCGTTGATGAGCTTCAGCCTGTAGCCAGAATCACAGGCCATCCGGAAATTGAAAGGATATCTATTTTTCATGCACTTAACCAGAAAGCTGTTGCCAGGATATATGCGGACTCCATCAACAAAAAATATGAAGAGCTGAATCTTATAATTGCACACATGGGAGGCGGTATTAGTGTTGGAGCTCACAGGAAAGGAAGGGTGGTGGATGTGAACAATGCACTTGACGGTGATGGTCCGTTTTCTCCTGAAAGGGCCGGTAGTCTGCCCTCCGGACAGCTGGTAGATCTGTGTTTCAGCGGAAAATATTCTTACAATGAAATTAAAGCAATGTTGACCGGGAAAGGAGGATTTGTGGCCTACCTTGGCACGAATAGCTTCAGAGAAGTATGCAAAATGGCAGAGGATGGCGACCCTAAAGCAATTCTCGTGAGAGATGCTGCTTCTTACCAGGTCGGAAAAGAGATTGGAGCGATGGCAGCTGTTCTGAATGGCAGGGTGGATGCTATTTTACTTACCGGGGGGATGGCATACCAGGAATCCCATATAGCATATATCAAGTCAATGGTCCATACTATTGCCGAAATTGTTGTCTATCCCGGAGAAGATGAAATTAAATCGCTGGCTTTCAACGGACTTCTTGCATTGGATGGTAAGATTAGTATCAAAACATATTCGTAAACGCCGGCATTCAGGGATTTGACAAAGCTACTGGTAATATTCTGCCGTTGAAATATTTATTGCCATTGATTGCAAAATCAGCAATGTATTGTGCCATTTCTTTAGCACTGACAGATGCTTTATATCCGGGGAAAGCTTCATTGAGCATCTCTGTCTGAACCGATCCGAGAGCCAGGCAGTTAACTGCAATTCCTGAATCGCGGAATTCTTCCGCGAGACACTCGGTAAGGCATGCCAGAGCAGCTTTTGAGGCGCTGTAGTATGAAAGTCCCCTGTATTTTGAGCTTCCCAGATAACCTCCCATACTTGAAATATTTACTATATGCGACCCTTTCGACATCAAAGGCCTGATAATGCGGATAATTGAAGCAGGACCAAAAAAGTTGATCTCCATTAGTCTCCTGGCATCGGCATTGTGGAATGTCATAAAATCTTCCGATATCAGAGAGCCGGCACTATTTATCAGTATATTAACATGATCGAAATGCTTAGTGACAGTCTTGAAAAATAATTCGGCGTAATTATCGAAATCTTTAAGTTCTGTCTTATGCCCAATTATATTACAGTTTTCAGCTTCTTCCGAAAGTTGCTTCAGAACTGTTCTGTTTCTTCCTGTTACAAAGATTGTATTATTTTTATGCTTAGCCAGCAGAAGCACTATTTCTCTGCCAAGGCCTCTTGTTCCTCCGTTAATAATAATATTCATTTTACCCTGTATATATTATAAAGCACGATTTTTTCGTTTATTTGTATTATTGAATCAAAGTTACAAAAATGTAAATATGGATAACAACTTTAACAACGACTTTAGCCACACACTGAGATTAACTTTAATAATAACCATACTTACTTTTTCATTATCGCAGAAACAGCTTTTTTCACAGAAAAGAAGAGAGGAGCCTCCGCCGGTGCGCGAAAGATTATTCTTTGGAGGAAATCTTGGATTGCAATTTGGAACAATAACCGATATCCAGATATCACCTGTAATTGGCCTTTGGTTGTTGCCCAGGCTGGCTGTTGCTGCAGGACCTAATTACAGGTTTTATAAAGATCCCATGTTCCGTACCAACATTTATGGAGGCAGAGTCTATACTGAATTTGTTTTTATCCAGGATTTGAATTCAATGATTCCTGTGGGTATCCATTTGGGTTTTCTTTTGCACGCGGAAGATGAATTGCTCAGTCTGCAGTCTTCAGTCTGGAAATATCCTCCCTACACATCTGATCGTTTTTTTGTCAATACAGCTCTCGGTGGTGTGGGGATCAGTCAGCCGCTGGGAAGAAGAGCCTCTATGAACTTTCTGGTTCTTTGGGCTTTAAATGATTCATATTATGATCTTTACAGTGATCCGGAATTCCGGATAAGCTTCAATTTCTAAAAATTCTGACCCCGGATTCAATTCATACTTTATTGCCATTTAATAGAAAATGGCAGAGGCACATTTAAAATTAGTATATTTGCGCCTGTTTTTAATAATTTTTACCTGTAATAATGAAAATTGAAAAGAATAAGTATGTGTCGCTCGTTTATGAGTTAAGAGAAAATAATTCTCATGGCAAAGTAATTGAAGTATTGGAGGAAACAAGCCCCATGACCTTTGTTTATGGATCAGGCAGGCTGCTGCCGCATTTTGAAGAGAGCTTGCTTTCGCTTGAAAAAGGCGACAGGTTCGATTTCGCCCTGGATTCATCTCTTGCATATGGTGAGAGAAGTGAGGATATGATTATTAACATTCCCTCTTCTGTTTTTGAATCGGATGGGAAGATCGATGAAAATATCTGCCAGATCGGAAACGAGGTTCCAATGATGGATAAGGAAGGAAACAGGATTAATGGTATAATTTACGAAATTACAGATACTTACGTCAGGATGGATTTTAACCATCCTATGGCGGGTACAAACCTGCATTTTACCGGTAAAATTATTGATGTTCGCAATGCAACTGCTGAAGAGATCGCAGGCACCAATAATTCCTGCTCTTCATGCGGTAGTCATGATCACGAGACGGGCTGCGACGGATCCTGCAGTTAAACTGCTATCCAGATCCTCAATCCTCTGATCTTCTTTAATGGATCTTGGGTCTTTAGTCTTGGGCCTTGAGCCTTGTTTTATATCTTCAGCTTCTCACCTTCTGATTTTGCAATAATTACGGCACAGCATGTGTCTCCGTAAACGTTTATGGATGTCCGGAACATATCCAGGATTCGGTCAACGGCCAGTACCAGACCTATTCCCTCCAGGGGAAGGCCAACAGCTTTCAGAACTACAGCCATCATCACTAGTCCCGCCATTGGTATACCTGCTGCTCCTATGGCAGACAGAAGGGCAGTAAAGATCACAATGATCTGCTGCACAAATGTCAGCTCCACACCATAAGCCTGTGCAATAAACATGACAGCCACGCATTCATATAAAGCAGTCCCGTTCATATTTATTGTCGCTCCGAGAGGGATAGTGAAGCTGGCAATCTTATTAGATACGCCATCATTAATTTCGACAGCCTCCATTGTCAGCGGTAGTGTTGCGTTTGATGAAGAAGTGGAAAATGCTGTAAGTAAGGGCGTTATAACATTTCTGAAATGCTTGACAGGATTGGCTTTTCCAATAAGCTTAACTGATAGTGGAAGGGTAATAAATCCATGTATTAAGAGTCCGGCAAGTACGGTGATAAAGTATAAACCAAGTCTGCTGATTACTTCACTAATATTGTTCCCGGCCTGGACCTGTTGAGCGATTACTTTTGCGGTTATACTGAATATTCCGGCAGGAGTGAATTTTATGACAAACATTGTGATTTTCATTATTACATCCAGTGCTGCATTAAATACATCCATCAGCAGGATGCGCGGCTTTTCATTGACCCTGGTAATGAAATAACCAAACAGAATTGCAAAAAAGATGATCGAAAGCATCTGTCCCTGCATCATCGCCTCAAAAATATTGTTCGGAACTATTTTTATAAGCGTTTTTCCGAAGCTGTCAGATGCCGCAGATATCTCTTCAACCGGTATCTTAAATCCTAATTCTGCTCCCGATCCCGGCCTTATCAGGTTTACAAGAAAAAATCCTGTTACAATGGCTGCCAGTGTTGAAAAAACGTAGAATCCAAAGGTTTTAAGCCCCAGCCTGCCAAGATTTCCGCCTGAACCGACACTCGCAACGCCCGTTGTAATAGAGCATAGTATCAGGGGAATAATTATCATATTAAGTCCACGCAGGAAAATCTCTCCAATCCAGTTCGTATATTCAGTTGCTGCTGTGAAGTAATAACCAAAAAAACCTCCGGCAATAAGGGTAATTATAATCTGATAATGAAGAGGGATAGAAAACCTATATTTTGACATCAGCCAGGAATTATTTTTTAAAGAAATAAAATCTACGCGATAATTCCATTCAAAACAGAATTTTTTTCAGATTCCCAAACCTCTCCAGGTTTCAATATTCTGAAAGGCAAGGGGAGATCCCCATTAAATAAAATTATTTTACAGAGATACAGGATAGCCGTTCTGCAAAATTGCTGTTCAGGATTACAGATTTACAGAAATCATATCAAGTTACATTTGTAAAGTACGCAAATAGAACTATTATTTACATTAGTAATGCCTAAATTAATTATAATCTAATTACATATGTAAATTTAAAATCAAAATTTATAATATATCTTATAATAATCAATAAACCAGGAGGTTATAATAGATTAACTATTAAAATAATTCAATAAAAAGAGAATACTACAGGATAATAACAATAAAAACTATTAGAAATGACATATAATACACTATAAATCATATTTTAATATATCTAAACTAAAGCAGTACCTTATATAAATATATTTTATAAATATCTGATTATCTGCATGTTTATTATATACATTATTTCTATAATTTATAAGATTATATCTTAAGTTACGAATGTAAATATAAAAGATTACATAAGTAATTATTTTAATATTTACATTTGTAAAAACGATTTTTTACAATGAAAGAAAGAATATTAGAATTTCTGAAAGCTGAAAATAAAACTTCAGCGCAGCTTGCAGAAGAAATTGGAGTACAACCATCAGGAATTTCACATATACTTTCCGGAAGGAATAATCCAAGTCTCGATTTTGTATTGAAAATGCTTGAAAAATATAATTTTATATCAACCGACTGGTTATTGTTTGGAAAAGGAAACATGTACAAGGAGCCGGGAATGCAAAGTTTATTTGATGAATCAATTGATTTTGGCCATCAGCCATCAGTTAATCAGGATGATAATGAGAATAAACTGATTGAAAAAGAGATACAGGCAGCGAGCAGGGAAATAAGGATGGCTGACATGAAAAATGTTGAAAAAATCGTATTATTTTATGATGATAAAAGTTTCAGAGAATACCATCCGGGTAATGAATAGTCTACCATGGAGAATATTATAGGGAAAATAGGGAATTCGATTTAAGTAAATCCGCGATTTAAAATTATATTTGTGCTAAACTTCCTTTTAAATGACAAAGCGGATTGAAACTCTTAAAGTTATTGATAATAAGCAGATTAAGAAAGATTTCTTTGTTATTGAGCTTGCAGCCGGAGGGAAAATTCCTGAAATAAAGCCCGGCCAGTTCGTTGAAGTTAAAGTAGAAAACAGTCCGGGAACATTTTTGCGTCGTCCTTTTTCGGTCCACGATGTGGATTATGATAAAAACTCAATTAAATTACTGGTTCAGGTAGTAGGCAATGGCACTCAAACGCTTTCAGAAATGGCGCAAGGCGATCATATTAATCTGATCTATCCTTTGGGGAACTGCTTTAGTTTACCGGATGCAGGCGAAAGGAGCCTGCTTATTGGTGGAGGATGTGGGATAGCGCCAATGTTATACCTTGGGAAGTTCTTAAAAAACAATGGTTTTGTCCCTGATATTCTTGTTGGTTTCAGGAATAGTGAACGTATTCTGGAATATAGTGAATACAAAAAGATTGGAGAAGTATTTATAACAACCGAAGATGGTTCAGAAGGGGAGAAGGGTTTTGTTACAGATCACTCAATGCTTACGTCGCGTAATTATGAAATGATCTATTGCTGTGGTCCCGAGGCTATGATGAAGGCTGTTGCAAAATATTGTAAGAAGAAACGTATTGCATGCGAGGTGTCGCTGGAAAACCTTATGGGATGCGGCATAGGGGCCTGTCTATGCTGTGTAGTTGAAACTGTAAATGGTAATAAGAGCACCTGTATTGAGGGACCTGTATTCAATATAAATGATCTGAAATGGTAAAGCTGGATTTTAATATCGGTGAGCTTCATTTTAAAAATCCTGTTCTTACAGCTTCCGGAACATTCGGATACGGGTCTGAATTTGATGATTTTATGGATGTCTCCGGCCTCGGAGGTATCATTGTAAAAGGAACCACCCTTGAAAAGAGAGAAGGCAATGCTTATCCAAGGATGGCAGAAACTCCATGCGGGATGTTAAATACTGTAGGTTTACAAAATAACGGAATTGATTATTTCGAAAAGAATATTTACCCCCGCCTGGCAGAGTATGATACCAATGTGATTGTCAATGTCAATGGGAGCTATATAGATGATTATGTGGAACTTGCAGCGAGAATAAACGATCTTCACAAAATACCGGCTATTGAACTCAATATATCATGCCCTAACGTAAAAATGGGAGGGATGGCTTTTGGAACCAACCCTGATTCAGCCCGGGAAGTGACCAGGGCTGTCAGATCTGTCTATTCAAAAAAGCTGATAGTCAAACTATCCCCAAATGTTACTGATATTGTGGAGTTTGCACATATTGTCGAGGAGGAGGGGGCTGATTCGGTTTCTCTTATAAATACACTGCTCGGCATGGCTGTCGACATAAGAAGTATGAAACCTTCCTTGTCGACAATAACGGGCGGCCTTTCAGGACCGGCCATTAAACCCGTTGCCTTGAGAATGGTTTGGCAGGTAGCCAGGGCTGTTAAAATTCCCGTAATTGGGATAGGAGGAATTATGAATGCAGATGATGCTATGGAATTTTTCCTGGCCGGTGCTTCCGCAATACAGGTTGGTACAGCATCTTTTATTGATCCCATGGCATCAATAAAGATTATGGAAGGCATTGAAAACTACCTTGTTAATAAAGGATTATCTGATATCAGGGAGGTCATAGGCTATATCAACAGATCACATTAACAATCGAACATAATTAAGAAGGTTTTAATCAAAATTAAACATTTTGTTAATCCGGATAATTTTTTTTATCTTTTACTTGATTTTTTTCAATACCAACAAAAGAAAGGTTCAATCTATTAATCAATTAGATAGTAATGGCAGATAATTTACATGTTGACAATCTCGACAGAAAGATCCTCGACATAATTACAAAAAATGCAAGAATTCCATACCTGGAGGTTGCCAGGGAGTGTGGAGTATCAGGAGCAGCAATCCATCAGCGTGTTCAGCGCCTGATAAAGATTGGGGTTATCAGGGGATCTGAGTTTAAGGTCGATCCTGTACTGGTAGGTTTTAAAACCTGTGCTTATATTGGTATTTTTCTTGAGCACCCGGGGCATTTCCGCGATGTGGTAAAGAACTTCAATAATATTCCCGAAATAATTGAATGTCACTATACCACAGGAAATTATTCTCTTTTTATTAAAGTCTACACACGCGATAATGAACATCTGAAAGATATTCTTACAGAAAAGATCCAGAATATTCCGGGTATTGTCCGTACCGAAACGCTGATATCCCTTGAAGAATCTATTAACCGGCAGATTCCTGTCCTGGAGAAATAGACCTGACAGATAAAGCTGATAAATAATTAAAGTTATCAGACAACCGGGCTTCCTTCTGTTCTGCCCATCCAGTTAAGATTTATATCCGGACCAAAATAATCCTTAAATATCCTGTAGTAATAGAGTTCTTCTTTTGTGTTTAATATCCATCCGTTACTAAGTCTTCTTTCAACACGAAACTCGTTATCTGTGATCTGGTTATTAGCATATTCAGAAATAAGTTCCATAACTCCGGCACCTTCCCAGAATTTAGCTTTTGGTCTTTTAAGAACACCATCTGGCAGGTAACCCTCCATTGCTTTACGGAGTATCCATTTCTCCGTGCTATTAAACATTTTATACTTCACAGGAATAGTAAATGCGAATTTTACTACTTCCGGGCTGGTGAAAATCACATGAGCGACAGTTCCATTTGCCGATGCGCTCCTGTCTACTCTTTGCAGTGCAGTATTATGAAGGTTATTTGTGATCTTAATAAGCTCGGCACCAAGATCTGACATTGAGATTGATTTCAGGTATTCATAGCCTGCAAAAAGCTCATCGCCTCCTTCTCCGGAGAATACTTCTGTTACAAACTCACCTGCTCTCTTTGCCACAATATAATTTGTGATACTCGATCTTACAAGCAATGCGTCGAAAGATTCAAGATTGAATATAACCTCAGGCAATACCTTTATGAGATCATCCAGGGTCACAGTAACCTCATGGTGAGTTGATTTGATAAATTTTGCCGTTTCGCGGGCATATTCAAGGTCAGGAGCCCCGTTTATGCCTGTACTGAAGGTATGTAACCTCTTTACATGACGTGAGCCCAGAGCGCTTATAACGCTTGAATCGAGACCACCGGATAACCAGGCTCCGGTATTCTCCGATCTTATGCTGGTTGTAACTGCATCTTCGAGATGCTTACGTAATCGTTCAGCTATTTTTTCCGGTTTTTCGTTTAATAACCTGCCTTCTTTTAGTTCATAATAACGTACTGTCTTATCCCTGTCATAATTGTTGCCTGGAGGAACTTCCTCTACATACTGACAGGCCGGCAATAATGATTTAACCTCAGACGCAAAATACTTGTTCGCGTTTGCATCGACACCAAGGTATAGAGGGGCAACCCCTAATTCATCCCGGTGTAAAACGAATTTTCCGTTATCCGGCTTTGCCCAGACACAATGGCCCGGGCCATTATCGTATCCGATTTTATTGACATCAAGGTAACTTCTGATGATTTCTTTTTCAGAGCTGTACCAGTTTACACCAACTGTGGTTCCTTCCATTTCAAACACTGTTCTTCCGGCCTTTCCCCGGTTGTGAATCTTATCAAGCATCTCTGAGACTTCTTTTTCAGCACCTTTCCGTGCTATTCCTGCAATACCTGCCATGACTTCTAAGGTTTATTTGTGAAATAATAATTTATAAGTAATCAACCAATTGATATTTAGGTTGTTTTGGAGTTCCAAGTTCCATGTTTCATGTTCCAAGTTCCAAACTTTGAACCTCAAATTCTCTCCAGTCTTTCCTCTTCAGTAATTACCTCTCCTGTATCTTTATCAATTGCATACCATCCGCCATTATAGAGTCTAGTCACTATTTTACCGCACATATGTGGATTTCCCTGGAAATGAGGCGTATCCAGTATTCCTTTTTTAATTGCCCCTGAAATCACACCCGGATCAGACCAGGGATCCTGGGAATCCAGGGAGCCAAAGTTCCTGATTGCTTCCAGCAATACCCCTGCTTCCGATTTCAGTTCATTTTTTCTTTCAATAACTCTCTTATTATTTGTAAGATCCGGCATCCCATGCAGAGTATTATGCAATACTCCGTGAACAATATTACAGCTCTGTATCAATTCATCAGGCAGTACAGCATGATCTCCTTCGCTGAAGCCCACTACATGAAGGATATGTGGTTGCAAAGCCAGGCTTACAACTGCTGAGGCAGCAAGTTGCCCCTGCGCAAAAGAAGGGTTTGTGGAAAAGTGTGCGAGTCCGGCTCTGACTTCACGGAAGACAGAAAATGAATCATCACAAAGTTCTTCAATAAGTTCATTCTTAGCGAGCATTTTGGCTATATCCATTTCAGCGGATGTGCCGGGAGGATTATTGAACATATATTGCGATACATAATGTTTTACTCCCATTCTTTTTGCATTATATGCTGCCAGGAAAGCCATAGTTACAGCTAATGAATCGTGTGCATCACGTAGACTCCACTGATGTGATTCATTTACTTCAACAGGGATTCCCTTCATAGCATACCACTGCATGACCTCCTTATGTTCACGTATTGCTTCTTCTATTGTTCGTTTTGATCTTCCGTCGATCACACTGTACCAGCACAGCGGTATGGCGGCCCAAGCGTTGTGGATTGTCTTTACGCTCATTTCGGCCCATTTCATCAGGTCGCGGGTGCCGGCATAACATCTTACCAGCGGATAGTTGCCCCGCCTGGAGCTTTGATATATTGCTTCAAGATCCTTGGATTTTCGTATGGGGACACCTCCTGCACCATCCTGGGAGTGGTCCATCTCTTCGGGGTAAAAAAAATGCTCCTGAGCATTTTGATCAGGGCCCACAGAAAGAACATCAAGAACTCCTGCCTCAGATATCCTGGCCACTCCCTGCAGTGTCTCATCAAGAGAAGGTCTTCCGAAATGATGACGAATAAGAGGGTAGGGATACTTCTGATTTATTCTTTCTATCAGGGTATCAGGATAAACAGCCTGAAGATTTTCACCTTCGTTTCCTCTAAGGTATTGTTTTATAGATTCTTCTCCTTCTGTTCCATTAAAAACTCTTTCAAACATTCCTGAATTCAAAGCAACATCAGCAACGGGTGGTGTTCCTCCGAAGATCATACGACAATTACTTATCCCGGCTAAACCAAGCTCAGCTTTAAGCTCTTTAAGAAGTTCAGAGGCAGTTTCAGGAGTAAGCCTGTAGCTCAAAGCAACTATCTCCGGTTTATCGTCATGAATGAATTTAACAAGCCTTTTAACCGGTACTGCAGGGCCATAATATACCGTACGATAGCCTTCCGATTCAGCCAGCTTCAGAAAGTGGTACAATCCTGCAACATGTACGCAATTACCAATGGCTGCGCCTATGATTGTCTTCATATAACTACTACATTAAATTCATTTATTTTAATATAACCTGTCAATAACCTTTGAAACCGGTTTTCACGATCCTCCTGCAGACAGGCAATCTGATTATTTCGTTGATTCACCGATGGCCAGAAGTCTCAGGTCCCTTCGACTCAAGCCGGCGATACCAAGTTTTTCAACCGTTCTCCCGTTCGACCAGTAATCATTTAAGTTAAGCTCTGATCCAAGTTGAATTATAGAGTTTATTGTGGGAGTATTAACATTAAACATTTTCCCTACAGAAGCTATCGGAACAAGGCTGTATGGGATATCTTCCTCCATATATCGCATCCTCAATGATCTGGGTGCCAGTATGCCCCTGTATCCGGGATTTTTTTTCATCGATTCAAAAAGGGTCTCGCCTGTTGCGCTATATGCCATATAGAGCCATTGTCTGGCGGTTATTGCCCTGATACCCAGAGCTTCAGCTACATTAACCCTTTCCTGGTCAATGCTTTCCAGTATACGTGTGACAGAAGGTGTTGCACCCTCATGATAAAATTGAAAATCGATATCATGTTCTATCCAGCCGGAATTAAGTATGCATAACGCCGGATGAAATACACTTCCAATGTTTTCAAAACTTGTCTTGAAAATATTGTCGCCGGGAACAAACTGGGGATAAAAGAGCCTCATTTTTTCTATCACCTGAGGGATAAGGTGAGCTCTTACCGACGCTACAGGAATCGAATGTTTAATCCGAAAAATATGAACCTGCGATGGACCTGTTGCTCGCGATGCATATATGAAAGTCTGAGCCTCAGATACAGTCACATCAGCAGTTACATTTTTCCTGATCAGTATCTGCTTAAATTCAAGTGCTCCGAATGTCCTGCCCGGGTGAAGAACAATATTCTGACCATCAACAAGATACTGGGCAATCTGTTCAGCCATCCAGCCGTGACCATAAGCAGGGACAACAACCATTATGACTTCAACATCTTTAATTGCTTCCTGCATATTTGTGGTAGCTATGCTGATCTCCCCAAAACCTTCCACTTCTCCGGTAAGCTCTATAGCACCGGAGCTTTTTACTCCCCAGAGTCTTTCCTCACCACGGTTGAAAAGATTTACCTTATGACCCATAAGGGCAAGATGTCCTGCCATTGCGAGGCCTCCATGGCCAGCACCAAGTACAGCTATTTTATATTTATTATTTTTCCTGGTGTTTGGCATCATTCATGTTTTTCCGGCATGAGATATCAGAGAACTCCATAATGATTTGATTTTCAATATCTCAGCCACTATTTAACAAATTTACAAAAAAATGGTGTAAAATCAGAATTTATTTTCTTCGGAGAAGGTAAATTGTAGTGCAACGCTAACGGCGCTCCGTTGCTGAAGAACTGAATCGTAAGTGACAAGCTTTTGGCCTTTAGACGTAGTGGTCGACCTGCGGAAGGGGCCAGCATTTCGAGAGGGCTATTATATAAAAAGCAGCCTAAGGCTGCCTTTAGTGATCCAGCTGGGCCCCGATACGCCCGCAGGAGCGGGCTATCGGGACAAGGCTC
>CAZGKI010000039.1:0-21735 GCA_964526345.1 uncultured Rikenellaceae bacterium
CCGTCCCTTCTATACCGATGATGGCTCAACAGTGAGTGTCAGCACCATGAACAGCGAAGTGGGAGCCAAAGTTGTCTATGGCAACGACTACAAGGCAGTGGAGATGCCCTATGGTCGAACCAATTTCACAATGGTTGTCATTGTTCCCACAGAAACGCTCGGGGAATTCTATTCATCATTGGATCCGCAGGTATGGAACTCGATAACTTCAGATTTAGACGATGCTGATGATTTCGGAAAACTGATAGTCCAAATACCAAAATTTAAATTCTCGTATGAGAAGTACCTGAACCAACAACTCAAGGCCATGGGCATGGTTGATGCCTTTATCCCTAACCAGGCAAACCTATCGGGAATTTCTGACCAATCGATTTTTGTGAGTTTTGTAAAGCAGAACACTTTTGTGGAAGTCGATGAGCAGGGAACAGAGGCTGCAGCCGTAACAACAATTGGTATCGAACTTACCAGCATGCCCCCACAACCGACTCAGTTCATAATAAACAAACCGTTCGTATTTGCTATCCGCGAGCGGACTACAAATACACTTTTGTTTATAGGACAGGTAATGAATCCTCAGGATTAATCCAAAGAAACCAAAAACTTATATTAATATGAAAAACTTTATTAAAACATCTATTTTACTGCTCGTCCTGGCAACCTCCTTAACAGGATGTATGGACAAGACAGTAGAGCGTATAACTTATACGGCAAACGTACCTGTTTACATGTCATTCAATGATTTTCGCAGCAGCTTTCAGAAGAGCGATCCTGTTGAAATTACGCTACCTGGAAAGATTTACTTCAAGGACGGCTTTCTGTTCGTGAATGAGTACGGCAAGGGAATACATGTTATTGACAATTCCGATCCGGCCAATCCTGAAAAAATAGCCTTTTACGAGATAATGGGAAATGTCGACATGGCAATAAAGGGCAACATTCTCTACGCTGACAGCTACATTGACCTGGTTGCGATCGACATAACCGATATCAATAATCCTGTGGAGGTAGGCCGTCTCAAGAACATCTTCCCGGAGGTAGTACCCGAGGGAGATAATTGGTATCCCTACGCCATGGTCGATAATACAAAGGGAGTAATAACTGGCTGGGAAGTTAAAACCGTGACTGAGGAGCGAGAACCGGGCACTATGTTGGACGGCTGGATATACCGTGGAGACTTTACTTTCCTGGCGGCTGTCGATGCCGGCAATAATTGGTCGACCGGCGCCGGAACCGGGGGCTCGATGGCCAGGTTCATGCTCAATAACGATTTCCTTTATCTGATTGCCCATCCCTGGATGCTTAAGACAGTCGACGTTGAAGAGGCAGAGACAATGAGCGTAGTCGACAGCGTCAGCGTTCCCCGCAACATGGAAACGCTTTTTAAGGTTGAAGAGAAGCTATTTGTCGGGACAACCACCGGCATGCTCATTTACGACATTTCCGACGCGGCACAGCCCAGGCAGATCTCGTCATACGATCACCTTACCGCCTGCGACCCGGTGGTGGTTGATGGGCAGTACGCCTACGTCACACTCCGTACCGGAACCAGATGCTCCAACGGCCAAAACCTGCTTGAGGTGATTGACATTTCGTCCATTACCAATCCCTACCTGGTGAAGTCGTACCCAATGTTCAATCCGCAGGGTCTTGGTGTGGACGGTAACCTGCTGTTCATCTGCGACGGCAAGGCAGGACTTAAAATTTACGATAAGTCGGACCCTCTGGCAATTATTACTAACCAGCTGGCATACTATCCTGATTTTGACACCTTCGATGTTATTCCAATGAACGGTATACTTATACTTATCGGGGAGGATGGAATCTATCAGTACGACTATTCCGATCTGAACAACATAGTACAGATAAGTCATATTACCATTGTTGGTGACGGGGAGTAAAGCCATGAATATCATAAAGCCCATATTTACTGTTCTCGTGTCTACAATAACTCTTACTGCTTCGGCGCAGAAGGGTGAAAAACAGATGGTCTTGCTTAACGATGGTACCTGTATAGTCGGTACCATCGTGGCAGACTCATCAGGCTACCTGAGAGTGAAAATAAAAAGGCCCCGGGTAATATTGCTCAACAAATCGCAGGTATACTCTACAGGCAATGTCAGGCCCGGAGTGATCGGTACCAGCGATAAAAAAGGTTATTCCATAAGGTTATCAACATCAATACTTGCGGGAAGCAACAGCGACGGCAAAGTAGGGACCATGAGCCTTCACCTGTCAAACGGTTACCAGTTCAGTAACGGTCTCAGTGCAGGCTTCGGCACCGGCATTGAAAAGCTCGACGTTTTGGTGATGCCGGTTTACACCGATCTGAGGTTCCAGCCTCTAAAAACAAGAATATCACCATTTGCATGGGTAAAAAGTGGTTACGCCTTTCCATTGAGCGACCATAGCAGCGGAGGTTATTACTATTATGATTATTATCCGGAACCGAAAGGTGGGATAATGTTCAGCGCCGGCGCTGGTATCGCACTTTATTCATGGAGGCGAAACGCTGTCAGCATCGGTATGGGTTACCGCTACCAGAAGATAAGCTACAAACAGGAGAATATATGGAGCGGAGAATCAAATAATGAACTTATTACGCGCTTCAACAGGGTTGAGGTGCAGTTTGGTTTTATTTTCAGGTAAGTGAAAAAATGTGAGGGAATTAATCATAAAACCATCCTAATTAAGTTATTTTGAAAGAGCTTAATCAGGATGCTGCTAATGGGCAAAAGGGAAAAGAATGAACAGGCACTGTCAGACCTGGAACTTATCAGGCGTTGTTCGGAAGGGGAGGTCCGCGCACAAGAACTCCTCTACAGGCGCTACTTCTCATTTGCCATGTCGGTGGCCATCAGGTACACCTGCGACGAGGGCGAAGCAATGGAGATAGTGAATGACAGCTACATGAAGGTACTTGATAAAATAAGCGGATTTGACACCACCAGACCCTTCAGGTCGTGGTACGGCAAGATACTGGTCAATTCGGCTATTGACAATTATCGGCGGAGGAATACAAGACATTCGTCACATATTCAGATAAGCGAGATCGAGGCGACGGAAGAGCAGGAACCCGAAATAGATGCTGAGCTTTTTGCCGGCGACATCCTTTACCTCTTCATGCAGTTGCCTGAAAACTACAGGGTGACCTTCAACCTGTTCGAGATTGAGGGCTATACTCATAATGAGATTGGGCAAATGCTTGGTATCACCACCTCAAGTTCGCGCTCGAACCTCGCACGGGCCAAGAAGGTGCTGAGGGAACTCTACATTAAGAATTTCAATCCTGTGAAAAAGGAACAATGAAGCTGTTTGATGACATATTCAGGGAAAACGTTGATAAGGCATTCAGCAACTACAACGCCGACCATCTGGCTGATGAGGGATGGAATTCGTTCATGGCCGACAGGAAGAGAGCGCGCAGGCTTAAAGCAGTAATACCTTTGTGGGCCAAAGCAGCTTCTATAGTCCTGATTGTCGGAGCCGGCGCATTAATAGGCTACCTGACCATTAACCGGAAACTTGCTGAAGATACCCTCACTGCATCGGAGACAGAGTCGAAGAAGGAGATACCAGAAAAAGTACATTCCGAATTTGCGGGCCCGGTTTCACCATCTATCGCAGAAACGTCTGTACCGGTAAGGGAAAGTGGTGAAGTCAGGCATATTGTAAGCTTACTGGCAGCAGCTGTATCAGAACAACCTGCAGAGACAGATCTGTTACATCAGGGGGTAACCCTGGCGCACGTCGATACAATCGTCCTGCCCCTAGTTGCAGAAAACAGATTCCTGCTATACGAAGATTCAATAAACCATGTTTTTGAGGAGGGACTTAAGAAATTCCAGGAAGGCAAATCTGAGGAAACCGTAACCGAAGAAGCAGTGAAACGATCGGGCAGGACTACATTCATGGCTGGTCTGACGGGACAGATGGCGCATGTTAAAGATGTTGCCTCAACGGCGCCCGGAGTCTCGGTCGGCTTCTATCTGGAGCAAAAAATTACGGAAAGAATTTCATTAAGGCCAGGTCTGGCCCTCGCCATAAACTCACTTGGCGTTGACAACAGGTCCGGATACGACGCGTTAGCTTACTCAGTTCCATTGATCGACGGAAACAGTGGAACACCCACTTCCTACAAGGGGCAGCTGAGAATGCTCGCCATGGAATTGCCATTGAATATTGTATTCAAAGTGTTTAATAAGGGGCGCTCAGGTATCTACCTCTCAGCCGGAGCCTCGACCATGATCTATTTCAGCCAGCAATTCACCGGCGATTTCGTGAATGAGTATACACAGAATAAGGTTGATGCAGTATCCGGCATAATGACTTCCGAAACAAGATATTCAACAGTTATGGTTAACAATAGCTATGGCACATTAAGTCGTACAGACTTTTTCGGGCTTGCCAACCTTTCGGCCGGTTACTCGCTTCCCTACGGTAAGAAAGGAACAATGCTTATTGAACCGTTCCTGCAGCTTCCTGTCAGCGACCTTACTGCTCTTAATCTTCGGGTGCGTTATGGAGGAATATCAATCAAAATCCGTTTTGGCAGCCAGAACAACGAAAAATAACATTCTGCTCACAGACCAGTCATCAATAAATGTGTTGTTTAACCATCTTTTGTATATGTGGGAATCATGTAACCTTTAAAAAAAGTTATGTAACACATGCCGATTGTAAAGGCTTTAACTTTGTGTTATTATTTCAAAGAATATGAAAAGAAAATTCATCATAATTATCACCAGTATTATTATTGCAATTATAACCTTAATAGCCTTCAATAAATTAAGCTTCAAGAAGAAAGTCGTCAGTACTTATTCTGAGGTTAAGAAAGGCTTATTTGTAATAAGCATAACAAATACCGGTGAGCTGATCGCTGAAAGATCAGTTGATATCAAGGGGCCGGAGATCAGACAGAGTACAGATCAAGGTTCCAACCAGCAAGGCAGGCAAACCAGGGGTAGCAATATATATGCGATGGATCTTAAGATACAGGACATGGTCCCTGAAGGCACAACAGTTAAAGAAGGTGATTATATTGCTCAACTTGACAAATCATCATATGAAAACACTTTGATGAGTGAGGTTGAGAACCTTAAAACGCTTCAGTCCGACCTCGAGATGAAAATACTTGACACTGCGGTTACTCTTACAAACATGAGGGATGATATAAAGAATCAGGAATATGAAGTTGAGGAGGCTGAAATAACCCTTGCGCAGTCAAAATATGAACCTCCCGCAACAATACGTAAGGCACAGATAAATCTGGACAAGTCACAACGGTTACTCGAACAGAAGGGAAAGAGCAATGAGCTGAAAACAGCACAAACCATATCAGAGATAAAACACGATGAAATATCCCTTACCAGAGGAACGCTGTTGGTCAGTGATCTTCAGTTGTTTTTAGTAGATTTTACTATCATAGCGCCTTCTTCCGGTATGATTATATATAAAACAGACAGGAATGGAACTAAAAGAAAAATCGGATCGACAGTCAGTCTTTTTGACCGGGTTATTGCTACCCTTCCCGATCTTTCATCAATGATTTCCAAGATCTATGTTGACGAAATCGATATAAGTAAAGTCAAAATAGGTCAAAAAGTTAATATTAAAGTAGATGCATTACCTAAAAAGCCATTTACCGGTAGTGTGATCAGCATTGCAAATATTGGTGAACAGTTGCCAAATTCAGACTCAAGAATGTTTGAGGTGCAAATCAGAGTTGATGGTTCTGATCTATCCCTCAGACCTTCGATGACTACAGGAAACAAAATAATCATTCAAACTTATGATGATGTTATTTTTATCCCAATGGAATGTGTACAGACCGGGTCTGACAGCATTCCGTTCGTCTATGGGAAGAATAAAACCAAAAAGATTGTTTTACTAGGTAAATCAAATGAGAAAAATGTAATAGTTGAGCAGGGACTCGATGCCGGTAATATCATTTATCTGATACCTCCTCAGGAGTCTCAGAATTTCAAACTGGTTGGAGAAAACCTTATACCTATTATAAAAGATCGCCGCTAGTATACGGATTGCAGGTCAGAATTTCATGTGGCTTCTATTTGTGCAAATATTTATTAAAAGCATTCTCATCATATAAAAGTATTATATAAAGCTATCCGTTCTTAAGCATTTTTAAACGCCTTTTTGCCCGCGAACTCTGAATATTTGCCCAGTTCGTGCTCAATTCGCATCAACTGGTTGAATTTTTCAATCCTTTCACCTCTGCAACCGCTGCCTGTTTTTAAGTGGCCCGCATTAACAGCAACAGTAAGGTCGGCAATGAAACTGTCGGGGGTTTCGCCACTGCGATGAGAAACAAAGGCATTATATTTATTTTTGTAAGCAAGTTCAATTGTCTCAAGTGTTTCTGTTACAGTTCCGATCTGGTTTAGTTTAATTAAAACAGAGTTTGCTACTCCCCTGGAAATTCCTTCTGCAAGTATTTTTTTATTAGTGCAGAAAAGATCGTCCCCAACGATCTCAATCTTATTTCCTAAAGTATCAGTTAAATTTTTCCATCCGTCCCAGTCATTTTCAGCAAGTCCATCTTCGAGAAGTACAATAGGGTATTGTTTCACCCAGCTTTCCCAAAGTTTTACCATGTCGTCACTGGAAACAAGTTTACCTGTGCTTTTAAATAGTTTGTATTTGCCATCCTCCCACATTTCACTGGCTGCCGGGTCAAGACATATACTAACCTGATCGCCAGGTTTGTATCCGGCTTTATTTATTGCCTCAAGTATTACTTCAACAGCTTCGTCGTTGGATTTCAAATCAGGAGCAAAACCTCCTTCGTCCCCGACTCCTGTGCTGTAACCTTTGGCTTTTAAAACAGATTTAAGAGTATGAAACACTTCAACTCCCATTCGTATAGCTTCGGTAAATGTTTGTGCGCCATGAGGAGCAATCATAAATTCCTGAAAGTCAACATTATTATCAGCATGTTTCCCTCCATTTATTATATTTAAGCATGGCACAGGCAGAAGATGAGCATTAGCGCCTCCGAGATATTGATAAAGAGGAATACCGGCACTCTCAGCTTCGGCTCTGGCATATGCCATTGAGACAGATAGAATGGCATTTGCTCCAAGTTTTGATTTATTGCTTGTTCCATCCAGTTCTATCATGATATAATCCAGCTCACGTTGATTTTTTATTTCTTTACCTGTTATCTCTTTGGCAATGATCTTATTGACGTTTTCAACTGCATTTAAAACGCCTTTCCCTCCATAACGATTTTTGTCTCCATCGCGCAATTCACAAGCTTCGCGCTCACCGGTTGACGCTCCGCTTGGTACCATGGCTCTTGCTTTTGTGCCATCTTCAAGTGTTACATTTGCCTCGATAGTGGGATTACCTCTTGAATCGAGAATTTCCAATGCTGATACATTAATGATTTCCATAATTTTATTTTTTAGAGTTTTATTTTTTCGGTTATTGCCATAAGGTGATCCAGGTCATTATCATATTCTTTAATTAATTTTTGAGGAAACTCACCAAATCCTTTCATTCTCCTCGATTTAGAATTATGCAGTGTTTCCCAGATTTTTGTCTTTTTGGCATCAATAATCCTTTGCATACTTTGAACAGCCTTATCGGCATTGTATTTTTCTTTTAATGTACAGGTCAGTAAAAGAGCTTCTTTAATTATTTTTTGATTATGTTCAATTGTTATATTATCGAGGTCTTTCTTTAATTCATAACAGCATGTCTCATTTGAATTTACCATAACATCCTGAAGCTCAAACAGCAACTGCTCAACTACCATTAATGTTGACGATAAAGATCGTTTATGGTTATCGGTAAGTATAATTCTATCTTGCATCATTGAGTATCAGCTTTGAAAGTGAAATGAATAGCAGATAATTTTGGAAGCTGTTGGATTTGTTCAGGTTTTGAGGTTTTCATAGACAACTCCATTTATATTGATTATCAGGAGTTATCAGCCTTTTAAGGCGGTTCATGGTGAACTCCATCACCAGGATTTAAAAGTAATAATTTTCTGCACAAGATAATTCATGGTATGTTAATTTTATTTATCCGGCTACAGGGAGAGCAAGTAATAAATCTATCGCTGGCAGGTAAGCAGCCAACTCGTTTCTAATATCAGGTTATTTATCCTTTATTATATGATTTATTTTAAATGAGTATCGGGAATGATTAATAATAAGGATGAGATTACCTTCGGTGAGCTCGCCCCGCCTAAGCGGGACTCGGTTCCTCGCTAACGCTCGGAATGACAAGTCATTAATTAAGGTAAATAGGAAGAAGTGAGGAATCTCTTATTTATGCTTGCTATTTACTACTGATGCGTTTGATTTCAATATAACATAGTGCCGCGAAGTGGCACAATCTGAATAACCGTGGGTGTAAACCCACGGACAACTGTAAACTGAATGTCTCAGCCCTGAAGGGGCTGAATATTAGACTGGTATTAGGAGTTCATTATTCAACCCCTCCGGGGTTGCCAGAGGGCTTTTTGTCTTTACCGTGGGTTGCACCCATGGTTATTGAAATTAAACCCCTTCGGGGTTAGCAGATCAAATCAAATCAAAAAATCAAAGAACGCTTATATCAAATTAATTATCAGTGTTTTAATTAGATTTTTATAAAGTTAACACATCACTACTACTTGCTATTATATAATAAGTTTATATTAATCTTTCCTGATAGTCATTTATTTTAAATGCCAAATTGTTTTGAATCCACCCAATCCATTCCAAGAAGCGACCAGAAATCCAGGGCCAGGTTGTCCAGGACATAATCATAGGGCATCCAGCCATAACCTTTATCACCCCACTCCTTACCCCACGAGTTACGGATCAGAAGGGCCCCTTTGGTTTGCCTGTTGCAGCTAAGGTTCTTAATGATCTTTTCATCATCATAGCCTATAGCCACTATTGCATGTCCCCACTGGGCTGTCTCGCCGCTGCAGGGATAGGGAATACCTCCTTTGACATCGGATTTTTCGAACGAAGGGAATCCCCAGAATCCAAACATCGATGGGATACCGGCTTCAAGGTATTTCTTAACTGAAGCAAGGACATCGGGATAAGGGACTTTTGCCCCCTGCGGATCGTGACAGAAATATTTTAATGCTTCATAATTATCGGCTATTGAATAAACGAATGCACCCGGTTCATCATCAAAATTATCAGTATTATACGGCCAGTATTTCTCTTCAGGCACTCCGCAGAGTACGAGGGCTCCCATTGCACACCGTAACCATCCGCCGGCATCACCGGTAACCTGCATCAGATTACGCGTGGTTTTGTACAGGAAAAGACGGGAGCCGTCAAAATATTTGTTGAAAGCTCTTTTTTGGTAATATTCGACAATGCCGATCCCGGCATGTGCCGTACAGGAACCCAGGCTACCCTGGTTTTCAACCGGAGAGCACCACTTGCGCAGATCGACCGACGTTGGAGCTTTCATTTTACCTGCTCCCATACCGAGTTTTTTGGTCATAGCTTTAATATCTTTTTGATCCTCTGTATAATCACGAAGATCAGGCATTGGTGGCAGCCAGCCGGTACCAACAACCTGGCTGAAACCGGGTAATACTAATTTGCCATAAAGTGTTTCCATATTTATTCCTCCTGATTTATTTTGTTAAAAAATGAATATGTATCTGAAAATCTGTTATTATATTTCATGTACTCAGCTCAATAGTAATTGAAAAAACGAGTATTTCAGCCTTTGTTTTACCACAAAGGCACACCGGGGGAAATACAAAGGTCACAAAGTGTTTTTAACTAACTCCGGTACCTTTTATTTAAATTCCACTTTCTTGAAAGTGGTGCCTTCCGGTCCCATGAAGATCTCATAAAGTTCAGTTATTGTTGGTAATGCAGCAGCCTGGGGCATACCTTTAAGAGCAGCCAGGTCGGAAAGAGCGTTTGTGCTTTTTGCAAGCATGGCTGCCACGGCCTCAATTGTTTCCGGTATCTTGGGATAGGTGGCCACACCAAAAGTATTTATCGAACCATCGGTTAATTTCACATCCACTTTCTTGGAACCAATTCCGTCTTTGATAACCATATACTGTGGATTAGCAAGATCGGGAAGATAGAGAACCGTTGTTTTTATGATATTGTTGGTTGCCGGATCCCTTTCAACCTGAATGTAAGGCTTTGATATATAATATTTTAAGCCAGATGATTGGGTCAGATTCTGATTTGAATAGAATTTTACGGGAGTGCAACCGGTAAGGGCCAGGAGGATCATTAAAACTAAGGCTGCGGATATTGATTTTTTTATCCGCAGACAGTTTGTTTTTAAAGTGAAGGATGGGACATGCATTGAAGCGTTTTCATCCGTGTTAGTGTTTTGCAGGGAGACTTTGTTCATGACGTAATAAAATTTTAAGGTTAGAATATTTAAAGATTTCAGTTTGTTCATCAGCTTCTTTTATAATTCCTGTAACTTTTACTGTCTGAGGAGATCTGCATCTTAAATAAGTTCAGGCCGGAAAAAGTATAGGGGTCTTCCTTAACTATTTCTAAATTCGCATAATCGATTGTTCCGGAGAGAACCTGTATAAAAGTTTTTACCTCCAACTTAAACGACATTGCGAAGCCCCCCTCCTACCTTCCGATTGTCTGACCCTTGCTGTCGCTCTCCACTTCAACCTTGTGGCCAAGCTTCTTTACATTTCTTCCTTTGTTGAATTTAAAGGAATACGAGAACTGTATGAAATTCGCTATATCAATATTAGTGATATTTGTCGAAGAATAAGCAGCGGTCTCGGTTTCTGTCCGGCTGTATTTTATATTCTCCGAGAACGGCAGCAACCAGAATATACCTACGGTGTGGTTCTTTATCTGCCACTGGCCGCCAAAACCATATAGAGGAATACTGTATGTCTTTGATTGTGCATTGATATTCACTCCGTTATAACTCAGGTAGATAAATGCAGTTGTCTTCTTTTTCTTATCAAAATTAACAAATGCATAGCCGCTGACTGCGTAGGAGAAATAATCCCTGGCAGGTATCGAAAACGACCCTTCAGAGTATTTAAAGTAATGACCGTCGTAAATCCTTGCGTTGATGTTTACAAACCATAACATTGCATTGATACCGCCGCCGTATTCATATCCGCTGAGCAGATTGTACGGTTTCGTAAGTGTGGTCAGCGAACCGCCGAGGGGAGATTGAATTATGCTGAACCGGCTACTGACCTTATCAGAAAAGAACTCATCATAAACATAAGGTGAGAAATAATTGCTGCCGAAACTCCATGAATAGGTAAACTGCAGGCGATTGCGGTAATCAGGCCTCAGATCAGGATTACCCTGTGTAACGTCATAATTCTGACCGATTTTCCAGTAGGGATTCATAATATAAATACCGGGACGGTTTATTCTCCGGTTATAGGTCAGCTTTAAATTATGGGATGCAGAAAATCTATATTGCATATTGGCTGAAGGCAGGAAACAGGAATAATCAGGTCTGGTGACAGAATCAGCCATGATATGGCTATTTTCGACCCTCAGCATAGCCTGGATCCCGAATTTCTTCAGATTAAAGGTAACACCGCCATATATAGAGTTCCTAAGCTCGGCATATTCAAACAGATTACTTTCTTCCTGGCTATTTATTTTAAAATCGTAGGCCATCTTCTGATAATAGAACTGATACCCTGTTTCAATTTTTGTGCTTAATCCGACAGGATATACATAATCGAGCTTCGCCGAGAAGTAATTCCGTCTGTTTAGATCTTCTTCCAGCCTGGAATAGGTATCAAGAATCACATCACTGTTATATGGATGCCGGGAATTTGAAAAATCATTTTCCGTGCCAGATTTGAACGTGTAATAGGTCGCCTCAGTTGTGAATTCCTCAACAGGCTTTTTAAATGTCCTTTTATAAAAGAGCGAAAATGAAGCTTCATCGCTTCGCAGGCCATTGGTTGTAAGTGATGAGATCGTATTCAGGGGAATATCACTTTTATACAGTATTGTATTGTTTGGCAGTTCCGTATTCTGATGTATAGGTTTGTAATTGACGTTGAAGCTCAGGCTGTTTCTGTCGTTCATATAGTAATCGAATCCGCTGTTGACAGACGACTGGGAGACTTTTATCCCTCCATTGCCTGTCATAGCAGTTGTTGAATCAATCGTAGTGAACCGGCTCTCATCTTCAATGCTGATATTGAGACTCTGCGTTACAGACGTTGCCGTCACATAAAAGGTTATTTTACCTACTGCATAATCGATACTTCCCGTTGCCGTGCTTGTGACCTTATTGAACGGTTTTAAGCTGAGAGAAGTGTTGCCGTTTATTCCGTGCCTGGCTTCCTTTTTAAGGATTATGTTTATTACTCCATCTATGTTGCCTTCATACTTACCCGACGGGTTGCTGATGATCTCAATAGTCTGGATATCAGACGGAAGAAGCCTGGCAAGGAATTCCTTATCGCGCTGTCTTCCATCAACCTGAATTATGAAATTACTGCTGCCGTTAAGAGTTACATTGTTCTGGAAATCGACATTGACCTGGGGTATCTTTTTCAGGAGATCGTACCCGTTGCTCGAGGCTTTGGATACAACTTCCGGAATGGAATATACAGTACGGTCAACCAACTCCTTGCCTCTAAGCCGTTCGCCAACCACCGCGACTTCACTGAGAGTTGCTGTTGTTTCTGCAAGGTAGATGGTATCAACTAGAAATTCATTCACTCCTTCTTTGACAGTAACTTCCCTCCCATTCGATTTGTATCCGACGAAACTGGCCCTGACAAAATAATTCCCCGGTTTAATTTTCTCAAGAAGGTAACCTCCGTCAGTCAGGGTTATGACTCCCGTAATCATCGCTGAGTCAGGTAGCTGAAGCAGGGCGACAGAAGCAAATTGCACAGGAGATCTATCCTTTTCGTAGCTAACGTTTCCTTTTATGTTCTGTGCCTGTGCAGCAAAAGAGACAGACAAGAGCAATAAGGCAATATATATTCTCATGCTAATTGTATTTCAATTTACTGTAATGCGATGACCTTCGTTTCTCCATTAATATCCATGGGCATCTGCATGCTGAAGCCCGGACCGCTGACCCCCAGGTTTCCTGAGATATGTGATTTGGAATTATCTTCAACGATCAGCCCTGTTCGTATATTGATCACCATATTTGATTTGCTCAGTCCTGTCAGGTTGTCATAGGTTACGGTGGCTCCACCCGATTGGATCGGAGCTGCATTTTCTGCTGCCCTGATATTCGATTCAACAGAAACATTTGCATAATTGCCTTTTATTCCGTCGAGATGATAAGTGGTTATTATTGCCAGCAGCATTCCTCCGGAATTTGTTTGTTCTGTTATAGTCCAGTCATCACCTTTAGAAACCTGTTTGCCAGGCAGGTGCCAGGTAAAACTGCCGATCATGGTTTTCAGGTTGTCGTCGCTTATTGTACCTGCAATCTGCTTTTTCATGGCAGTAGCCAATGGTTCAGCCAGAGTAATAGAACCGGTATCCTGTAAAACAAGGCCGGACAGCATCTTTGAATTCACAATTTCAATAGGCTTACCTGTAAAATCTATTTTGACATAAAGGGCATTTTTACTTAACCTGTTCATTATGCATGACATAATATCGGCTGTTTCTGATGATTTTATATCACCTTCAAGGGTCGAATTGATATTTATTGTTTGACCCATTGAATTGGTATTTGTAATCAGCGTATCAAAATGTATTTCAGTGATCATAAAATCAGGTGTCACATCAATCATTTTCAGGGAGATTGTATACTCGACTTTCGAATCTACTGTTTGCTGGTTGCCGTTTACCGTTTGAATAACTGTCTGCCCGGAAACAGACTTTAAGCGGTATAATTTGTTTTTCTCCAGGTTCATCTTAAGGCTTCCGCTCTCCTGTGCCACTGCCGAAATAAAGAACATGACAGCAATACTTGACAATAAAATCTTTTTCATTAGTCTGGTCTTAATTAGTTTATACAAAAATACAACTGAAATAATTAGGTATCAATAATATTATTCGGTTAACCGCGGAATTTTACCGGTGAAATAAGGCAGGGAGGGGGTGTTTGAAATGACTGATGAGCAGCGGGGAACCAGCCTGCAGCCTTGGTGTGTTACCCGAAGCAAGATCGGGCAAGAGATCTTTTTGTTTCAGATATGGAAAAAGCTATCAAGCCGGTTCCCTTTCTTAAGCCGGTAATGGTAAAAGAAAAATATCAGTGCAACAGGAAGAATGGAAACAGCTGCAATGAGTGACCATCGCAAATTCACAAAACCTTTCAGGTATTTATCCAATATCATTTCTGTAATAATGCAAAATCCTGATAAAATAATAAATGCTGCAGCAATAATATTTAGTCCTTTAAAATGGGCAATCTTGTAAAGAATAATAATACTACCCGCAGTAATAAATGCAGCAATTGTGACAGGAAGACCAACCGGGAAAAACCATTTCCTGCCGGTGCCAATCAGGTCAATAAAAAAAAGAGCTGTCAGAATTGTAAGCATCAGTAAGACGACTATTGTCAATGTCCTCTTGAATGCAAACAGGAAAAGTGTCAGAGTTATCCAGGCTGCTGATATTGACACATCAGAGATAAGTGACCATCTCAGTCCTTTGCTTATTAACAGGTCAACAATAGTACAGACAGTAATTCCGGAAAAAGCAATTATTCCGCTTAATTCCCAGAGATGCTTCCTGTTTTCTTTTTTGTGAAGCTGAATGATATCTGAAGGATAATTCTCAAAAATATGTTCCTGTTCGCCGTTATTCCCCAGATGCTTGCCGCACAGCGGGCAGATCTCTAATCCATCATCCAGTTCAATACCGCAATTACCGCATAATATCATGGTTGGTGCTTTTAGTTGTTATTCAAAATTTTAACATGAATACCGGCATCAGTAAAATGCCCAAAAATATGCTTTTCAAGTTCATTTGATTGCGTGATATTACAAAAGCAGATCCTTAGTTTATCTTTATATGAAACCAGAGCGCTGCATACCTTTACTTTTGAGTTGGGAGGAGGCGGGATGAGTTCGAATGATTCAACCATCTCTTCCATTCCTCCCGGGAGAGTCACCAGTCCAAGATTCGTAACTAAACCTGACCAGCGTTTAGAGGCTAAATTCTTAAAAATGGAAGTGATAACCATTTTTTTAATGAATAGAGGCAGTAACCTGACAATTAATAGCTTTTCGTACCTGACATTCGATGACATAAATCTTGAGATTTGTTTGATATTGGCACTTATCTGCAACTGGTTATGAACTAAACTAAGTATCTCCTCAAATGAGTAAGTTCCCAGCCTCAGGTCAATTTCCGGTAACACAAAAAGAGAAAAATTGCGCATTGTCCTGCTGGGAAATTTTTTTCTCATGTTAACCGGTACTTCAATCCTTAATACTTTTCGGTTTTCTTTCTTACTTTTTTCTTTCCATGAAACAAAGATCTTCTGGAGTGAATAAAGGTATACTGACACAAAATACTCTGTTACAGACACTTTATGCTTCCGGGATACTTCAAGGATCTCATCAACTTTGACCTCAGCATGAAGCACTCTCATTCCTGGGTTCTCATTAAGTTTGAAAGGAAGATGCCAGGCTTTTACAAGTTTGGATGGAGGGGGTAGTCTTTGAAAGAACTTGTTGTATCCGTCCTCAAACTCCTCTTCGGATGCCGGCATTGTGGGCAGTTTTATATCTCCCGATGAACTGATTTGTTTACCAGTAAGTGTCAGGTATGTGTAAAGCAGGGATTTCAGATATTCCAGTGCACCTTCGCCATCGGTTAGTATATGAATGAACTCAACAGAAATCCTTTTACCTTTAATTATCACCCTGTACAGGGGTTCATTTTTCCTTTTTACGGCAAATGCAGTGCAGGGGATCTCTTCTTCAACCTGGATACGAGGCAGCTGATCGTTAAACTCAAGAAAATGCCAGAATATCCCACTTCCCAGGGAAACACTGAAGTATGGAAACCTCTTTGAAGTTATTGCCACAGCTTCAGTGATGGCTGAATATCTTACAGGTTCCATCAACGATGCAGTTATCCTGAACACTGATGTAAGATCATCTGATATTATTGCCGGAAATAGTTTCGCGGCATTATCAAGCTTCAGCCAACCTCTCTCCTGAAAAGATTTTGTATTTATAGCTTTACCTCATTTATATCATGTAAAGATAAAACGTTTATCATAATGCTGATTGCAGATTGATAAACTAATGATCCGTTTTATTATTTTAAAGCTCTTATTATGGCACATCGCTTTTTTATATAATTACCTGGAATGTCTTTTAAAAAAGGCCCAGATCACCTCGTTGGCATCAATATCCCTGCTGGTTTTTCCCACGATCCATGCAGGCAGATATTGAATACCACCCGGCCAGGTGTGCCCGCCACCATCAATTGAATATAGAATTACTTCAACGCCATCAGTATTATTAATGTACTCTTTCCTTGTTACTCTTGTACCATCTTTGGGATCGATATCCGGCTCCTCAACCACAACAGGCAAAGTTGAGCAGTGATCGCGGTTTACCCAGAATTCAACAGATTCATTCACAGATAAGACTTTTCCCAGTTTTATCCTGTGGAAAATGCTGTAAATATCACCACCCTCAAACGGTACCAGGGGATCATTTACATTATTAATGGCCAATACTGAAACCGGCCTGGATGGGGAGCATTCATGCAAAAGCATATTAGGAATATTCCCGTCGACAGGAGCAATCGCAGTAATTTTATAAGATAATTCACAAGCCAGACGATACGACATTATAGCGCCATTTGAAATACCTGTAACATAAACACGTCCCGGATCAATATTGTAATCTTTTATCATAGAGTCTATTAATGCAGAAATGAAGCCAACATCATCAATGTTTTCTCTATGTGCACGATCGTTTGCTTCTTCATCCATTCTGCCATCATTCCAGTTCAGCTCTATACCATCAGGATAAACCACAAAGAAACCATCCTTATCGGCCAGTTTATTAAAACCTTTACGTGTAACGAGAATCATGCTTTCGCCATTTCCTCCCCTTCCATGCAAAGCAATAACCAGTGGCAACCGGACAAATTCATTATATAATGACGGAATATGAATATGAAAAGTCCGTTCCAGATTATCATGCATAAATGATGACTTCTGATCACTACCATAAGTCGTCGGAAAGTATATTAAATTGATTCCGACCAGCACTTTTATAAATACAGACAGTCGGGTCTTTATGTAATGTAAAATCTTAAAGCCAAATGTGCCATTGTTTCCGGCTTTTAATAACACGCACTCAGTCAGGTGGTTCATCTATTTTTTATAATTAATAATCTCATCGGGTACCTTCCTTGGAGTTGCAGCCGAAACCGCATCAACACTCTTATCAATATTCCCGACACGGAGTACAACCACAGCTTTGTAGCCGGCAGGTATCTGATAAGCTTCACGCATTGAGTTTATTTTACCGGCAGGACTGCCATATATACGTGCACCAAGACCAATTCCTCCTGCAGCTATAAACATGCTTTGGGCTGCCAGCCCACAGTCGAAATCAGGAGTGCTCCCCCCCTGCTGTGATTCAACTCCCGAAACTACTATAAGAACATTCCCCGGAACCACATTATTAATGATATCCTTCATTGTCGCATCATCTTTAATTACAGTGAACTTCCATGGCTGGCGGTTCATTGCACTGGGAGCCTTGATCCCGCATTTCAATATAATATCGAGCTGCTGGTCAGTAACTGGTTCCGATGTGTAGTCACGTACCGAATATCCCGAAAGGATAGCATCGATAACGCAATTACCTGATGCCTGTCCTTTTAATTGTCCACATGCCAGGACAGCAATTAATAATGACGTAAGTATTGTTTTCATATCGTTAAAGATTAAGGTTTGATTAAAAAAACCGAACTCTTAAGTTAGGCAATTTTTTCCAGAAAAGACTGATTTTTATAAAGATTGTAAAATGAGTTGTGAGTAGTGAGGCAACAGTTCATCTGGCAGATAAAGGTGGAATGGGAAAGCAAATATTTCTCCAATCGCAGGCCTTCTCTCAATATATATCAAACAATTTTTAGAATTCACTGTTCTACCGTATAGGCCATTTGAAAACAGGGAATTATGAGAGGTGCCGTCTTTAGTTCCAGATTATACAATATCGAATACCTTGACAAATGCATAAATGAAACATATCTTTGAATAACAGAAACTCATTTTAAGACTTTAGTTTAAATAAATAAATTCCCTTCGGTCATGATTAATTACACCGCCACATATACTGATCATTACCAGTTAACTATGTCTCAGGTATATTTTCTCAAAGGACACAGAGACACAAAAGCCGTTTTCGATTATTTTTTTCGTAAGCTGCCTTTCGATTCGGGTTACGCAATATTTGCAGGATTAGAGGATCTTATATCCACTCTGGAGACTTTACGATTCGACGGGGAGGATATGAATTTTCTGAAGAAACAAGGATTCGATGACAAATTCATCAGATATCTTAAAAATTTCCGGTTTACGGGGAATATCTATTCTTCACTTGAAGGAGATGTTGTATTTCCTCTTCAGCCGGTAATGCAGGTTGAAGGGAACATTATTGAGACTCAGATAATAGAAACTCTCCTGCTTAATATCCTGAATTTTCAATCTCTGATAGCAACAAAAGCAAGCCGTATCAGGCAAGCTGCTGAAGGACACATGCTTATTGACTTTGGATTAAGAAGGGCACAGGGTGCCGGCGGCTATTACAGCAGCAGAGCATCTTTTATAGGAGGATTTGATGCTACAAGTAATGTTCGTGCAGGTCGCGATTATGGCATTCCTGTTTCAGGTACAATGGCTCATTCGTTTGTTGAATGTTATGATGACGAATTGACCGCCTTCAGGGATTTTGCAGAAGAAAACCCGGATGACTGTGTACTTCTGTTAGATACTTACGATACATTGAAAAGCGGGCTGCCCAATGCCATCAAAGTAGCGAAAATGATGGAAGAGAAAGGTAAAAAGCTGGATGGTGTCAGACTCGACAGTGGTGATCTTGCCTATCTTTCCAAAAGAAGCCGGGAAATGCTGGATAATGCAGGCCTGCACTATGTAAAAATTGCTGTTTCCAACCAACTGGATGAGTATATCATAAAAAGTCTTCTGGAACAACAGGCTCCGATCGATGTGTTTGGCGTGGGAACCAATCTTGTAACTGGTTATCCCGATGCTGCATTGGATGGTGTTTATAAGTTGGCATTTGCAAATGGCAAACCAAGGATCAAACTATCGGAGAATTTAGGCAAAATTACTCTGCCCCATCGAAAACAGGTCTACAGAATACTTGATACGGATGATAGATTTATCGGTGCTGATGCAATTACTCTGGCCGATGAAACAGATCTGGAAATCATGTATCATCCTTTGTATCCTCTAAAATCACTCTCTGTCGGTAAATATAAGAAAGAACCTCTTCTGCAGAAAGTTATGGAACACGGAGTGAGATTATCCAGGCCCAAACAGTTGTCAGAAATAGCTAAATATAGTTTTGGCAGGTTAAACAGACTCCCTGCCGAATTTAAACGGTTTAATTATCCCCATATATACAAAGTGGGAATCAGCGACAGGCTTAAAAGTGAAAGGGACAGACTTATTGAAGAATACAAAAAATAACAGGATGAAAGGACTTGTAATTGTCGATGTGCAGAACGACTTTATGCCGGGTGGTCAGCTCGAAGTATCCGGAGGTAACATTATAGTGCCTGTAATAAACCGGTTACAGAAACCTTTTGATCTGATAGTGGCAACACAGGACTGGCATCCTCAAAACCATAAAAGTTTTGCCTCGAACCACCCTGACAAAAAGCCTTTCGAAAAAATAGTCCTTTATGGGCTGGATCAGATACTGTGGCCCGACCACTGTGTGCAAGGCTCATCAGGCGCAGATTTTCATCCGCAACTTGAAACAAATAAAGTTGCAGCTGTTTTTCGCAAGGGCATGGATCCGGAAACTGATAGCTATAGCGGATTTTATGACAATGGCCATAGGATAAGTACAGGAATGTCAGGATATCTCAAAGATAAAGGAATCACTGATATATATTTTTGCGGCCTGGCTGCTGACATCTGTGTGTATTACACAATAAAGGATGCCATTAAAGAAGGGTTTTCAGCAACTCTGGTTGAAGATGCTTCCCGTCCTTTAAACAGAGATGACTTTATCACAATTAAGAAAGAACTTAGAAATCTGGGAGTCTGCATCATCAACACCAATGAAATTCAAATGTCATGAAAATAGAAAAAAATTTTAAAGCATTCATCTTCAACACTATGGATGATAATAAATCAATAATAATAAGAGTAATAGTTGGATTAGTCTTCCTTTCGGAGGGAATCCAGAAGTTTTTATTTCCTGAATCATTGGGAGCAGGACGTTTCTTAAAAATTGGTTTTAGTCATCCGGCATTCTGGGCTTATTTTACGGGAACCTTTGAAATCGTTTGCAGCCTGTTTGTCCTGCTTGGCTTATGCATAAGATTATTTTCAATTCCGCTTATGATAATAATGGTAACTGCTTTTATTACCACTAAATGGCCTCTTTTGATTGAAAAAGGATTTTGGGTAATGGCACATGATTACCGTACAGATTTTGCTATGACCTTACTGCTTCTTTATTTGTTAATTTATGGAAGCGGTAACTGGTCGATAGATTCAAAAATAAAGGAAATATTAAAAAACTGAAAAATGGAAACAACTGACAATGAGAAAAGTAGAACTGTTATACCTTCAGAAAACACAAGACGTGATTTCCTCAGAAAAGGTATAACATTAGGAGCCCTTACCAGTGTGGCAGGATTGAGCCTGATTACAGGTTGCAAAAATGAAACCGAAGAGGATATTTCTCCTGCAGAAGATTTGATGCGTGAACATGGTCTGCTGAACAGGATTCTGCTCGTATATGACGCCTGCAGGGTACACCTTGTAAATAAAGAACAATTCTCTACTGATGCTCTTAATAATGCTGCCCAAATAATCAGAAGCTTTATTGAAGAGTATCATGAGAAGCTTGAAGAAAACTTTCTTTTTCCAAGGTTTGAAAAAGCCAGTACATTAACCGATCTTGTGGAGGTACTTCGGACACAGCATAAAGCCGGCCGGACTTTAACCGACCGGATAATCCAAATTTCAAAAATGAGTAATATTCAAAATGAGGATTCTGACAGACTTATAAAATTGCTTGGCGCCTTTAATACTATGTATCGTCCGCATGAAGCCAGAGAGGATACTATTTTATTCCCGGCATTAAGAAAGATCATCTCAAAAAATGAATATTATGCACTGGGTGAAGATTTCGAAGATAAAGAGCATGAACTTTTTGGTGAAGATGGCTTTGAAGCAACGGTAGATAAGGTGGCAAATATCGAGAAACAATTAGGAATTTATGAATTATCACAGTTTACACCTGAATTGATCTGATAAAGAATTAAATGACTCTCAGGAAAGATTAATATAAACTTATTATATGATAGCAAGCATAAATAAGAGATTCCTCACTTCGTTCGGAATGACAGGTTCATGGGCAGAGAGCAAGGGAAGAAGTGGCGATTCGCCAGAGTTTTTTCATTTTTTTGCAAATCAGAAGCGAATCGCCACTTCTTCCTATTTATCTTACTTAATGACTTGTCATTCCGAGCATTAGCGAGGAACCGAGTCCCGCCTAGGCGGGACGAGCTCACCGAAGGTAATCTCATCCTTATTATTAATCATTCCCGA
>CAZGKI010000040.1:0-6470 GCA_964526345.1 uncultured Rikenellaceae bacterium
CTCTTTTTTAAGTGGGCCCAGCTGGGATCGAACCAGCGACCCCCTGATTATGAGTCAGGTGCTCTAACCATCTGAGCTATGGGCCCTCCGTAAAAACGGACTGCAATATTAAATATTTGTAACTAATTATGCAAGTACTAATCTAAAAGAATACATTTCACTTTCCTTTACGAATATACGACATCAGCACATTTACTGCCTCATCCATATCGTGACCAAAACTAAGAATACCCGCCCTGTCGCCAGCCATAACAATAATCCTCTTTTCGAACACATTTGAATCGCTGAAAAGCCTGAAGATGTCTTTTGCCAGACCAATAGTGCCATAATCCAGTGAAGGATTTGTAGTGGGAACCTTGTAGATAAGTTCATTCCAAAGATCGATACTGTGTATATGAACCACTGCATTGGCTCCCGGATCGGCAAGATAGATTGCTGCATGAGTCAGGGATTCAGATGAAGCCTTCAGCGGACCTACGCACTGTACTGCATTATCATCGATGTTAAACGAGTTGACCTTAACATAATGACCGGGCTCAAGTTCGGGTATTTCACCTGTTGCAGAACCAGTGATTATGAACTGGTTGCCACCCCTGATCCTCATGCTTATATTGCCGAAACCAACACCATTTTCATAAGCTCCTATCAAATCCATATTATATAATATCTCCCTCCAGTAATTAATTATTTCGTACTGTTCGTCTGAAATGACAGGCCCGGACTGGTTCCAATGGCAATTAAATTTTACTACCCCTTCCATTTTATGTTTATTTATCTGAAAACAAATTTTTTATATCTTCCTCGGTTGCCTTGCATATTCCTTTTTCTGTTATGAGACCGGTAATATATTTTGCAGGTGTTACATCAAATCCATAATTGACTGCAGTACTGTTTTCAGGGCAAAGCCCGACAGTCATGATCTCACAACCTGATAATCCTGAGATAGTTAACACTTCTTCAGGATCTCGTTCTTCAACAGGTATTTCCAGGATGCCATCTTTTAACTCCAGATCAAAGGAGGTTGTCGGGAATGCTGAATAGAAAGGAATGTTATTGTCGAATGCAGCCAGAGCTTTAAGATATGTACCTATTTTATTGGCTACATCTCCTTTTGCTGTAGCCCTGTCGCATCCGACAATTACTAAATCAACCATTCCATGCTGCATAAGATGACCCCCCGTGTTATCAGCGATCAGTGTATGTGATACCCCCGCCTGACCCAGCTCCCACGCAGTCAGCCTTGCTCCCTGGTTCCTCGGCCTGGTCTCATCGACCCATACATGAACCGGGATACCGGCATCATGGGCCAAATAAACAGGTGCCATGGCAGTCCCGTAATCAATACATGCCAGCCAGCCGGCATTGCAATGAGTCAGAATATTTATAGGTTCTCTATTCCTTTTTTTGCTTATAGCTTCTATAAGCTTAAAGCCATTTTTTCCAATATCCCTGCAGTTAGTTTTTTCTTTTTCACATATATTAAGCGCAGCATCCAGGGCTGATTTCGATAATAGTTCAGGGTCTTTAACAGAACTGAGTTTTTCCATTACATAATTTACCGCCCACGAAAGATTTATAGCCGTAGGCCGGCATGAAATAAGATACCTTGCTGCATTTTCAAGATGTGACCGAGGGTTTGTTGCCTGATTCATTTCAAGCACTGAGAGATATATACCAAAAGCCCCGGCGGCTCCTATCAGCGGAGCTCCCCTGACTGTCATATCCAGGATTGCCTGATAAACATCCTCAACAGATCTTAATTCCTTGATTTCAAAATAAAAAGGTAATTTTTGCTGATCTATTACCCTGACAACCCGCGGATCGGATTCATCAAGCCAGATACTTTGATAATTTTTACCGTCAACCAGCATAAAAACGACCTTTTAATATTTAAAATTAAACAAAATCAACAACACAAGACTTAAAGCGATAATTTATTTCAGGAAGATATTCTGTGTGAAATTGAAATGAAGATTTTCTTCAATGGTTTCGAATTATCGACCAGAATATTCGAATATTTTGACCTGACGGATTAAAATATTAAATTTGTTACCATGAAAACCAGTTTCTCCAAAAAGGCAACATATGATTAATAAAGAGGAATTTAAGAAGAAAATAGTAATCACTGCCGGCCAGATTTTCAGTCGTTATGGATTTAAAAAAACCACAATGGACGAGATTGCCAGGGCTCTTAAAATGGGTAAAAGTTCCATTTATTATTATTTTGAGAGCAAAGAGGAAATATTTGAAGCAGTTGTTTTGCGTGAAGCCAATATACTTAGAAATGAACTCACTAATTCAATAAAAGCAGTTGAATCTCCTGTGGAAAAGATGAGAAATTATGTTTTTGTCAGGATGAAAGCGTTCGAAAAACTCTCCAATTATTATAATGCGATATTTGATAAAAACCTCCATCATTTTGATTTCATCGAAAATATCAGAGCAAAATACGATCGCGAGGAACTAGCAATTTTGAGGCTTATTATCTATCTGGGGATACAGCAGAGAGTCTTTAATGTGAAAAACAGTGAATACACGGCCCTTGCCATTCAGACAACATTAAAAGGTCTTGAGGTTCCTCTTTTCTGGATGAAAAGGGAAGTCAATATAGAAGCTAGGCTGAATATGATCCTTGAGGTTCTTTTTAACGGGATCCTGAAAAAATAAACTATCTGTTAATTACAGCTCTTTTTTTATTTTTAAGGCTTATATAAAACCAGATACACCCTATCAACACAAAAGGAATACTAAGCCATTGTCCCATATCAAGTTTCATTGAATTTTCAAATGGAACCTGAACCTCTTTAAGAAATTCAATAAAAAAACGGGCTGTAAAAATCAGAATACAAGCCAGGCTTATCAATGTTCCCTGGATATGCTCGCCTTTTTTGCGCCAGTAGATCCAGTAAAGTATCAAGAAGATAATCAGGTATGAGAGAGCTTCATAGATCTGCGTAGGATGTTTTGGTGCCGTCTCCCCGTTGCGTAAAAAGACAAACCCCCAGGGTACCGTTGTTTCAATGCCATATATCTCAGAATTCATCAGGTTCCCGATCCTGATAAAAAATCCGGCTAGAGCAACAACAATAGCAATGCGGTCGAGAGCCCAGGTATAATCCTTTTTCTCTTTCTTCACGAACAGCCAGATTGCTGTTAAGATTCCAATTGCAGCTCCGTGACTTGCCAGGCCTCCCCGCCAGATCTTTAAGATTTCTAAAGGATGCGATAGATAAAACCCTGGTTCATAAAAAAGACAATGACCCAGCCTGGCTCCCACAATAGTCCCGACAGCCATATAAATTGTCAGTCTGTCAAGCATGGCATCACTGAGATTTTCATTTCTGAAAATTTTGTTCATGATGATATATCCAAACAAAAACGATGAGGCAAACAACAATCCATACCACCTGATTGCAAATGAACCCACCCTGAATATTTCCGGATTCACATCCCATGGAACAATAAGTAAATGCATAATTACCCGTTTATAAAGATGGCCAAAGATATTAAATAATATAATTGAACGATGTAATAATGCCGGATTACATTACAGCTTTTATTCCTGATACGAAAATTTCATTAAAAATGATGTAAGTTTGTAATTCAAAAAATCAATTTTAAATCATGGTCCGTAGCATGATCATACGCATATTTCATGTAACAGTGTTGTTTATTTTTATAGCAGGATGTGCAAAAATTAGCTCACCTTCCGGCGGTCCTAAAGACATAAAGCCACCAGTAGTAGTAAAAAGCATTCCTGCCAATGGCCAAAAAAATTTCAAGGGGAAAAAGATTACTATTACTTTCAACGAATATGTTGTCCTGGATAAGATTAATGATAAATTCATGGTCTCTCCGCCAATGATGGAGAAACCAAGGATTTTCCTGAAGGGGAAAAGCGTGGTAGTTGAATATAATGAGGACCTTCGCGACAGCACTACCTATACTTTTAATTTTCAGGATGCGATCAAGGATCTTAATGAAGGCAATATCATTCAAAATTATCAATTTGTTATTTCCACGGGACCGGTTATCGACTCCCTTTCCATAACCGGTAATGTATACAAGGCTAATGACCTGGAACCGCCTGGGGGTGCTCTGTTACTGTTGTACGACAACCTTGCTGATTCGGCTGTAATAAAGCTTCTTCCTTCTTATATATCACAGGCCGATAAAAACGGATATTTCAGAATAAATAATATAAGAACAGGCAAGTACAGGCTCTATGCACTTGAAGATCTGGATAACAGTAAAAATTTCAATCTCCCGGATGAAGAAATTGCCTTTATGAATGATCCAATTGAAGTAACAGCTGAAAGAAATTACATTCCTGTAATAAAAGATACAATAATTGCTAAACCAAAAACTGCAAAAGAAATTGACACAACAGTTCTCAAGGGAGAATATAAGCTTTACCTTTTTCAACAGGAGAAAAAGAACCATTATCTGACATCTTCATCAAGGAGTGTTCCTTACAAGCTGACATACACTCTTTCATTGCCCCCCGACACTCTTGGTTTTGATTTTTCAATACCTGGGAAAGATTCAAATTCATACTTTACTGAAAGAAACAAACAAAACGATACTCTGGTAGTATGGCTTACTGACAGTACATTATTTTCTCAGTCTCAAATAAACACTATTATTCGTTATCCTTATACGGATACCTCCGGAATGATTATTCTTAAACAGGATTCCATACTGATGAGATTTGTTATTCCTCGTTCCACCAGAGCAAGAGTAAAGCCCCCTTCATACAAGATTATGAGCACCATTTTAAAAGGATCTCTTAAACCGGAACAGATGATTGTTATGGAATCGGAAACACCGGTTAATTACCCCGATACTTCAAAGATCCGCATATATGAGTTAGCAGGAACAGAAAAAATAAAAATACCTTTTACTTTTATGAAGGACTCTTCAAATTCCTGCAGGCTTATTTTAAAGGCAAACCTTGTTCAGGGCAAAAACTATCTTTATATAGCCGATTCTGCAGCATACAGTGATATATATGGAAAACAAACAGATTCCACCGGCACGAAATTTACCGTAAGAAGTGAAAATACATTTGGCTCGCTATTGTTTAAAATTAAAAATTACCAGGGACCAAGGATCATTCAATTACTGACAAGTAATGAGAAACTCATCACGGAAAGGATAATGAAAAACGACGGAGAAATTGAATTTAAATATCTTGACCAGGGTAAATACAGGCTACGTGTAATCTATGATCTAAATGACGACGAAAAATGGACCACAGGCGATTTTGCAACAAGAAGGCAACCGGAACCAGTCTCATATTACTGGCAGGAATTAGAAGTAAAAGAAGGATGGAAAATGGATCAGGACTGGGATTTAAGCGATCAAAATTTCAAAATATTTAAGAAGCTGACAACCGGGGGCAAGGGCAAATAGAACTTCAATAAAATTTTACAATATGAAAGAAATAGTTGCGGGCGTTGATATCGGAGGAACAAATACAGTATTTGGGCTGATAGATAAAAAGGGGAAAATAATAGCGGAAGAAAGTCTGAAAACAACAGATTATCCTAAAGTTGATGATTTTGTTGCAGCGCTTGTTTCCGATATTGACAAATTGTTATTACAAAAAAAAGAGTATAAACTTGCCGGCATAGGTATCGGGGCTCCCAATGCCAATTATCATAAAGGGACCATTGAGCTTGCACCTAACCTTTCCTGGAAAGGCATTGTTCCGCTCACAAGTCTGATAATGAAGCAAATAGATGTTCCGGTAGTATTGACAAATGATGCTAATGCTGCCGCGATGGGAGAGATGATTTTTGGCGGGGCAAAAGGGATGAAAGACTTTATTATATTAACTCTTGGTACCGGGCTTGGAAGCGGAATTGTTATTAATGGCCAGGTGGTTTATGGGCATACAGGATTTGCAGGAGAGCTTGGACATACTATTATAGTGCCCGGCGGAAGAGACTGCGGTTGCGGACGGCACGGGTGCTATGAGACCTACGCTTCTGCATCCGGGTTGGTGAGGACTGTTCTGTACTTGCTAAGTGAGATGAGGGAAGAGAGTATTCTCCGTGACATCCAACCTTCAGAGCTTACCTCTAAAAAGATAGCAGAAGCTGCAGCAAAAAAAGATCCTGTTGCTCTTGAGGCAATCGATTACACAGCAGAAAGGATAGCTTTCGGAATAATAAATGCAATAGGATTTTCAAGTCCTGAAGCTGTTTTCCTTTTTGGAGGATTGGCACAGGCAGGTGAGATGCTCCTGGTTCCGGTGAGAAAATATGTTGAAATGAATGTGCAGCCAATTTTTAAGGGAACTGTTAAAATCCTTAAATCAGGTATTCCCGAAAGTAATGCAGCTGTTTTGGGAGCTGCCGCCCTTATCTGGAACGAACTCAAATAAACCAGGGAATAAGATATGTCAGCCCTCTGGGCTTAAGATGCCACATGAGGTCTCTCGCTGTTACCGGCATGTCAGCCCT
>CAZGKI010000040.1:6570-21379 GCA_964526345.1 uncultured Rikenellaceae bacterium
CACATGAGGTCTCTCGCTGTTACCGGCATGTCAGCCCTCTGGGCTTTTTATGGTATGTGATGTCTCTCGTAATTTTTAAGCCCAGCGGGCTGGGATATAGGTAAAAACCATGGGCAACGCATCCTCTCAAAGCCCAGCGGGCTGACATAGAAGTAATGTTAAACCAAAACACCCACTCATCTCCTGTACGTTTATTATAATATATTATAAAATTATAAAAAATTATCGTATTTTTGGTTCGTTAAGTTCCGAAGTAAAAAGATTCATCTGATGAATGCTCTGAATATTAATAAATTAGAATTTGGTGAAACACTTCCTGAACTCAATGAGATATCTGCCCGACTTGATAAAATATTACCCGGAAACAAGATTGACACTATAAACTGGAAAGAATTCAGATACAAACCGGAAGTCTCATTTTCCATGGCTTATACCAGTAATGAAATCCTTTTAAAATATTATGTAACAGAACAATATTTCAAAGCAGAAAAGACTGAATCAAATCAGATGGTCTGTGAAGATTCGTGTGTTGAGTTTTTTGTGTCGCCTTCCTCTGATGGCTTATATTATAATTTTGAGTTTAACGGAATCGGTACCTGTCTTCTGGGTACAGGAACAGGAAGAGAAAACAACACTAAAACAGACCCGGAAGTCATAACAAAAATAAGACGGATGACATCTGTTGGCCAAGAGCCTTTAAAGGAAAGAACCGGAAAATTTTACTGGACCATCACTATTGCCATGCCGTTTGAAATATTTTTTCATCACAGAATAAAAAATTTGACAGGAACGACTTTCAGGGCAAATTTTTATAAATGCGGAGATAAACTCCCTGTTCCGCATTATATAACATGGAATCCTGTTGGAACAGCAAAACCGGATTTTCACAGACCGGAGTACTTCGGAATATTGAAATTTGTATGACAACAAAAAATGATTAAAGGAAACGCGTTAATAGGTCAGTCCGGAGGGCCAACATCTGTTATAAATTCAAGCCTTGCCGGAGTAATCGAAGCAGCAAAAACCACATCCTTCATACAGGATATTTACGGAATGCAATATGGAATTGAAGGTTTTATGCAGGAATGGATGTATGATCTTGGAAAACAGTCACCCCATATTTTAAAGGGCCTTAAGCAAACACCATCCTCTGCTTTAGGGTCTACTAGGTATAAGGTGAAAGACGAAGATCTGTCAAAGATCCTGATTCTGCTTAAGAAATATAATATCAGGTATTTTTTCCTGATAGGAGGAAATGATACCATGGATACTATAAATAAAGTGGAAAAATACTGTCACGCCCATAACTATGAAATGACCGGGATCGGGATTCCCAAGACTGTTGATAATGATCTTTACGGGACGGACCATACTCCAGGATTTGCATCCGCAGCAAGGTCCAACATCCTGAATGTGATGCAGGGAGGAATCCTCGCCCGCGATATGCAGAAAGTAGATAAGTTTGTTGTTTACCAGACCATCGGAAGAGATGCCGGATGGCTTGCTGCTGCAACAGCCATGGCCAGGAATCATGATGATGATGCGCCCCACCTGATATATACCCCGGAAAATTATTTTGATCGGGATAAATTTTTATGGGATGTCGAAAGTTGTATCAAAACTATTGGCTGGGTGTCCATAGTATGTGGTGAAGGAATAAAATATTCAGACGGAACGCCGGTCAGCGAATCAGTTACAAAGGATAAATTCAATAATACCGAATTCGGAGCAATGGGCGGGGCAAGCGCCGGACTTGCCCTTCACAGGATGATAACAGATAAATTTGGGTACCGTGGAGAATTTCAGATCACTGAATCATTGATAATGAGCGATTTCGTCCGCGCTTCTGAAATTGATCTTGCAGAGGCCTATCTGTGTGGTGTCGCAGCAGTAAACCTGGCTGCAAATGATGAATCAGGTAACATGGTAAGCATAGAAAGGATATCAGATGATCCTTATACTATAAGGCCAGGCAAGGTTCCTCTTAAAGATGTTGCCAATAATACTAAGCCAATGCCTGTTAAATACTTTAATGAGGAAAGCAATTATATTTCTCAGGTATTCATTGATTATATGAAACCTCTTATCGGAACACTCCCTGAATTTACAAGGCTTGAAAAAATTATGCTGAAAAGAAAATCATAATACCAATGGCTCATAGATTTAATAATGCTGCGTAATCATTTCATACATATCCCGACGATGCTGAAGCATGGAATGCCGGAGTTTTTAAACTTTTATAAGACAAGGGTTACAGGATAGTCATTGCCACCATGACAGGAAGAGGCTTCCAAAGGGAGACTCAGATGCAGGATGATCTTTCAGAATTTTTAATTATTAAAAATAAATAATAATGAACCGGACAGAAGAAAAATACAATAGATATGCCCTTGTAAGAGAAATGTTGGAAACTCCCGGGATAATAAGATCATTTGATCCGTCAGATGCTGGAATATTCTTAGAGGAGATTGCCTCTCGCAAGGGATTATTTTTGACCGGTGAAGGAAGCAGCCGGATCTTTCCTGCAAAAAGAGCCATCGCTGCATCTTTTAAAAAAGGTACCTCTTTACCAGTTATGACCGAAGGCGCCACTCAGGCGGAAGAATATTACCTTGACGATTTTGCTGTATTTGCCGCATCCAATTCAGGTCAGACCAAAGAAGTAATACACCTTGTTACGAATCTCAGGGGAAAAAATCATAAAAGTGTTTTCGGGCTTACAGCAAACCTGAATACCAAACTGGAAGAGCTGGCTGTTATAACACAGGTTTTAAAATGTGGTAAGGAAAATGCAGTGGCTGCCACTAAATCTGTAATTGAACAGGCCCTTTTTTATGACTCATTGCTCCGGCTTTTCCGGAAAGAAAAAATGGAAGGGCTTGATGAACTATCTGATATTACGGAAACGGTACTTACGTTAAAAATTGATCAAAAAATTATTGATGTTATTCATAAGGCCGATGTTATTTATTTTGCAGGAAGGAACAACGGAGTTGCAGAAGAACTTGCGTTGAAGACAAATGAAATAACAAGAAAAAAATCTGCATTCCTGGAGGGCACTTTTGCGGTACACGGAATTGAAGAAGTAATGAATAAAAATGAAGTGCTGATATGGATAGATCCTTTTTCTGAGGAACAGGATAAATTCAGAGAATGTCTTATTGATGGAGTAGGCATGAATATTATTGCAGTATCATCTGCTTCAACTATTTTCCCGACTATACAAATCCCCGACGGAAGAGAATATGCTGAATATGTTCAGCTTGCTGCCGGGTGGAATATTCTTGTTGAAGCCGGAATCGCTTTGGGTATCGACCTTGATAAACCGAAAAGGGCAAGAAAAGTTGGGAACGAATATTTGGGTAGTTAACCCGCGTTCCCTATGATCTGTATAAGAAGTCTTTGATATTTATTTAAATTAATTTCTAAATGGTATATTTACGTATGCAAAAAAAATAAGAAATAAATGGCAAAGAAAGAGCTGGCAGTAGGGATTGATATCGGAGGGACAAATACTATTTTTGGTTTTATTGACAGGGAAGGAAATATTCTGGCTGAGGACAAGCTTAAAACCTCACAATATGGTGAAATAGAAATATTTGTTGCAGCTCTTTATGAAAAAATTATGGTTGCTGGCAATAAAATCGGCAACGGTGCCGAGATCAAAGGTTTTGGAATAGGGGTGCCTATGGGCAACATTAACAAAGGGACAATAGAACATGCTGCAGGATTACCGTGGAAAGGAATAGTACCAATTGCTGAGATCTTCAACCGGCATACAAATCTTCCGGTAATTGTGACTAATGATGCAAATGCTGCAGCAGTTGGAGAGATGATATATGGCGGAGCAAAGGGAATGAAGAATTTTGTTGTAATAACTCTTGGTACGGGTCTTGGTAGCGGTTTTGTAATAGATGGTAAACTGGTTTACGGACACGACGGATTTGCTGGAGAAATAGGACATACGGCTATCCGGCCAGGTCCGTCCAATCGCGATTGTGGCTGTGGCAGAAAAGGATGTCTTGAGACATATGTATCCGCAACAGGATTAAAAAGATCATTATTTAAAATAATGGCAGACAGTATAGAGCCAAGTGAACTAAGAAAATACAGTTTTGAAGAGATGGATGCAGAAATTATTCATGAAGCAGCAAAACGGGGCGATTGCCTGGCAAAAAGGGCATTTACCCATACGGGCAGAATGCTGGGATTTAAACTGGCTGATGTTGTTGCGCACACTAATCCGGAAGCTATATTTCTTTTCGGAGGGCTTGCGCTTGCCAAAGATCTGATATTTGAACCGGCTAAAGAATATATGGAAGAAAACCTCCTGAGCATTTATAAAGGTAAAATAAAACTACTTGAATCACAGCTTAGTACACAAAATGCAGCAGTTATGGGAGCCAGTTCACTTATATGGTCAAGTATTGAATCATGATCCGGAAACTAATACCTGAAGAAATGGCAAACTTCAATGATATCCTTAATCATATCCTTGGCATTATTTTTATTTTAATAATCTTTTCTCTTGCCTATGCATATCTAAAACCGCACCAGCTTCATAAACGAAGGCTGGTATCAACACTCCTGCTTAAAATAAGCTATCTGTTTTATTTACTGGTTCTTCTGATCGTTGTTTACCTTTCAGCGCTGGTTAAGGGCGGATTGGAAAATGTATTTATGGGAATCGAATTTTTTGCCTTTCTCATAGTCCTGTTTGTCCCCAATATTGGTATCCTGGCACGTAAGCTTGGCCATTTCAGCAAGAAAAGAGAAGGATATAACTATTTTTTTACAGTTGTGAACATCATTTCGGTAATTGTTATTCTTGTAATGTATCTTATCTGATAAAAAACTCTTAAAATCTGTATCAGGTAAAAAGAAGATCAAATAAATCCGCTAATTCTTATCCTTATCGTAAATTTGTTTTTATAAACTAAAACCAAAACCTATGATCAGGGAACGCTTAATAGGCTATATCGAACAAAGCATTAAACAAAACTGGGATATCGAAGCTTTGTCGAATTACAAGGAGAAAGGATACTCCTATAAGGAAATTGCCCAAAAGATCCTTAAGATTCACATATTCTTAAAGGATTCCGGAATAAAAGAAGGAGACAAAGTCGCTCTTGTAGGAAGAAATTCAGCAAACTGGTGTGTTGTTTATCTTGCAACAGTTACATTCGGGGCTGTCGTTGTACCGATTCTTCCGGATTTTAAACCCGAAGATCTAACAAATCTTATCAATCATTCCGATGCACTTTTGTTATTTACTGACGATAAGATTTATGAGACCCTGGATATTAATAAGATTCCTCAGATAGAAGGAGTTGTCTCTCTTGAGGATTTCTCAATGATAACATCTGGAAATTCGAAAGTGAAGGAAGCTTTCTCCGGCCATGAAGAAAAATATTCCACAGCTTATCCTGAACTTAAACCTGAACATATCAAATTCTCCGATATTACCAACGATAAGCTGGCGGTTATAAGCTACACCGGAGGGACCACAGGTTTTTCAAAAGGAGTGATGATCACCCATAATAGTCTTGCTGCCAATGTCAGATTTGCACAGAACAACATGCCGCTCAAACCGGGAGATCCTCTGGTTTCATTTCTTCCGCTGGCCCATACTTACGGATGTGCATTCGAATTTTTATTCCCGTTTACTTACGGGTGCCATATAACAATATTGTCTAAAACACCATCACCGCAGATAATCATTCAGGCTTTTAAGGAAATCAGGCCAAGACTTATTCTATCTGTTCCTCTCGTAATTGAAAAAATATTTAAGAAACAGCTTCTGCCTGTAATAAGTAAACCCCACATGAAAATTTTGCTAGCAATTCCTGGCATTAATGCGATTCTTCATAAGAAGATCAGAGAAAAGCTTACAGCTACTTTTGGAGGAAAATTTCATGAAATAGTAGTAGGCGGGGCAGCTTTCAATGCTGAGGCAGAAAGATTCTTTAAAAAAATAGGATTCCGGTTTACTGTCGGATATGGTATGACAGAATGTGGCCCACTTATAAGTTATGCATCCTGGGATACCACGAAACTTGGGGCATCTGGTCGTTCTGTTGATACACTTGAGGTCACCATCGATTCTCCCGATCCCCAAAAACAGGTTGGAGAAATCATTTTACGTGGAGAAAATGTAATGACAGGATATTACAAGAACGAAAAAGCCACAAAGGAGATAATTGACGAAAATGGATGGATGCATACCGGCGACCTTGGAATTATTGATAGTGAAGGGAATATTTTTATCAAGGGAAGAAGCAAAACGATGATCCTTGGTCCATCAGGAAAGAATATTTTTCCTGAGGAGATAGAAGCAGTTATAAACAATATGGATTATATAGCAGAATCTCTGGTCATTACTGAAGGCAATAAATTGATTGGGCTTATATATCCTGACTCCGAATCGATAAAAAAAGATAATATTTCGGAGGAGAAGCTTACAGGGATACTTGAAGAGACCAGGAAGGCAGTTAATGAAAAGTTACCTGAATTTATGGCTGTAAGTAAATTCAGGATACACCCTGATGAGTTTGCGAAAACGCCAAAAAGAAGCATAAAGAGGTTTTTATATACGAAGGAATAAATAATCAGGAACCTCTTAGTGCGACTTAGTGTTTTCCTTTGTGCCCCTTTGTGGTAAAATAAATTTAATTTAACCACGAAGTAACTCAAAGGATTTCCACAAGGATCACCAAGGTAAGAATTACGTTCGTAAGAGTGAGACATTTATTATATTCGAACGATTTCTTAAACTGAAGTTGTTCATTATAAGTCAGGTAAGAATTGAAAAGACGATGGTAAATAGTTGTTTAGAATGAAATTATATGCAGTAATAGTCGCAGGAGGAAGCGGTAAGAGAATGGGGGCTGAAATCCCAAAGCAATACCTTGAACTTGCAGGAAAACCCGTATTGATGCACACACTTGAACAATTTAAGGCATTTGATGAATCGATTGAAATAATAACTGTCCTGCCGGAAAATCAGCTAAGATACTGGGGCAACATTCAAAAAAAATATTCATTTAATATTCCTCATACACTTGTTAAAGGAGGTAAAGCCCGCTTTTTCTCTGTAAGGAGCGGATTACAGTTTGTGGATGTTCCTGGTCTCGTTGCAATACACGACGGAGTGAGACCATTTGTAAGCGTAGATACTATAAAAAGATGCTTCAAAGAAGCAGAAAAATCAGGAAATGCAATACCGGTAATTCCCCCTTCCGATACACTAAGAATAATAAACGAACAGGGAAGCACGCCTCTTAATCGGCTCATGATCAGGCAGGTGCAGACGCCACAAGTTTTCAGCGCTGAACTTATCAAAAATGCATACAGGCAGGAATACCTTCCTGAGTTCACTGACGATGCCACGGTACTTGAAAAGACCGGGGTTAAAATAAACCTGGTGGAGGGAAACCGTGAAAATATAAAAATCACCAATCCTGAAGACCTTATTATCTCTGCAGCTCTTTTAAATAGCCTCTCATAAGACTAAGGATTTCAAATTTTTTTACTCAAACTACATTTAAGAGATCTACTCTTTATCTGATTCCGGTTTCAGATAAATCGCCATTATTTGTATCTTGCACAATAATAATTTAAGAACCGGATCATGAAAACAAAGACCATTACCCTTATTGTATTAATGCTTGTTTTTACAGGTTGTGCAGAGCTTTTAAATGTTATTCAGTCGGCCGGTCCTCTTCCTCTTACAGAAGGCGATGTTGCAGGCGGTCTCAAGGAAGCCCTGATAACCGGGGCAAAAAACGCAGCACAAAGGCTGGCGGCAGAAAACGGCTACTATGGTGATGCAGCCATAAAGATTCTGCTTCCCGATGAGGCTAAAATCATTGTCGATAATATTTCAAAGCTGCCAGGAGGCGATCAGCTTGTCCAGGATGTCATTCTTCGTATTAACAGGGCAGCAGAAGATGCAGCAAAAGAAGTTGCCCCCATTTTTGTAAATAGTATTACGCAAATGACCATCAGGGATGCTTTTAACATACTTAACGGAGCTGATAATGCTGCAACGGAATATCTTAAGAGCACAACTTATAATGAATTATATGCTTTGTATAAGCCAAAGATCCAGGCATCAACTGAGAAAAAAATTGTCGGGAACATTTCAACAAAAGATTCATGGGTCGCTCTGACCTCAAAATGGAATGCACTTGCCAATTCAGTTGCAGGAAGACTTGCCAGTCTTAAGGCTGTAAACACAGATCTGGATGATTACCTGACCAGCAAGGCATTAAATGGTATGTTTACAAAGGTTGAGGGAGAAGAGCTTAAAATAAGAAAAAATGTATCGGCCCGGGTTACTCCTCTGATGCAGAGAGTATTCGGCTCTCTTGATAATAAAACAAAATAAGCCGGGAATAAAGAAAATGTTTGAGAAAACCATATTTAATATCCAGGGGCTGGAGGTAAGGGTTACGGATTACGCGAATGAAGGAATAATGGATATCCTTAATCATGCTGTACAGGGGGCGGAAAGGGGATTAAGATTTTCTCTTCAGAATATTGCTCCGCGAATAGCAGCATATGGAAATCAGATAAGATTCCTTTCACTCTACAAAAAAAATAAGATAGCAGGTACTGTTGGCGCATGCTTTAGGATTTCCGGGCAGGGTCCTCTGCAGTTTCCTTCAACATATATAAGATACCTGGCATTTCAATCTACATACCAGACAGATCTAAACTGGCGAAAGCGGGAAAAAGCTGTTATCAGGGAGGAACAGGACGATTCCTTTAAGCAAAAAACACTTGAATTATTCAGCAGGCCTCATATTCTTGACATCCCTGATGTTTCTGAGGAAGACAAACATATCATGTACGCTTTTATTGAAAGCATGAATGAACGGTCGAAGAACCTTGTACATCAGGCAGGATACGACTATGTAAGATCCTTTCTTACAGTTGCTTTCAGCAGGTTTGACCCTAAACCAGATGCCAGGGTTACAAAACTTGCTGCGGAAGAAAAAGTAAAAATGAAAGAACTACTACTCGGTTATTACAGGGACTATTCTTTTTTCACACCTGAATATGCATTTTACGATGACAAGTACTATGTATTGAAAGAAGGCGAGGAGATCATTGCCGGCATGTGTGCAATACCGACTTCTTATAAAGTATATGAAATACCTGGTATCTGGGGCTGGGTTATGATGAAAATTCTTCCCGGTGCACCTTATTATCGCCGGCTGTTTCGTCCCGGAGAATTTTTCTACCTGGTATTTGACGCTATTTATTGTAAGAAGGGAAGAGAAGGAGATCTTGCAACCCTTTTTGAATCGGCCTGTGCTTTGGAAGGATTTCATACCGGCCTGATGTGGCTCGACGACCGTAGCGATCTTTTTGAAAAGATCCGGACCAGGGTCAAAATGGGAGCGCTTAACAGGATGCTGAATGCAAAGCCGGGGCTGGTTTACACAAAATTCATAAACCTGACCGATGAAGAAAAAGAAAGGTTTTATGATGCACCAGCTTATATTTCCGGATTTGATTTTTCTTAAAATTCAATCAGACTTGTGGTTTCTCTTTGCATGTACTTTATTTTTTAAGTATATATTTTCCCCACGCTGAGCTACATAGAAGATAAAAAGCATAACCCGGACCAAATCAGGCGATTTTATGAAGAAACTGAATATACATTATTTTCAGCATGTGTCCTACGAAGATCCGGGTACTATTTTGGAGTGGGCATTGGATCGCGGACATAATCTTACATCAACAAAATTTTATGAAAATGAAAAAATTCCAGATGTTTCGCAGACGGACTGGTTGATTATCATGGGAGGGCCTATGAACATATATGAAGAAGCATTATATCCATGGCTGGTGGAGGAGAAGAAATTTATAAAACTTGCGATTGACTCGGGGAAAACTGTTATAGGTATTTGTCTAGGTTCGCAGTTAATAGCGGAAGCGTTGGGAGCGAGAGTGTTTAAAAATGATGAAAAAGAAATAGGCTGGTTTGACATTAAACTATCATCTATAGCAATCGCCGGAAAGATCTTCAAGGGTGCTGAAAAACTCTTTAATGTTTTTCACTGGCATAGTGATACATTCGATCTTCCTCCAAATTCCACTCATCTGGCAAGCTCTGAAGGCTGCAGGAATCAGGGATTCATATACAGGAACAGGATCCTCGCGCTGCAATTTCATTGTGAGACGACAGAAGATCTTATCAGGAAGATGCTTGAAAACGGAAGGGATGATTTTACTCCGGGGAAATATGTACAAAAGGCCGCTGATATTTTGAGTAAAAAAGAGATGTTTGAATCCAATAAGTATATAATGTACACTATTCTTGACAGGATGCAATAGTCTCCTGAATAATCGGTAGTTTCGTCGATAAAAGACAACCTTTCATTAAAAATATTTTAATAAATTTTTAACTATTTACCTTGTAAATTGTTAGATATCAAGCGATCATTATTAATAATGTTTTAAAAACAAGTAAAATGGAACTTGATAAAAAACACTGGGATATAGTTGTCATCGGAGGCGGGCAGTCCGGACTGGCAGCAGGATACTATCTGAAAAAGATGAAAAAAGAATTTATAATTTTTGATGATAATGAAAAAACGGGAGATCAATGGAGACAAAGATGGGATTCCCTGAAGCTTTTCACCCCGTCACAGCATGATAATCTGCCTGGTATGCAGTTTGATTTGCCAAAAAACAGTTACCCGTCAAAAAATCAAATGGCAGGTTTTCTTGGTGAATATGTCGAAAAATACAATCTGCCTGTAATAACAAACGTAAAAGTGAACAGTCTTGTCTCCAGGGATAATCTGTTTGAAATAGACAGCTCCGCTGGAAGACTAACTGCAGATAAGGTTATTGTTGCAACCGGAACACATCCTTTACCAAAAATACCCTCTGTTTCATCCGGACTCTCTAAAAATATTTACCAGATACATTCTTTCGCATATAAGAATCCCGAATCTCTTCCTGAGGGAGATGTCCTTGTTGTTGGTGCTGGTGTATCGGGTATTGAAATTGCCGTAGAAATATCAGCAACACATACTACATATATATCCGGAAAACCGAACTTTCACATTCCTGAAATTTTATTTAAATATGCAGGAAAGTTTTTCTGGTGGTTTTTAAGTAATGTACTTACAATCAATACTCCCATCGGCAAAAAAGCCAAAAATAAGATATTACACGGTGGCGGTCCTCTGATAAGTGTTTCTGCTGATGACCTTACTAATGCTGGTGTTGTTTCTCTTCCCCGAGTTACTGGAGTAAAAGATGGATATCCTCAGCTTGCAGACGGTTCTGTACTTAAAGTATCAAGTATAATCTGGGCTACAGGATACAAACCTGATTTTTCATGGATTAAGATGGATATAACAAACGGGACAGGCTGGCCAATAAATAAGAGAGGCGTTTCTACCACCACTCCCGGGCTCTATTTTGTCGGCATACCGTTTCAGTTTGGATTAACATCGGGGCTTGTTGGGGGAGTAGGACGGGATGCAAAATATATATCTCAACAAATATTTCGGAATTAATCAGAATAAAGAAGGGGCAAAACAAAAATGCCCTCCTGCAATAAATCTTTGGAGGGCACTGTGTGGGGCGTACTGGAATCGAACCAGTGACCTCTTGCCTGTCAAGCAAGCGCTCTGAACCAACTGAGCTAACGTCCCATTATTTCATGTAAAAATAAATATTTTTCCTGTAAAGCAATATCATCTCATAATTCTATGATCTTGATATTCCTGAATTAGATATCATATCCATGGTACTGAAGCCCAGTATAGCCCTCCTTTTTCTCTTTTGACGTGAGGGGTTAAGTTACTGGCCGCAGAAAAGGAGGGCGATCAGAACAAGAGTGAAAATCATCAATGAGAAACTGATATGGTTTTTCATGGCAAACAGGATTTATGATTTGATGCAAAACACAAAAATATCCCAACATTTATGAACATAATTAGCATTAAAACAAAATGTTATGTTTTGCGACTAAAAAGGTAGTCATTTTTATTGAAATAAATTTGCATGACTATAAAAATAGTCATATATTTGTATTGAGGGATTGATAAATAAGTCAGCAAGTGGCGAATTGGTGGCTACAGGCTACATGTGAGTGGTGAGTGGTGAGTGGTGAGTAGTGAGTAGTGAGTAGTAAGTAGTGAGTAGTAAGTAGTCTGTACCTAAATATGACCTTGAACCTTCAACAAATTAAATTATTAATTAAACATTTTAGATTATGCAACTTACTAAGGCTGAAGAACAGGTGATGCAGATTTTATGGGATATGGGAGAAGGGATTGTAAAAGACATCAGAAACGGTTTTGATGATCCCAAACCTGCAAGAAATACGGTATCAACAGTTGTCAGAGTACTCGAAAAAAAAGAATTTGTAGCACACAGGGCTTATGGGAATGTTTATGTTTATTATCCTCTTATATCGAAGAGTGAATATTCCAGAAGTCAGCTTTTTGGACTCATGGAGAGTTATTTCAATAATTCATTTCCAGCCATGGCTTCATTTTTTGCAAGGGAGAAAGACCTTACTCTGAAAGAGCTTGATAAGCTGTTAAAAGACACAAAGAAAGAGTTATCGAAAAATAAAAAGAAAAAATGATGGAATCATTTGCTGCTTACCTGTTTAAGTCGATTATCTGGCTCTCGGGTTTTGCCCTTGTCTATCTCCTGTTTTTAAGGAACGAACGCTTTTTTATCCTGAAAAGAGTCTACCTTATTTCGGGTATATTGATCTCTTTTATTTTCCCGCTTATATCTATACACTATAGCGTTGAAATGCCTTACCCGGTTCTTAATACTTCCGATATAACACAAACCGCAGTTCCGGTCTTTCCGGGAATTCAGGAAGATATACCCGACAAGTATTTTTACATCAAAATGATAATTTTGATTCTTTATCTGGCCGGTATATTTTTCCTGGCTGTGAGGTTAATAAAGCATATTTCGATATTATATAAAACAATAAACAGGGCAAGCATCGATAAAAAAGGTGCTGCAAGACTTATCAGAGCTTCTGAATTCCCGGCCTCATTCTCATTTTTCAATTATGTTTTCATCAATCCTTCAGTAAATGAGGCAGAAGTTAAGGAGATAATGAACCACGAGCTTGTACATGTAAATCAGATGCACTGGCTGGATCTCTTCCTGGTTGAGATCCTTCGTATGGTGCAATGGGTTAATCCGTTTGCATGGATTTATACCGGACTTATCAGGCTGAACCATGAGTATCTTGCCGATAAGGTGGCGCTACAGCGAACATCCAACCCGGCAATATACAGAGCTACATTAATTAATCAACTTTTTAGCTCACCGGTTATCAGCCTGTCGAATTCATTCAATTATTCACTAAACAAAAAACGATTTGACATGATGAAAAGAATAATTAGTTCACCTTACAGAAAGATGAAGATATTTTTGATATTACCTGTAATTGCAATTGTCTTCTATGCATTTGCAACTCCGAAATATCATTATGTTCCTTCTCCGGAAGGACCAGTTACAATTTACCAGTCTCCAGTAATGATTCAGAAGAGCATTAAAGGTGTAATTTTAAATGAAGAAGGAAAACCGCTTGGGGGTGTCCATATAACAAGTACGGGAAAAATGGGGGAAGCCATTCTTGCGACATCAGGAGTTGACGGGCATTTTGAAATTATTAACGTACAGGCAGATGCTTCTCTTATCTTTCAGTTAAATGGCTATAAAAGTCTTATTTTAAAGCCATCTTTTTCCAAAGAGATGAATGTAAAAATGGTAAAAGATCCTGAATACAGAGAACCTGTTGTAAAACAAGAAAATACAACACCTCCACCGCGACCGGAACCCCTTGTGGTCGTTGATAGTGTGATTTCTGAAAAAACATATATTGATGTCGCTAAAGAACTTGGATCTGATTTTGGAATATCAAGATTCCTTTCATCGAAAGACGCCATTGAAAAATATGGTGATAAAGGTAAAAATGGAGCAGTTGAAATTACGACAAAGAAAAGAGCTGCCGAACTTGGTATTAAAATTCTATTCCGTCGGCAGAATCCTGATGATTTTCCAACTTTTATGGGTAAAAGCCGTATGTCTTTTACAGATTGGGTAATTAGCCAGATAAAATATCCTGAAGAAGCTTCCGCAAAAGGAATAAAAGGGTGGGTTCACGTTAATTATACTATTGAACCTGACGGAAAAGTTAGTAATGTTAATTTAACCGGAAATACAGATCCTGTCCTTGGAGGAGTTGTTGCTCAGGCTATTATCTCTTCACCATACTGGGAACCGGCTAAAAATCCTGAGGGACGCGAACCATTTACTTCTGAAGTTACTTTAAAATTCACTTTGCCGAATAGAATATCTGCAGATGAGACTCCTTTTATAGTTGTCGAAGAGATGCCCATGTATCCCGGGGGAGAAGGTGAATTACTTAAATTTTTAGCAGAGAATACCAGATATCCTGAAGCAGCAAAAGCTAAAAAAATTGAAGGAAGGGTCATTGTGAGATTTTTTGTAAATACAGAGGGTAACGCAGAGGATGTTTCAGTTCTGAAAGGGGTGGATCCTTTCCTGGATGCGGAAGCTGTACGTGTAGTTGGACTTTTAAAAGGATTTAGTCCAGGGTCTCAGGGGGGAAAGCCGGTTAATGTCTGGTATATGGTTCCGATTAAATTTTCATTGCCAATGGAAGAGACGCCTCAATAGATATTTAATATACTACTATCCATAATCTAAAATAAAGGGCGGATCATATTTATGATTTGCCCTTTTTTAACAACATCATATATCAGCCCTACGGGCTTGG
>CAZGKI010000041.1:0-20143 GCA_964526345.1 uncultured Rikenellaceae bacterium
TACCTCCGAAAAAAAAAAGAATAAAGGCTCATATAAAATATACTGATTCCAACCGGATTATCCTATATATTTTTCCCGGGAGATAAACACAGGAAACTCATTTATTATTATTCAGAACATTATATTGCTAATATTTCTAGCTTTTCAAACGCAATTGAAAGCACAAGATATAAAAAGAGAATCTTTATTTGATTCTGACTGGAAATTCTTTAAGGGGAACGCTGCTGGCGCTGAGAAACTTAATTATAATGATCAGAACTGGCGCATTTTGAACTTGCCACACGACTGGAGTATTGAGGATTTACCATTAGCCGGGAAATCCCTGTCATCAACAGGGGAAACGCGAATTATTAGTGGCCCTTTCGATTCTGAAACTCCATTGGGATATGCAACCGGATTTACTGTGGGTGGAACCGGCTGGTACAGGAAGCATTTCAAATTGCCAGAAGAAATAGCAGATAAAGTTGTAACAATTCAGTTCGATGGAGTTTATATGAATTCTGATGTCTGGATCAATGGCCATCATCTGGGTAACCATCCATATGGATATACAGCTTTCGAATATGATCTTTCCAAATATTTGTATTTTGGTGATAATGAGAACTTAATAGCAGTGGAGGTGAAGAACGAAGGGAGTAATTCGCGTTGGTATTCCGGTTCGGGGATTTATCGCCATGTATATTTAGATATAGCTGATAAAATTCATACCGCACACTGGGGTACATATATTACAACAAATTATGCAGATTCTTTAAAAGCAAAAATTAAAGTAATGGCAACTATCAATAATTACACTCCAAAAGATACTGATATTACCTTAATCTGTACAATTTTGAATGCTGACTCAAAAAAGGTAGCAGAAAAAAAGCTATTTACACAACTTCATAAGAATTTACCTTCAACCTTAAACCTTACATTTGATATTCAAAAACCGGAATTATGGTCTCCGGAATTGCCATCTCTTTACAAAGCAGTCTGTAAAATTGTTGAAGAAAATAAAACAATTGATGAAACAGAAACGAAATTTGGTATACGTTTTTTCAAAATTGATCCTGAAAAAGGTCTGTTCCTGAACGGAAAACAAATTAAGCTGAAGGGAGGAGCAATGCATTCTAACAATGGCCCACTTGGGGCTGTTGCAAATGACAGGGCAGAAGAGCGCAGGGTACAACTAATGAAAGCAGCCGGTTTTAATGCCGTACGTTGTGCTCATAATCCTCCTTCAACAGCATTTCTTGATGCTTGCGACAGACTTGGACTGATAGTAATTGATGAGGCATTTGATGTCTGGATTCAGGGTTGGTTGCCGGATGATTACCATGTCTATTTCGATAAATGGTGGAGAAGTGATATTGAAAGTATGATAATGCGCGATAGGAACCACCCGGGGATCTTTACCTGGAGTATTGGGAACCAGATCCGTGAGAACAGGGATAGCATCGGCATTGCTCTGGCATATAAGATTTCAGGATTTGTGCGTTCCCTGGATCCATCGCGTCCTGTTAGTGCAAATGTAGCTCAATCGGGCAAGAACTGGAGAAATTGTTCCCGGGAAGAATGGCGTAAATGTGATCCGTTTTTTGCGGCATTGGATATTTGCGGTTATAGTTATCAGTCATCGCAATATGAAAGTGATCATCAACGCCTTCCCGACCGCTTGATGTTTTCTTCGGAAATAGATCCCAGACATTCCTTCGATAACTGGATGAATGCTGTAGATAATGATTTTGTTTTAGGAAATTTTGAATGGACTGCTATGGATTTTGCGGGCGAAGTAGCCCTTGGCTGGTGGGGGTTCAGCAAAAATAAGGCTGAACTTTACCCGTGGACCTCAACCTATAGCGGCGATATCGATATATGTGGTTTTAAAAGGCCGAGGTCTTACTATCGGGATGTTTTATTTAATAATGGGTGCAAACTTTCAGCTTTTATCGAGGCTCCGGTATCCTCCTTTGAAGGGAATGGCGATTCTCCCTGGGGCTGGGACGATGTCAAGCAAAGCTGGACATGGCCGGGTTATGAGGGTAAAAACATGACAATTATTGCATATTCTGGCTGTGACAGTGTTCAGCTATTTTTAAACGAAAAATATATTGGGAGTAAAAACACTTCAAGAGAAACAGAATTTAAGGCTGTATGGCAGGTTCCTTATGAACGGGGTATATTAAAAGCGATTGGATATGTAAAAGGTAGTGAAACAGCAGAATGGGAACTTGTAACTGCCGGAGAACCGTCAAGGATCCACCTTACTGCCGACAGGACAAATATAACATCTGACGGGCAAGACCTTAGCTTTGTGACAGTTGAGATCACAGACAAAAACGGTAACCTGAATCCTCAATTCAACAGACTTATTAATTTTAGCGTTGAAGGGGAGGGTACAATTGTCGCAGTTGGTAATTCAAATCCTACAAGTGTCGAAAGCTTTCAGCAACCCTATCGAAAGGCGTATGAAGGGAAATGTCTCGTAATCGTACAATCAAACAGTAAGGCAGGTCAGATAATCTTACGGGCTTCAGGAAAAGGTTTAAATTCCGGCAAGATCACAATAAATACAAGAAATGGATTATAAATATGATTGAAGACAAGCTTAATGTTTTATTATGTTTTTGATTATAAAAACAATACTCAGGAGAATCCGTAATGAGAAAGCTATTTCCTTTTTATCCCTGGCAGGATTATCATTAGCTTTTTGTGTTGCTATCCCGTTAATTTGTAATATTGAATTTAACAGGTCGTTTGATCGTTTCTATCCTGATTATAAAAGGATATATAATGTTTATGTCAATGAAACTTATCATGGAACAAATGATGTTTATGGAGAGTTACCTCTGGCATTTGGTGAAAATATAGAAGAATTATTTCCGGAAGTTGAAGAAATGGTGCGTACCAAAGATCAATCAGGGGTTTTGGTATCAGTCGATAATACCCAGGGATGGAAGGAGGATGTTCTTTGGGCAGATCCTTCTTTCAAAGATCTATTCTACATTAATTTATTGACGGGAGACAAATCCTCATTTCTTCTCAACCCCAATGAAATCCTTATCTCTGAATCTCTCTCTGGGAAGATTTTCGGAGATTCAAATTCAGTTGGTAGAAACATTAAAATTGCAGGGAAAAATTATATGATTTCCGGAATTTTCAAAGATTATCCACAAAATTCCCATTTGAAGTTTACAGTTCTGATCCCATTATTAAGCCGAATTCCCAATGAAAAAAATTATAATTGGGATAGTTATGAATTTCTAACCTATATAAAGATTAAAAATAGAACCGATATAAAAAAGTTCGGTGACAAATTACAGGAATTTATAACAGATTATTGGATCCCATGGTTGAAGTCAACTCATGGTCTTGATTATGTATTCAACGATGAAAACGCAATAAAACTAAAACTGATGCCGGTTGCTGATATCCATCTGAAGGGATCTGCCATATCTAGTTTTGAGAAAGAGAGCAATGCCTCAATAATAAATATCAATTTAGTTATTGTGCTGGTATTGATGTTAATAGCATACTTTAATCTTATCGGTTTTACATTTTCAAAAAGGAAAAGGCATAAACATCAAATAAAAATCAAACGTAGCCTGGGAGCATCCGGAATTAAAATTATAAGTGATTTCGTATTTGAAAACATCTTTTACACAGCTGCCTCCTTTATTGCTGCCCTTCTTATTATATATGAACTATGGAGTAATAATCCTCCTGTATTAGCGGATCTTAATTCCGTTCCATTATCTGATTTTGTTTTACCTGTAAGCTTACTCCTTTTATTCGCGATTTTTATTGCGGTTTTTTTGGGCATAGTTACAGGAATCTATTTCAACCGGATAACCCATAAAATGAATTCTGACGATTCAACTTCATACTCACGTTTATGGTTTAACCGGGTTATGATCGTTTCACAATTAGCTTCATCAATAATACTTATAATATGTTTAACCGGGATTTTTAAGCAACTTAACTATTTGTCAGATTACGACACAGGATTGAATACCACAAATGTTGTAATAATCGAGAACGGCAATAAAATAGGTAATAATTATACTACATTTCAAAAAGAACTAATAAAATCCTCTTTGATTAAAGGGGTATCATGCTCAAATTCATATCCTTTTAATGCGATGTCAACGAATAGTTTTACACATGCTAACTCCTCTGATGAAACCCCATATCCCTTTCAATATTTCAGGGTTGATACAGGCTTTCAGAATGTATTTGATTTTAAACTGACAGAAGGCCGGTGGTTTTCCGAGTATTATAGCGGAGATAAAAATGCAATAATATTTAATAAGGCGGCTGTGAAGGTTATGGGGATGAAAAACCCTGTAAATGAAGAGTTTTATGAGACTATTAATCCTGACCAAAGGTATCATGTAATTGGTGTATCCGACAATTTTAATTTTCGCTCCCTTCATCATAAAGTTGAACCTCTTCTTTTATGTTTTTTAAACAAGGGTGAGTACTGGCGTTTCATAGAGATTAAAGGGACAACGTCTGACAGGAACAAGTTGATTGCCGAAATAAAACAAGTGTGGAAGAAGATTTCGGGGAATGAATATATGGATTATTCGTACCTTGAAGACAAAGTTTCAATACTTTACACGAAAGAGAAAAAACTGGAAATGACCATCGGCATCTTTTGCCTGGTAGCTATATTTATATTATGCTTTGGACTATTGGGTACAATTTTAAGTACTACATCGGAAAGAACAAAAGAAATTGCAATCCGCAAAATAAATGGTGCCAAAGTACCCGAAGTGATTAGATTACTTAATATGGATTTCATACAATTACTTGCTCTGGCTTTTGTGATTTCATGTCCTGTTGCCTGGTATCTTCTGGTTAAATGGCTGCAGAACTTTGCTTACAGAACAGAACTCAGGTGGTGGATATTTATACTGTCTGGAATTTTAGCTTTTGGAATAGTGCTCATAACAGTAATCTGGCAAAGCTGGAGAGCGGCGACAAAGAATCCGGTTGAAGCCCTGCGATATGAGTAGGGATCAGATCCTTGATAGCAAAGTGTATCAGGATGGAGTCGCTTAGGTATGAATAACTCCCTCTGCCTCACAGGTTCGGCATCTCCCCCAGGGGGGAGAATGACCCAAGCCCCCAGGGGTGGTTTAAGGCGTAATAATATGATGTTCCGTAATATAGAATTGTAACGTGTTAAAAACTCATTTCATCTCTGCAGTGAGAACCCTCTTAAAAAACCGGGGGATAGCATTTATCAATCTATTAGGATTGACGATGGGACTGACGGCATTTTTGTTTATAACACATTACCTTTTTTACGAGATTTCATTTGATTCATTTTTCCCTGAATCAAATACTATATATCGTATAAACACGGATATTAAGACAGGAGAAGAAATCTTTTATCATGGAACTAAATCTTCTAGGGGACTGTATTTTGCCCTTAAAAAAGATGTTCCGGGGATTGAGGCAAACGGTGATGCATATTTTGAATCCTGTTTAATCCGCTACGAAGACAGACAACTTGCTCAACAACGTGTTCTATGGGTTGATGAAGGATTCGAAAAAGTCTTTCCTTTCAAATTTTCAAAAGGTATAGCAGACTTTGCCAGACCCTTAACCGGGATTATTGCCCAATCGAAAATTTCTGCAGTTTTTGGGGATGCAGACCCTATTGGTAAAATCATGAAAGTTAATGAAGGAATGCCTATCGAAATTACCGGGGTCTACAATGATCTTCCCTCGAATACCCATCTTACAGCCGATTATTTTATATCAATGAAAACCTGGGAGAATTATAACTGGATAAGCAGAAGTCCCGACTGGAACAGTAACGGGTATTGGAATTATATTAGGCTTGGAAAAGGGATTGATCTGAAGATCATGGAAAAGACTCTGACAGATCTTGTTAATGCAAATACCACCCAAAGAGTTAACCAGCGCACAGCGACAATATTTCTTCAACCAGTATCAGACCTTCATTATATACGCGGACTTGAAGGCGAAATGGGTTCACAAACTAATCAGAAATCACTTTTTATACTTTTCATGATTGCTCTACTGACAATTATTATTGCATGGATCAATTATGTGAACCTTTCAACTGCTTTAGCTTCAAAAAGGGCAGATGAAATAGGCATGCGTAAGTTGATCGGAGCCTCAGGATTCCATATCTGGCTGCAATCTTTTATCGAGACTGTGATGCTTAACTTCATGGCACTTTTATTATCCTTCATTCTATATCGTGCTTTTCTTAATGTATTTGCCAATTACTTTTATATTCCTCTTTCACAGGCTGTTTTCCCGATTAAATATGTTATTTGGTCCTTGCTCGGGGTTGCATTAACAGGAATTATTTTTTCGAGTATATATAACACTCTTACACTGGCCGGGCTTAATCCATTCAGCGGTAAGAAATCGGTAAAGCATAATAGTAGTTTTCAGAAGGGAATGGTAATAGCCCAGATGGCACTTTCAATCATCTTTATCAGCACTACCCTTTTGGTTTACAAACAGATATTATACATGAAAAAGGCAGAGATGGGAATAGATCTCTACCAGGTTATTACAATAAATGCACCTGCTTCGCTGAATTCCGATACGGTAAGGCGTACCAGGTTTCTGTCATTTAGAAGAGATCTCCTTCAGCAACCAATTTTTAAATCTGCCACAGCAAATACTTTTACTCCCGGTGAGGCCCCTAGATATGGTAACGTCGAATATGTGAGACCTGATGCTGGAATTCGCCCTAATTCTACTTTTTTTGAGAATAATGGTGATGATGGTCTTATTGAGACTTTCGGACTCAGACTTATTGCAGGAAGAAATTTTTCATCGAGACCTAATGATAACAGACGTAAGATTATATTAAATGAAAGCAGTGTAAAAGAATTAGGGTTCAGTAATCCTGAAGATGCAGTCGGGAAAAACATTTACCGGGCCAATAGAGATACAATACCTATCGAAGTAATTGGAGTTCTTGCCGATTTCCATAATGAAGGGCTGCAAAAACCAATCTATCCGATGATATATGATAATGGTCATCCATTCGAATTTGGATTTTATTCGGTAAAGCTTAACACCCCTGATATTACCAGGGCCATTGAAGATCTTAAAAGTATCTGGGCAAGACATTATCCTTCCGATCCGATGGAATATTTCTTTGCTGATGAGTTTTTCTTCAGGCAATACCAGTCAGAAACCAGATTTGGCAAGTTCTATACATCTCTTACAATTCTTTCAATTACAATAGCTTGCCTGGGTTTATATGGACTTATTGTATTTTACCTTAACCAGAAACGAAAAGAAATAGGTCTCAGAAAAATAAATGGTGCAAGAGTTAGAGAAGTGATGATAATGCTTAATAAGGATTTTACGAGATGGGTAGCAATTGCTTTCATAGTTGCCTGTCCCATTGCCTGGTTCAGCATGTATAAATGGCTTCAGTCATTTGCGTACAAAACAGTACTAAGCTGGTGGATTTTTGCAATTGCCGGGATAATTGCACTCGTAATAGCATTAGCGACTGTCAGCTGGCAAAGCTGGAGAGCAGCGTCAGAAAATCCGGTTGACGCCCTCAGGTATGAATAACCCCCTCTCCCGTCAGGGCAGGATTCCCCCAGAGGGGAGATTGACCCCCCCCCCGGGCATTGCTCTGCCGCTTTCGTCGGCCATAGGACGACTTCGGCGATCGAAGGCCGAAGCGGCTACACGAAGGCGAAGGGGGCTTAAGGATGAAAAACCCACCTCGCCAAGGGATAAAAAAAGACGGAGAAACAAGTAGTTCGAAATTTATTTTTAATAGAATAATTAAAATTTTAGTTGTATAACTAAATAATTCGTTATATATTTGATGCAGGTTGACAAGAAATGATTAATCAATAACTTAATCAGGCTATAAAAAATAAATTCTTTCATAATGATAGCTTCAGACATCAAAACTGCATTAAGAAATATAACCCGTAATAAAATACAATCCATAATAAGCATCTTTGGCTTAGGGATAGGATTAGGATCCATTTTACTACTGCTTGCTCTGGTATTGCATGAAAAATCGTTTGATAAATTTATCCCGGATCATAAGGATGTTTACCGGATAATTTTTGGAGGATCAAGCAGTACCCAGTATCCCCTGGCTGAAAGCATGAAAGGAGAATTTCCTGAAGTGAAAGATTTCTTCAGGTTCTACCAGGCTAATGATTTCGAACTACGGAACATGACAAATGATCTTATCAGAGATAATAATTTTGGATTTTCAGATCCCTCTATTTATAAAATATTGGGAATCAGGTTTATTGCAGGATCAGCTGCCGTCTCAGTATCCGAGGTCGCTATTTCAGAAAAGATGGCTTTAAAATATTTTGGGAATACCGAACCGATTGGGGCCATATTAAAAGTAAAGTTAAATGACGAATTTCTTGCTCTTTCAGTATGCGGCGTTTATAAGGATTTCCCTTCCACGTCTACACTATTTCCGGAGTTTATTGCGGACATTAAATTATCTGACAAAATGTTTAAGCAATTTCAACGGTCTTTAGGTGATTATGGAAATGAAAACAGAACTGCCTTAAATTGGGAGAACGGAAGTTTTCTTTCATATGTTGTTCTGGATAAAAACGCTGATGTTAAGGCTCTTGGCGCTAAAATAGAAAAATATAAAGCACTTATAAACAATGAAAGAACAAAAGATTTTAATTATTCCCTTCAACCTGTAACTGATATATATCTAGGGTCAGGGTCAACAGGAGGAAGTCCGTTCTGCAGGGCAGGGAATCCAACAGAACTAAAATATTATGAAGCAATTTCATTGTTAATTCTATTAATTTCAATCATTAATTACGTATTACTTACCCGGGCAGGCATTACTGACAGACTTCGTGAAATTGGCACCAGAAAGGCTTTTGGTGCTTCATATGGCAAGATCCGCAAACAGATAATTTTTGAATCAAATCTTATTACATTATTAAGTTTGATCCCGGCTGCCTTTGTATTCATTCCGGGAATTTCTTTTATTAATACCACTCTTGACAAATCTTTGACCAGCCAAATCTTTTCAAATCCGTTAATGTGGCTGTTATTGTTATCGGTGGTACTTATAACCGGTATAATATCAGGATTGATAATAGGTAATAATATTTCAAGGATCCCTTCACTTCTCCTTCTGGCTGATAAAACTTCAGATTTAAACCGTTCCGGCAGGTGGAGATACTCCTTTCTGGTATTGCACTTCACTATCTATGTAATTCTGGTAGTATGTGTTATAACAGTATCAAAACAGATTAAATACTCTCTTACAAATTTTAAGGGGATTAATCCTGAAAACATTATTATCAGTGAGCTTAACAGCGCAGAATTAAAGGCCAGTTTCCCCGTGTTATGTGATGAAATGGAAAAAACACCAGGTGTTGTAAAAGCAGCCGGTTCTTCATTTATTCCTCCTTTTGGAGCCTATCTGCCTGTCACACTTGCTACCCCGGCGGGAGAAAAAGTCAGATTTGATGGTCTGATAATGGGCGAAGGGATGACAGAACTGTTAGGCATTGAAATAATTGATGGATCGCCTTTTGATGCTTTTATACCTGGCAGGACTGATGTGTTATTTAATGAATCAAGTGCCTTGAAATATAATGTTAAAGCAGGAGAAAAATTTCTTGCATTCACTGTAAAGGGTATTGTAAAAGATTTTCATGCTCATTCATTGCATACATTGATTCAACCAATGGTTATACTTCAGCAAAACCCGTCAAAGATGGGACTGCTGGCAATAAAAATCGATGGTGTAAATGATGAAGCTATAATAAGAAAACTGGGTACTCTTTATAATCAGATTTCCCCTAATGAGATATTTGAGGTCAGATATCTTACCGATCAGATCCGTGATTTTTACAGTAATGAGAGAAATCAGGGAAAAATAATAGGTGCTTTTTCCCTGCTGGCTATGATCCTGTCCATAATGGGACTCTTTGGAATAGCGATTATAACCATATCAAGAAAAACAAAAGAAATAGGGATCAGGAAAGTTAACGGAGCCTCAATAATTGAAATACTCTATCTTGTAAATTTCGGATTTATTAAGTGGGTACTTATATCACTGGTGGTTTCAATTCCTGCTTCTATATATATTGTATCGGTGTGGCAAAACAGATTCGCTTATAAAACTGAATTAAGCTGGTGGATTTTTGCTGCAGCAGGAATATCAGCAATACTTGTTGCATTACTTACCGTAAGCTGGCAAAGTCTAAAGGCAGCCACGAGGAATCCGGTGGAAGCCCTGAGATACGAATGATTAAAATTTGTCGGCAATGAAATTCTCAATTTTCCGGACCATGTTTTTTGATCCTACATAAAAAGGTGATCTCTGGTGAAGTGAATCAGGAATTATTTCCATGATTCTCATTCTTCCATCTGAGGCAGCTCCTCCGGCCTGTTCAGCAATGAATGCCATTGGATTGCATTCGTATACAATGCGAAGTTTTCCCTCAGGTGTAAGTTCATTTCCAGGGTATAAAAAGACACCTCCAAGAAGTAGATTGCGATGAAAATCAGAAACCAGCGACCCGATATATCTTGAACTATAAGGCCTTCCGGTGTTTTCGTCTTTTTCCTGGCAGTATTTTATATATTTTTTTATTCCGGGCGGAAAATAAATATAGTTGCCTTCGTTAATTGAATAAATCCTCCCGTTTTCAGGAGTTGTAATACTTTGATGTGATAAACAGAATTCACCGATTGAAGGATCGAGAGTAAAACCACTTACGCCTGTTCCTGTAGTATAGACGAGCATTGTTGATGATCCGTATATCACATATCCTGCAGCAACTTGTTTGGAACCTTCCTGGATGAAATCATCATTGGTTACTTTTTCACCCCTTGAAGTAGATCGGCGATAAATTGAAAAAATTGATCCCACTGATACATTATAATCTATATTCGATGAACCATCGAGCGGATCCATACATACAATATACTTCCCTTTTCTGGCTAATTTATCAGTAAAAACAATTTCGTGCTGGTTCTCTTCCGTAACAATCCCGCAGCACTCACCACTAGCACGAAGCGCATCAATAAAGATATGATCAGCATATACATCCAGTTTCTGCTGACTCTCCCCCTGGATATTCTCTGACCCTGCTTTTCCCAGAATATCTACCAGACCAGCTTTATTTATCTTTTTATTGACCATTTTTGCTGCGGTTCCAATATGGTGAAGAAGCCTGGACAATTCTCCTTTGGCAAATGGAAAATCTTTCTGCCTGCTGATTACGAAATCATTAAGTGTAATAATTTTATATGTTCTCATTACATCATTATTTTGGTAATGAAAAGTTAAACAGGTCTCGTGCTTTAACAAAATGTGATATCATACTGTTGAATCTGAAGAGTTTCTCACTGACTATTAATATATAATCAGCTTAACTATAATAATTATGAAAATTTAAATTGAACTAAATTACGAGAATAGCTGAGTAAATTCTAATTTTATTCAAATTTTTAAATATGCAAGTCTATAAATTCGGAGGCGCTTCGGTAAAAGATGCACAGGGAATAAAAAACCTGGCCGGGATTGTATCACAGGAAACGAGGAATCTGGTAGTTGTTGTCTCTGCCTTCGGGAAAACCACGAATGCTCTTGAAATGGTCCTCAAGTCATGGATTAACGGAGAAAAAATTTACAAAGAACATCTGAATAATATTTACTCATATCATGTGACTATCACTGATGATCTTTTTACTTCCCCTAATTCCACAAAAAGTCTGATAGACAACTCTTTTGACAATCTGAAGCAATACCTGCGCAAGGCAGATCATAAAGATTATGATTTCGAATATGATCAGGTGGTATCGTATGGAGAAATATGGTCTACACTGATTGTTGCGGAATACCTCAGGAAGGCAGGATTAAAGCCAGAGTGGATCGATATCAGGCAAATAATTATAACAGACGACCGGTACAGAGATGCCAATATTCTGTGGGAAGAAAGCAACATCAGGATCAAAAAAGCTTTTGACTTTAACAAATCATCCCTTTTTATTACTCAGGGATTCATAAGCGGTACATCCAATGGGACATGTACCACACTCGGAAGAGAAGGATCTGATTACACTGCGGCAATTTTAGCAAGTATTCTTGATGCCGAAAGTGTTACAGTATGGAAAGATGTTCCCGGACTTTTTAATGCTGATCCCAAATGGCTCTCAGATGCTCAGAAACTTAATGAAGTATCGTACAGAGAGGCAGTGGAGATGACTTTTTCCGGAGCAAAAGTCATCCATCCAAAAACCATCAAACCTCTTCATAATAAGAACATTCCACTTCATGTAAGATCTTTCCTTGTCCCTTATGACGAAGGGACTCTGGTAAAAGCTGATCCGATTCTTGAAAGAGTGCTCCCCGTTTTTGTAAGGAAAGAAAACCAGATTCTGCTGTCAATACTTCCGAAAGATTTTTCTTTTGTTATGGGCGAAAATCTCAGCAATATTTTCCATGTTTTCATGTCTCACGGCAATAAAGTGAATCTTGTTGAGGCAAGTGCAGTCAGCATCGACGTATGCGTTGATGATGAAAGAGCGAAAGTGAATGCACTTATGGCTGACCTTGAGCCGGAATATTCAATAATTTATAACGAGAAGGTTGAAATACTATCCATCCGTCATTATACTCAGGAAGCAGTTGAAAGAATTACCTCTGGTCGTGAAATTTTGCTAGAGCAAAGAACAAGAAATAGTGTCAGGTTTGTTGTCAGACAAAAATTAACGCTCAAATAAAAGTCTCTGCCCACGGTAATCATCATTAATCACACCATTATTATATACAATGGTGCCATTGACTATCGTTATTATCACTCTTGATCTGAATGTTGTTCCTTCAAAGGGGGACCAGCCGCATTTATAAAGAATATTCTCTTTTGAAACGGTCCATGGATTTTCAGGATTGACAATACAGAGATCTGCCTGGTAGCCTTCTCTGATAAATCCTCTTTTTTTAATGTTAAAAAGTATAGCCGGATTATGGCACATCTTTTCGACTATTTTTTCAAGACTGAAAATCCTGTTATGCCATAACTCAAGCATAGCAACCAGTGAGTGCTGGACAAGAGGGCTGCCAGACGGCGCCTTGAAATAAGTGTTCGATTTCTCCTCAATTGTATGAGGAGCATGATCAGTTGCAACTACATCAATAAGATCGTTATTAACTCCATGAATAAGGGCATTTCTATCGAACTTTGTTTTAATTGCCGGATTCCATTTGATCTTAGTTCCGAGGCTGTCGTAATAAGTATCGTCAAACCAGAGGTGGTGAATGCAAACCTCTCCGGTAATCCTTTTCTGGCTTAATGGCAGATCATTCCTGAAGAGCTTCATTTCATCAGCAGTGGAAAGATGAAAAATATGAAGACGGGTATTAAATTGTTTAGCAAGTTCAATAGCAAAGGAAGATGACTTATAGCAGGCTTCACGGCTCCTGATAAGAGGATGCATGCTGATGGGCACATCTTCGCCATATTTTATCCTGTACTCCTCCGTATTTTTCTTAATAATTTTCTCATCTTCACAATGTGCTGAAACAGGTAGATTTGCATTTTTAAAAAGTTCTCTTATGGATTTCTCATTGTCAACCAGCATATTCCCTGTTGAAGAGCCCAAAAAGATCTTGATACCACAAACTTCAGCAGGATCAACTTTCATTATCTCGTTCAGGTTATCATTGGTGGCGCCAATATTGAAAGAAAAGTTTATCAGCGATCTTTCAGCTCCAATCCTGTATTTTGCATTGAGAGCTTCCAGTGTAACTGTCTGGGGCACAGTATTCGGCATATCCATAAAAGAAGTTACACCACCGGCAACTGCGGCCCTGGTCTCACTGAAAATATCTCCCTTGCGTGTTAAGCCAGGCTCCCTGAAGTGGACCTGGTCGTCAATAATTCCGGGTATCAGCAGCAGCCCGGTTGCATCAATAACTTTTGCTTCCCTGGGAGCTTTAATATTCCCGGTTTCACTGATGGCTGAAATAACCTCCTCTCTGATAAGAAGATCCCCCCTGGCAGATTTCCCTTCATTTATTATTGTGGCATTCTTAATTAAAATTGAGGACATCAGATGTAATTTTTCAGTCGCTGTTGAACCGTCACGCAGCTGTCTCTTTTATCCTCTGCGCTGTTGTGTTGTTTCTCCTGTACTTTATAAAAATACTCCTGAACTTCATTCTCAGTACGCCCCACAGTGCTTCATTGAATATACCCCCGGTCATTTTTGATGATCCAAGCCTCCGGTCTGTAAAGATTATTGGGATCTCAACGATCTTATATCCCAGCTTCCATGCTATAAATTTCATCTCTATCTGGAATCCGTAACCCTTGGATCTTATCTGTTCAGGTTTTATGTTTTCAAGAACTTCTTTTCTATAGCATTTAAATCCGGCAGTAGTATCCATTATTCTCATCCCTGTTACTAGCCTTACATATATAGAGGCAAAATATGACATTAATACCCGGGAAAGCGGCCAGTTTACTACATTTACCCCGCTTATATACCTTGACCCGATAGCGAGATCGGCACCGTTCCCTTTACATGCTTTGTAGAGCCTGAGAAGATCGCGGGGATCATGTGAGAAGTCAGCATCCATTTCAAAAATATAGCTGTACCCCTTTTCAAGAGCCCATTTAAACCCGGTAATATAAGCTGTTCCCAGTCCCATTTTCCCAGGACGTTCGATGATAAAGAGATTTTTAAAATCGGGTTGAAGCCTCTTAACTATATCTGCTGTACCGTCCGGCGAGTTATCATCAATTATCAGAATATCAAAGGCTATTTCAAGAGAAGAAATAGCTTTGATCAGATCCTCAATATTATCTTTCTCTTTATAGGTGGGTATAATAACAATGTTCAACATGAAATCTTAAATATCAACGAAGTTAAAAAAATTCGATTAATGAGCATTAAATTAATATTTTATTTAAAATTTTGATTTTAGATTGAATTAGCTGAAATAGTCAGTGCTGTTCAACTTTTTTGAAGATCAGCAAGAAATAATTCTGGCAGGTAGTGTTTTGATAGTGATAATTTTCCACTTCCTTCATGATATATGAAATTGCTGCATGTACTGATTTAAAAAATAACAAGCCATGAAGAGATTTAAATTATTAATATCTTTATTTTTGTCATCTTAAGATTCTTCTTAATGTTAAACCGTTTTACAATCATATTGATATTCCTGGGAATATCGTGTAAAAGTCTTTCACAGCAGCCTATCTGGAATATCAGGATGTTCTCATTTTTTGATAATACTGAATTTGGACATTCTTCAGTTCAGATTCCTCAGACAATGTCGGGTGTCCGATTTGCTCCCGATATTGGATTACGATGGGATTCAGTTCACAGCATTTTTGTGGGAGGGAACCTCCTTCATGAATTTGGGAGCAACAAGTCAATAGGTGATTTTTATCCTACTGCTTTCTACAAGTACAAGAAGAAACCTTTTCTTTTTCTGATGGGAGCGTTTCCCAGAAGCTATGTACTCGACAGGTATCCGCGTTTATTCTTTCAGGACTCATTAAATTATTATCGTCCTAATATAAACGGAATATTATGGGAATATTCAGACAGAAACCTTCTACTTAGCCTATGGCTTGATTGGACAAGCAGGCAGTCTATTGATACCCGCGAGGCATTTTTCTGGGGAGTTAACGGTAAATATAAGCCAGGTATTTTTTATATCCGGCTCTTTTCATACATGTTTCATTTTTCGAATACCATGGATCCTGTAGTTCAAGAAGCTTTACATGATTATGGTTTGGCCCTGACTTCCATTGGGATCGATCTTTCTGGCAAGACTTTTCTGGATAAGCTCGAAATAAATGGAGGATGGGCAATTGGTATGGATCGTGCACGTGCTGACGGAACAGGCTGGATTATTCACAACGGGTTTCTTTCTGAAGCAACAATTGAATATAAACGTGTGGGCCTGTTTAATACATTGTATCTGGGTGATAATCAGATGTATTATTATAAGGATCATCAAAATGAACTCTATTGGGGGGATCCGATCTACAGGGCGAATGCATACAACAGATCCGATTTTTATATCGATTTTATCAGAAACAAAAGTGTTAGTACAAGGTTAATTTATTCTCTGCATTTCGCCGAAAACAGAATGTACCATGAGCAGGCATTAAAAGTGTCGATAAATCTTAATAATCCTGGTCATAAACACTAAACCTATTATTTAATCATGACCAATTTTTCATCTGCTCGACTGACAAACCTGAATGCCAGAAAAGTTTTTATTACTCTGCTAATCATCTGGGTAGTGGTAAATTTGATTCAGGCTTTTTTTATGGAGATTCTGAGCGATGAAGCTTATTACGGATTATATGGCAAATATCTCGACTGGGGCTATTATGATCATCCTCCCATGGTTGCCCTCTTAATAAGGATCAGTTCCCTGATCTTTAAAGGTAACCTTGGTATCCGTTTTATGACTGTTTTATTGCAGATTGCTACTATACTTCTAGTCTGGAAAATTCTGAATATAAAAAAGCCGGATGCTTCAGTAATAATCACTTTTTTTATTATAACTGGCTCAATTAGCTTGTTTGCCGCATATGGTGTTATTGCCACACCCGATGCTCCGCTTTTATTTTTTACTGCTCTTTTTCTGTTTTCCTATAAAAAATTTCTTGCTAATCAAAAATGGACAGTTGCTCTGCTTCTTTCATTATCGATGGCGGGCCTTATATACAGCAAGTACCAGGCAATACTTGTTATTGGATTTGTGATACTCTCTGACCTTAAATTACTGAGGTCTTTTAAATTTTGGGCAGCAGGCATACTGGCAATTATACTCCTTTTACCCCATATCAGGTGGCAGTTTGTTAATCATTTTCCGAGCTTACAGTATCACCTGGTCGACAGATCTAAAGAGTTTCGATGGATTTATCTTCTTGAATATCTGCCCAATCAGATGGCAGTTTTTAATCCTTTCATTCTCTGGGCTATCGGATGGGTTCTGTTAAAGTATAAGCCTGCAAATCAATTTAACAGAAGCTTATATTTTCTGATAATAGGATTCCTTGGATTTTTCTGGCTTACTGCATTACGCGGCCATGTGGAACCACACTGGACAATTGCATGCTCGATACCGATGATTCTTCTGATAACAGAAAAGAGCCGCGATGATGCCAAACTGTTACATTATATCAAAAGATATGTTTTACCTTCAATATCGCTTCTTATAATTATAAGAGTGTTTCTGATGGGGGACTCCAGGTTTAACAGGTATTTGGGATACAGCGGGAAAGAAGAGAAGTATAAAGCCATTGAATCTGTTGCAGGTGATTTACCGGTTATTTTTACCGGATCGTTCCAAAAACCCTCTCTTTACCCATTCTTTACCGGTAAAGATGCCACCGTAATCAGTTCCCTTTATTCAAGACAAACACAGTTTGATATATGGCAATTTGAGAAAAAGTACAATAATAAACCCGCATTTATATGTGTTGCTGCAGAAGGCAGATCTCTTGTTTATGGAACGGGAAGGCTAAAGTTCAGTGGATTCAAAACTGACAGCCTTCAAACTGTGTGCAGGATGAAAATACAATATGAATTTAATGAAAAAACATTGCAACCGGGAGATTCAGTTAAAATACCGTTCACAATTCAAAACACATATGACTATGATATCAATTTTATGAATAAAGTCTTTCCGGTAGAAATATGCCTGGTTTTATTTAAGGGTGAAAGAGAATATGTATTACCTGTTTCCCTTTCGGTACCTGTAACCAGAATTTCTTCCCGAGCTGTCATCGAAAGAGAGCTATCAGCAATTATTCCCGGGCTTCCTCATGGAAGTTATCATCTTGGCATTTCATTAAACACATTATTTGGTCCTTCGCTGAACAGTAGTTTTACAAAAATTTTTATAAGAGATGATGATTGACAATCTGTTATTATTGAAATTCGTTAAGTTCTGCGTTGTTGGCCTTTCAGGGATGGGTGTCGATTTTGGCACAACATGGATACTAAAGGAGAAGGTCAGAATAAATAAATATATAGCCAATTCGACAGGGTTTATTCTTGCTGCAACATCAAATTATGTCTGGAACAGAGTATGGACATTTCAAAGCGAAAACAAACAGATTTTTAGGGAGTATTCTTTATTTATTTTAATATCAGTTGCAGGTCTTGGGATAAATAATTTCATCATATTCCTTCTCAACGATAAAATGAAAATTAATTTTTATATTTCAAAGCTCTTTGCTGTTGGCGTTGTTACTTTATGGAATTTCCTGATGAATTATCTTATTACTTTCAGATAATCGAAACACATAGAGACTAAATTACTGACTATTTTAGCAGACTCGACTCTGAAGTTTAATTTGATGTTAAAATATCTTGTTTCAATAACATTACTCTGCTGCATTTATATCAGAGGATTTTGCATTGATAATGCTTCGCCCGATAGTTTAACAGTGGGCGAAATAAAGATTGAGGGTAACTTTGTTACAAGCAGGAAGATCATTTATCGCGAACTCGCTTTTAAGATTAATGATGTTGTAAATCAGCAAGATATAGAGTATCTGAAGATTACCAGCATTAATAATTTAACAAGAACATCATTATTTAATTTTGTCGAAGTTGAAGCTACAGAATCAAAGCCCGGATTTTTGCAAATCGATGTACAGTTGACTGAACGCTGGTATATCTGGCCAACCGTATACCTGAATCATACAAGCCCGAATTTTAGTGAATGGTGGCGTACTAAAGACTTTAGTAAACTGGAATATGGGACTGGTCTGAAAATCAATAATTTCAGAGGAATGGGGGAAACTCTCATGCTAAATTTCAGGTTTGGAAATTTTTCAAAGATTGAATTGGATTACAGAGGGATTTACCTTGATGACAAGGAGCGAAATTCCTTATCGTTTCTGGCATCACGGTCGGCAAAGAAGATCCTTGCCTATAATATTCAGTCCGATAAAGAGGTTATTTTAAAGGAAGATCTTGATCTGATCAGATCTGTGAATCTCGCAATTAAATACAAGTACAGGAAAGGATATTTTAATTCACATAATATTGAACTTGGATATACTGATTCAAGGATTTCCGATACTATAAGCCTGCTGAATCCTTATTATGATGGTCTGGATAATACCCGTCTGCGATATTTCAATATAAGATATGAGTTTATACGGGACAACCGCGATTCCAGGATCTATCCCAAAACAGGTCAACTCTTAATGTTAGGGATTAACAGGAAAGGCTTATATCTCTTACCAGGTGAACTTAATGCAACAGATATCTATGGGTTGCTTTATTTATACCATAAAATTTTTAACAGGGTATATGCAGCATCAGGACTATATTATTCTTCAACCTATAATGCCAGGTATGTTTTTGCCAGTGAAACAGGACTGGGTTATCTTCAGTTTGTCAGGGGATACGAATACTACACTATATTCGGCAACAATGCAGTATTGTTTAAAAGCTTTTTTAAGTACGAGATTTTACCCATGAAAGTAATTTACCTGAAAGTATGGCCGATTCGAAAATTATATCAGTTCAACAAAATTCCTCTGGAGATTTATGCAAATATCTTCTTTGATGCCGGTTATGTGCATGATAAGAGTGAAATTTACAAGACGAATAATAATATTCTTGTAAATAAAATGATGTACAGTACGGGGATAGGTCTTGACTTCGTAACATATTATGATAAAGTTTTCAGACTTGATTATTCATTTAATGCACTGGGAGAAAGCGGTTTATTTATACACTGGAAAGCTGCATTTCGTTGATAAACAGCAAATGTGCAGATAATTAAGTATTTTTTTAATAGGCTATTGGATTAAAAAAACCAATTTCTATCTTTGCACCCGCTTTTGGGCGAAAAGGTTTGTTGAAGGGTTAGAATAAACAGAATTTATGCTTCAGGAAACAGTAGGAGAGAGGAAGAATAGCAGGCTGGAAAAATATCCCGGTTTTGTTTGGTGAGGAAGAGAAGAAGCATTAACTTTGACGTCCCAAAAGTAAAAAGAGTTCTGGAAAGATATTTGGAAAAAAAATGAAAGGTCCTTCTTCGTCCTGATAGCTATCGGGACTACGGAGGATAGGAGTTCTTTGAAATTATGAAGTAGCAACCAGGCGAGATATAGAATCTCGTCAAAAA
>CAZGKI010000042.1:0-19729 GCA_964526345.1 uncultured Rikenellaceae bacterium
GCTGGAACTGCTTAAGGGAGCCCAGGCACGCAACATCAAGGAATATAATGAGAAATTCATCTCTCGGAAATTAAATCCTGAGAAGGGCCATAAGTATCTGCCTTACATTGTGCTTATTATCGATGAGTTTGCAGATCTGATTATGACGGCAGGCAGGGAGATTGAAGGGCCAATAGGGAGGCTTGCACAGCTTGCCAGAGCTATCGGCATACATCTCATTATTTCGACCCAGAGGCCCTCGACGAATATTATAACAGGTTTTATAAAAGCCAACTTTCCGACACGGATTGCATTCAGGGTATTCTCATCGATAGATTCAAGGACCATTCTTGATGCAACAGGTGCTGACAGGCTTGTGGGAAGGGGAGATATGCTGGTTTCTTCAGGCAGTGAACCTGTAAGGGTACAATGTGCTTTTATTGATACTCCGGAAATCGAGGAGCTGACAGAATTCATCGGCTCACAGCAGGGTTACAGCGATGCGATGCATCTGCCAGAATATATAGACGACAGCGAAAGCGGGGTTCTTGATATTGACCTGAAAAAGAGAGATCCGATGTTTGATGATGCTGCACGGCTGGTGGTACAGCATCAGCAGGGGTCTACCTCACTGATCCAGAGAAAACTGGCGATAGGTTATAACAGAGCAGGCCGGATTATTGATCAGCTGGAAGCTGCCGGTATAGTAGGTCCATTCGAAGGCAGTAAAGCCAGAGATGTCCTGTGCTCAGATATTATAGCTTTGGAACAGATTTTGAGGAGCCTTGAGTAAATACTCGCTCATGAAAAAATTCTCATCCTTATTCGTAGCATCAACATTGTTTGTTGTGAGCCTCTATGGCCAGAATGATCAGCGGGCCGTTTCAATCCTTGATAAGTTCTCCGCAGCTGCGACTTCTGCTCCTTCAGTATCAATGAAATTTCTGATAATCACAATTGACCAGATTGAAAATACAATCGACTCAATAACCGGTTCTGTCATAATCAGTAAAAACAATTACAGGCTCGATCTACCAGAAAATATTATATGGTTCAACGGAGAGACATCATGGAGCTATCTGCCTGCAGAGAAGGAAGTTACTATAACAAAACCTGACAAAAAGGATAATTCTTTCCAGAGCCGACCCTCTTCTATTTTTACGATGTACAAAAAAGGATATAAGAACAGGCTAGTTGAAGAGAAAAACGATTCATATATTATTGATCTTTATCCTGAAGATATAAAAAGTGACCTGATAAGGGTGAGGCTAACTCTTTCAAAACCATCTCTTAGTCTCAGTAACTTTGAGTATAAGAGAAAGGATGGTAACACTATTAACATTATTGTAAAGGAATACAACCTGAAGAAAGTGCCGGAGCCTGGAATGTTCGTCTTTTCGCCGGATAAATATAAAGGAACAGAGATAATTGATATGCGCTAGATCCTTTCAGGATAGGCTATCCTGATATGGTAAATATTCGAAAGCCTTTTTTTGAACACATTCTTTATTTCGGAAATATCTTTATATGTGAGCGGCACGTCAGAATACTGGCCATCCTGCTCCTGGATGTAGATTATCCTCTCCACCAGTTCGCTGATGGTCTCCTCTGTATATTTTCCAAGGCTCCTCGAGGATGCCTCAACAGCATCGGCCATCATCACCACAGCTGTTTCCTTTGAAAAGGGTTTTGGCCCGGGGTATGCGAATTCCTTTTCCATATGCATCTGGTCGGGATTCTGATCTACGAATTTCTTAAAGAAAAAATAAGCAACCGAGGTGCCATGATGCGTTCTGATAAAATCGATGATCTGGACAGGAATCTTATAATTTTTTGCAAGCACCACACCATTTTTAACGTGATTGAGTATCACTTTTGAGCTGTCTTTCGGATTAAGGTTTTCGTGGGGACTCTCACCATCAACCATATTTTCTATAAAATACATCGGATTTGCTATTTTCCCTATGTCATGGTAAAGAGCGCCGGTCCGTACAAGAAGTACATTAGCCTCTATAACCCTTGCAGCTTCCTCGGCGAGATTGGCTACCTGCAGCGAATGCTGAAACGACCCGGGTGCCTCAACAGCAAGCTTCCTCAACAGAGGCTGATTTGTATCAGCAAGCTCAAGTAAGGTGGTATCTGAGAGGAGGAGAAATCTTTGTTCAAAAATAAGAATCAACGGGTAGCTTACAAGGACGAGGAGTCCGTTACCGGCAAAAAGTAAAAGGTCGGACAATATATTCTCCGGGATCTTTCCGCCTTGTACCAGACTGATCCCCAGGTATATAACTACATAGCTTATAATTACCATAAAGGCAGTAAAAATAAGCTTGGCTCTTCTGTAAATATTTGTCAGCGTAAATATGGCCACCATTCCGGAAACGAAACTCATGAGGATGAATTCGAACGGTTCGGGTACCAGCAATCCGCCGAGCATAACCGTTACCAGCAGGATGAAGAGTGCAAGACGCGCATCATAGAAGGTTCTGATAATGACAGGTATAATTGCAACCGGAACAAGTAAAATCATGTTTTTCGTCTGCATTCCGATTGCAACTTTTGTTAAAAATAGAAATGTCAGGATAGCTATCAGAATGAAAAATGTCTTTCTTGTAACGTGCAGAACTTCACGACGAAAATGTAAAAGGAACTGATAGAGAACAAAGAAACAGGCGGTAACTATTATCAGCGTACCCGCAAGTTCAAGACGGGTTACCTTACGGTCATCAATTATTATTGCAACAACAGCAGCAATGCTGGCCAGAAAAAGGATAAGATTAACAAAATTCCTGGTAATCCTGGGATGTTTTAGTGATTCGTCAATTTCTTCTTCCATAAAATCAATCAGGTTATTAACGACAAAAATAGACATATTTTCTATAAGTAGGCTGTAGTAAATCCTTATAATAAGGTACTTTAAATAAATAATTATTTGTAGTTCAATAATTTGTACTATAAGAAGGGGATCTGATGAAAATCAGGTTTATTTATTATTTTTGAAAGAAATCTTAATATTATGGACCGGTATATTTGTGAGAATGTTTTTGTCCCCCTGAGGTCAGGACCTTCGCATAAGTCGGAGATGCTAAGCCAGGTACTTTTTGGTGAAAAGTACGAAATCCTGGACCAGGTAGGCCACTGGATGAAAATTGCAACACTCTTCGACAGCTATAACGGATGGATTGATATCGACCACGTACAACATTCACTTTACAGCGAGGAAACAACAGGATATGTACTTAACAAATCTCTGCTATGTTTTAAGAATGACAAGACAAAGATGATCCTTGAAGCAGGCTGCGAAATATATTCTCCTGATTTTGAAAAGAAAACATTTACTGCTGGAGAAAGTCATTATACTGCAAGCAATGACTTCAACGACCATTTTATACATACATCTGATTCTCTGACAGATATCGCAATGAAGTTCCTGAACAGTCCTTACATATGGGGAGGACGGATTCCTTCAGGCATTGATTGTTCAGGACTAACACAACTTACATATAAAATTTTCGGGAAGGCGATCCCGAGGGACAGCTGGAAACAGGCAGATACTGGCGCTTCAATAAACTTCATAGATGAAACTATGCCTGGCGACCTCGTATTTTTTGATAATGAGCAGGGTAAAATATCTCATGTGGGAATGATCCTCTCGAGAGGGCTTATTATTCATGCATCCGGAAGGGTAAGGATAGACCAGATTGACCACCAGGGCATTTATAAACATGAGACGCAGAAGTATTCGCATCACCTGAGGACGATAAAGAGAATTTTATAAGGAAGATGGTGCAGAGCTCAGGGCCAAGGAGCGAAAGCGACGAAGTTCCGCACAGCGGAAGCAGGGCGCAGGGTAAGAAGAAGTAAATCTGTGTAAATCTGCGATATCTGCGGGAAACATCTCAGGTTTTTAAGGTTTTAATTGTCTGACAATAGCTGATTCGACCATTTTGAGTATTGCTTCCTCTTCGAGGGCAGCTTTTGATTCTATATCACATCCCCTGTTTATAATATCGCGGGTAAATTTTTTATCATCCAGAGCTGCGGCATTAATTCTGACATTCAAAAAAGCGCCTCTTATGCAGGATCTGAGTGCAAGTGTCCCTACACCTGCATCAGTCACAGAATTCGGATTTCCTTTTTCGACCATCTCCCTTAACAGTGCAAATCCGGATATTGCTGTTTCCATAACTTCTAAAGGAATAAGTACTGCAGTTTTTGTGGCGGACTGAATAACATCATTTCGAACCTTTTTCTCACCGTCGGTCTTTTTAGGAAGAGCATAGGCTTCCATTATCCAGTTGAATGCTTCAGTATCCTTATCCACCAGGTCAAGCAGGTCGTTCTGAATAGATTTCCCTTTTTCTGCCCAGTCGGAAAACTCTTTCCATCTGTTATCCCAGCCTCTTTTATGGCTCGACAGATTGGCCACCATAGTACCGAGAGCGATACCCAGCGAGCCAATATAAGCTGCAGTTGATCCGCCACCGGGTGCAGGAGATTCCGAGGCCGTTATCTCCATGAATTCTCTAAGATCCATTTCGATCAGTTTTCTTTTTCCCTTTTCAGCCATAACATATTCAATTATTTTTTCTTCAGGATTAAAAGGATGGGTATCATTAAGTCCCATCGATTTAACTGCAATTTTTATGAGTTCGGCATCAGAGACGCCTGTAGATCTTTGCTGCTTTTCAAGGAAATATCTTCCGGCATCAAGCATTGCCTTCATAGGGATTAGCCCGACGAGTTCGGAACCTGTAACCCTGACACCCCTGGCGTCGGCTTTCCTGCACACCTCATCAAAAGCGATATGAACCGGAGTAACCGAGATGTTTGTCAGGTTCATTGAAATTTGTGCAATGCCATATTCTTCAATATACCAGCCAATTGCCTTGACATTTTTAAGTGTACCGGGTACACTTATTTCTTTTTCTGAATCATCTTTGATGGTTCTGCCCTTCTCTCTTACATCAAAGGCAATTGCATTTGCCCTGCGCGTCGAAGTTGTATTCAGGTTGACATTAAAAGCCACAAGGAAGTCTCTGGCTCCTACTGCCGTAGCTCCTGCCCTCTCATTACAAAGAGCCGGTCCAAAATCTGGTTTCCATTCAGGATCGGCCAGTTTTTTCTTTAAACCCTCATATTCACCAGCCCTGCAATTTGCAAGGTTTCTTCTTTTCTCCTCAAAAGCGGCATTTTCATAACAATAAACAGGAATTTTAAGTTCAGTTCCAATTCGTTCGGCAACTTTCCTGGCAAAGGCAACCGTCTGATCCATAGTGATGCCTGATACCGGAATAAAAGGGCAGACATCTGTTGCCCCCATACGCGGATGAGCCCCATGATGTTTTGACATATCGATCACTTCCGATGCTTTCTTTACAGCTCTGAACGCAGCTTCTGATACAGCCTCGGGCTTGCCGACAAATGTAACGACGGTCCTGTTTGTATCTTTACCCGGATCGACATCAAGCAATTTCACTCCTCCAACCGATACAATAGCATCTGTAATCTGCTTAATTACAGACATATCCCTGCCCTCGCTGAAATTGGGAACACATTCTATTAACCTCTTATCCATAAAAAATCCTGGTTTCATCTATCGCTGGTGTGGATTTACAATCCGTGCCTTCTTTTAACATTTGCAATCAACGGTGCGGATTGCAAATCCGCAACATCATTCAGATCACAGCGCTAATTAATTATTTCACCTCTCAAAATTATTGTATCAATCAGGTTACTGCCAAAAGCATAAGGCAGAAACTCATATGATGGTATTTCTTTCGTTATAAAAACATTTGCCACTTTTCCCCTGGCTATCGAGCCGTGTGTCGATGATAATCCCATTGCATAAGCCGAATTGATTGTTACTGCATTGATCGCTTCTTCAGGCAGCATCTTCAGCCTGATACAGGCAAGCGACATTACAAGTTTCATGTTCCCTGAAGGAGAAGACCCCGGATTATAATCGGAAGCGAGAGCAACAGGGAGTCCTGCTTCGATCATTTGTCGGGCGGGAGGATCAGGCAATCCAAGAAAAAAAGCAGAACCGGGTAGAAGAGTAGGCATTGTTTCAGATCCGGATAATACTTCTATTTCCACAGCACCTGTACGTTCCAGATGATCAACAGAGAGAGCATGATTCTTTACGCCGGTCTGCACACCTCCGGAAAAATCGAGCTCATTGGCATGTATTTTAGGTATGAGTCCGTATCCGGCTCCTTCCGCCAGTATTCGCTCTGTTTCTTCAGGAGTAAAAAATCCGCGGTCGCAAAAAACATCGATATATTGAGCCAGGTTTTCCGAGGCAACTGCCGGTATCATCTCTTTAATAATAAGATCGACATATTTCCCCCTGTTGTTTTTATATTCTTCAGGCACAGCATGCGCTCCCAGAAAGGTAGATCGCACCTCTACAGGCGATGTTTCTTTTATCCTTCTTATTACCCTCAGCATTTTCAGTTCATCGGTAAGTGTCAGACCATAACCACTCTTAATTTCAACAGCACCGGTACCCATGCTGATTATCTCGCGGATCCTTTCGTATGACTGGTTATATAGCTCTTCTTCAGATGTTTCCCGAAGCTTATTAGCTGAATTGAGTATTCCTCCTCCCCTCTTTGCTATCTCCTCGTATGTCAGGCCGCGTATCTTATCCGCGAACTCTTTTTCGCGGCTTCCTGAATAAACCAGGTGAGTATGAGAATCGCAGTATGAAGGGAATACAAAACGTCCGGTTGCATCAATTTCCTGAGAAACAACATATTTGGAATCTTTCTGCCGGCCTGGCAGATGTGACATTGATCCGAAGTCAGTAATCCTACCCTTTTCGAGGTACAGAAAGGCATCAGAAATATAATTGAAAGCTGACATATCCTTTCCGCTTACCTTAGGTCTCGGATCATCTTCAACCTGAACAAGTCCCTTTATATTCCTGATCAACAAACCCATCTGAGTGTTTTAAGATGAAAAGAGAAGCCTAAGGTAGCAAATATTAAAAAATCAGATTATGATTTCTATTTTTCTTTATCTTTATTCCAATCAACCAAAACAATGATCTATGAAAAAAACCTTTGCAATACTTTTTATGGCGGCGATAGCCCTGACAGTAACAGGACAGGAAAAAAAGGTAAAGACCGGGTGGAAATTCGGTGGTGCATTACCGGCAACTACCTACGACTCCAACCTTGGATTTCAGTACGGAGCCCTGGTTGAGTTCTTTAATTATGGGGATGGCAGCAGATATCCTGATTACTTTGATCATACTTACACTGAAGTATCACATTTCACCAAAGGAAGCGGCATTTTCAGGTTCATGTATGAATCGAATCACCTGATACCCGGAGTGCATCTGACAAGCGATCTGAGTTATCTTCCCGATATGGCTACTGATTTTTATGGTTTCAACGGATATGAGTCGGTTTATAATAAAGACTGGATGGATGATGAGTCAGCTGATTACAAGTCCAGGATGTTCTATCGTTTTCAAAGGAATCAGTTCAGGTTTAAGAACGATTTCCAGGGGAAATTATCAGGTGAGCACATTAAGTGGAGCGCCGGTTTTGCCTTTCAGGATTTTAAGGTAAGCTCGGTAAATATCGATAGGCTAAACAAGGGCAAAAAAGAACCATTACCAGCTGTTGCTGACGTGCCCGGGTTATATGAACTTTACCGTGATTCGCTCGGGTTGATCTCGGCCGATGAAGCTGACGGAGGATGGGTGAATACGCTTAAAGCAGGTATTGCATGGGATAGCCGCGACAACAGGCCGAATCCAATGAAAGGTATCTGGACTGAAATGGGAGTTGAAATTTCTCCAAAATTCATGGGTAACGACTGGGGATTCTCAAGATTTTATTTAACTCACCGTCAATATTTTACTCTTATTAAGAATGATCTCGCATTTGTTTATCGCCTTGGTTTTCAGACAACACTCACCGGAACTGTTCCCTTCTTCTACCAGTCGCAGGTAATAACCTCTATGCTTACGGGTGCAACAAGTGAGGGTCTTGGAGGTTCTAGCACACTAAGAGGCGTTCTCAGAAACAGGGTAGTCGGAGACGGTTTCTTTTTTGGAAATATTGAGTTAAGGTGGAAGCCAATATATTTTAAGCTATTTAAGCAGGATTGCTACCTGGGACTTAGCGGGTTTTATGATTTCGGGATTGTCACCAAAAAAGTTAAATTGCCTGATAACCTGGAAACAACCACATTTGACAATACTATGACTAAATATAGTTTTTCTGATTTCTTCGATCCGGGAGCAGAGAAGTTACATCAGGATGCCGGTATCAGCATACTACCGGTCATGAATCAGAACTTCGTTATAGCTATTGATATAGGAAAAGCATTTAACACGCAGGATGGAAATATAGGGTTCTCGATAGGGTTAAATTATTTGTTCTAGAATCCCTTCAGAAGATACGCCAGTCCAACACCCATATAATTTCCAATAATATAACCCAGTATTCCGATAGTAATACCGGTTATGATAACATCCTTATTTTTCAGTGCACCGGCAACAACCGGCACAAACGGAGGAGAGAAAACAAATGCTGTGGTAGTTATCAGATAATCATCGGCATTGATCCTGAATATTTTAGATAATAAAAGGTGTAGCAGAAGTGATCCGAAATAGGCATAGAGGACATATCCGAAAAGGCCAAGGTAACCTATACTGAATATCACTCCGAGATCTGCCATCGATGCCACTGTAAATGAAAAAACAAGAATAAAATACATTCCAAGCTGGAAGGTTTTTTCAATGCGATTAAGCCAGTTGAAAAGTGATCCTGCTATCGACAGTGTGGTTATCGAAAGGATCACAACAACACTCTGGGAGAGTTTTGGTAACAGCAAGCTTATACTAAAAGAAACGATGAAGAATAGAATAGCCACTCCAAGGGCCATGATCAGGGGTAATAACCTGCCTTTTTTAAACATACCCGAAAAATTATCAAAATTTTCCGCCTCTTCAATAGCTTCAGCCCGGGGATCAGACTTATCTCCGTGATGTATGAAAGGAGGAAGGATCGCTCTTATTACTCTCGGCCCGGCAGTAATAAAAAATATTATCGTAATGGCTCCAACTATCACATCGTAAGTGTTGGTCATAACAAACAGGTCCGGATCCACACCAAGAGCTACCTTAAGTGAAACCAGATTGGCCGTTCCGCCAGTGTAGACTCCTACCAGCATCCCTGTTACTTTCCAACTGTCCGGGACAATATCCCTGAAAATGAAATAACCTGAAATGAGAATGGCAATAATAGAAACAAGAGCAAGAATCATTGAAATGAATCCCTCCCTGGCAAACCTGAACCATTTCCTGATATTCAGTGAAAACAGGAGAAGAGGAAATGCCAGTATCACTATTACAGAAGTCAGGAGATCCTGTGTTGCAGCTACAGAATTTATGTAAGCATCATCTTCTGAAAGGGTGCCGGAAGATATAAGCGCTTCTACTTCAGGTTTCGGTATGGAGGCTCTTCCCTGCAACGCAAAATTATAGGCTTCGCTTCCTTTTGGCAATAACCCGGAAGATCCTAAAATAAGTCCGAAAGCATATGCCAGCAAAATAGATCCGAGTTTTCGAAAAATGGACCACTTTTTACACATGAAGATTATAACCAGGGGAAAAGTGAAATAAAAAAGAACAAGGAGAAATATCCTGATCATTTTTAAAGGTTTTAGGTTACTATCAAATATAGAAAAAACGACTTACCTGATATGTAAGTCGTCTGAAAAATAGGTATTTATACCTATCTATTAATTGTTTCAGTCACACTCTTCGAAGCTTTTCTGATACTGTTCAATAGCCTTCAGGCTCATACCCATACTTGAAAATCCTCCATCGTGAAACAGGTTTTGCATTGTCACCTTTTTCGTAAGATCAGAAAAAAGTGCCACGCAATAATCAGCACATTCTTCTGCTGTTGCATTTCCCAGCGGGGACATCCGCTCTGAAAAATCAATAAGTGACTCAAACCCGTGAATTCCGCTTCCTGCAGTTGTCGGTGTTGGTGACTGAGAGATTGTGTTTATCCTCACTTTTCTGTCGCGGCCATAAATATAGCCAAAGCTGCGGGCTATCGATTCGAGGAGAGCCTTTGCATCTCCCATATCGTTATAACCCGATAAAGTTCTTTGCGCAGCCACATATGACAAAGCTACTACGGAACCCCATTCCTTAATAGCATCAAGCTTGTATGCAGTCTGCAGCACTCTGTGGAAGCTAAGAGCTGAAATATCAAATGTCCTGAGCATATTTTCATAGCTTGTCTGTTCGTAAGGAATATCTTTCCTTACATTTGGAGACATCCCTATCGAATGAAGAATAAAATCGAACTTTCCTCCGAAGATCTTAATACTTTCAGTAAGAAGATTTTTGATTTCATCCATCTTTGTTGCATCAGCGGTAATAATCTTGCTTCGCGTTATTTCTGCAAGCTCCTTTATGTTACCCATCCTTATGGCAACCGGCGAATTAGTCAGGACCAGCTGAGCTCCGTTCTGCCAGGCTTTCAATGCAACCTGCCATGCAATGGATTTCTCGTTCAGTGCCCCGAATATTATTCCTTTTTTACCAAGTAACAGCTTTCCCTCCATTGTCGACAATTTTAGTTTTTAATACCCCCCTTCCCAACCTTCCCCCAGGGGGGACGGGGTAAGAATTAACGAAACATTTCACCCCGGGGAAAAAAGAAAGGGGGTCAATTACTCTTAGCGGATAGTATGAGTTCCCTGGCATTCATTATAGCTGTCTCGGTTATTTCGCTCCCGCTTAATAACCTGGCTACCTCCAGTATCCGCTCATCAGGTGATAACAACTTAACCCGTGTAATTGTTGAATCCCCGGTATCATCTTTATATACATGATAATGTTTTGAACCCCTTGATGCTACCTGTGGCAGGTGAGTAATATTGACAACCTGCATATATTTTCCCATGCCTGCCAGTATCTGTCCGACTTTATCTGCAATTTCGCCTGAGACACCAGCATCAATCTCATCGAAGATTATTGTCGGGAGGTTGTTATTTTTCGTAAGAAACGACTTGAGACTGAGCATAACTCTCGAGAGTTCACCTCCTGAAGCTATCCTCGCAAGATTTTCAGGAGCAACCTGTTTATTAGCTGAAAAAAGAAAATCAGCATGATCGGTTCCTGCAGGAGCAAATTCAACTAACCTGGTAAGTGAAACTTTGAACCTTGCATTTGGCATGCCAAGCTGCTTAAGCTGATCTGTTATTTTATTTTCCACATCAGGTAGTATGCTTTTTCTTTTCTTCGAAATCTCTTCAGCAAGTTTTTGCAATTTCACAGTCTCCTTCTCCAGAGCTGATTCCAGCTCAGTCATTCTTTCATCGCCCGTCACAATTGAATTTACAAGCTGCTTTATCTCCTCCCTTTTACCTATCAGTTCGTTCAGGTTAGTCACCCTGTGTTTCTGTATCAGAGAATAGAGAGTGTCGAGGCGTTCATTAACATGGATGAGTCTCCGGGGATCTGCTTCAATGGAATCTGCCAGCTTATTGATTTCAGCAGCCAGGTCATTAAGTTCGATATAAGATGATTCGGCCCTTCGTAAGATCTCACCACCCTCAGGCAGATATTCCTTTATTTTAGCAAGGTTATTTTTCGCTTCACGCAGCTGAATAACTATTGAATTGTTTTCCGACGAGAAAAGTTCAGATGCATTGATCAGCCCCATCTTTATCTCTTCGGCGTGGCTAAGAAGTTCCTGTTCCTTTTCAAGTTCTTCCTGCTCCCCTTCCGTAAGCCTGGCATTATCGAGCTGATTAAGCTGGAATCTGTAGTAGTCCAGATCTGCCCTGTCTTTTTCAGCATTTTCTTTTGCTTCATAAAACTCTTTTCTGAGAGCTCTGTATTTATGATACACCTCTCTGTATTTTTCCGTAAGTTTTGCCGCACCTGTAAATGAATCGATCACACTAAGCTGAAAAGCATTATCATGCAACATTAGGGTCTGATGCTGAGAATGAATATCTATTAGTTTTTCGCCCAGTTCTTTAAGGATGTTTACTGTGACAGGAGTGTCATTAATAAATGCCCTTGATTTGCCTGCCGGATTAATCTCTCTTCGCAGGATACTTACAGGCTCATAATCAAGCTCATTGGAAGCGAAAAATTCATCAAGGTCATATTCTTCTATCCTGAATGTTCCTTCCACGATACATTTTTCGCTCTTTTCGAGCAATACTGATGTATCGGCTCTGCTGCCGAGGATGAGGGATAAAGCTCCCAGAAGTATAGACTTGCCGGCTCCCGTTTCACCGGTAATGATAGTCAGTCCGTCTTCAAGTTCAACGTCCAGGTCTTTAATAAGTGCGTAGTTTTGAACGTAAAGTTTTACGAGCATAAACAATTATTATGGTAGAGTGGCAGAGGTAATCTTTTCATATTTTGATTTGTTGGCAGGGTCTATCTCTGTTAATATCTGCACAACACGACTTTTCTCTTCGGGAAAAGACTCCGAGAAAATGTTTACAAGTTCATCTGATTTAGCATCAACAACGATCTGAACCAGGTACATGAAGGGATCGGGTTTTCTCCGGTATACGTCCTGGATCAGCCGGAGGCTCTCAACTATACTTGCCCTGGCCTCAGCCGATTTTGATTCCATTTTATCGAGTCCGTTTATATAATACTCATAAATGAATCTTCGCACTCCCTCGTATTCCTTATCCAGAACATTTTTTACAAGCCAGTATCTGTTACGGTTTCGTGATCCATCATAAGGTTTCCAGCCCTGTTCCGGAGCATTCTGAGCGTTAGAGACAATTTTCTCAGCCATCTGGAAATACTCAGTGCCTCCCAGCGGTGCAAAGGAATCGTAATCAAAACCGAGAATTATATATGTGTAATAAGCAAGAACAGAGACAAGATTTGACCTATGAACCGTAGGATCAAATTCGAGTGGCTGAAACTCCACATATCTGAATCTGAAGTTGTTATCAATAAAATTTAGTAAAGTTGAATTATAAGTGGTGTTATAAACCGGGCGCCTGGTCTGTATCTGAATTGTTCCATTAAATTCGTCTGCAGAAATCTGATCAGTAAGGTTAATCAGGATATTACAGTCGATTCTCTCCGAATAACTGAACACGTTATTTGTCCATACCGTGTTATTCATGAAATCGTATATGTCGCGCTGCATATTCTCAAACACCTCTCTGTTCGATCCCTGTATCCTCTGCGCAGATATCTGGACATTACAATTAAGCTCCTGGGAAATAGCAACTTCCGGAATCAGAACCAGAACGGTAAGGATTATATAAAAGGGAAAGCGCGTTACTCTCATCCTGATAAATTATTTAATCATTGAAACAATTTTGTCAAGAATATCCCTGGCAGCTTCATCTTTTGATTTCAACTCAAATTTATCAATATTATTGTACTTGTCAATTATAGTAATCTTGTTAGTATCAGACTCGAATCCTGCACCGGTTTCTTTAAGAGAGTTTAAGACTATAATGTCGAGGTTTTTACGTTTAAGCTTCAGGGTAGCGTTTTTTAACTCCTGGTCTGTTTCGAGGGCAAATCCGGCAACAAGCTGAGAAGGCTTTTTCATTTTACCTATTGTTGCCGCAATATCAACAGTCGGCTCCAGTTTTAAAGTAAGTGAGTCGGTCGTTCTTTTGATCTTGTGTTCTGATGCTTTGGAAAGGGCATAATCGGCAACGGCAGCAGATAAGACAGCAATGTCGCAGTTGCTGAATTTTGGTATACATTCCGAAGCCATGGCAGCGGCTGTTGTAACCCTGGTTATTTTAATACTGCTGTCTTTGGGAAGGATATTAACCGGACCCAGGACAAGCTCAACTTCTGCGCCATACTCAGATGCAGCATCAGCCAGGGCAATTCCCATTTTGCCGGAAGAATAGTTGCTGATAAATCGAACAGGATCGATGGGTTCGCGTGTGGGCCCTGCATTGATCAGGACTTTTTTACCTCTGAGCGGGTAACTTTTTTTTTTTGTAAAGAAGCTCTTTATCTCCTTTACGATCTCCTCCGGTTCAACCATCCTCCCTTTACCTGTTAATCCGCTTGCCAGCTCCCCGCTGGAGGGATCAAGAATGGTATTTCCAAATGCCTTAAGAGTTTCAATATTTATTACTGTAGCCGGATGTTTCAGCATATCCATATCCATGGAAGGGGCTATAAAAACAGGGCATCGCGCTGATAAATAGGTTGTCAGGAGGAGGTTATCAGCAATACCATTTGCCATCCTTGCAATAGTATTGGCAGTGGCAGGGGCAACAAGGAAAAGATCAGCCCAGAGGCCAAGATCGACGTGACTGTTCCAGTCTCCGTTCTCCTGGTTGTAAAACTCTGAAAAGATCGGATTTTTCGATAATGTTGACAGGGTGAGAGGTGTTATGAAATCTTTGGCATTGTCAGTCATTATAACCTTCACAGTAGCGCCTTCTTTGACAAGCAGTCGGATTATGGTTGCAGTTTTATAAGCTGCTATTCCACCGGTAACACCAATAAGTATGTTCTTGTCTTTTAGCATAATCAGGCGTTTTTATTTTAGCCTGGCCGCTTTTTCAGGGTTTCTGTGAAAAATTTTACCCTCTTCAAGCTCCTGCAGTGCTATGAGTGTCGGCTTAGGAAGTCTCTCATAGAACTTCGATATTTCGATCTGTTCGCGATTTTCAAACACTTCCTCAAGGTTATCACTGTACGATGCAAACTCTTCAAGCTTCTTATTCAGCTCCTGCTTCATTTCAACTGCGATCTGATTTGCTCTCCTTGAGACAATTATTACTGTTTCATATACATTCCCTGTTCCCTGAGTCATCAGGTCAAGGTTACGGGTAACAGTTGTAACCGGGGCTGTTGATTTTCTGTAATCCATATTTATTTATTGAGTATTAACTTCAGTACTATTATTGGAGGTGACGTCTATTTTCAGGTATTGGGTTGTTTCCTGGAATATCTTTTTGATATCCTTTGCAAATTTGCTTTCAGGAAATTCTTCCATAAAAGAGTAATAATCGTCAAGAGTATCCTGATATCTTTCTTTCTGCCTGTAAGCAAAACTATTCTCTGCATAAAGGAATAATGAACTCAGTTTCAGATACATCATCTCCTCTCTGTACTTTGTATTGGTAAATTCCTTCAGGCTGTTCGTAAGGGCCACAATAGCAGCTTTATAAGCGCCCATATCGTAGTAGAGTTTTGCGCTCAGATATGATTTTTCCACAAGTTTTTCCTTCAGGTCATTAATATACTTTTTACAATCATCAACTTTTGGACTATTCGGGTACCGACCCAGAAATACATTAAATTCTTCAATTGCATTTTTGGTATAATCCTGGTCAAGTTCAGGACGGGGTGACAAATTGTAATCGCAAAAGGCTGTCATGAATGTGGCCTCTTCAGCATATTTACCATATGGATACTGATCGGTATAGGATTTAAAATAACTCCCGGCCACATCATACTGTTTCATGCCAAAAAAGCTTTGAGCATTCATCCAGTTAAGTTCCTCAGCTTCTTCAGTAGCTCTGTATCGAGGTATGACCTGGTCGAATAATTCCGTGGCTTTTATATACTGACCTGCCTCAAAATATTCTTTTGCCTTGGTTTTCTTAAGGTCATAATCAGTACTCTTAAGAAGCTTTTCATACTCGCCGCAGGAGCTTGCCAGTAACAAAATTATCACGATAATATAGATTCCGGGTCTCATAAAAAAATTGTTGCGCAAAATTACAATATATTTTCCATATCAGATACATAAACGCAATTTTTGTCGATTTATTCTGGTTATGGAGCGACGATAAGAAATTAGGTATAAATAGGTATAAAGGTATCCATGTTAATTTTTACTTTTGTGAATAAATTAACAAAGTTATTTTTATGGATATTTTTGATAAGATCAATTCGCAGAAAGGGGAACTTGGGCAATATTCAGATATGGCTGACGGATATTTTATGTTTCCGAAGCTCGAAGGGGAAATAGCCCCGAGAATGAAATTCAGGGGAAAAGAGGTTTTAAACTGGAGCCTGAATAATTACCTGGGACTAGCCAACCACCCGGAAGTAAGAAAAATCGATGCTGAAGCTACAGAAAAATACGGTCTTGCCTATCCAATGGGGGCCAGGATGATGTCGGGGCAAACCTCTACCCATGAGAAATTCGAACAGATGGCAGCTGAATTCACTCACAAAGAGTCGGCATATCTTCTAAATTACGGATACCAGGGTATGGTTTCGATTATCGATGCCCTTGTTGACCGTCACGATGTGATTGTTTATGATTCTGAAGCGCATGCCTGCATTATGGATGGCTTAAGGCTTCATTTCGGAAAGCGGTTTGTTTTTCCACATAATGATATTGACAGCTGTGAAAAGCAACTTCAGCGGGCAACAAAACTAACTGAAGAGAGCGGAGGAGGTATACTCGTTATTACTGAAGGTGTGTTCGGGATGGCAGGTGATCTTGGCAAGCTGGACAAAATTACAGCACTTAAGAAGAAATATAATTTCAGGTTTCTGGTTGACGATGCACATGGATTCGGAACAATGGGAGCCACCGGTGCAGGAACCGGTGAACATTTTGGCGTTCAGGACGATATAGATATCTATTTCGCAACTTTTGCGAAGGCGTTGGCCGGGATAGGTGGATTTGTTGCCAGCACCAAAGAAGTAGTTACTTACCTGCGGTTTAACCTCAGGTCGCAGATATATGCCAAATCTCTTCCAATGGCAATGACTATTGGTGCAATAAAAAGGCTCGAACTCATAAAGGCACATCCGGAATATCGCGAAAAATTATGGAATATTGTCAATGCTCTTCAGAAAGGGATGAAAAATGCCGGACTTGATCTGGGAAGAACGGAATCGCCGGTAACGCCTGTTTTTATGAAGTGCCCTCTGACACAGGTAACTCAATTCATATATGACCTGAGAGAGAATTACGGGATATTCTGCTCTGTCGTTATATATCCTGTGGTTCCCAGGGATGTCGTAATGTTACGTCTTATACCAACAGCAACCCATTCACTTGAGGATGTGGAATATACTGTCAAAGTCTTTAAAGAAATAAAGAAGAAAATTGACAATGATGTATACCCGCATGAGATGGCGGATTTTTCAAAATAATTCACGATCTATTATCATTATTCAGAGCCGGTTTACAGAATCGGCTCTTTTTTTATGTATTTATATTAAAAATCGAACAAAATACATACTTGATCGGTTATATATTGCAGGAACCTACGAACTAAATGTTCAGGACTGCTTTCTGCAATAATTAAATATTTGAAAACTAAATCAGCATGAATTACGAAAAAAGAAATCTGCTTAGGGGATATAACCTCCTCCTGTACTTTTCGGGAAGCATGCTGATAAATAAGCCTACTGAAGATTGTGTGACAGATTTCTGGACTACCGGGAACCTCAAAAATCTTCCTGTTTCCAGTTCCAATCCACGTTTCATTAAAGCTGCTTCATTGTTAAGAGAATCATGCCATGATAATATTCTCTGCACAAACTTCCTGGCCGAGGATTTTTCTAAACTCTTTTCAGTAACAGGACTCCGTCTTGCTCCTGCACTTTCGTCAATATATCTCATAAAAGCTCAAAAAAATTACAGGCCAGTTGAAAATGTAAGTGAGTTTTATGATTCATACGGATGGCATTCCAGTCTGCGTGACAGAAACAGTGACGATCATCTGGGGGTTGAGCTTCTCTTCCTTACCCGGCTTGTCGACAGGTATCTTCTTCTTGACGATGATCCCTGCTGCATTGAGATGAAGAAAGAGATACGCAGATATATTGAAAATCACCTGCTTTCATGGGTCCCTTCCTGGAATAATGATGTTCAGGAGTATGCTGATACAATTTGCTATAAAGGCATTGCGACACTCATCCATGCCTGCATTGAGGACCTTTACGGACTTTTCTCCTGAAGTTGAAGTATTTGACTGTTAACAAGATTGGGTAAAAAATCTTTAAATCAAATTTTTTTACTCCTCCATACTCTTATTTCAAATTAAGTATCCGGATCAAAAATTAGGATTAAAGAAGGAAATGATAGCCCCAATATAATATTCACGCCATCCCTCAGCAATATCTGCAAAATCTTCATCAGGAATATTGGAATGCTCGACTGTTACAACTGAATTCTCCCTGTCGGGCTGGATAAGAATTGTAACTACCGATTTTTCAGGCTGGTCACCAAAATACCATTCCTGGACAACTTTCCTATCTTTTACAAATTCGATGTTTTTCCCCGTTATATCACCTTCCCACAATGAGAATTCACTACCGGGCTCTTCGGACATAATTGCAGGGTAGCCCGACCAGAGCTCAATTGTATATGGATTTGTAAGTGCTGAATAGACATCTGAGGGTTCAGCATTTACCCTGAATATCTTCTTAAAGGTTTTCATCTGAAATCAATTTTAAAATTTACTCTTTGTGAGGCTCTGTGTCTTCTCTGTGAATCTCTGTGCAACAATAAAAAAATAAAAACTTACACAAAGGACCACAGAGCAAGCACTGAGATTCACAGAGGAGAATTTAATGCAATTCCGACAGGTACCGTTCTGCATCTATGGCAGCCATGCAACCTGATCCTGCTGCCGTAACCGCCTGTCTGTAATGTGGATCCTGCACGTCGCCGGCAGCAAAAATCCCAGCGACTTTTGTCCTGGATGTTCCCGGAACAGTCTTTATATATCCTACCTGGTCTGTTTCAAGATACTTTTTAAAGACATCGGAGTTCGGAGTATGACCGATTGCAAGGAAGAAGCCGTCAATTTTTATCTTTACCTGCTCTTCCTGCGGGGTTCCTTTCTTTTTAACCAGGAGAGCCCCTTCAACACCGTTCTCACCAAACAGATCGACAGTCTGGTGTTCCCACAGAATCTCAATATTAGGCGTATTCATGACCTTGTTCTGCATTGCCTTTGAAGCCCTTAGAACATTTCTCCTCACGATCATGTACACTTTGTTGCATAACCCAGCGAGATAAGTTGCTTCTTCTGCTGCTGTATCACCTCCCCCGACCACAGCAACATCTTTTTTCCTGTAAAAGAAACCGTCGCATGTGGCACAGGCCGATACGCCCATACCCGCATATTTCTTCTCAGCCTCCATGCCGAGATATCTGGCTGTGGCACCGGTAGCTATAATAACGGCATCTGCTTCAATAATTTTATTCTCGTCGATTGTAACTCTGTGTTTATTGCCAGAAAAGTCTACATCCGTAGCTATTCCAAACCTCACGTCTGCACCGAATCTTTCGGCCTGTTTTTTAAAATCTTCCATCATTTCAGGGCCGGTAATTCCTTCCGGATAACCCGGATAGTTCTCGACATCAGTTGTTGTGGTTAACTGTCCTCCCATCTGTAATCCTGTATAGAGTATGGGTTTCAGATTGGCTCTTGCGGCATATATAGCGGCAGTATACCCGGCGGGTCCGGAACCGATTATCAGGCATTTTACACTTTCAATATTTTCGATCATACCGGATTTTGTCTCTTTCTGTGTATCGAGGGATTTAAATATTTCCATATTCATTCATTTTTTAAAGACTGCAAAAATACAAAATTTGTCTGTTTTTTTATATTGTTATCTGCCTTCCTGTCAAAACAGGTTTGTTAGTGCAACCTACAGTACTTTTGCAGAATCCGAATAGTTGATTATTTTTGCAGCGTTATTGTCCTCCCTCGCTACCTCCTTCGCTAAAGCTTCGGAGGTCAAAGAAAGCTTCGGAGG
>CAZGKI010000043.1:0-9204 GCA_964526345.1 uncultured Rikenellaceae bacterium
CTCCCGCAAGGCGGGATGCTCTACCAACTGAGCTACTGAATCCTGACATTAATTTTTGCGAGTGCAAAGGTATTCTTTTTTTAAAAGAATGCAAAGATTAATACCTTTTTTAGTGTCAAATTCATTTTAATTTCATGAAAGAAATATTTCTCTTTTCTGTAATGAAAAGTAGAGTTATACGTCTTCTGATAAAGCTCTTTTGTTTAACCTTAATTTAAGATGTCATGAAAAGAATGTTTACTTTACTGGCTTGCATTGCAATTGCAATAACTGGTTACGGACAAAAATCGGTTGACGCACTTTTTAAGAAGTATGCCAACAGCGATGATTTTGTTACAATATCAATAAATGGGGATTTACTGAAATTTATTGATAATATGGATGATGATGGTAATAACAATAAAGATCATCATTGTTTTCCGCTTAATGTCTCAGAGATCAGGATACTTGCCCAGCAAGATACCGAGAAAAAAGTCGAAAACTTTTATGATATGGTCATCCGTGACATTGATAGTTCAGATTATGAGGAGTTTATGAGGGTTAACGGAAATGAGCATAAGATGATTATGCTTGTCAGGACTGAAGGCAGGAAAATCAAGGAATTCCTTCTGGTGGCAGGAGGGAAGGATAATGCTGTGATCCAGATCAAGGGTGACCTTACAATTAAAGATGCAAAAAAAATATCAGCTGATTTTGAGGAGAATTGCCACATGAATCTTATTTCAAAAAAGAATTAAGCTCTAATGTTCTTATCTTTGTCCTGAACCAGCAACCATAATTTTTTTAGATGACCCGGGAAGCATTTAATGATATAATTCACGAGCAATACCGCAGACTTTATTTCATAGCTTTCCGGATCCTCAGTAACAGCCAGGAGGCAGAAGATGTTGTTCAGGATGTCTTTATGAAAATGTGGATGATGAAGGAGAAACTTGACAAATACAACGATATTGGTGCGCTGGCCGTGACTATTACCCGAAACAACAGCATTGATATGCTCAGGAGATGGAAACATATTGATGATAACAATTATAACCCTGAAATTTTAAGTCAGGAACTTACCTTGTCTCCTCATGATCTGCTGGTAAATACTGAAAGCGCAGATATATTGAATAAGATAATAGAAGGTCTGCCGGCAAATTTCAGAGAAATCATCCGGTTGCGGGAAGTTGACTGCTTATCGTACGAAGAAATTGCCGGCAAGACAAACATAAATATTAATAACCTGCGGGTTATACTGTCAAGGGCAAGAAAGATTATAAAAGAGAAATATTTAAATTATTCTTATGAAAGAGGAAAAACTTAAGGAGCTCCTGGCGAAGTATTATAACGGAGACTCCTCACTGGAAGAAGAAATGATGCTGAAGGAGTACTTTGAAGGGGATATTATTCTCCCGGGTTATGAAACTGAAATGGAGATCTTTCGCCATTTCAGAGGATCCGGAACCATGTCTGCTCCCCCAGATGATCTTGAAATGAGAATAAGGGAATCAATTGATGACCTTGAAAAAACGCGTGGGAAAAACTTCACAATCAGATGGTATTTTGCCATGTCAGGGATTGCAGCAGTTTTATTGATAACCATTGGGTTTTACTTCTTTTTTAAACATAATGCCGGGCCCAGGGATACTTTCTCGGATCCTGTTATAGCTTATGCTGAAACGATGAAAGTCCTTAATGATATTTCAATAAAGCTGAACAGAGGTACTCAGGCACTGAAGCCTATAGGCAAGATTGAAAGTGCTGCAAGGCTAAGTATCGAGTCGATCGACAGATCAGCAACGCTCCTTACGAACAGTATAAAACCAATTGAAAGCATTAGCAGGTTGTCTGATCCCTCTAATAAATTAAATAAATGAAGTATAATAATTTACGATATGAAAAAATCATTACTTGTTATCACAGCATTTCTTTTAGCATCAATTTTATATGCTCAATCTAATCCTATTGATGAGTTATTTAATAAGTACTCAGATGTAAAAGGATTTACCTCTGTTTATATATCGGGTAAAATGCTGAATATGCTTGGAGGACTGGAAGCAAAGGATAATCCTGATAACCTGATGTTAAGGATAAGTTCCATCAGGATACTCACTGAAAATGATTCTATTTCTAACCTTAAAGTGAATTTTTACAATGAGTTGAGCAAAAAGCTTGATTTTTCAGTCTACGAAGAATTAATGGTTGTGAAAGATGCCAATGAAATTACTAAGTTTCTTACCCGCCAGAAAGGGAACACTATTTCTGAGTTACTCGTTATTACGGGAGGTAAAACCAGTAATACCCTGATCTCAATCCGTGGAGACATCAATTTAAAGGACCTCTCAAATCTTTCCAAAACGGTTGGTATTGACGAACTTGAACAGCTGGATAACATTGACAAACAGAAACCCGGAAAATAATTCAGGCTATAAATTATCCGGATTATGCAACCTTTGGCATTCAGATTTTGTCAGATTAATAATAGAATTATGTAGTTTATTTTTATTTCTGTGAGATTCAATTTTCACTATATTTGTTTTATTATTAATATGAACTAATCTAAAACATTATGTCTAAGCTGTTTATAAAACGTTTTATGACACTGATGATTGTAGTTTTTATCTATTCATCAGTAGGATTTTCCCAGTTGTTTAATACCGATTTTTTACGAACCGTCCCGGATGATGCTGTTAAATTGCTTCAACCGTATATTACTCCATGGATCAATGCTTTCGGAGCCGGGTTGAACGGCAGCTGGTACAACAGTGCCAAACCTCACAAGCTTGGCGGATTTGATATTACACTTGGCTTAAATGTCGGTATAGTTCCTTCATCAGACAATAGTTTTGAATTATCTTCCCTTGGACTGTCTTCTTCACTGACCGGGACAGGAACTACTCCAACGATTGCGGGACCAAAAGATGGCGGGCAAACAATGACTTATTCTCAGAACGGGGTAGTACTGGCTACTTTTAACACTCCTCCCGGAACCAACTGGAAGTATATCCCGGCACCAACAGTAAATATTGGTGTAGGCCTTCCACTGGGTACTGAATTGAAGGTGAGGTTCATTCCAAAATTGAAAATTAAAGACGGTGATATTGGTCTTTGGGGCGTAGGTCTGATGCATAGTATTATGCAGTATATCCCGGGTAATAAATTGCTGCCTCTTGATGTATCTGTGTTCGCCGGTTATACAAAGCTCAACGGGAGTGCTGCTCTGGATCTGCCTCCGGATCCTTCTTTTGTTCAGAATTATTCTGACATAAATCCATTAACAGATTTTGACAATCAGCGTATTTCTGCAACTATTGGTGCTTTGAATATCAGCGCTATAGCTTCTGTTAAGCTTCCGGTGATTTCATTTTACGGAGGACTCGGTTACAGCAAAACAAGAACAGTGGTTGAGCTTAAAGGTAATTTCCCTACGCCACAGTTGATGCCTTCAGGAGTTGGAGCACCATACGTGGAATATAACGACGATGGAGTGAAAACAGGAGCTGATTTCCCGAACATTGATATTAAAAATTTCTCGGGAGTCAGGGCTAATATAGGTTTCAGGGTAAAGCTTGCTGTAGTTACGATACATGCCGACTATACAAGGGCTCATTATAATGTAATATCAACCGGACTAGGGATCTCCTTCAGATAAAATAAAATTAATTTCAGCTTTTATCCCCGGGATCCCATAAGACCCGGGGATATTTTTTAAATTCAATATGACTTTTTTTAAGTAAAGAATATTTGTTTACTTGCAAATTCTACAATCAATTATTGCAGCTTGATATCTCAGAAGATACAAACGGATTATAGGGCTTTGTTACGGGCCGCAAGGAATACAGTTTCTCCTTCAGATATTGCTAAAATCAGGAGGGCTCTGGATCTTGCAATCGAGGCATGCGGGGATAAAGTAATTCTTACCGGGGAACCGGAGATAAGTCATGCTTTATCAGTAGCCAGGATAGTGGCAGGAGAGATGGGACTTGACCTTACTTCTATAATTACCGCACTCCTTCACGATTCTTATAACAATCTGGACATCAGTCAGCGAGATCTTGAAAGGGAATTCGGGCCAAAGGTTGTTGAAATTCTTTTAGGATTCTCCAGGGTTACTAGTTTAAACTCAATGCAGTCGTCCTACCAGGCAGAGAATTTCCGTAAACTTTTGCTGAGTCTTGCAGATGACGTGCGTGTAATCCTGATTAAGCTGGTAGAACGTCTTGAATACATGCGCAACCTCGATAATGCACCTGAACAGGAAAAAATGCCGCTGGCTTCCGAGACATATTTTCTTTATGCTCCTTTAGCCCACAGATTAGGTTTTTATAATATCAAGACGGAACTGGAGGACCTGGCTGTTAAATATCTTGAGCCGGAGCAATACATTTTTGTCGAGAATCGCCTGAAGCAAACCACTGCATCAAGAAACAGGCTGATAAGGGAATTCTCACTTCCCCTTCAGGAAAAGCTTCATAAGCAAGGCTTTAGGTTTACCATCAAAAGTCGCACAAAATCAATTCATTCCATAATGCTGAAAATGAAAAAGCAGGGAGTTGAATTTGAGGAGGTATATGATCTGTTTGCTGTCCGTATCATAATCAACAGTCAGGGCGGCGCGGATGAAAAATCTGATTGCTGGAGAGCATATTCAGTTGTAACAGATCTCTATCAGCCTAATCCCAGTAGATTACGCGACTGGATCTCAGTTCCGAAATCTAATGGCTATGAATCTCTGCATACAACGGTTGTAGGACCAAGGGGGAAATGGGTGGAGGTGCAGATAAGATCCGTAAGAATGGATGAGATAGCTGAAAAAGGTCTTGCTGCTCACTTCAAATATAAAGGCATTAAAGGTGAAGGAGGACTGGATATCTGGCTCACAAAAATGCGTGAGATCCTCGAGTCGTCAGAAAAAGAGGACAGGTCATTTCTTGATAAGGTCAGATCCGGGTTATATACCGATGAGGTATTTGTTTTTACACCCAAAGGGGACCTGCGGCAGCTTCCTGCCGGAGCTACCCTTCTTGATTTTGCATTTGACATTCATACTGCCGTCGGGGCATCATGTGTCGGTGGCAAAGTCAACGGGAAGAATGTAACTATCAGGTATGTGCTTCAGAACGGCGATCATGTCGATATTATACGATCCAAGAACCAGAAGCCTAAGCAGGACTGGCTTTCATTCGTAATAACCAGCAAGGCTAAAACCAAGATCAGGCAGGTTTTAAACGAAGAAAAGGTAAAGGCGGCTGCAGAAGGAAAGGAAATACTAATGCGCCGGCTTAAGAACTGGAAAATACCCTATGGCGATTCGGTGATCCAGAAACTGATTAATCATTATGGCTTCAAAACAGCACAGGATCTTTATTTCCAGGTTACCACAGGTAAAATAGAATTACTGGAAATCAAAGAGGTACTGCAAAAGGAAGATTCATCTGAATCAGTAAATCAGGTTCCTGTTATTCCTGAAAAAGAAGTAAAAGAGCTGCAGGAAGCACAATATGCTGAATTTCTGGCCATTGAAGACAAAGTTGAGGGGCTCGATTACAAGTTGGCTAAATGCTGTAACCCTGTTCCCGGAGATTCAATTTTCGGTTTTGTGACCATATCCGAAGGAATAAAGATACATCGCACCAGTTGTCCCAATGCCCGTAATATGATGTCAAGGTATCCATATCGTGTTGTTTCGGCACGATGGACCAAATCGAAGACAGGCACAACATTTATTGCATCAATAAAAATCTCCGGCATTGAAGACCTGGGAATGGTAAATCGTATTGCAGATATAATCTCATTCCATAAGGTCATAATCCGTAGTTTCAATTATAAAATGGATGACGGAATGTTTGAAGGAATGCTTCATATAATGGTTCCTAATAATGATGTCCTTCACAGCATTATGAGAAAAATACAAATGATAAAAGGAATACTGAAAGTCACTCGTATTGATGAAGGTTAACCCTGTTTGCTGGTTCGGATTTGACATCCGGATCTGAGGACTAGACATCCCCCCGACCCTCCCGCTACGCTGAAGCTATGCGGGACAAGCTCTTCAAAGGGGGAGTTTTTGCCATGTGCCTTCTTTAATACCTCTTGTCAGGCCTGACGGGCAGTTTTGCAAGTTTTTCAACTTCAATTGAAGGGTATCCGAACTCTTCAACAACTTTTCCGAGGATAAGGTATGTTCCGCTTCCCTTGAAAGGGTAAGCTTTAAGTGACTGAGGGAAATGTGTGGTATCGAAGAAGTTTCCCTCAGCATCAATGAAACAGCCGAAATTCATCCATTCTTTTTTTATTGTTTTTATGTATTTAATAGTTACCAGGTGACCGACTATCCGGATTTTCTTTCCTTTATATTTTAGAAGATCGGTCGCTTTTACTTCTCCGCGGAATTGTGTCTCCAGCATATCAAACCAGGTCATTGACACCGGAAAGCCTAAAAGTTCTATCTCATCATAAGCATCATCGAGATTATCCTGTTCAAGTTCAGGCAGTGAAAAGTTTCTGACAGGGGAGGAGAATAATGGCTTCATTTGCTCAGGTTTGCTCTTATTCATTATCATATGAGCTTCCCATAATAGCACGCTCTTTGACTTTCCGGTGAATCTGAATGCACCTGCCCTGACGAGCAGGATCACCTGTTCAAGACCAGGATTCAGCCTGGTCACAAAGTCATTCATATCTGTAAAAGGACCTTCAGCATTGCGGTTCTCCTCAATTGCTACCGACAGCTTATTCTCCAGGCTCATGACATGAATAAAACCCAGATATATTTCTTTGCCGTAAATGGTTGTCTTATAATTACTTTTATTTATACATGGCAGCTGAATGACTGCTCCGTATCGTTTTGCTTCGTGCACATATACCCATGTCCTGTAGAACCCCCCGAAATTATTTATCACAGCTACCATGAATTCAAGCGGGAAATGTGCTTTAAGGTACAGGCTCTGGAAGCTCTCAACGGCATACGAAGCTGAATGGGCTTTTGAAAACGAATAGCCGGCAAAAGACTCGATTTGTCGCCATACCTCCTGTGTCAGCTCATCACTGTACCCTTTTTCGTGGCAGTTTGAAAAGAACTTATCGACTATTCTGCGCATCTCCTGTTTCGAACGGTACTTTCCGCTCATCGCCCGACGCAGTGTATCGGCATCTGCCATGTCGAGCCCGGCAAAATGATGACATACTTTCAGCACATCTTCCTGGTAGACCATGACTCCGAAAGTCTCCTCAAGCTGCTCTTTCATTACAGGATGCAGGTATGAGAATTTATCGCGGTTATGGAACCTGTAAATATATTCACGCATCATACCTGAGCGGGCGACACCCGGCCTTATTATTGAACTTGCCGCAACAAGTGTGGTATAATCATCACATTGCAGCTTCTGCAGGAGTCCCCGCATCGACGGACTTTCAACATAAAAGCATCCTTTGGTCTCGCCGTTTTTCAGGTATTCCTTAATTTTCTGATCGTTCTTGAATTTCTGGATAGCGTGTACATCCACATCTATTGACCGGTTCCTGAGGATTATTTCTGCGCTTTCACGTATATGACCTATTCCGCGCTGGCTTAGTATGTCGAGTTTTTCGAAGCCGATCTCTTCGGCAGTATACATATCCCATTGTGTGGTGGGAAATCCTTTCGGAGGCATGTCGAGAGCAGTATATGCCGATACCGGCTCTTCCGATATGAGAATACCACCTGCATGAATGCTTCTCATATTCGGGAAATCGGCTATCCTGACACCCGTTTTGAAAATGATATCACTTATGTCATTCCTGTTTGTCGCGGACGAAGGGTTATCGATGAGTGCATCAATCTCTTCTTTCGGTAACCCGTGTACTTTACCCAGCTCCCTGACGATTGATTTTCCCCTGAAAGTGCTTATCGTGCCAAGCAGTGCTGTATGGTGGTATCCATACCTCCTGAATATATAATCGATAACCTCATCTCTCTCTTTCCATGAATAGTCGATGTCGAAATCGGGCGGACTGCTTCGTTTCGGGTTTATAAACCTCTCAAAGTAAAGGTTTAGATCAATAGGGTCAACATTAGTGATTTTCAGGCAGTAAGCAACAATGGAATTGGCTCCGCTTCCTCGGCCTACATGATAAAAGCCCCTCGCCATTGAATATCTCACTATATCCCATGTGATAAGAAAATATGCTGAAAAGCCCAGTTTGTCGATTATCTCAAGTTCGTGCTGAATTCTTTTCCTGGCTTCATTGTTATTTTTTCCGTACCTGTATATCATGCCGTCCCATGCCAGTTTGTCGAGCAGCAGCTTGTCGTCATACCTGCTTGCTGAAAAGATTTTTTTATTCTTCTGGCTTTCAAAATCGAAATCCAGACTGCAATCTATTATCAGCTTACGGGTATTTTCTGCTATTGCCGGATATACCGAAAAGATGCTGGCCAGTTCATCCACTGAATGAAACAGCTCATTATCATCTGCATACTGCGACGGCTTGAGGTGACTGAGCAGGATGTTATTATCGACGGCCCTAAGGCTTTTATGAATGAAGATATCGTCTTTATCAGCAAATGTTACAGGCTGAAGGATAACCATCCTGTTCCTTTCGGCTGAAGGTAATGTGAGCAGCCTGTTTATTTCCCCGGCTCTTATCCCGATACGCTCATTATCAAACATTTTCCTGTCAGGAGCTTTCGCCATTGAATAGATGATATATGCCTCTGAAAATGGCGGAGCCGGAAATGGAAAATGAGTCTTTTCGAAGTTATGTTCTGAGAGGAATTCGTTCAGCTCTCTTAAGCCTTTATTGTTACGTGCTATTCCTATGTATTGCAGTTCATTACTGTTTCGGAATTCAATGCCGGCAACAGGGTTTATGTTGTTTTTGGAACATTCTCCATAGAACTCAGGTATTGCCGTTGAGTTATTTATATCGGTCAGGACAATAGTCTCAGCTCCGGCTTCTTTTGCTTTCAGCACCAGCTGTTCCACCGGCATTGTTCCGTACCGGAGACTGTAATATGAGTGACAATTGAGATACATGTTCTTCGTTCCGCGTTTAATGGCTCAAAGGCGTAGTTTCCCTTACTTTGCTGGTGCGGATTTGCAATCCGCACCATGAGTCTGGCACGGATTGCAAATCCGCGTCAGCGAAGGTTAGCGAAGGAAATCCGCGCCAGCGAAGGCTCACCGACGTAACGCCCTTATGCCCTTATGCCCTTATGCCCTTGTACCTTTGTACCCTTCT
>CAZGKI010000043.1:9304-19434 GCA_964526345.1 uncultured Rikenellaceae bacterium
TTGTACCTTTGTACCCTTCTTAATGTCCAAACCCATACATGAAATACCCCTTCAGTCGCTCCTCCATCATTTCCTGCTCTTTTAATGCATTTTCGAGCTGTTTAATGGCTTTTTCCTCTCTTTCGCTTATGGTCATTACCCCTGCAGCTCTTCGTACCGCATTTCGCCCGAAACGCTTTCTGAGCCTGTCCATTGCCATATAAAGGCTCACTTTTTCAGGAGTATCGTCAAACATATCGAGCTGCTGGACTCCCCGAACCATGTGACTGAATCTTACACCAATGAGCCTGATCAGCATTCGCCGCTGGTAGAGCCTGGCAAAAAGTTCTTTGGTGATATCTGTAAGCACATGATCGAATGATGTATATGGTATCCGTTTCTGCAGGGTATGGGTATCAAAATTTGAGTATCTTATTTTTACTGTTACACAGGAGGTAAGTTTCTCCTGTTTTCTAAGTTCATAGGTTATCTTTTCGACCATGCTCACCAGCAGCTGGTTGAGTCTAACCATATCTGTGGTGTCCTTTTCGAAGGTGTGTTCGGTGCTTATGGATTTCTGTTCCGAATAGCTGATTATGGGTGTGGAATCTATGCCATTGGCACGTTTCCAGATTTCGATACCGTTTTTTCCCATAAGTTTTTCCAGCATCTCTGCAGGGATATTCCTTAAAGTGTATATGGTCACTATACCCATAGACCGAAGCACGTGATAAGTCTTTTGTCCGATCATTGGTATCTTGCTTATTGACAGCGGATCGAGAAAGGGGAGGACTATCTCTTTTTTTACTTCAATTTCTCCGTTTGGTTTTGCTTCGCCTGCTGCGATCTTGGATACTGTCTTGTTTACTGAGAGTCCGATCGAAACAGGCAGACCTGTCTCTTTTATTATATATTGGCGCAATTCGTGCGACCACCTGTAACATCCGTAGAACCGGTCCATACCGGATATATCGACATAATGCTCATCAATTGACGCTTTTTCATAAAGCGGAGACTTTTCGGCAATTATATCAGTTACCATATTTGAATAATTACTATACAGTTCCATGTCGCCTCGTATTATTATGGCATCGGGACACATGTTCCTTGCCATTTTCATTGGCATTGCTGAACTTACACCGTATTTTCTGGCCTCATAACTGCAACTCGATACCACGCCACGGTCCGACATGCCGCCGATTATTACCGGCTTGCCGAGAAGCCTGCTGTTCTTTAACCTTTCAACCGATACGAAAAAGGAATCAAGGTCGAGATGAAGAATGGATCTGTCGATGTTACCTGCGAGAAACATTATAACCATTATTAAATAGTTAATTGTCAGTTTGGTGGATAGTAGTTTAAGATTGCCACGCCCTTCTTCGTCGGGCTCGCAATGACAGTGTAAGTAATATTAATTCTGTTTGATATCTGAACTGAATTAAATACAGTCCACAGTCATTGCGAGGAGCCCCGCCATGCGGGGTAAACTCTGCGACGAAGCAATCTTAACCTCCTTAGTCCGGATTATTCAAAAAAATATCTCATTTTTCTTGTTTATATAACAATTAAGTCATACTTTTGATTAAAAATTAATCAACTTTATGATTACAATATAATCAATTATTATTATGTACTTCACATCCAACATAAAATTTTTACGAAAAAGAAGGGGCAGAACACAGGACGATGTTGCCGTTGCCCTTAACCTTAAGCGCTCAACGCTCAGCGGTTATGAGAATGGTGTGGCTCAGCCCGGAATAGAGATACTGGTAGCATTTTCGCGATACTACAATATGTCTATCGATACCATGCTCAAAATCGATCTGACTCATTTGTCGGAAAGCCAGCTTGGAGAACTCGAAAGGGGATATGATGCCTATATAAAAGGAAGTAATCTACGGGTGCTTGCCACAACTGTTAATTCAGATAACCTCGAAAATATTGAGCTGGTGCCTGAAAAGGCAAAAGCCGGCTATACAACCGGATATGCCGATCCTGAATATATTGGGGAATTGCCCAGGTTCAGGCTTCCCTTCCTCTCCGAAAAACGGAAATACAGGACGTTTCAGCTAAAAGGCGATTCCATGCTGCCAATCCCGGACGGATCGTGGGTAACCGGCGAATTTGTGCAGGACTGGCGTGAAATAATCAGCGGTAAAGCCTACGTGATTTTTACTATAAATGATGGAATTGTCTTCAAGGTAGTTGAAAATAACCTGAAAACAAAAGGTAAACTGGTGCTGTACTCTCTGAACGCTATATATGAGCCCTACGAGGTCCATATAAATGAAGTAAAAGAGATATGGAAATTTATTAATTATATAAGCAACGAACTTCCCGATCCCGTGCTTCCCGAAAAACAGCTGATTCAGGCTGTGGCAACAATGAAAAATGACCTGGAAAGAATTAAAGCTAAAATCGGAAGCGATATTTCAGATGTGGATGAAATAAAATGAAAATCATTCAATGAGCTTTCATTACCCATTTCCCGTCTCTGAAATCAAATGGCAAAGATAACCTGTTTTGTAAATCAGTAAGATGAATCATTACATGAGGTAAAATTAATAACTCACTTATATTCTTTAGATTACTCTCAGTATCAGACTTCATTATTATAAATAATCCCGGATCTGTATAGTACCTGAGCGCAGGTGATTCGCAGACAACAGGCGACCCTTCAGGTATTTGTTTCAGGATCTCCATAAATGCATCCGGAAGCTTGTTAGCTGTCACCTTTGCAAAGTAAACACCGGATGCACCTGCCTTCAGCATTCGTGAAGTATCCTTGTTTGTGTTGTCATAGGTCTCTTTATATACCGAAAATCCAGGCTTCTCTGTAACTGGTAAAAGGCCTGGTGTTGTTTCATGAAAATGCGGGGTTATCTTGATCCCCGTAATGCCATAATCCCGAAATTGTTCAATAACCCGGCAGACAAATGTCGTTTTGCCCGATTTGTTGCCTGTACCGGCAACCAGTAACAGATTAGGTATCACCATAAGCGGAACATATTGAAAATGAAAACTCTGTGAGCCTCAGTGCCTGCCCTTAGATGCTCCGCGTAAATGAATTATTAATTTTTGTTACACAGAGTACATAGAGGAGACACAGAGATGCACAGAGTTATATTGTCGATGTGAATGTTAAAATTATTCTTTGGTTAAGTCGATTATCATCTGTATCACCTTTTCGTTTTCTGATTCCGGTATTTTACCAGTATAAATTGCCCTCACAATTCTATTCTTATCTAAGATAACCACGCTGTAACTATCTTTAGGTAATCCCCACAGAGTCTGTAATGTAGCATCGTAGTCAAAAAGAATTGTAGTATCGTATTTTTTGGCTTTGCCGGCAGCTATGGCGCGAATCAGGAAATTTGGAATTATTGTTGATTTACAATCGGTAATGCCGAAACCCTTGAAATAATCTTTATCTATCCGTTTATCAATATCGGCAGCTTTATTGACTGCATCATTAAATGGATCGTTAAGATCTTTTTCATCAGGATCTACGTAATTTACCTGAAGAACCTTGCCGGGCCATGAATTCATCGTGAATTCCTTTTTATTAGCATCGGTGAAGGTCCATTCAGGGGCTTTCATTCCTACCTCAAGGGTTTTGACTGCCTGGCCAAAGGTCGATACTATAGCCAGAGAAGCGAACAGAAGGGTGAAGGTCATCTTTTTCATAAGCATCTGTTTAAAATTTATTACGAAATATAGGAAATTTTTATTATAAACTGATTTTTACCCGTTTTCTGCATTAATTTGGTTTACAATATTACTTTTGCAGTCTCAATTTTTTATATGCTGTCAATAAGAAATATTGCAATAATTGCACATGTTGATCATGGTAAGACCACACTGGTCGACAGGATCATACAGGAATGCAAGGTGTTGGATCAGCGCAAAGAGCCTGGTGAATTGATTCTCGACAGCAATGACCTTGAGAAAGAGAGAGGTATAACCATTATTTCAAAGAATGTATCGGTAGTTTACAAAGGGATTAAGATCAATATTATAGATACCCCGGGGCATGCTGACTTTGGAGGAGAGGTTGAACGTGTCCTTAAAATGGCAGATGGTGTTCTCCTGCTTGTCGATGCCTTTGAAGGCCCTATGCCACAGACGAGATTTGTGCTAGACAAAGCGATAAACCTGGGGCTTAAACCTATAGTGGTCATCAATAAAGTAGACAAGGAAAACTGCCGGCCCGATGAAGTGCAGCAGGACATTTTTGAGCTGATGTATAACCTTAATGCATCTGATGAACAGCTTAATTTTGAAACTGTCTTCGGATCGTCGAAATACGGCTGGATGAGCGCGGACTGGAAAAAACCTTCTTCTGATATTACTTTTCTTCTCGACACGATCCTGTCTCAGATCCCTGAACCTCCTTACATTGAGGGTACAACACAAATGCAGGTTGCTTCACTTGATTTTTCAAGTTATGTGGGTCGTATTGCCATAGGAAGGGTATTCAGAGGCGAAATAAAAACAGATGAGGATTATACTCTATGTAAAAAAGATGGCGAAGTTAAAAAGGTCAGGGTTAAGGAACTATTTGTATTTGAAGGACTTGGACGTACAAAAATTAATAGTGTCAGATGTGGCGACCTGTGTGCAGTTGTTGGTCTTGAGGATTTTGAAATAGGGGATACCCTGGCCGACATGCTTAATCCTGAGGCATTGAAGAGGATTGAAGTCGATGAACCTACCATGAGCATGATCTTTACAATTAATAATTCACCTCTTTTTGGTAAGGAAGGCAAGTTTGTGACATCAAGGCACTTAAGAACAAGGCTTTTCAGGGAAACTGAAAAAAACCTTGCCCTTAAAGTTGAAGAAACAACATTAGAAGATACTTTTATTGTGAATGGCCGCGGTATCCTTCATCTTTCAATCCTGATTGAAACAATGCGGCGTGAAGGTTATGAATTTCAGGTAGGAAAACCAAAAGTGATATTAAAAGATATTAATGGAGTGAAGTCTGAGCCATATGAGACCCTTACAATTGATGTTCCGGCTGAATTATCTGGTAAAGCCATTGAACTGGCTACACGGAGAAAAGGGGAGATGACTGTTATTGAACCTAAAGGCGATCTTATTCATATAGAATTTGATATTCCTGCCAGGGGACTGATAGGTTTGAGGAATAATATGCTTACTGCTACATCGGGTGAGGCAGTAATGCATCACAGGTTCAGAGCATATGATAAGTATAAAGGAGATGATCTTATATTAAAAGAAAACGGATCACTAATTTCTATTGAAAAGGGTATGGCAACCGGTTATGCAATTGACAGGCTCCAGGACAGGGGAAGATTTTTTATTGATCCGGGTGAATATGTATACAGGGGGCAGGTTGTCGGTGAACATACACGTCCGGGTGACCTGGAAGTTAACGTGGTAAAAGGGAAAAAATTAACCAATATGAGAGCTTCCGGATCAGATGAGGGATTGAAGATTGCACCAAAGATCAGGTTCTCTCTTGAGGAATCAATGGAGCAGATTGGCGATGATGAATACCTTGAAGTCACTCCGCTTAGCCTCAGGATGAGAAAAGTTCCTTCTTATAAATTCAGTTAAATATCATATTATAAAAGTTTTATAATAAATTACCTGAATTAATAATTTAATTAACCCATCAGTAAGAAAAGCAGGATTTTTACGTGTTGAAGTTGAGAGCAGTTTAAGAATCTTGCAGACCGGATTTTAATAATCATTAAGGAAATCATGCATTGGTTTCATCACCTTTGATGCTTCAACAATGGTATCAACTGCTTTATCGCTCATGATTTCCCTGTCTGACAGACTTTTTGCAACAAGGAAGGATTTGAACTTCAGAAGCTCAATATATGGATGATCCTTTGGATATCCTTTTGGTGCGGTCTTCAATTTTTCGCCCTCCAGAGAACCAAATATTCTGATAAGATCCTTATTGTTTATGATCTTCTGAAACTTGTCTCCATCTTCATCGATTTTACCTCTGATTTCTGATAGCCACTCTTTTGGTGGCATATAAGCTCCACCTGCTATCATGTTGTTTCCGGGTTCCACATGCACATAATAGCCGGCAAATCTGTCGCCGTTTTTCTTTCCGCCACGCACGATAAAAGCTCCCATGTAGGTCTTGTAGATTGATTTATCGTTGGAAAACCTTATATCGCGGTTGATCCTGTAAGTACAGCTTTTGACCTCCAGGCCTTTAAGAATAGGATCAAACTGAGTGATCCGGTCTATTATGGCCTGTACAAATGTTTCATAGTTCGATCTGGCGTCATTGTACCTTGCCCGGTTATTATTGAACCACTCTCTGTCGTTGTTGCACTTAAGATCTGTCAGAAAATCCAGTGTCGATTTTTTAATTGTTTCCATAATCAGGCATTTTTCATTAAACCTATTTAAACCCACTTAAACGTTTATTTCTTCCGGATATCAAATGCCATCAGAACATTTCCGTGTCTTTGATATAATATCCCTTTATTTATTACCGGGTGTGAAAAATGTTGCAGATTTCCCTTCTTAATCCTGAAAGAACTTACCTCTTTCATTTTTCCCTGATCAAAGCCTAGAAGGTTCAGATCTCCTTTCTGTGTGTAATAGTACAGCATATTGTCAGCAGCAATAAGTGCTCCGCTACCAATTCTCAATGAATCAGTAAGTTGCCCCGTTGTTGCATTTATTGACAGTAATTCCGGTTTCACAGTTCCGCTTCCGTAAAGGTAATCGCCAATTTTAAGAATGCCGCCCATAAAACTGTCGAAACCTTTATTACGCCATACCTGGGTTATCCCGGTACCTTCCTGTGAGAGGTTGAGCTTTACTCCGCAGTTTCCGTCACCGGCAGCATAATATATTGATCCATCTTCATACAATACTGTATTACTATGTGTATCACCATTACCTGGTATCCTGTCTTTAACCGGATAATTATCCTGTTCATGTGCCCACAACAATTTGCCGGTTTTAGTGTCAAATCCCATTAAATGATAGGCTGAGAAGTTAACAAGGATATTCCTGGCTGGCAGTTCAATAAGCTTTGGTGAGTTATAGCCTGAGCGTTCACCAAAACCTTTATTCGACCAGATTAGCTTACCTGTGAACCGGTTCAGAGCAACGACATTATTTTCTTTTCCTCCTGGTGTCCAGAATATTTTATCTCCGTCAATTAGCGGAGCCTCTGAATACCCGTGTATCGGAAGAACACCATTAAAATCTTTTATCAGATCTTTTGACCAGACAAGTTTCCCGTTGCCCTTCCTGGCGCAATAAAGGTTTCCAATTCCTGTACCGACATAGACCAGGTCGTCGACAATCGTCGGAGCACATCTTGACCCCGGGTATGATTTCATCCATTCTTTTCCCAGCGTCGTTTGCCATTGTTTTTCACCTTTAAGGTTAAAACAAAATAGGATAGATATGGAATCAATTTCTCCGGTAATAAAAAACCTGTCATCAGTAAATACCGGTGATACAAAACCGTCTCCTATATTCTCAATTGTCCATATTTCTTTTGGCCCTTCAGCAGGCCATGATTTCAGCAAATTAGTTTCCTGGTAGATACCGGCACGGTCTTTTCCGCGCCACTGGTATATTTTATTTTTTTCTGAAGGAGAAGACCATAGAATGGGTAGCAAACAAAATAAGGCAATATTATTCATTTTAAGAATTTATCAATTTTGAGACCTTAAAGATAATTTCCCAATTCAAATAAATTGGCAGTAATTAATATATTTACTTAAATTTTTATTCCGTAAATGATAAACAAAGATCTTTTAATAGCAATCACTGTTTCCTTCTTCCTTATATCTGGATGCGGACAAAGGAAAATTGCAGAAAATAGCAACCACAGGTCTGTCAGACAGCTGGTTGACACGGTTGGATTTGCTCGTTACTCATGGCAAATGGATTCATTGATGAGCAGGCTGGATAGCAGGGGATGGATAAATCAGGGAGGGGCGCCCTGGAAATTTGCCATTTGTCCTCACGATGATTATACTTATGTAGGTGTCCTTTATCCTGAGTTATTATCAAATATAAAAGCTCCAAACCTCATACTTATCGGAGTTGCGCATAAGGCTGCCAGACTTGGAATCGAAGACTCGCTTGTATTCGATTCATTTAATTACTGGAAAGGACCCTGGGGAAACATAAAAATTTCGCCGGCACGGGAAGAGATATTTGATCAGATCAAAAGCCGTTTTGCCATTGTGAGCGACACCCTTCAAAAGGTTGAACATTCCGTAGAGGCAATGATTCCGTTCCTTCAATATTTTAACAGGGAGGTTACATTTGTCCCAATCCTTGTTCCTGCTATGAATGAGGACAGGATGCAGGAGTGCGGACATGCACTGGCCGAGGCGATAAGCACAGTTGCAAAAAGGCATAAGTGGGAGTGGGGAAGGGATTATGCAATCATAGTTACCACGGATGCCGTTCACTATGGAAACGAGGATTGGGGAGGTGCAGACTATGCGTTTTTTGGTTGTGACAGTGCTGGTAATATCAAGGCGAGGGAACATGAATACGAAATTATTGACAGCTGTCTCACAGGAAAGGTAACACCTGAAAAAATCAGGCTCTTCAATTCATATACTTTAAAATCAGATAATTATAAGAGCTATAGATGGACATGGTGCGGCAGGTATTCTGTACCTGTGGCACTTTATACATCATTTTATCTTAATGATTCAAAACCACTGGATGACCAGTTAATCGGATATTCAACAAGCATTACGTCTGAACATATTCCTGTAAATGATATCGGGATGGGCATCACAGCTATTGCAACTGATTGTCACTGGGTAGGTTATGCAGCAATAGGTTACAGGTGACATGAAAATTTCATAGGCTGCCAATTACTACAGACACTCAGATAGAGAGTTATTATTTTGGTTACCTTTGGTTTCTGGCATCTAACAACTAAATTGGATTCAGACAACAATATTCTGTATCTTTGATCTAAGTAAAATTTTTATTATTCTATTTGACATAATAAAAAGGGTAGGGTACATCTTATTAACAAACTTAAATAATAACAATGAAAAAATATAAAAGGGCAATTATCCTGATAGTCATAGTAATACTGCTGCTTTATCTCTTTGGTTTGTTTGTAAATTACTATGGTGACTGGCTTTGGTTTAATAACCTGGGATACAGTTCGGTATTTGACACTATGATCCTGTCCAGGGTTTTTTCTTTCCTTGTATTTTTTGTGATATTCGCTCTGTTTGCAGCTGTTCATATTCGTTCGGCCTATAAAAGAGGAAGCCAAAGCAGATATATTGATGTTATTGGGGATGATGACCCAAGAAAACTTTTTTTACCGCTGCATAAGGGAAAAGCAGCTATTTGGTTTTGGGGTGTAATTATCATATTATTTAGTACCATTATGGGCTCTAATGCCTCCAGCCACTGGAATGATTTTTTGCAATTTATTCATTCCTCATCTTTTGACTTAAAAGAACCTGTTTTTGGGAAAGATGTCGGGTTCTATATTTTTAAATTTCCTGTTTACCGGTTTGCTGTAAACTGGTATATTTTCATGACAGTCTTTACTTTTATTGCTGTTTTGTTCTCATATTATCTTGATAATGGCTTTAATATCAATGGGAATCGTTTTTCTGTTTCACGACAGGCAAAAAATCACTTAATTCTGATAGCTGCCTTTTTTGGACTGGGTATTTCATTTCGTTATATTATTAAACTATTTAATATTTTATATTCATCACATGGAGTTACTTACGGCCCTTCGTTCATGGACATACACGCGCAGATTCCTGCCTATTGGACCATTTTTATAATAAGTTTGATAGTAACCCTTCTTTTATTTTTCTTCCCTCTTTATAAAAAAGGAAAGATTATATTTTATGCTCTTGGAATATGGATTACTGTATTGGCAGGGTTTGGATGGATTTATCCTTATATTACTGAACAATATAGAGTTAAGCCCAATGAACTGAAAATGGAAACGCCGTATATTATTAACAATATTAAATTTACGAGGGCAGCTTTCGGGTTGGATAAGATTAAGACTGAACCTTTTCCAGTGGATCAGAATATAACCTATAAAGATATCCTGGATAACCATCATACGATTGAAAACATTCGTTTATGGGACCGCAGGCCCTTAATACAAACCTATAAACAGT
>CAZGKI010000044.1:0-19275 GCA_964526345.1 uncultured Rikenellaceae bacterium
TTTTAACAACATCATATATCAGCCCTACGGGCTTGGTCGGAGTTATGTATAGCCTCTTTACCGAAATGCCAGCCCTACGGGCTTGGGACATATGTATAGCCTGGTGGTTACCGAGATATCAGCCCTACGGGCTTGGGACATATGTATGACTTGGTGGTTACTGATATGTCAGCCCTACGGGCTTGAGAATGATTATCAATCATCACCATCTTCATTAGCCGGAATGAGGAATGCAGCGCGGACAGTGGGAGGACATGGAGAATCCAGGCCTTTGACAGCTTTCCAGATGACTTCATTGAAGAGGGCATCATTAACCCTGTCTTCCATGGTAAAATTGAATTCTTCACTCATCTGCTGCCACCTGCTGACTTCAACATTTTTTTCATTAAGATCGACCAGGCATGGTTTAACATTGAATGGCGGATGGCCCGGGGTATTGTTCATGCATCTCCATAGCGGCGTTGCCGGTGCATCATACTGACTCATTGGCGGCAGACCAAGGATAAGCTCTATTGTTCTCAACAGAGATGCCGTTGTATATGGTGTGTGATCTACAAAACCCTGTTTTACATAACCTCCGGCGATATATGCAGTACTTCTGTGAGCATCGACATGATCGGGGCCATTCTGGGCATCATCTTCAACGATTATAATAAGAGAGTTATTCCAGACAGGAGAATGGCTTAGATGATCAACAAACAGGCCTACAGCCAGATCGTTATCGGCAACCTGGGCAAAACAAGTTGGCTTTCCGAGCCTCAATCCCTGTGTGTGATCGTTAATAAAACGAAGTGTATTAAGCTGAGGCAGAGCATTAACTGCCATGAGGGAATCAAAATCACGTTTCCACTGGTTAAAACGAATAGTATCGCGTACCGACTGATCCCAGCTGGTAAAATATGGGCAAAAGTGATTTTTTAGCACCGGTATATTGGGTTTATAATCGTCAACAAATTCTCCATATGTGCGATAGCTCACTCCATTCCGTTGACAGTCATTCCAAAGGAACCCATTCTTATTATTTGCAATTTCCCTTGTCCCTTCAGCATCGTAAGTGCCACCTCTGCCGCCATAGCTGGTAGGCCAGGTCTTTTCCAGATAATCCGTTGCATAACCACCCAGGCTCCAGTTATGTCCGTCGGCGCTTACTTCACCATTGACATAGAAATTGTCAAGAAGAACAAATTCTCGTGCAAGGGCATGCTGATTCGGAGTAATTTTTTCACCGAAGAGAACAAGAGAAGGGTCTCCATTCCCTTCGGGAATATCTCCGAGAACCTGATCGTAGGTCCTGTTTTCTTTTATAATATAGAAAATATGTTTTATCGGCGATTTATCACCAACTTTTTGGGGAACAGGATTACCTTCTGCACCTTCAGATATCAATTCCCTGCTTTTAATATACGGAGTGTTGTCAAAGACTGCTTTGGAGTAAATATCCATTTGTTCTTTGTCGGGAATATTTATCAGGCAAAGAGTTCCCCTGAAAAGACCTCCTATATACTGGACTTTTATTTTTTGCTCTTTACCTCCTTCCTGGTAAATAACTTCCTCTCCCCTGCGAACCGGATTGGGACCATATGGATTGGCCATTGAAGAGAGACCTTTCCCGTTGCTTACCAGTATCTTATTTTTAACAACCCTTACACATGTCGGATACCAGGCTGTGGGAATAAATCCCAGCGGTTTGCTTGATCCAGGCACAGAGACATCAAATACGGTGAGACAGTTATTATCGGCGTTAGCTATGTAGAGAGTTTTTTCATCCTTGCTTAATGCTACCCCGTTGGTGGTTGATCCTGTCGGAGAATCAGGATATAATGCAGCATTAAGTGTTTCAATGGCCTTCATGCTACGTGTATCAATTACGGAGACACTGTTATCGTTGGCGTTAGCCACAAAGAGGAAGGAGCCATTACTGGTAATGCACATATCGTTTGGATTATCTCCGGTATTTATCGTGCCCAGAATCTTCTGAAGACGGGTATCGAAAACTACAACCTTGTCACAGCCCCAGCATGAAGCATAAAGCAACTTATGATCAGGAGAAAGGATACAGGTATATCCTTCTCCACCCAGCGGATGTTGTGAAATGATTTTTTTGGATTTGATATCGAGAGCATAAAGTGAATTATTCTCCTTGGTAACAGCATAAAGCATATGTGCAGGTTCATCAAGTGCCAGGCCGGCTACCGATATCTTTTCAGGCCATGGCTTCCCTAATATTATTGTATCAGCTATTGTAAGGCGCTTGTTAGCAACAGAATATTTAATAATAATATTATCATTTCCTCCCGAAGCGTATAAAGATTTACTGTTGTCAGAAAAAACCAGTCCAAGCCATGATTTCCCGATTAAAACAGAATCAGTGACTTCTCCTTTTTTAATATCGACAAGTTGAATTGACTGATCGCTCTCACCGTTGTTTGTTATTGCTGCCAGTTTTCCTGACGGTGAAACAGCAATATTAAGCGGAAGGTCGCCGAGAAGTAAAAGTTTTCCTGCCGGGGTAAGGTGCCATCCGTTGGGAAGGTCAACTATATGAGAAATAGACCTTTCCGGGATTTGGGCATGAAGATTGAACGTAATGATAATCAGCATTATCGGGTTCAAGATAGATAACAGGTGAATTTTACGAACGAGTTTCATCTGGTTGATTATTTTGAATACAAATCATTTTATTATGCCACTTGATATCGTAACAAGTATTGAATCATTTATGTTTTCAGCAAGACGATATGAACTTACTATAATCAGTTGTTTATCATCACGAAATCCGGAATATGATTCTGTTGCATTAACTGAATCAGGTTCAAATCCGGAATCGGACAGATATCCGGTTATTTTCAGGATATCACCTGAGGACTGAGTCGTTCTCAGGTCAACAGAAAAACCCTTCACCAGGAAATTCCCTGATAAATTGGCACTATCGTACCTTACGTTCCAATTGATCTCTGCCTGCTGAGGCTTACTGAAATCCATTGCGAGATCAGAAGCAAGGTCTTTTAAAATTCTGACTTCAGGAAATTGCACATCCAGAGGAGTGGTTTGTGTATAAATTTCCTGTCCGTTATTAAAGACCAGAGTATCGTCTGACAGCGAATAAATATATGTAGTTGAAATACCGTTATCCAGGGTTATTGTGAATTTATCTTTATCGACTTTCCATGTCCCGTAGACAACAGGATTCATCGCCTGGGTTCCGGTTAAGATAAAACTGTTGTTGTCTTTCAGGAAACTATATGCCTCAACATTGCCCTTTACGGCATACCATTTTCCAAGAAAGGATTCTTCAGTCTGTGCTGGTTTTTTCAGTCCACAGCCTGTAATGAGCAGAAAAATAACCAGGGCTTGAAGTGAAGAATGAATTAACTTCTTCATGATTTTTTCTATTGGGACAGTAAATTAAAGTCTGTAGTGACGAGTTTTCAGGACATTCAGCGAATTGCGTCTAAGATGCACAACAACATCTCCGGAGATTGTTACGGGTTCTCCGTCAATATGAAACCTCGTCTCTTCGGAATGTATTGTAAAAGGTTTATCCGTTTTGAGATATCTTACATATTTTGAGCGTTTTATCGTACCAGAGAAAAGTCTGTAAATGAAGAAAAGCGCTAAAATTTTCGGGAAGGGTCTGATAAGGACAATATCTATTAATCCGTCATTGGGTTTTGCATCAGGTGCAATAAAGGCATTATTGCCAAATTGCCGGTTATTGGCAATTGTAACAACAAACAAATCTTCGGAGATCGTTTCCATGCCAGGGATTTTGATTGTAATCCCGACAGGCTTAAGCTTAAGGAAATTCTTCATAGTTTCTACCACGTACGACAAAAATCCCCTTGTCTTAAGTTTATTGAAAGAATGGGCAACAAAGCTGTCGAGTCCGATACCTGCCACATTAAGGCATAGCATATTATTTATTTCGATTACATCAATATTTATGCTTTCAGCTTTTTTAATATCTGCAAGCAAGGTCCGTATGTTTGTTTTGAATCCGAATTCTTTTGCGAACCCGTTACCTGAACCCATTGGTAATACAGCAAAAATTTTACAGGTATTTATCAGTTCTGATGCAACTGTTCGTACTGTTCCATCGCCTCCCGCAGCAACAAAAACATCGTATTTATCAAATGATTTTTTAATATGAGTGCCTGAGTCATCAATACTTAAGGATTTAAAGCATGAGAGTTCATTTTTCCGGACTTCCAGCTTTTTTGAAATAATCAGCTTAACAGGCACTACTCCCGCATTCGGATTAAGAATGAACAAAGACTTTTTTTCCCCGGAAACCTCCATGCCAATATTATTACCTAAATATTAATAGAGGTTACGAAGTTTAAAAAATTATCTGATGAAATCAAAAAAAACTGATACTATCCGGCAGGGATATACGCTATCTGTATCATAACTCCATAAGCGGGTAATGGAATTAGTTGACATATTCAGGCATTCCCAACTTTTTATACTAACTTGGTTTCGTTTTTTATAACAGCATCCGGAAACAGTATTCATCTGAAATATCATTGCCATGTCTGAGTCAAAATTCTATCATTTTACCCCGGCCGGACTTTTCTATGGAGTCGAAACAGCCGAAGAGGCAATATCTGCATTGCATGAAGGTGGATTTATCTGGTTGAATTATTTTCAACCCGGAAAGAAAGAACTAAGCTCCCTGGTCGATACCATTGGTATACATCCGCTCTCCGTTGAAGACTGCCTCGACAGTAACCAGATGCCAAAGATTGAGCATTTTCCTAATAACACTTTTATTATTTTCAACGCCTATAGTTATAAAGACAAATCATTATTCATTGATGAAGTTGACATGTTTATAGGAAAGAATTTCCTGATAACTGTAAGTGGTATAAATTCTGATGGGAGATGCCCATTAAATGATATTGCAAAGATAATTTCAAATGATCCGGGACTTGCTAAAAACGGACCTGCATTCCTGATGCATGTCGTTATGGATTATATTGTTGATGAAAAGCTTCCGGCATTTGAATCACTTGAGGATGAACTTGAGCTTGCCGAAGATGAAGTTTTGAATAATCCGACACTGTTCAAACCGACTGAGCTGATGAGGCTGAAAAAATACCTGGTAAGTCTGAGAAAAAGCCTTTTCCATGAGCGGGAAATACTTGTGAAGATAAGCAGGATGGATTGTCCTTTCATTCCTGAAAAGGCAATTTTCCATTATCGCGATATATATGATCACCTGGCTAAATTTTTTGAACTTACCGAGACCAACCGGGAAATTGTGACCAGTCTTATGGAATTGTATACATCTTTGCTTAACAATAAGATGACACAGGTGTCAAATGAGACCAACGACTCAGTAAGGCGGCTTACACTGATTGCAACCATTTTCATGCCTTTAACACTAATCGCAAGCGTAGGAGGAATGTCTGAATGGACAATGATAACTGGGCGGGAGAACTGGAAGTTGTCATATCCTCTCTTCCTGCTTGGGATGGGAGTTATAGCAATTCTCAATTACGTTCTTATCCGCCAGCTGGAAAAAAGAAACATCCGCCGAATAAAGGAGTGATATGGAGGCAGGTCAGCTCCGGTTTTTCCTGAACCTGTCGGAAATTGCAGTTATTTCCGCCTCGCTGATACGGGATGTCTTTTTCAATACCTCTATAAATGCAGCAACTTCGTCATCTGATGCCGGACAACCCATATTTTGTGCGGGCTTATCAGGTTCTGCACCGGCCGGTCGAATCTTTGAGTCGGCCAGGAGAGTTCCTTTTTGATCATAAATAAGAAAGAAAGGTATGCCGGAGTTTGCCCCTGCATATTTATCGAAGAGATCAGCAGCTCCGGGATTTTCAAGATTTTTTTTATCTTCTGATTCATGAATAACCAGGTGAACGAAGATGTAATTCTTTTTGAAAAAATCACTGCAGGCAGGATCATTTATTGAGGCGTCCATCTTTTTACACCAGCCACACCAGGAAGCATGAAAAATAACAAATACATTCTTTTTCTCTTTTGCAGCCTGTTTATAAGCCTGGTCAAGAAGCTTCTGTGCTGATTCAGGTTGTGCCTGTGAAAAAGTAATACTTCCTGTCAGGAATAATATAAAAATCAAAATAATGCGGGTTCTCATATATAATACGGTTTAATGAAAATTATTAACTCAGGGTACATTCCCTATCTGTATCTCAAAGACTTTTAAGTACTTATCACCAAAAGCTTTTATTGCATAAGCAAAAAAGAGGCCCGATAAAATATCAATACTGTAATGTCCGTGAGCAAGGAAGAGAGAAAATATTATAATTAACAGGCAAACACCAAGGATGTACCTGTATACCCTGTTGTTTACAAGCAACAGAAGAAGGAATGAGTTTCCCACATGTCCCGAAGGGTATACCCCTAATTCGTACTTTGAGAAGCCGTTAAAGAGCGAGTCGGATCCGTTAAAATTAGGTGGATTTCCAAAAGGCGTGAGTACTATAAAAATACCACGAACGATAAAAAAGAGACCACATAATAATAAAATGTATGGAAACCTGTTGTAATCATTTTTGTCAATAATATAGACAAAAATGATCACATAAATTACCAGACAAAAAATATCATAAACAAGAGACAGGTTAATTACCGGGAGGTTATCGAGTATCAGATCGGAAAGCATGGGAAGAGTTTTGCCCTCACTCATGTAATTGTGCAGGTATGTTTGTGATGCAAAATTCAGAGCAGCTCCTGCAGCCAATACGAGGAGGCCAATATAAAAAAATTTGCTCCTGAGCACCGGAATAAATGAATGGACAATTTTTGAAATCAGGGATTCCTTTTTTAGCTTTTCAGTCTTATTCTGATCCATGTTTTATTTTCATCAATATTTCATTTCAGCTATGGCGCTGTGGCAATATTGAATAATATCCAAATATAGGTATTTTTGCTTACAAGGGATCAGTCTGATTTTCAGGCAAAGACATTTCCTCATATATTTTAAGTATTTCTTCCTTATATTTTTCATCTGCCTGCAGCTGGCCCCAGGCACTCGATGTCTGCCACAATCCGTCATATGCGGAATCGTGATATGAGCGTATAAGGTGGGGAATACCTTTTTCGGAGAGTATTTCATCGAGGAGACTTGCTTCAATTGCATTCTTTATGATAAGGATCTTTACAGACTTATCCATAGTTTAGAATTTAGATAAACAGTTTAATTAGAAACTGAAACCGGATAAATTTATGAATTATTTAATCAGAACGCAATTGTTTAAAAGAACATCCATAAGGAAACCGGAGCATTCGCCCCGTATTTTTACCTGTGTGTCTGGAGTAAAAAGATGAGGATCTATTGCAGAAGGGAACGTACAAATAATCGATGAAAAATTATTGCTGGTTTTAAGGGTAACATTAAGGACATTTGCCTCCCCCGGGCTTGCTGATTCAACTATTCCGTTAACTTCGAGGATCTTATTTACATATTTTACTGTGGCTTCAGATTCATTATCCTCAAATGTTCTCTGAAGATCGGAAGCAGAAATTATAAAATCCGGAACGACATTTTTCAGGTCTTTATGCCCCATCTTTAAAAGATATAAGGCAGCTCCTATCCCCGCAATTGTAAGGAAGAAGATAACGAAAAGTGCAATTTTAATTAACGGTTTCATAATGATTACAGGAATATTATTTATTTTCCACCGGAGAATATTTCAATGAAACGGTCACTTCAAGATTTTTCGCAATATTGTCCCTTACAACACCGGGAATAGTTATTTTATAATCTTCAGGGACAATATTAAATTTTGATGTAGCGTTGATTCCTCCCTTAATAACCTCAATGGTTCCCCTCACTGAAATCTTTTTAGTTACATCATGTATGTTCAGATCTCCTTCAACAGTTACATCATATTTTCCCGGTTTGGAAAAATCAACAGATGCAGGATTTGTTATTTTCCCCTTGAAAACAGATTTCGGAAATTTATCTGATTCCATATAATTTTCATTGAAATGTTCCTCCATAAGAGCTTTTTCAAAATGGAATGATTTGATAAGCACCTGCAAAACCATCTCCCCGGAAGCAGTGTCAAAAACGCTGACAGCCTGGTTGTTATCGGCTTTTATATCTTCGATAGCGGTATGTGAGAAAAAACCCACATAACCATTTTTGGTCATATATTTCTGCGCACTGGTGGCTACAACCAGGTTCAGAAGGAGAAGAATTACTGATAGACGCTTCATAGTTGTCAAATGTTGAAATGAATAATTAAAATAATTAAAATTTTGATATAGTTATTTTTTTAAAGTAAATACCCTTGAGATATTAAATCCAAAGTGAATATCTCCTTTCAGCCAGCTGCCTGTTGTTTCTCCGATGAATCCTTTTTCTATCATTGCGAGTGAATTGGTGAAAAACAACTGGAAAACATGCCCTCCGGTTTCAATATCAACACCTGCAGACAGGGGATTATATACCTGCTGGCTCATATATTGTCGCGGGTTTACTAGGTAAAAATACTCGGCATTCAGGCTTATTCTTTTTGTAAGCTTCATCCTTCCTCCGGCGCCAAAGGCAAAAAGATCATTAGGATCTATTTCAGTTGCCACCATGTTGCGATGAACAAAGGTGGGAGTGAGCTGTAAGGAAAATGATTGACTTATCTTTCTTGCTATCAGTATCTGGTGAACATACGACAATCGTGAAGAAAAATAGTTGGTTCTTGAAGTATCGGACCATTTAACAGACGTTATCGCTATTGATGAAAACAGTGATACAGATACAGGCATCACGCGAGCCCCTGACGATTGCCTGAGGATTGTAAACTTGGCAAACCCGTCAAAAGTCTTTTCATAGGAACTCCTGCCAAGGCCGACCATAAGCCAGTTAAATATTCCATATTCGAGACCCAGACGGATACTGGACTGGTCGAGGCCGAAAAACTCATAAGCCCCGGAATTAACTCTACCGAAACGATGTGAAATCCTGACATCTAGTTGCCCCGGTGGCATTCTCTCTATAGAGTGTCCGTTCATTACACGGGTCGATTTAAATGTGGCCGTGGCATAATTAATTTCAGGTTTTGTATTCTCATTAAGCAGATCCATCAGGTCATCCTGTGCAAATATGCTAACAGAGATCAGCAAGGAAAAAAGAAGAGGGATAATGCGTCTCATATCTTTTCGGTTATATCAGGTCAGTTTTCTGGCATTCCAGTCCTTATCCAGATGTCGAACTGGGTCAACAGGCAGGCACTTAATTTCCCTCCGTTTTTTGGCATTGGAGAATTCGTGCCTGTATGATTTATTGAATTTGAAATTGCAGCAGATCTGGCCACGACGTCAGCATAATTTTCAAGACGGATATTATTACCTGCAGATGAAGCCGAAGCATTTGAATGGCATGACAGACAGTTATTTTCCAGCATTATTGATATTTTCCCAGCGAAAGTGACATTTGTAGTATCACAGGAAGTGGTTACTGACGGATAAAGTGCCTCCTCATTATCATAATAGCATGAAGCTGAGAAAAATAAAATTGTAACAAATGTTACCAATAATTGAAACAAGCGTTTCATGTGTTTTTAGAGCTAATTATTTAAATACCCGTTATTTACCCATATTTCAAATTCTCTTATCCTGCATACTGAGAAAGAACCGCCTAATGGCATTCTGGTAACTCCGGCACCTTTTAATGAATTGATCAGAGAACCATTTGCAGCAGCTGTGGCAACATTTGTATAGTTTGCCAGGGTGACACCACCCGAGGGAGACGTTCCACTATGGCAGCCGGTGCAGGAGGTCTGCAATATGGGCCAGACAGTCCCGGAAAATGTAACAGGATTTATGGTGTCGCACACTTCGCCACAATTTTGATCAAGAGCTCCATAATTTATCCATGCCGCTATAGAATCTATTTGAGCAGTGGTTAGCTGCAGCTTTCCTGCCGGAGGCATTTTATTTTCTCCAGAGGCTGTGGTTATTGAAGTATACAGCCTGCTGCCTGAAAGATTTCCAGGGCTCACCGCATGCATAGTTGAGGAATAGTTTGTAAAGACATATCCTTCCTGATGTGTTATTGCATCATGACAGTTTGTTGTTGCACAGTGCGAGACAAGAACAGGAAGAACATCGCGGGAAAAACAAGCAAGCGGATTTACATAACCTGATGATTGTCCCGTTGTATCGAGGTAGCATGTAGTTAGTCCGGCACCCTGTTCGATCCATAAACGTATTGTTGTTCTGTTATCTATAGAGAGTAGCTGACCGGGCGGCATCATGTTTTCACCGGAAGTTGCAATAATGGCTTTGTATGATCTGCTGGAGTACGGTTTACGCGGTTCTACAGAATGACTTATTGATACATAATCATTTAGGACAAGAGACGATTCTCCTGTTCCGTTATGGCATCTGGAAATAGCACAATTGTTTTGAAAGATCGGGAGGACATCTCTTTCAAAACATATTTCAGGGATATCGGTAAGATCTGCTTTATGTGTACAGGAAGAGATCCAGGAGAGAATTATTAAGATAAAAATTAGTCCGAGTGAGAAGTAAATTTTATCGATTTTCATGTGAATAGCCAGCTATTGATATATTTAAGAATAAATATACGGAACATTTAAAAAATTATTATTTCATATTAAATGATAAAAAGCATAATTGTTTTATTAAAGGGAATAAAACGTCCTGAACTCGTGTTCGAAATTTGGAGTGAAAATATCTTTGCCAAGGTTATCTCTGATCTCTTCAATAGACCAGAAACGACCCTCCTCAATTTCATCCTCATTGATATCGGGAGTCTCCTCGGTCCTTCCTGTAAAAGACCAGACCAGCTCCCTCTCGCGGGCAGATTGCCAGATATATTTTTTATTGAAATGATATTCAAAGCCTTTCAATCCCAGTTCCTCCTCTGCTTCACGTTTTAAAGCCTCTTCCCTGTCTTCTCCCGGACTCACATGTCCGCCCACAGAAGTATCCCATTTCCCTGGAAGAAGATCTTTTGTCTTAGCGCGTTTCTGCAGGAAGAGTTCATCTTTACTATTAAAGAGATGGAGATGAACAACAGGATGCAGAAACATGCTCTTCCCGTCGTGGCAAACAGTACGCGGTGCACGGGAGATCTCATTTCCCTCCTCATCAACTATAGGGAACCACTCAGTATCTTCAACCTTCATAATTAAATTCGAATTATTAGTACGCAAAGATATTATAAAGTATAATAACACAGAATTGGTGAGAGGGTGATGGGGTGATGAGGTGATAAGGAGTAGCTATTCCCTATTTCCAATAATACTGAATCTGCAGTTAAGACTATTCCCGTCTTCATCAACAACGGTGAGAACATGTTCCCCTGGTTCTGCAAGAATCTCAACCTGGTGAATGAATGTCGTTGTACCGATATATTTTTCATCAAGATGCCAGAAAATCTTTTTTTGGGGATTCCGGTGTGCTACCTCCGGAATGATCCTGGTAAGAGATCCGGTCTGGTCTCTCGGAATGAATATTTTAACACCCGGTGAAGGATATATAAATTCTATGACTGGTATTTTTTTGTCGTCGGAACACCCAGGCGCAAATGGCGGCAGTATTTTGTATTCGGGATGTTTCTGCCTGTAGAAATATTCCATAGCCGGAGGAAGGATAAACCATGGAACATTTTTTATTTCGGATGGCGAAACACAATCGGCTGTAACCTGTCTGGTGCTGCTCCTGTCGAGGTGAATGATTTTGTGGAACGGGCAAGCTTCACTGCGTAACCCGTTAATGCAGGCAGGGACCTCTGTTGTTTCCGGACAATCAGGACCTGCTCTGTATCCGCTTTGCACACAGACATTTATCATGGTCAGATCTTCAACCGGTTCCGTGAACCAGATGCCTGAACCGATTATTCCTGCCAGGTCGAATAATATAGGTGCCGCAGCTGTAATTCCTGTCAATCCCGGTCTTCCTTCACCATCTGCATTTCCGGCCCATACACCGATAACAAATTCTGGTGTTGTTCCCACTGCCCAGGCGTCGCGGAAGCCGAAGCTTGTACCTGTCTTCCAAGCCAGGTCGGGCGCTGATGAGAAATATTGCCATCCGGCTTCTTCCTCAGGTCGATTAACCTTTTTTATTGCTTCATAGGTAAGCCAAATCGATGAGGCTGAAAGAGGAGGATCAGGATCTTCTGTTTTCACGGGAGATTTTGTTTCAGGTACCAGGACAGGAGCATGAAAATCTTCTCTGAAATACTTTTTCTCTATGTTATAATGCTTCAGAACCCTCGAAAGAGATGCATATACACCGGAAAGCTCCCACAAGGACGCTTCCCCGCCTCCCAGGATAAGTGAAAGGCCATAATAATCAGCTGATCTGGTGAATGTTGTGAATCCTGTTTTATGAAGGATACCAAGGAACCTTTCCGGGCTGTACGACTGGAGCATTCTAACGGCAGGGATATTAAGCGACCGCGATAATGCCTGCGAGGCAGGAACGGCGCCACTATAGTTCAGGTCAAAATTTTTGGGTGAAAAGCCTTGAAACCGGGTTGGCACATCAGCAATAAGAGTATTCGGAAGAAGCTCTCCGGACTGCTGCATGGCAGCATAAAGCAAGGGTTTCAGAATACTACCGGTACTACGTGGAGCCCTGATGATATCGACATCACCATTATGCTCTCCAGGATTTTCTGATGGACTGTTCCCTACATAAGCCAACACCTCTCCTGTTTCAACCTTAATAATTATGCAGGCAGAATTATTAATAAAGTTACCCGAAAGTTCCTTCTGATGTGCGCTTATAATATCTGTTGCACGTGCCTGTATTTCCGGATCGATAGTTGTCCGGATCATTTTGCCTTTGTTGTTTTTGAAGAAGAAGTCAGTCAGATGAGGCGCCCTTACGGGCAATGGTTTTGGCTCACCCGGGAGTGGCTCTTCAAGCGCCAGAACCAGTGTTAATGAATCAAAATATTTTCTGCGGAACAATTCCCTCAGTAGAGCATCGCGTCTTGTTTTGAGTGTTTCCTGGTTTTTCCCCGGGAACACAAGTGCGGGAGAATTAGGCAGAACGGCCAGGGCTGCTGCTTCAGCCCATGTAATATCTTCAGATGATTTACCGGTATAGCGCCATGTTGCTGCTTCAAGTCCCACAATATTTCCTCCAAAGGGAGCATTGGCCGCATACATCTCCAGTATTCTTTTTTTAGAGCGGAACAACTCGAGTTTGAGAGCTGAAAACATTTCAATAATTTTTTCGGAATAGGTCCGTGATCTGTTTCCTCTTGAAATGCGTGCCACCTGCATAGTGATGGTACTTCCTCCGCTTACTATCTCACCGGCTTTAATATTCTGGTGCAATGCCCTGATAATGGAAACAGGATTTATCCCGGGATGCCTATAGAAATAGCGGTCTTCGAAAGTAAGTATTGATTTCTCAAATTTCTCAGGCACTTTACCGGGACCAGGGAAGCGCCACTGTCCGTCGTCTGCAATACGTGCGCCAAGGAGACTGCCATCCTTTGCCTCAACGACAGTTGACAGGGGAGCTTTGAACCGCGGAAAAGGAGAAAGCAAAACCGGAGTAATCAATACTCCGGCTGTTATGAGTGTTATTTTAAGTTTCTTATTCAATTACCGGCTATTACTCTTACCTGTGTCCCCGGATTCCTGGCATAACAGTTTTCGTTATACATTGCTTCGCACCAGAGAGCAGGCTGATAATATTCTCCCTTGTAAGCTGCATTAAGGATGAGGATAAATGTCTTTGTCTCTCCCTGTGTCAGTGAAAAATAGGTGTTAACCCGGTCGTCCCTGAAATCGCGGTAATCATATTCGCTTTCTTTAATGCCGTGACTGGCTTCAAAAAGACGGGTGTTCTGTATTTCCCAGCCAGATGGTACCATTTCTGTAAGGGCGATATTATCAACTTTTGTAAAAGTATTGTTCCCTATTTTCACGACCATCATGAAGTCGGTTCCCTGAGCCAGGTTTTTCTGATCCAGGGGACGAAGATCCATGTCGACATAATTAACTATCATTGAGAGCCCTTTTTCTGCTTTTTCAACATCCGAAACAAGAGGAGTCCCTTTCCGGGTAAGGGTAACATAAGCAGGACTTTCAGAGCTGTTTTCAACCATCAGTGAATTAGAACCGACCGTCATTTTGAGATCTTTCTTCCATATTTGCCTGGAAACTATTGTCTGAACGGACTTTTCACCATTTAAAGTGATATTTACTTTTACAGGAACATTCTTGTTTCCCGGGGTCATTTCAGCAAATTTCATATAGGAGAATAGTCCCCATGCAAGAGATTGTGTGCTATACCAGGCATCTCTGCTAAGGTTATCGCATACCTCTTTAAGCAATGGGAGTGCCTGTTCCTCATTTTTAAGGAGAACCAGGGTGTATAGTATTATTGCTTTGTCTCTTATCTGGCTTCCATAATAATAGTATGAATATTCCGGTTCAGTTGTTGTATTTCTGACATCGAGCAGATTGCCTGCTACTTCGGGCCTGCCTGTTGTGGCAAAAGCAGCAGCCAGAAGCCATCTGGAGAGCTGCGGGATATCTTTTGTTTCCCTTAGCCTGTTCATGGCGCCTTTTTCGGGCTGGCCCGCAAGCGCAAGGGTAAAGAGACGGTAAGCCTGGTCGTTGGCACTATATTTATGCCATGTATCAAATCGCCACTCCTGTGCAGTTTTCTTCTGATAGTTGATCCATTTTTGCCTGAACCCGGAAGGAATGTTGTAACCAAGACGCTCAGCTTCAAGCATGAAATGCCCGGCATAAGAAGTGACCCAGTTATCAGGTTGATATGAGCCAGGCCACAAAGCAATTCCTCCGCCTGCCATCTGTCGTGTCATAAGCTTATTTATTGCCTCTCGGATATTATCTGCCGATCTTTTTACAATGTCAGGATCATTATTCATCAAGTCCTTGAGCCACAGTTGCGGAAATGCAGCTGAAGTTATCTGTTCTGAGCAGCCATGAGGGTAGTTAATAAGATAATCGAGACGTTTTTCAAGATTAACAGACGGAAGAGCCGATACTTCAAGGGAAGCTGAATTTGATCCCTCAATACCAAATGGTCTGAATGTTGTCTCAAATTTTTCCCCGGGTTTCAGGATTTTCATTTCTGCCCGTGTCTCGGGTGGATTAGGACTTCTTATCTCAATCTCCATCTCATAAACTGCATTTTCTGCGCCGCCGGAAACGGTAACTTTTATTTTTCCGACGCCGGTCTTTTCACCGGCTGTGAATATGAACTCAATGTCTTTTTCTCCTGCACCAGAAGAAGAAATACTCTTTGAGTTATCATCTATTTTAATAAGTTCATTTCCTTCAACTTTAATCGTGACATCTTTTATGTCGTCTTTCTGTATAAAGATGGTAACAGGAAGTGAAGCTTTTTCACCAGGACTGATCACCCTTGGGGCAGTGACAAGAACCATCAGGGGATCTTTAACCAGCACTGACTTGTCGGCTGCACCAAAAGCCCTGTCGCTCCCGGCTATGACCATTGTTTTCACAGAGCCCGTATATTGAGGAAGCGTTAATGTATGTGTATTCGTTTTTCCCGGTCCCAGGGCGAAAGGTCCCAGGAATTTTACTACCGGCTTAAAGCGATTTGCTTTATTTGCCGACCTGTCAGGAACTGTTTCATCGCCACCTATGGCAAATATCCTGTCAAGTGTGCCACCGAAAGCCCCCAGCACATAATCGTACAGATCCCAGGTAGTAACTCCAAGAGCCTCACGTGCATAGAAATAGTTCCAGGGGTCGGGAGTTCTGAATCCGGTGATATCCAGTAATCCTTCGTCGACCACTGCCAGGGTATATGACATTGGTTTCTGGTTTGCTTCGCTCACCTTTATCTCGAAAGGTTTCTGTGATCGTATCTCATCAGCAACGTATATTTCCGGAGAAAGACGTGTTCCCGGATCCTCGACCATAACAGGAACGACACCGTAGAGCCGGATCGGCATATCATTAACTGTCTGGCTATGAGGCTGTATTACAGTTACATAAGCATAGACGTTTGGTGCCATCTCCGGTTTTGCCTTGAAGCGCACTTCTGTTATCGACTTTTCAGTACCTGTCCGGATCTCATCTATTACACCGGTAGCATTTTCGAGAGTCACTATTGCCCTGGCATTTTCAGGCGACGGGAAAGAAAGCCTGATCTCATCGCCGGGATTATATTTTTCTTTATCGGTGCTTACAGCAAGAAGCGTTGCCCCTTCGCTGTTGCCTTTCATTCCGTATTCCCAGGGCCAGTCAACAAGCAATATTTTTCCGGTAGAGTGACCGGCAGGTGTTGTAGCTCTTATAAGGTAGCGGCCCCAGTCATTTTTACCAATGTTGAAAGTAAAGCTGCCCTCTCCGCCTCCCGCTGTGGTGATCTTTTCCTTAATTACCGGTTTATATATCTGGTTTGAAATATAATAAGCAAGGTTCTCGTCATCACTTTCCCACCACCATCTGTAAGAGAGTTTATAAATTGTCATTTCAACTTCCGATCTGACAGGTTTGCCATTTTCATCGACGGTAACTACTTTTACTTCATTGTCGGCATCGGTAAAGAGCATCCGGCTTTTACCCTTGAGTCCCGGCAGATTGATTCCCACAAATACCGGGTAAGGCGCATATTTATATGTAGTTTGTGTTATACTCTCATCTCCGCCCGGCTCCTGTACCTTTGATGTAAAGACTGCATTAAGCATTCCCGGGGCATTTATTTTACCAGGGTCGAACATTACTGAGGCATTTCCGTTTTCGTCGATGGCATTATCAAATATTGTGACAGTTTCTGAATAGAATTCACTTACAGGATCATCGAAAGCATACTGTCCATATTTTTCAAATTGTGTTTTTGTGTGTTTCAGTATATATTCAACTGAAGCTTTCATGTTCCTGGCCAGAGAACCGTTCAGCCATTTAGCATTAAGCATTCCTCTGGTGCCACGATCTGACCCGCCCAGAATTTCTTTCGGGAAGGTCAGGTTTATCTTGAGCCGGTTAGGTTTGACCGTTTCAATCCTGACACGTTTGGTAAATGTTGCGCCTCCTATCTTAAATACGGCACGGTAGGCACCGGTAACAGCATCCGGGGAAGTTTTTGTTATGAAGACAAGAAGGTTACCTCCAGCCAGCTTTTGTACCTGGTTATCGACGCGTTGCTCAAGCGGGTTAATAAGTTCAAACTGAACGGGATGATCAGGAGGAAGGTCGCTTTTCATATCTTTTATAAAGAGCGAGAGAAATATGGTATCACCGGGACGCCATACATCTCTTTCACCATAAATGAAAGCCTTGATACCATTCTCCGGTTTGGTGCCTTCAACATCAAAGGAGCTAAGCGACAGAGAATTGCCATCGCCGAGTTTGAGATAATTACGATCCTTGTCTTTTTTTGCAATTACCAGGAATGGTTTTCTTGCGCAGAAGAGAACAACGGAACCATCCTGGTTAGTATTGCCCGAGATTAAAAGCTGCATCTGGTAATCATAGACCTCGACAGACACTTCATTGACAGGCAGGGCAGAAATAAGGTCGTTAACCATTACATGAAGGATATTGTCCTCACCCCTTTTTGCTATAATGCCCAGGTTAGAAGCCAGAATATTACGGGTCATATTTTTATCAGGACTGTAATATGCCCCTTTGCATGGATCTCCCCTGTCGTTCCATCTGAATCCCATAGAATAATAGATCCCATCATCGCTATCCTCATAATAGTTTTCAGAGTCTTCCCATAATCTCTGTTCATTGTCCTGCGTCTGCTGCAGCAGCTCTTCATACCTTTTTTCTTCAGCCGTTTCAGGACATGAGAGAAGAGTATATGATTTTCTCATTCCCAGCTGTACCTTGTAAAGTACGCCGGATTCGACATCAATATAATCGGAGATATCTATGGTATAAAGATTCCATGTGCCGGTTCCTGATCCTCCTGCTGACGTAAGGTCAACTCTCCCTGAATAAACCGGACGCCCAAAGCGCTTAACATAGTAACCCGTATTAATATCATTCTCCTGGAGGAAATAAGGAAGATTGTTTTCAAATATCTTAATGATCTTCAGGTCGACGGCTCTCAGGTTGGCAGCTTTGAAGGGGAAGATAAGATTTTTTGAAGAAGGGACAATTACCCCGTTGCCGACAGATATTATGCCGGGATTTACAGCCGTAAAATCAAGCTTTGTGGTATAGGCAGATAAAAGTGATGTTCCCTTGTTATTTTTAACAGATTGTTCAACATTGAGAGTAACCATCTTTTGCCATGGACTTGAAGGAACCAGCGTTACAATATTGGAGCTGATACTGGTGGTTGTCGGTGGTGCAGGAGAAATATAAACAAGTCCGTCAAGTTCCTGTGAAGGATCCAGAGGATCGGAGAACATTATCTCGACCCTTTGATTCTCTCCTGCATGAGTCCTGACACCCAGAACAATAAATTCTCCGATTGCGGGTATTGAAATGTTATTTGATCCTTTCTGCCGGATCCCTCCCGATGTGCCATCCCACGATAGTATAAGGTCCTGGGTCTTGTCAGTACGTTCTATGTCAGGGACACTGAACCTGTGGACCAGGTTTTCGGAATGATCCCAGGTAACTGTCATCTTTTTTCTGCCCAGCTTAACTGTCAGATAGTTTTCAACTTCTCCGGGTTCAATGAAATCGGATGTCGTAATTTCACCGTTGAGAAGATAACGGTCATTTGCTCCGTCAGGACATTCCAGGATACCTGTTGAAATGCTGAAATCTTTTCTGATGGTCTGGAGTCTCAGGGGAAACATTTGCAGGCGTTCCTTTACCTCCCCCAGTTTTGAGAGATCCAGTTCTCCTGTATAAGTTTTCCCGGACTCCAGGATCTTTGATGGCCTGAAAACAAGAGTTGTTTCGTTAGTCCATTCGGCTTTTCCTCTTATTGCCGGTTCAAAAATAAAAAGATTTGCAGGCGTCTCTTTTTTTGCCTTTGCTGCAAACTCAGGAGTAAATCTTATTTCAATATCTGAGTTGGCAGGAATTATTCCCGAAGTATACCCTGCAATATATTCACTGAATCCCTTGTCAAGAGGTATATTGATCAGGGTCGCCTCCGTTTTTTTAAGAAGTACCTGTTTGATCCCCGGTTTTTCCTTTTTTCCGCAGGAGCTTAGCAGCAGGACTATCAGTAAAATGAAGAATATTTTGGCGTTTTTCATAGCGTAGGGTTTGAAAGTGAGAATATGAGATTAAAATTAAGAAAAATACTTGGATAGGCATTGATCCTAATAGAAACAGGGGGGGGGGGGGGGGGGGGGGGGGGGGGGGGGGGGGGGGGGGGGGGGGG
>CAZGKI010000045.1:0-11265 GCA_964526345.1 uncultured Rikenellaceae bacterium
GGTTCGGTCTCAAAACAGGTGTAAGGGCGGAATACAGTGATTTATTGTCAAATGGAAATATTTCTCCACGGATATCCCTGGCCGTAAAGACAGGCGAAAAAAGTCAGATATCCGCAGCATATGGCATCTTTTATCAATCTGCTCCATCACAATATCTGCTGCAGGGATATAAGCCGGGCTTTCAGCAGGCAGTTCATTACATAATCAATTATCAGAGAATTAAAAACGACAGGACTTTCAGGATTGAAGCCTACTATAAAAACTATGATCAGCTTATTCATGAAAAGTATGCCGCATATGATCCCAATCAGTACCGGTTCTATTTAAACTCAGTTGACAACTCAGGCAGCGGATATGCAAAAGGTTTTGACATATTCCTGCGCGATAAAAAGAGTATCAAATATTTTGAGTACTGGATTTCATACAGTTATATTGATACAAAACGTCTTTATCGGAATTATCCTTCTAAAGCCACCCCGGAGTTTGTATCTCCTGATAATCTGAATATCATTACAAAATACTTCATAAATAAAATTCAAACCAATATTTCTCTAAGCTATTGTTATGCGAGCGGCAGAACTTACTATAATCCGGGAAATCCTGTATTTCTTGGCGATAAGGCTCCCGGTTATCATAATTTATCCTTAAGCATAAGTTACCTTACAACTATTAGAAAAATGTTCACTGTAATCTATTTAAGTGCCGACAATATTACCGACCAGCACAACATATTAGGTTATCGTTATTCTGCTGACGGCTCGGACAGATATCCCATTGTTCCTTCCACATACAGAACAATATTTTTCGGAATAAACCTTTCTCTTACTAAATTTAACAGAGATGAATTATAAACCAATAAATCACTTATTATGAAACAATTAGCTAAAACCCTGGGACTGTTATTACTTTTAACTGGTCCTATAAGCCTGAAAGCACAAACATTGGAAGAAAACTTAAGCAAAACTTTGATACAGATGGACACAGTAAAAAACCTATTCGGAATGATGAGTGTTTCTGCACAATTTGATATGATAGCAGATAAATGGGAAAATGAATGGAGCAGTAACTACTATGCTGCTTATGTAAAAGTAATTTTATCTTTTTTAGTACAGGACAGCAAGAAAAAAGACCTGTTTCTTGATGAAGCAGATAAATACTTCGAAAAGGTTAAATCACTGGGGAGTAAAAATGATGAAAGCTATGTTCTGGCTGCATTGATCACCAGTGCACGTATTGCAGTTGACGGGCAGAACAGGGGTATGCAATATAGTGGAACTGTAAATCAATACCTGGAAAAAGCTGAAAAAATCAATCCTGATAATCCAAGAATATATTATCTGAAAGGTTCTTCATTATTTTACCAGCCAGAAATGTATGGTGGTGGAAAAGAAAAAGCTAAACCATATTTTGAAAAGGCCAAAGAATTATTTGTCAAAGAGAATAAGACATCCATATTAAAACCACATTGGGGTGAGAAACAGAATCTGGATTATCTTAAACAATGTGATGAAAAATAATATATTATTTATAAATAGGATGAACTCAAATTCATCCTATTTTTGTAGTCTTAAAAATTATCAGGATGATTGAGGATAAAAAGGAAGAACTGAAACTTTCTGTCAGCTTTATTGAACAGTTTATTATAGACGATCTCAAAGAAGGAAAGAACAAGGGCAGAGTACATACCAGGTTCCCTCCCGAACCAAACGGATACCTCCATATAGGTCACGCTAAAGCTATTTGTCTTGATTTCGGAATGGCACAAAAATATGGAGGCAAATGTAATCTGCGTTTCGACGATACAAATCCTGTAAAAGAGGAAATCGAGTATATAGATTCCATAAAAGAGGATATTCACTGGCTTGGTTTCGACTGGGAAGACCGCGAGTTCTACGCTTCTGACTATTTTGGAAAACTTTTTGAGTTTGCTGTTGACATGATTAAAAGGGGGCTCGCTTATGTCGACGATCAGCCTGCTGATGTTATCTCTGCGCAAAAAGGATCTCCAACAAAACCTGGCATAGTAAGTACTTTTCGTAAACGCCCTGTTGATGAGAACCTTGATCTTTTCTACAGGATGAATGAAGGTGAATTTGAGGAGGGAAGCCGTGTGCTGAGAGCCAGAATTGATATGAAATCTCCCAATATGCATATGCGCGATCCTATTATTTACAGGATTATAAAAGCCTCTCATCACCGTACAGGTAGTGCATGGAATGTATACCCTATGTATGATTTTGCTCACGGCCAGAGCGATTATTTTGAAGGGATAACCCATTCTCTCTGTACTCTTGAATTTGAGGTTCACCGGCCCCTGTATGACTGGCTGATAGACCAGCTTAAAACCAGTGAATACAGGCCTCGCCAGATCGAATTCAACAGGCTTAACCTTACATATACCATGATGAGCAAACGGAAACTTCTTGAGCTTGTACAGGAAAGGAAGGTGAGCGGATGGGACGATCCGAGGATGCCAACCCTGTGCGGATTGCGCAGAAGAGGATATACTCCCGAATCAATCAGGCGATTCATTGATCTTATAGGTTATACAAAAGTAGAGGCAATAAACGATGTCTCTCTCCTCGAACATGCTATACGTGAAGATCTTAACATAAGAGCCCCAAGGGTTTTCGGAGTGCTCGATCCACTGAAAGTAATAATAACAAATTACCCGCCGGATAAGGTCGAAGAGGTCGAAGTTATCAATAACCCGGAAGATGAAAAAATGGGTACAAGAAAAGTTCCTTTTAGCAGGTCAGTTTATATAGAGCGAGATGATTTCATGGAGAATCCTCCGCATAAGTTCTTTAGACTGGCCCCGGGTATGGAAGTGCGCCTGAAAGGTGCATATATTATTAAATGTGAATCTTTCAAAAAAAATGAAAAAACAGGTGCCCTGGAAGAAGTTTACTGTACCTATGATCCGGCAACACGGAGCGGGGAGCAAACATCCGGGAAAAAAGTAAAAGGGACTCTTCACTGGGTCTCAGCGAGCCATGCCATAGATGCCGAAGTAAGATTATACGACAGGCTTTTCGATCATGAGGATCCTTCCGGACAAAAGGAAGATGATTACAGAAAATTCCTGAACCCGGAATCACTTAAAATACTGAAATCCTGCAAGCTGGAACCTTCTCTCAGGTCAGCAAAGCCTCTTGATAAATTCCAGTTCCAGCGTCTTGGATATTTTTGTGTCGATTACGACTCAACCGAAACCAATCCGGTCTTTAACCGTACTGTCTCCCTTAAGGATACCTGGGCGAAGATGAATAAATAGGTACTGGTTCCAGGTTGCATGTTGCATCCTGAAACTGTAATATTCCTGTAAAACATCCGTTATTAATTCAGAAGCAACCTTCTACCGAAATATTTCGTCTTGGCTTTAGGTAGATTTTAGTTTAATTTTATACCTGATTAATACTACGAATCATGAAAACACTTACCAGATTATTCTTAACTGCAATGATTGTTCCGTCAATTTTTCTTCTCTCTTCCTGCGATAAAAAGAATACTGATAACATTGGAACAGGAATGGCAGAATTTTCTGTCAGCGTATCTGATATACAGAATTCAAAGTCAGGAACTGGCATCGACAGCGCTGTAATATCTTTCCAGGTTATGATCTCTGTCGAGGATTTACAGGGACATCCTGTTTTTACCGATAAGCTTATTCCGCTATATGTTTTTGGTACCGATTTCGTCAGCGAAAATGTCGAAATCAGGGGCGGAGAGTTCAGGCTTACAAAATTTATGGTTATAAATCCTTCCGGTGAAGTAGTTTATGCTGCTCCCCTGGCAGGATCGCCACTGGCCTATCTGACAACAAGGCCATTACCGTTTAATTTTAATATTTTCCCCGACCAGGTAACCAGGGTAATACCGGAGGTGCTGCCGGTTGGTGATCATACTCCTGATCAGTTCGGCTATGCCAATTTTGGAGTACAGGTTATCAAGCCGCTTGAATTCTGGACCATGTGTGTACTGGATCCCGGTAACCCTTTAATAATGGCCCCTATCCAGATCACAACAGCAAAACTGACTGTTTATGCTCCCGATGGCTGGCACTATGCTTTCAAGCTCGAACCAACAGTTAATCACCTGGTTATCAGAGGAGGTTATGAAAGATATGATTTTGTGCTCGAAAAAGAGGGTTTCCTGCCACAAAAACTGCAATTCACGGCAAAAGAACTTATGGCGGCAACAAGAGAGAATCCTCTGATCTTAAAAATCTCATGGTTTTCACAATATAAGAAATTAATACTTCAGCCCGGACCGGATAAAGGGAAAGATGCCATGATAACAAATCTGGAACCTGAAAAGAATTTCGGAGATTATAAATATTTCGAGGCTACATTTCTTTCGGAACCTGTGCTTACAGTTATGCGATCGAACAGGAGCCTCATATATTTCTCCCCCGACTCACTTCCTAAATCGGCTATAATCAAGAAGGTGATGCTCAGACTTTCTTATGATATTCCTGTCCCGTTCGACAGTATCTATATTCTAAATACCGATCCTTCAACAGGAGTGGTATGGTATGGTGGCGTATTACAGCAGATAATTGAACCGTGGGATGAACATAAGGTTACATGGAACACTCAGCCTAAAACCGTAGAGGCGAACCAGGTTTATATTCCTCCTTTCATAAGAAATGCCAATTTCATCGACGTGGATGTTACAAGGTTGTTTGTTAATCCCACGGCAACTGATCAGGCTGTTTATCCGAACTATGGCATGCTTTTCAGGCTCTGGCCGGTTGACAGGTTCCCGGGGTTCAGGTTTGCTTCCAGCGATTTTTCTGTACCGGCATTGAGACCGATGCTGACTATATACTACTCACTTAACTGATTCTGTAATACAGGAAGGTTAACTGGAAATATTCATAATCTGTTACAGGTACTGGGTACTTGCTGCTGAATTTTGTATAACCAGTAACACGAAACATCAAACGTTTCTGGGAGATAAAGATTGCTTCTCCCGACTTGTCGGGATCGCAATGACAGTACAATCAATATAATTTGTATTTACCGGGAAACGAGAAACCATTTGTGTATTTTCCCCAAATAATTTATATTTGCCCCCTCAAAATTGCTCCGTAGTGTAATTGGCAACACGTCTGACTCTGGATCAGAAGAGTTCAGGTTCGAGCCCTGACGGAGCAACTTAAAACAGAGCGAGAGTGAGAGCGAGTGCGAGCACTCTCGTTCTGTTTTCTCAAAACTCAATCTCACACTCACACTTTTTTCTAGCACGTTAGAAACAGTTATTTTGGTTACACGACCTCAGGACTTCAAGACTACACAACATTATTCTTGCTAGGTTCTTGCTAGGTTTTGGATGTGTTTTACGATAATTGGCACGGAATATTGAAGGTCAGTGAGAGTTGACACCATTCTATTCTATTCAAGTTAAATCTATGAATCAAATCATTTAGGGCTATACCTGATTACATATTTGTATTTTGCTTAACTTAGGTTTAAATTTGATAGTGAAATAAATAGGCTTCTTATGTCAAGCATTATTGAAGGTTATAATTACGACATCTTTATCAGCTACCGCCAGAAAGACAACAAAGGCGACAGGTGGGTGAGTGAGTGTTTTTATGATAGCAAAGAAGACTTTTGCCAGTCAAAAAGAATAATTAACTTTGTAAAAGCAGATGTAGCCAGAGAGGAGTATTTTTCGAGACCTGTATAAACTGCACCTTTGTATTAAGTTGATTATAAGCGTACTGGGAAAATAGTTCGAGCCCTGACGGGCAACTCAAGAGGCCGTCTCATTTATGTTTTGAGACAGCCCCTTCTTTTCACTAGTTATCAATAACTTAAATCTAATAAATGCGCCTGGGCAAACCGGAAAAGGTGCGAACCTCATCCTTTTTGGTGGCGCCATTATGGCCATGTGTAGCGGGCGGACAAAAAGGGTGAGGTTGTCTTTTCCGGTCTCCTTTTCTTTGGTTCATTTCTTTTGGAGAAGCAAAAGAAATGAACATAATCCTAAAAAATAATAAAGGGTGCCTTTTTGAGACACCCTATTTTTATTTTGCAACGGAAGGGCGAGAGTGAGAGCGGGTGCAAACACCTTAGTTCTGTTTTAACTCACTACGTTTGTCGAGCTCACAATGTCTACATTGTTCGGTTCTCATCACTCACTCTCCCACTTATACTTCTTTCGTTATACAACGGAACAACCACGGAGGGAGTCTTAAAAGGATAGCATCTTATTTGTGCAACCGCCCTAAATGCAGCTCCTTCTGTGCGTTTGACAGATCCGCAAAGATTGACAGATTACGGAGATCCTCAACATCTTTAAGTTTATTAACATTCACAATTACTATATCTCCCTTCACCTTGCCGTATTCACCCGTGAAATCGTAAAACCCGGCCATAACAGTTAACTGGCCAGAGTTTACCAGGTCCCTGTATTTCTTGCAGGCTATGTTAACCTGGTAATCGAGGTTCTTTTCAATAACAGTTGAATGCAGGCTGTTAAAATCCTTGATAGAGCTGTTCTCTTTAATCGTCGGACGAAGGAAATCAAGCTCGTGTTTGATATTGTATGTCTCGTCGTCGAATCCTTTCAGGTAAGCCTTTATGGCGCCACAATCCGAATGACCCAGGAAGAATAGAAGCGGTGTTTTCAGGTGATAAATACCATAGTCGACAGATCCTTCAGTTGATAAGATCTGATTGCCGATATTCTGAATTGCAAAGACCTTGTTGGAAGTATCCGGCAACAGCGAGTTTAGCGGAACACGCGAATCGCTACATGTTACCAGTGTTATATAAGGCTTCTGGTCAACGCTGAATTCTTCAAAATATGTATGTGGATGGGTCTGCGTAAAATAGTTATTACCCAGTATTATTTGGGCAACTATATCGGACGTTTTCAGACTAGTTGGTTTGACAGGAGCTTTTTTAATATCAGGCTCCACTTCGCCGATAGCCGCCACAATAACATCGTGCAAAGTATCACGCCGGCTCACATGACCGAATAAATGTTCAATGTTTTCAACTCTCAGAATATCACGGACTTCTGAATGTGCTTCAGCTAATTTTAATTCTATTCCTTTCGCATTAAGATTCACATAAAGCCTTTTAATAAATCTTGCCCCGCTTGAATCTATTGTGGCCGAAGTACTTAAATCGAATATTACAACTTTTAGCCCTGTCCCGATCTTCAATACCCTGGTCCACACAGCATTGTAGATTGTTGAAACATTGAAATAAACAAGAGGCGATTCTACCCTGAATAATAACACACCAGGTAGAAGCTCATTATCAGGGTGCCTCTTTATATCAGTATATCTGTCGGTACCAGGAATCCTTCCAAGAAATGCCACATGAGGGCTGGATACATTACGAATAATCAATGTCAAAGAGAAAAGAGCCGCAACAAGCACACCCTGTAGTATTCCAAAGAGTATGACACTTAACAGAGCTATCATCGCGACAAGGAAATCGAAGCGGTTGACTTTAAAAATTCGTTTTAGCTCCTTTACATCGACAAGACCTCTTATTGCAACAAGCACTATGGAAGCAAGAATAACCATGGGAAGGTTCTTCAGCAGACCTGTAAGGAACATTAGGCATAAACCTATGGCTACAGATGCAACCACCAGTGATAACGGAGTTTTTGCACCGGCCTTTTCATTTACTACTGACTGCGACAGACCACCGCTGGTAGGGTATCCGTGACCAAGTGATGTTGCCAGGTTGAGAATCCCGAGTGCAAGAAGTTCCTGCCGTGCATCAATTTCGTAACCATTCTTCTGGGCAAGAGCCTTTGCGGCTGATACTGTTTCAATGTAGGCAAGCAGGAAGCACGCAAACGCCAGTGGTATAATATGTCCAATATCCTTCATATCCATAGTCGGCCAATGCAGTTTGGGAAGACCGTCCGGCATTATTCCAACTGTTTTAAATCCCAATGAAGCAAGCGGGCTGAATGATATAACAATGATAGATATTGCAACAATGATTATAGCAAAGGGTTTCCCCGGGAAAATTTTATCGCCGGCTAACAATAAAATTATAGCTGTAACTCCAAATACAAGAACATAGATGTTTGTGTCAGAGAGCTGATGAAAGAGAGTTGTAAAGCGGCTGATAAATGACTCCCCGCCACCGGGAACACCAAAAAGTTTGGGCAGTTGGCTAAGACCTATTGTTATTGCAGCACCGGCTTTAAATCCCACCAGTACCGTTTCGCTAATAAAGTTAATCACACTGCTCAGGCGTATAAGGTATGCCAGTATACTGATGGCCGAAAAGATCAGTGCTGAGAGCGATGCCAGATCGATCCATCGCTGAATATCTCCTCCGGACAGATCGGCAAGTGTAACACCAATAAGCATTGATATTGCAGATGTCGGCCCCACTGCAAGTTGTCGGCCAGTCCCGAGAATGGCATAAAAAATACCGCCAATAAGATACCCGTAGATACCATATTGGGGGGGTAATCCTGCCAGAGTTGCATAGGCAAGAGAGACAGGGATTGCATACGCTGCAAGAGTGAGACCAGATACAGCATCTTTGCCAAAGAGGCTGAAAGAATACCCCGAGAGCCATTTGATGGAAGGGACTACTTTGTTTAACCTTCCTTTTAAAGAGCCTTGAATCTTCATACCTGCAAGTATTGATATGTTTCGTGATCCAAGATGCTAAAATAATTTTATTTGGCGGATTATTTATGTCTGAAAATACTTAATTCGATTATAATTTGAAAAGGCTGAGTGGCTCTGACCACTTTTAGCCGGAATAAATTGACCACCTAAAGCCGGAGATGAACTTTTATCCTTTAGTTATATCTGCAAATTATTTACCGACCAATCATATGCGTTAAAGACGTCCGGCTTCAGTTCCGGAAAAGGAGTAAGAATGTATTGATAAATTTCTTACTTTAGAGTTTGCAATTGACCATAAATCAATTCTTCAAATCCCAATCTCCAGACAATAAATCAAAGTCTTCTCAAAATACCCGCCAGGTTTTGGGGATAAGCTATGCCTCATCAGCTCTCCATTTTACCCTGCATAAGCAGGTCCAGAGCTTCATTGAACGACCCTGCAGGTATTATCTTGCCTGAGTTGACGAAAAAGATCTCATCAGCATTCTCAATGGTATTAAGGCGATGGGCAATGATAACCCTTGTGGTTGTTTCGGGAAGGTTTTTCAGGATTGCTTCCAGCTGCTGTTCGGTAACCGTATCGATATTAGCGGTGGCCTCGTCCAGAATAAGAAGCTCCGGCTTCCGTAAAATAGCCCGCATAAAAGCGATAAGCTGCTTCTGCCCGAGACTTATTCCGTCACCAGTGGTCTGGACCGGCGTGTCGAGCCCCTTGTCAAACCGAGAGAGAAGGCTCCCGAGTTGTGCCTCAATGATAGCCTTCTCCAGCAGGCTGTTAGTAAGGCCTGAACACTCCTGATTTCCATAGAGAATATTATCCCGCACCGTGCCTGAAAAGAGGAACGGCTCCTGAAGGATAAAACCTATCTTTGAGGCCCTTTCGCAGGGAGTATACGACCTTATATCCCTGCCGTCAAGCAGTATACTGCCTTTCGAGGCATCATATAACCTTGCTATAAGAGAAGCAGTCGTGGTTTTCCCGCCACCCGTTGGCCCGACAAAAGCATATGTCCTTCCTCGTTGCAGATCGAAGCTCACCTTGTGCAAAACTTCCTTTCCGTTCGGATAGCTGAAAGAGACATTCCCAAAATGAAGATAAGAGTTACTACTTACAGGTTGCTGATCATCAACTGCCTCGAGATTATTTTTAAAGGAGAGTAGAAATGAGATCCTGTCCCACGCTGCGAGAGCCAGCTGAAAATTGGCCCACAATGCCGCCATCTGCCTGAGGGGATTGTAGAAATTGGTGATATAAGCTATAAAACTGATTAAAAGTCCGATGGAAAAATATCCTTTAATTATAAGCCAGATTCCAAGAGAAAGGACTATCAGCTGTCCGACATTTGAAGCAAAGGTATAAACCGGAGAAAGGATATTATTTGCAATACCAGCCTGTACCGACCTGGAATAATTCTCATGGTTTGCCTCCTCAAATCGCTTACGGAAATAATCCCTCCTGTTGAAGGCTATCACCACTTTAAAGTTTGCCAGGCTCTCTTGGATTTCCGCTGATAAATTGCCAAGGCTTTTCAGGCTGGCTTCATTTTTCTTCCTGACCCATGGCGAAACGCTCTTTGTAAAAATCAATAAGATCAGTGCCGGCGACAGAGCCGCAAGTCCCAATGGCAGGTTAATAACAAGCAGAATGATCCCTGCTCCTGTCATTGTTATCAGGCTGCCTATAAACTGCATCAACGACTGTGAAAAGAACTGGTTCACCTTGTCGGTGTCGTTGTTAATTCGCGATATGAGGTCGCCGGCTTTATTCTGATTGAAAAAGTCAACCGGCAGCTCCTGCAGCTTGTTGAATACAGAATTCCGCAGACCGAACAGCATCCGCTGTCCTATTCCGCCCATCATCCGCATCTGAGCATAGTTAACGGCAAAGGCTGTCACGTACATCATAACCAGGATTCCTGAAAAAAGAATAACCCCATGATATTGTTTTGCCACTACATAAGTATCGATTGTATAACCAACGAGGTATGGTCCCAGCAGGGTTAGCCCGGCATTCAGAAAAATTGCAGAAAAGGCAATGATCATGTTGCGGCGCTCTCCCCCGATGATTGTCACCAGTTTCTTCAGCGATGCCAGTGCCGATTGCTTCTGTCCGGTTATTTCGGATGCTCTGTTCAGATTATAGTTCATAATGCCGGGTGCTTTTTTGAGAACTGTAAATCTGAATATACTCAGGGGAACTCTCTTTTAAGTCCTTATGTTTACCGGAAGCTATTATTTCTCCTTCCATGAGAAGTATTATCTGGTCGAAATTTCTTACGGGTGCAATCTTCTGTGTAACAGAAATGAGCGTCATGGCCGGGTAATTGTTTTCAATATTGCATAAGATCTTGTTCTCGGTCTGCCTGTCTACCCTGGAAGTAAAATCGTCGAGCAGCAGGATCTTTGGATTCAAAGCAAGGGCCCTGGCCAGCATGATCCTTTGCTTTTGTCCGCCTGAAAGGCTGGTCCCCCTTTCAGAAACAACTGTTTCAAGCTTTTCCGGAAGTGACTCAATAAAGTCGGTCAGTTCCGCCGTTTCTATAGCCTTTTTTAGTGACCCTTCCGTTACTATATCGTTGAAGGCAATGTTTTCCCTGAGACTCATATTAAAAATAACACTGTCCTGGAATACAAAGCCG
>CAZGKI010000045.1:11275-14664 GCA_964526345.1 uncultured Rikenellaceae bacterium
TTCCCTGGAATATTTTTCAATTGAGATCCCGTCGAATTCAATTGTACCTGAACCAGGCGGAATAAGGTTTGTAAGAAGGTACAGCAACTGACTCTTCCCTGCTGCAGTAGGTCCTATGATAGCACTCTTACTGCCCGCCCTGACAGAGAATGAGATGTTTTTCAGGATTGGCTTTTCGTCATAACTCAGTGAAACATTTTTCACAATTATATCACCCCTTATGTCAGTATTTATCGTTCCTGTCTCTATTGGCGGAGGTTCATCCAGAACCTGTTTGATCCTTCCGTATGATGCAGTGGCCGAGGCAATTATATTGCTCATAAACCCGATCATCATCACCGGGAATATGAGCATTACAAGGTAGCTGTTGAAGGCTGCGAAGTTGCCAAGTGTCAGTGAATTATTCACAACAAAATGACCTCCGAGAGCAAGGATTGTTACAACAGCCAGGTTTGAAACGAACATAATTATGGGAATAAGGACTGAAAAGAGACGTACTATCGATAATCCAAGATCCTGCGACTCGAGGTTCTTTTCCAGAAACTTCTGGCTTTCCGGCAGCTGTGAGTTCAGGACTCTGATTAGTGCCGAACCCATTATACTCTCGTTGATTATTCTGTTAAGAGCATCTATAACCTCCCTGCCTCGTCTGAAAAGTACTCTTACCTTGCGAAATACGATAAAAAAGGCAGTGGCAATTATTGGTACGATCAAAAGAACAGCAATGGCAAGCTTCCAGTTTATCATTATTAGCAAAACCGCTGCACCGGTAATTACAAAAAGGGAGGAAATTATCGTAACAAAAGCCTGTGAAACAAACATCTTAACCGAGTCCATGTCGGAAGTCAAATTTGTCAGAAGCTTTGAAGGATTTGACTTCAGAATGAAAGAATAGCTCTGATGCGATATTTTATCTGCCAGCTTGTTACGATAGTCTTTAGCAACCTTTTCTGCTGAAAATGTCTGTAATATGCTTTGCAGAAATGTGAAAAGGAATATTCCGGCAGCAGCTACTAGAAATTCAGTAATTACTGTTCCGGGACTGAACCGGTTAGCTGAAAAAGCATCTATGCTACGCGCAATAATCCTGGGAATGAGCAGATTAATGCTGCTTCCCGCCAGAGCCATGATGATCAGTAAAATTACCATCCCCCTGTATGGCCCAAGCAGGCTGAATAATCCTCTGTTCTGAAGCGTTCCTTCCTGCCTTTTCTGTCTGGATCTGTCCATGCTCGTTTAAAATATTTTGCAAAGAAATCTATTTCGTGGCACTTTTAACTAAAAAATTATTATTTGCATATTTATTATTGATAAAATAATGTAATGTCGACTGCTGATCAGATACTGATGATACTTTTTTTCGTTCTTCTTGATTTTATTTATTTCTGCAAATTATAAACTAACTGACTTAATGCGATCAAGACGTCAGTTTTCAGGTAAAGACAGGAAGTAAGAATGTATTATTAAATTTTTTACTTTTAGGTTTGCAATTAATCATTAATCAATAAAACTTTACTTTATGAAACAAAATGGATTTTCCCCCAGTAAGACTAATATTATCTTTGGATCTCTGGTTGTCCTCTACTTGTTTCTCTGTTCTTCTGTTTCAGATGCTCAGTCCCCGGCAGATTTTTCAGGCTTATGGCTTATGGATAACTCAAAGAGTGATACAGAATTCAAGGATTATGAAATAACCTTGTCAGTTAAGCAGGATCTTCAGACAATTACAATCCAGAGAACTTTCGTTACCAAAGGGGAAAAAACTACAGCCACTCCATTTACTTTCAACCTTGATGAAATAGTTGTAAGCAAAGAGGAATATGGCGGGATAAATAAAACATCTTCAAGATGGTCATCCGACAAAAAGGTGCTGACACTTACAACCATGCAAACCGTAAATGGAACCGATTATGGCAGATAGTTTTGTCTAAAAATGGAATACCTGGAGGTTATCAATCGGTTCGATGAGTGAAATCGTTATTATGAGCTCCCTGAAGCTATAAAATATATTGACGATCCGCAAACTAGCCTTATCATGCACTTAACCTGTTGGCAACGGGTATGCAAATGCAAGACAGATATGAACCTTGCTTGTTTCAGGTTTTATGAAGAACTGAATGATTTTCTGCCGCTGGAGAAGAAAAAGGAGTTCTTTCCTTATTTCTTTAACGGTAATCCATCTGTCAAAGATGCCATAGAGGCGCTGGGTGTACCACATGTCGAAATCGACCTGATCCTGGTGAATAGTCTGCCAGTCGATTTTTCATATAAACTTAAGAATGGGGATATCGTATCTGTTTATCCTGTCTTCGAAAGTTTCGATATAACTTCTGTCACACATTTGAGAGCAAAACCTCTGCGGGAAGTGAAATTTATCCTTGACGTTCACCTGGGAAAACTTACAAAATACCTTCGATTATCAGGCTTTGACTCTTACTACCAGACAGGCTTTAATGATCAGGAAATCATAAATATGGCTGTGGCAAATTATAGAATTATTCTGACCCGTGATAAAGAATTGCTCAAAAACAAAAAGGTGACTCATGGTTACTGGATACGTTCCCGTTATCCTGATGAGCAATTGAAAGAAGTATTCCTACGGTTTGATCTGAAGAACCAGATCCTGCCTTTCTCCCGTTGCATGGAATGTAATGGCATACTAGAAGATGTTTCAAAAAAAGAAATCTCGCACCGTTTATTACCTAAAACCCTGCAATATTATTACAAATTTAAAAAGTGTCCTGATTGTGACCGGGTTTACTGGAAAGGTTCACATTATGAAAGGATGAAAGAATACGTTGACAACATAATCAAAATCTTAAAATATTAATGTTCAATACGAAAATCTGTATAATTGACAGGAGGAAAAACCTCCGCATTTACAGATTCCACCAGACCAAAACCCGGGCCCTTTCTACACCATTCAACAAAAGCGTTTAACTGTTCCCTGGAACCTTCAGCCTCTATATAAACACTTCCGTCGGATAAATTTTTAACAAAACCATTAATCCCCCGATCCGCAGCCTCCTTTGCGGCACTCCATCTGAATCCCACACCCTGAACCCATCCTGTTACATGAATCTTATAAAGCACTTTATCCTTCATCGAAAAAATGTTTTTATCAGGAACTTGTGAGTTTTATTGAAATGATATAATTTGACTGAACCCTAAATTTAGGTTAATTAATATTGCTTTAAAAATATTATTATTATACATATTTTAAAGCCGGGGATTATTTAAAAAGGAATAAATAAGGAAGCGCTCAGGCTTTCTTAAAAAGCTGGAATTTAAGGTCTCTCTGTAGTTGCGAAAGATATATCCACCTGCAGGAACCAAAAAAGGCCCCTTACGGAGCCTTTGATTAATTGATCTCTTGTTCTCAACAGTTA
>CAZGKI010000046.1:0-14032 GCA_964526345.1 uncultured Rikenellaceae bacterium
CGTGTTGTAGCGCAACGTTTTGTTCAAATCATGAACGATAAACTGGGAATAACCTAATCCACCAAATCAATGCAAATTACAGACCGGGAGGAAATAAGAGCTGCAAAAAATGCAGCTCTTGAAGTGCTTCTTCATAATGCTCACGGACCATACCATGGACTTCCTCGTACGGCAGGCTGGGGTTATCCGGAGCCGTATACACGGGATATCATGTTTTCCATCCTGGGAATTGCTGTTTCTGAGAATCATAAGCTGATAATGAGCATCCGCAGAGTACTGGAAACTCTGGCAGAAAATCAGACGCAACATGGTCATATCCCTTCACTGGTACATGACAAGGAAGATCGTGGTTCAAGTGATTCAACTCCTTTGTTTTTAATGGGTGCTGCCATTTTCAGAGAATTATCAGGTGAGCATGATTTTCTTCATGGCGCTGTCAATAAAGCCCTGACATGGATGACGTATCAAAGCCCGGCAGATCGATACCTGGTTGCCCAGCAGCCTACAAGTGATTGGCGCGATGAACAATGGGTCATGGGATATGGCTTGTTTGTGAACACACTGGTTTACAGCTATCTGCAACTCCTGGGTCAGAACAAAGAAGCAAACATGGTACGCCACGAAATGAGCAGGTTCACCATTACCGGAGGAAGCATGCACCATCATGTCCACGAAGGCCTTGTGGTAAAACATAAACCCTACTATGCTTTATGGTCTTATAAAATCTACAGCAGCGAACGCTTTGATCTGCTTGGTAATAGCCTGGCCATTTTGTCGGGCATAGCATCACCCTCCCGTGCTGAAGAAATGATTTCCTGGATCGAAGAAGAATGTGCAGAAATGAGAAAAAGAGGAGAGCTGGCAGTTGATCTGCCACCTAATTTCTTCCCTTTTATTAAACCTGAAGATCCTGACTGGCGTGCACGATATTCAATATATAACAATCCGGGTGAATACCATAATGGAGGTATATGGCCATTTATTTGTGGCCTTTACGTGGCAGTTTTAGTCGCGGCTAAAAGATACATACTTGCCGAGAAAAAGCTCATAGCACTTACCCGGCTTATTAAAACCTCAAATAACAGAAATATTGATTTCGGGTTTAATGAATGGTTAAAAGCCCAGGACGGCAAAGCTATGGGACAGAACTGGCAAACGTGGTCTGCCGCGCTTTATCTTTACGCTGTAAAATGCGTTGAAGAAAAAAGAACCCCATTCTTTGATAAGATACGAAATTGTCAGGATGGATAGACATTTAAGTAACATTGGAAACAGCTATCGATTTGACTTCTGATTATGTGTTTTTAAAACATCCTTATAAACTTCCAGGTATCCTTCAATCATTTTTTGACAACTGAATTTTGAGACAGCATAATCCCTGCAATATCTTCTGTCAATAGAATTAATATTATTTACCGCTTCCACTGCATCATTTAAAGTGTTAACCAAAAATCCGGTCTTCCTGTCAAAGATTAATTCCGGCATAGCACCTTTGTTAAACGCGATAACGGGTGTTCCACAAAGCATTGATTCTGCGACACTTAATCCGAAAGGCTCCTCAAAACTGATCGGGTGCAACAGTGCAAAAGCTTCACCCATGAGTTTATCTCTTTCATACGGTCCTGAATTACCAACATATACAATGTCATCATCATTAATGAATGGTTTAATCTTACTGTCAAAATATTCCTGATGCTGAATTAAACCGGAAATGATAAGTTTCCTCCCGGATAGTTTGGCTATCTGGATGGATTCAGAGGTACCCTTTTCGGGATGGATCCTGCCGAAAAACAGCAGATAATCTTTTGGTTCAGCACAGAACGTAAATTCATCGGGATTAATTCCATTGTAAACTGTTGCAATGTAATCAAGCTCAGGGCTTCGGTCAGAATTACTTATAGAAACGTAATAGCTGATATTATTATACTTTTTATAAACCGGCAATATTTTCTGAGAAGAAAAGCCATGAATGGTAGTTACCATGGGTGTTCTTATCAAACGGGAATAAGTTAGTGGAAGAAAATCGAAATTATTATGAATCAAATCAAACTTATCGGCCTGCTCCATTAAGTTGCTTATATGAAGACACTCACAGACTTTCGGGTCAACATCATGGTATTCTGACCAGGAATGATCACATGCAGATTCCAGTTTGCCTTTTGTAATAGAATCAGCGGTAGCAAATAAAGTAACATCAATTCCATTTTCAATGAGGCCTTCAGCAATATTCGAAGCAACCTGTTCCCATGGTCCATACTTTCTTGGGGGAGTCCGCCATGCAACAGATGCTAATACGGCTATCTTCATATAAAAGACATAATAACTTTCAACTTTATAACTTTATAACTTTTAACTTTCGTACTATATCGCCTTTCTTGAGTTATTCAAACAATGATCAACAAGATCTTCAATATTTGCTGTACCCACACACATCACCTTGTCGGCGCCACCCCAATAGATTTTAATGCTTCCATCTTTCTCGGGAACAGCACCACAGGTGAACACTACGTTATGCACATAACCCGTTATTTCATAAACTTCTTCCGGTTGCAAAATCCATTCATCACCTACAGCAATTATTTGAGAAGGATCTTCAAGATTATGTAAAGCAACACCCAATCTGTAAACGCATCCGTCCATGGTAGGAAATACACCGTGATAAATGCATAACCATCCACGTGCAGTTTTAACCGGAGGCGCTCCCGGGCCTATTTTCATTTCATCCCAGTGATACTGAACCGGTTTCATTATTAATTTTGATTCGCCCCAATACATGAGGTCGGGAGAATAGGAAATCCAGATTGACCATGGCGATATTTCAGAATGAGGACGGTCGAGTCGTGCGTATAAACCGTTAAATTTTTCAGGAAAGATTACAACATTACGGTAATCAGCCTCTGTGATAAGAGAGAACCGTTCAACGGAATTAAAATCTTTTGTTTTTGCAAGACCAACGCGTACGCCATATCTTGAATAGGCACTGTAAGTTATAAGATATTCACCGTCGAGAAAAATAATCCGGGGGTCTTCAACACCGTACTCTTCATACTCTTTAAATATCCCTTCGGCAGCAGGAACCATGAAAGGTTCTTTATCAACTTTAAAATTATATCCGTCATCACTTTCTGCTTTACCCAATATACTTCTTCCGTTAAGTTTATGAGACCGGAAAATCATTATATACCTGTTGTTGTATTTAATAACACCTGCATTATGCACTGTAGCCACCGGATAAGGCACATCATCCTTTGTAAGGATCGGGTTATTATTATATCTGTTTATTAACACAATTTATAGTATAATTTCCATTTCAATTGCTGGTGCCATCCTCTTAATATTATATTTCGAACTCTTCAAATGCCTGAAGAACTGTTAAGTGAGAAATCAGATAGGCAAGGGAACTTTCTGCACCCTGGTTTCGATTTACCCCATAACTCTCAAAACCATCGCAACACCCTTTGGTTTCAAAATCGAACAAACTCATCCTGAGATCATTTTCTCCCAGGAACCACATGAAGCAGGCAAATAATCTATTAAGATATTTCTTATCCTTTGTCAGATGAAAAGCCTGATGGTACATTAAGACCATTGCCATGGCATCTATTGGCTGTTGTGCAAACATAGAACGTTCACCATCTTTTTTATACCATTTTTCATTACCAATTATCGATAAATAACCATCCTTAATTGTATGTTCTGTTAAAAAGTCCATGGACTCCAAAGCAGTCCCGATTATTTTATCGTCTTTTAGTATCTGTGCCGAATGTAAAAGAGCAAGGGGTAATACCCCATTATCATAAGCCATTAATGATTCAAACCATTTCCAGTCAGAAGATCTGTTTTCATCATAATGCTTGATTAACTTAAAGCTGAGATTCCTTAATATTTGTGTCATTGAGTCATCCGCTGGATTTCTCCGGAGGTAATAACTGATACCTACCACCGTATTAGCAATCCCTCTGATAGACTGAAGTTTTTCAAAATTTGGGGATGCATCAAAAAAATCTAATCTGCCGGCCTGAAAATAAGCATCGTTAGGGGCATTACCAATAAGGTATCCAAGAGCCCAAATGGTTCTTCCGAAAGAATCTTCTGAACCTACCTCATCGAGAAAATTCCGGTTGAAACTGAGAAAATTCCTGAAAGTCCCGTCTTTATTTTGCATATAGTTGATATAGCTTAAATATATGGGAGCTAATTTCAGGGCTTCGGGATCCTTTTTTTGTCTGTATGCCATTAGTACCATAAGTAAGGCTCTTGCATTATCATCCAGACAGTATCCTTCTTTTAAATTTGGAATACCAAATTTTGCGTGTTGAATGATCCCTGTATCATCAGTTAAACGTAAAATATGAGTAAGTGAAAATGGAGGCAGAATGAGCAGATCAAGAATGGTTTCTTTTTTAGTCATTACTGCTGGCTTACTGGAAAGAATTTTTTCAGCAACTGAGCAATATTTTTCTCCGGTTTTAGGCCATGTTATTTCTTTGCCATAATTATATGCCTTTTGCCGGAGCATTTCCAATACATCCGGTTTATCAAACAATTCCATTAAAATATCAGAAAGTCCATCTGAATCATTAAAATTAAAAAGCCTTCCCCTTCCTTCCTCCAGCAATTCTGTTGCATGCCAGTAAGGTGTTGAAACAACAGCCGAACCAACACCAATAGCATAGGAAAGTGTACCACTGGTAACCTGGGCCTCATTCAGGTAGGGTGTAACATAAATATCTGACGCTGATAAATATTTAAACAATTCCTTTTGATTAAGAAACTCATTCAGGAAAAAAACATGTTCACTCAGCTTAAGGTTTTTAACTAACTGTTGAAGATAGATACGGTATTCTTGGCCGGAATACCTAAAAACATTCGGATGCGTTTTCCCCAAAACCATATATAAAACATCAGGATACTTTTTAATAACTTTCGGCAAAGCTTTTATTACTGTCTCAATCCCTTTATTCCGGCTGATAAAACCAAAGGTAAGCAGGACCTTTTTATTTTCGAGATTGAATTCCTTTTTGGAACGTTGCTGGTTATATTGAATATCCGGCACACCATGCTCAATATATACAATCTTCCTTTTATCTATGTTGTAGATTGTTGTAAGAAACTCGATGGCTTTATGGCTCATAACAACAACTTTTGTAGCCATTTTACATATTTCCACCAATACAGCTTTTTCGTCGTACGAAGGACTTTTAATAATTGTGTGAAGTGTGACGACCAGTGGAATTTCAAGTCGGTGAAGCAAAGGAAGAATATAAACGCCATTTTGCCCGCCAAATATTCCAAATTCATGTTCGAGTATACAAAGGTCAGCACCGCTGAGATTAATGAATTTTGCTGCCGTTAAATAATCTCTTTGATGTTCCTGCCGGATTGTTAGTTTAACTTCCTCAGGATAATCGTAGGTCAGCTCATGATCGTTCAGGGCTATAATGAATCCTTCTCTTGATTCTCTCGTTGTTCCATTATTTATTATCATGGAATTGTAGAGGTTCCTGGTAAAAGTCCCAATTCCACATTCCCGTGGAGGATATGTTCCTATATATGCAAGTTTCATATTGTCAAAGATACAACTAATAAACTATCTCTCAGCACATCTGACAAAGTATCAAACCCAACACAATTGTTGATTATAGGCCCGTTTGCATGTAAAAAAGCAGATCGAACTCTCAGGAATAGGTCCGAAATCAACACAAAACTGATTTTATAAGAATAAATTTATATTTAATTGGTTATGAGTTCAATATTATCTTTGCTTTATTATCGAGGGCATCTGTCATAAATGGTATTCCTGTTATTGCTTCTGTTTCCCGATTCGCAGTTATCAAATCATTTCTGCTAAGTTGAGAAATATTAAACTTTCTTACTCCTGCCATAAATTGCTGTAATCCACAAGCGAGCTTATCGGCGTAACCGCATAAAGCAACTGCCCCGACTGGAATTTTTTCCATCTCGTCGGTGCCTACCTTATTCTTAATAGTTTCCCACATAGCGAATATTTCTTCAGGATATTTACCATATTCTGTAACTGAAGGAGGCAGTACATCCCAATGACCATTAAGGATGGCTTTTCTTTCGGGATGAAATACTCCTTCTATGTTGCTTCCAAGAAAGCCTGCAATCATAGGAGCCCTTCCAAGACAAATTAACCTGGCATAAGGAGATACTAATGAAAGAGCTTTAAATAAATGATCTTCACGTGCCAATCCGCCTGCTAATGAAATGTCAGGTACTTTTATTCCTTTTTTATCAAGAATGCTGCAATATTCATAAGTTTTTGCATGTAAAGCCAGAGAAGGAATTCCCCAGTTTTGCATCATATTCCACGGGCTCATCCCTGTTCCGCCACCGGCTCCGTCAATTGTGAGTAAATCAAGTTTTGCATCAGCCGAATACCTGATAGCCATTGCAAGATTCTCCATACCGTAAGCTCCGGTTTTAAGGCTTATTCTATTAAATCCGATTTTCCTGAGGTAATCTATGCTTTCAAAAAAACTATCACGTGTCTCCCCCGGTGAATGCTTATCTGTTGCTCCTAACCGGCTATGACGGGCAAACGATATAATAGCTCTGTTTTTATATGCTTCAATTACTATCGGGTCAGTCGGATCGGGATCAATTATATATCCGCGTCCTTTAAGGAATTGAGCATAATCCAGATCAGTAACCTGAATTTCACCTCCGATATCTTTCGCTCCCTGACCCCATTTAAGTTCAATTATTACTTCATTTCCATATTTTCCGATTATGTACTCAGCAACACCATTCTTTGTATCTTCAACGTTCATCTGGACAATAATAGCCCCATATCCATCATAATACCGTTTAAAATATTCTATCCTTCTTTCCATTTCAGGGGATTTTACAACTTTCCCGTTCTTTATAACTGAGTCTTTGTCGACTCCTACGACATTCTCACCGATAACGATCGGAAAACCAGCTAATGCTGCACCGGCTGCGAATGATGGCCAATAACGCTCGGCAATAAAGGTCGATCCCAAAGCTCCTGTCATTATCGGAATCCTGCATTTGGTCTTAACTTCGTTACCAAATTCCGTTTCGATATTCACGTTCGGAAAAATACAATCATCCGGATCATCTGAAAGGTTTTTGTCAAGACCAGAAGAGCCGTAGGCATAACCCTGAATACGAATTGCATGGTATCCTATTCCAAGAGAAGTGATGTTGTCTCCTCCGGCTGTTGAATATCCAAACTTACGAGGATATAACATTTTTCTTCCTTCCATACAGGAAAGCCATGTCTCACATTTTCCTTTGCAAGCCGAATCACATAATGTGCATAGCCCTGATTCACAAGGTACACCCCGGTTAACTGCCCCAAGAGCATCATTATTCTTATTTCTGTCGAACATAATTTATTGAATTAATAGTTTTTAATTAAAATTATTTATGTTTTTATCTAAATTATTGAAATATACAAGAAATATTTATTTATAAGTTAATGAAATATCAGAAAATACAGAAATATGTTGACAATATTCACATGAGCCTTTTCATTTTAATAAGGGATCTCTAAATAAATTGATTCTCTGCTGAAAATATAAATCCCGTAGGTCGTTGGCCTTTAGGGTTTTACGATTTATAGATGTGGAGGCACCAGGAATTAAAGGTACAAAGGTGTAAAGGAACATCTTTATCATTGCTGGCTACAGGAGCCGTAGGCCCGTCACCGCACGCTTTGAAGCTGGCAACATTTACGGAGTGTTGGGATACCAGGGTAACCTATATTCAAATATGCCAACTTAAATAGAATAATTGTTATTATGCAATTGATTATGTGCACGTTACTAAATTAGTCACCAATTCCGTCACCAAGAAATTTAAAGACACCAGCAAATTATTGATCTACAGGGGTCTGCGATTTAAGGTTGTGGTACAAACCGGCCTTCTAGCGAACTTATTGAAGCAAGATTTGCTTAGATTGGCAAAACTTCATTTTCAAATCTGGATGCGACAGAATCCTTTGTAAGAATTTAAAGTAATATCCAGGTTCTAACAATGGTTAATCGCCTATCTGTTCTCATTTACCATCAGTATTTTTGTGCTAATCAAAATTACTACCATTTTTGACAGCCTTTCTGCAATCAATTCAGTCTAATTGAAAAGAGACAATGATAGTTTTCAATTTTAATATCAGTTAAATGTCAGTAAAGAAACTACAAATATTACCTTCGAAACGCACACCTGAGATTATTCTTAACCCCAATGGGATTTTTAAAATAATAGGTCATTCAATGATTGAAAATGTAACTGAATTCTTTAAAAAAATAGAAGATTGGGTTGATAAATACATTCTTGATCCTGCTGACCTTACTTGCGTTGATTTTTATCTAGATTATCTTAACACAAACAATATTAAATTCTACATTTCTCTGCTTAAGAAAATTGAAACTATTAAATTGAAGAATAAAAAGCTTATGATCAATTGGTATTATGAAGAAGGTGATGAAGATATCCTTGAGAAGGGAGAAAATATTTCCTCAGTTCTGAATGTCACCTTTAATTTTATAATGATACCTAACCACAGTGATATCTGATTGAGATCCTTAGTTATGGGAATTGGCTCAAAGAATATGAATTCTGACAATATTTATCAATCTATCCAAATATAACTATTATCTATTAACCCACATACAAACTTTGACAAGATTATTAGCGACGGTTTTTACGCAATTTACTGTCTGTAATGCATTGACAACGTGATCGTTGAAAAAACCAGCACCAAATCCGTCAACAGGAAATTTATAAACCCTTGAGAGGAAGAGCGAGAGTGTGAAAAAAGAGTAAGAGTCTTCGTTCGAGCTAACTCGCTTCCGCAACGCGGAACTTCGTCACTTCGTTCCTTGTCTCACTCACACTCTCACTCTTTTTTAAGTGGTGCCACCGGGAATCGAACCAGGGACACACGGATTTTCAGTCCGTTGCTCTACCGACTGAGCTATGGCACCTCCTTTTCGGATTGCAAATATATATTTCAATTTTGAGTAAGCAAAACATTGTGTTAAAAAAATCAATTTGCTTTCATTTTACCGAATAGGTACATTTGCAGCCTGACTATAACGCAATTATGCATATTCTTCACCATACACTCGATAATGGCATACGACTTGTCCATCACAGAACAGAAGGAATGGTAGCCCACTGCGGACTGATTATCAACACAGGTTCCCGTGATGAAAAAGAAAACGAACATGGTATGGCTCATTTCATAGAGCATATGCTGTTTAAAGGGACAAAAAAACATAAAGCATATCATATACTCAGCCGCCTCGACAGCCTGGGCGGAGAGCTTAATGCATATACCACAAAGGAAGAGACAGCAGTCCATGCTTCAGTGCTGGTTGAAGATTTTGAAAAAGCTCTAGATACAATAAGCGATATAGCTTTCAATTCATCATTCCCTGAAAAAGAGATCGAAAAGGAGAAAGATGTGGTAATTGATGAGATCAATTCATATCTCGATAATCCTGCTGAACTTATTTTCGACGATTTTGAGGAGATGGTTTTTTCAGATCAGCCTCTTGGCCGCAATATACTTGGTACTCCTGCTTCGGTTAAGTCATTCGCCAGGCAAAGTTTATATGACTTTATATCAAGCAATTATAACACACATCAGATGGTCGTTTGTTCTGTCGGTAATGTCCGTGACGAAAAAATAATTAAACTCTTCACTAAGTACTTCGGATCCGTTTCTATTACAAAAGACAAATCAAGGAAGGAAGGCTTTTCAATTTATAAGCCTGCAACGGTGATAAAAAAGAAAGAGACCTGGCAGAATCATTGTATTATCGGGAATGTTGCCTATAACCTGAAAGACAGAAAGCGCATGGGGATGTTCCTTCTCAACAATATCCTGGGAGGACAGGGATTAAATTCAAGACTTAATCTTTCGCTTCGGGAAAAAAACGGCCTGGCTTATAATGTTGAATCAAGCTACAATGCATATTGCGATACAGGAGTCTTCTCAATATATTTCGGGACTGATGCCAGAAACCTTGAAAAAAGTCTGTCAATAGCATCTTCCGAGCTCAACAAGCTTCGCAAATCAAAACTTGGTTCAATACAACTTACCAGGGCAAAGAACCAGATCAAAGGATATCTTGCACGCGGATATGAAAACCATGAGAACCTGATGTTAAGCCTGGGGAAAAGCCTTCTGGTATTCAATAAGATAGATACGCTCGAAGAAATATGTCTTAAAATTGACAACCTTACTTCATCTGAATTACTTGAAATTGCAAATGAGATCTTTGAGCCTTCCGGAATGTCAACACTGATTTATAAATAAGCATGGATCAGAAGCTTGAAAAGTATATCACGGAGCATTCTTCACCGGAAGATCCTGTTCTTAAAGAACTGTACAGGGAAACTCATATCAGGTTTGTCAATCCGAATATGGTAAGTGGTCATCTCCAGGGTAAAATGCTGGAGTTTATTTCAATGATGATCAAGCCCGAAAAGATACTCGAGATAGGCACTTTTACAGGCTATTCTGCAATCTGCCTGGCAAAAGGCCTTAAGCCCGGAGGCAAGCTTTTTACTGTCGAGTTTAATGACGAAATAAGTGAATTCAGCCAGTCATATTTTCGAAAGGCAGGAGTCTCTTCAAAGATCATTCAGCTTACAGGCAGGGCCCAGGATATCGTTCCTGAACTAGACCTTGAATTCGATCTTGCCTTTATTGATGGCGACAAGCGTGAATATACAGAGTACTATAATATGATTATACGTAAGATCAGACCCGGTGGTTTCATAATTGCCGATAATGTGCTCTGGGGGGATAAAGTACTTGATCCTTTCACCATGGATCAGCAAACAAGGGGAATAATTGATTTCAATGAAATGATAAGCGTTCAGAAGGATATTGAAAAAGTTATTCTTCCTGTAAGAGACGGGTTAATGCTGATCACAAAAAAATCTTAAAGGTCTGTTGTTTCTTCTTTATGGTACAATTTTTGCTCATTTAAGGAAAAACTCAATATGAAGAAATCTATTATTGCGTCGTTTTTCCTGCTTTCTGTATGCATGATTCATGCACAGGATAACAGGACAACAATATTGCAGGATCTGGAAAGTAATAATTCCTCAAATCAGGATGTGACCCTTACAGCTACTACAACATCGGCTACCCGGCTCTTTGGGGAGAAGGATGATCTGACATCTGTAATTTTGATCATCCCATCCGATACAATTGTTGATGTCATTGGTTCCGACAGCACATATCTGCATGTAGTTTTTGAGGATTATGAAGGTTATATCTTCAGGCGTCATGCCAGGTTGAATGAACCTGAGATAGTTATGGCACCCGTTGTTCAGAAACAGGAGAACATCCAGGAACCACAGGAGCAGGCTCCGCAACAGGTAAGCCGCTTTACTTACCTCGAGAACAAATACGGTTCAAATATGGCTGCACGGCTTATTTCCGGAAAGATATGGAAAGGAATGTCGTCTGATATGGTCAGGGACAGCTGGGGAAAGCCACAAACGATAAAGAGGACCATTAGCGGCAATACCATCGAGGAAGAATGGTTTTATAAAAACACCTGGCTCTATATCGAAAACAATATACTCACTGACTGGGGACCGATAAAATGATTTAGATCCTAAAAAGTCCCTAATGCCTGGATTGTCCCTGGCCTCTTCGGCTCAGAATATAAATTTAGGTGCTAACACGATTTATATAGCAATTCAACTTTTCTTCAAGCCACATTAGTGGCGCGATATGAATAACCCCCGGTGCAACCGGGGGCGAAAGGCTGTAAAAGATAATCCAGGCCCCGGAGGGGCGCAATAAAAATTTGCCATTAAGAATGGACGGGATTGCCCCTCGCAAGCTCGGGGCGGACCCGAATTGGAGTCGCTATCAAACAAAAAAGCCACTACGTGGCACTTTTTATTATTTACTCATTTCTCCAACATGTAAACATGTTGTCGCCATTCGTAAATAATAAAAGGCTGCTTGCGCAGCCTTTTTTGTTTGAGCGGGAGACGGGACTCGAACCCGCGACCCCGACCTTGGCAAGGTCGTGCTCTACCAACTGAGCTACTCCCGCAATTACAGGGGCAAAAATAAGAATTTTTTTTTATCTGCAAAAAACAGGCCCTGAGATTCGAAACTCTAAGAAGCCTCCTGGATATGTTAAATACCATGACCACGTATGACCTACCAGCCGAACAAAAGTCATTATTATTATATCGGCAAGAAAAAAGTTCTTAAATTTATATGAATAAATGACCCTGCCCTATGTTTATTAAATTCATCGATCATCAAAATAAATGTATGAATAGAAGCATTCCCAGGCTAATTATGATTTCATTACTGGTATTATCAAGTATCTCGTGCAGGAAAAATGATGAGGCTGATATAATTTATTATGTAATCATCGGTCAGCAGGCTGATGTTGAATTATCTGTATATGAATTTAAGATCAATATAACTTTCCCAGAAACCCTGACAAATGCTGAAGATATTGTTGCCGGATTCCTCTTATCTGAAGGTGCTGTGGCAACTGTAAACGGAAGACTACAAGTCAGTGAAAAAACAAGGAATAATTATGAGCCTCCTTTCTCCTATCTCGTAAGGTCAGAAGATAAATCAAATATTATTGAATGGAAAGTATCTGCTACCAATAATTTATATACGCTTTCCTGGGGACTTGGAGGATTCCTCAAGTACACTTATGCAAACAACAAGGATTACGAATGGTATCTCGACCAGAAAAATACTGGTGTTTACTCATATAATAATTGTGGCCCTACCTCAACAACAATGTCTGCAAAATGGTCGAATCCCTCTTTTCCCAAAACTCCCCAAGATGCAAGGGCAGCTTATCGTCCGGCAGGTGGCTGGTGGTACACAAGTGATATTGACCAATATCTGACTGATAACAGCATCCCACACTATTTTGTTAATCTTTCATCGACGGCTACCGGATCTCAACAGGTTATCACTACAAAACTTAACGAGGGAAATATTATAATTCTTTGCCTTGATATGTATTACATAAGGCCGGAGGCCTCTCCTGCACAGAGGATTGACAAATTCTATGTAGCGAATACTGTTGGCTGGGGACACTTTATCGTTGTCAAAGGTTACAGGATAGTTGATGATCAGGTTTATTTTGAAGTATATGACCCATACTGCTTTGGCAAAACCTATACTGATGGAACCTTAAAGGGTAAAAACAGGTACTACAGGATTAATGATATTTTTAAAGCAACATCTCAATGGTGGAATTATGCAATTGTTGTTACAAAGGCAGGCGATGTGAAGTCCATAAAGACAGGGCTTGATCCGTCAACAATCCCACATATGTGGGGAAGATAACCAGTGCCGGCTTCTTATATCAGCAGAACAGGAATTCTTATATATTTGCCGAACCAGATGGGTGCTAGCTTTAGGTGCGAGGTGCAGGGTGAAAAGGGCTCAGGGTAAGGAAGACTATATTATGGCAAGACCTTCGAGATCTACAAGACTATATTTCATCCGGATGGTTGGGACGATCATAAAGGAAACACGCGATAGGTGTTTTTAGGAGCCTACCTGCAAGGATGAACATTCCATCATCTCTTTGTATATATCGAAAACTTACTAAATTTGTAGTCGTATTAATAGTCTACCTAATTTAATATTTTGCCCGGATGGTAGGGGCAAGCGTAATTAAAACACCCGCTGGGTGTTTTTAGCGAGCAGCCAGACTGCAGGGGAGGGCATTCCACCATCCCTCTCAGATAGTCAAATGCTTTGAAAAAGTAAGGGAAGTACGAATATTGATCAAGACAATATATAGCCCGGATGGTGGAATGGTAGACACGCAGGACTTAAAATCCTGTGGCCATTACGGCTGTGCGGGTTCAAGTCCCGCTCCGGGTACTGAAAAAGAGCGAGAGTGAGAGTGAGACAAGGAACGAAGTGACGAAGTTCCGCGTTGCGGAAGCGAGTAAGCTCGAACGAACACTCTCGATCTTTTTCCTCACTCTCACTCACACACTCACACTTTTT
>CAZGKI010000047.1:0-10510 GCA_964526345.1 uncultured Rikenellaceae bacterium
ATTAGCCCCCCTTCAGGGGGGGTGGGGGGGCGTTTCGTCAAGTTGGAGGTTGTGGGGGGTCGTTTCGTCAAGTTGGAGGTTGGGGGGGATCGTTTTCCCCATCGGGGGGGGTGGGGGGTCGTTGTCCTATTCAGAGGGTTGGTTTTCTTTTACTCATACCTGAGCGATTCAACAGGATTTCTTAATGCTGCTTTCAGTATTTTATAGATAATAGTAATAAGAGTTGCCAGGACCATTATTAAAACTGACAATACCAGTATACCGGGCCCGATCCTGACAAAATAGTCCCATATACTGTCAAGCAGCATCGACGACATATAATATCCACCCACACATCCGAGAATAGAAGATATAACCAGTACTATGAGGAATTTTTTGCTTATAAGAAACATTAATATATGAAGCGGAGCACCCTGTATCTTTCTTATCCCGATCTCCTTGGTCCGTTTTATAATATCCAGGGAGACCATATTATACATCCCGATAAGCGAAAGAAGAGTAGCAATAATTGCAAGGAAGATATTTACCTTCAAAATACTGCCATTAATATCCTTCTCCTCCTGCAGATTATCTTCCTGAAGACGACCTGAGAAAACAGAGTTCGGTGCAAGACTCTTCCATTTTTGACTTGTATATTCCAGAATACCTGCCAGATCGCCGGGATTGGCCCGGATCGCAAGAATACCATATCTGTCAGACTGTGACAATCGCAGCATTGTCGGCTCTATCTTTTGCCATAAACCATTTGTATAAAAATCCTCCACCACACCGATGATATTCAGTCGTGTTGTATCAAACAATGTAACATACTTTCCCACAGCCTCTTTCCACCCCAGGGCATCAACGAATTTTCGGTTAACAACTATAGCATTATTCGTACGGTCCGCCCCTTTTCTTGTCTCGTCGAACAGTCTGCCTTCCAGGAGCCGGAGACCCATAGTCTGTGCATATCCCGGTCCTATATCCAGGACATCCACTTCGAAACGTTTATCCTGGTCCTTCACAGGTCTGCGATAGCTACCCCAGCCAATATGGTTCTGAGTTCCCTCAGCTAATATTACTTTAGGGTTAGTAAGTACTTCATCGCGTAAAGAGGTAAAGATTGATTGTGAAACCGGAACGACAATAAGTTTATCCCTGTCATAGCCCAGATCAAGTGTTTTCTGATAGCTTGCATTCCTCGAAAAAACGATACCCATAACCAGTGCCATAACAGAAATTGAAAACTGAAGTGTAAGAAGTATCATGGAAAGTTTACCCGATCCTTTAACCTCCGATTCCCCTTTAATTACACTTACCGGGCTGAATGAACTAACATACAAAGCCGGATAGACACCGGCCAAAAAACCGGTAACAAGAACAAGAAGAATCACAAATATCCAGAAAAATGCATATCGTGTAAGGGTAAGTTGAATTGACATATATGCCCATAGATTACTATAGGCAGGCACCAGGAATTCTGCAAGAGCAATGCCTGCAAAGAGAGCCAGAAAGCATACTATGAATGTCTCAAACATAAACTGTGTCACCAGTTGCTTCTTCTGTCCTCCAAAAGTCTTTCTTAGCCCTATCTCTTTAAGTCTCTTGCTGAAAATGGTCCTGGAAGTATTGGCAAAATTAAAGCAGGCTATCAGCAGAATAAAGAGGGCCATTACCGGAGGTGCAAGCATAGCGGCAGGATGGAGCGAAGGAAAGAGACCGGATGACCAGATTGTCCTTGTACTTTTTCCAACGTCTTTAAGAGGAATAAGATTGAACCTGTTTATTATGAAATCCTGCCTTGCCTTGTTTTGCACAGGCAGGTAGCTTTTAAGCGACTGAGTGATTGAAGGAATAAAAGCTTTATCGGGAACCTGGATAAATAATACATTGGTCCAAAGCTTCCAGTCAGCGTCCTTCACCCCCCACATGAGAAGGAAATTATCAAAATGGGAAAGGACATCTATCCTGAAACTTGAATTATCAGGCAGGTCGGCAAAGACTGCGCTTACTGTGTAAGTGAATTCCTTTCCATCATCATTTAGTATGGAAATTGTCTTGCCAAGTGGATTTTCATTACCAAAGAGTCTATTAGCCATTTTCTGGCTTATCAGGACATTTGCCTGGCTTGAGATAGATCTTATATCCCCAAAAATCGCAGGGAAGGTGAAAATATCAAGAAACTCCGGGTCGACATATGAAATCTGTGAAGGGAAAAGGTTATCTCCCATTTTTACCGGGGTACTTGTCCGTATTAACCTGGCTGCCTTCTCTATGCCAGGAATATCCTTTTTTATTTCAAGACCGAGTGTTGCCGGGACAATCCCATACTCCTGCTCCCTGCCCTGCATATCCCGAAAGCAGGTTACCCGGTAAATCTGGTTGAAGTTTTTGTGCGTCCTGTCAAATTCATACTGAAACATATGATTGAAAAATGCCACGATACAAACTGACAGGGCAATACCAAGGCCAATAATATTAATTATTGTAAAATACTTGTTTTTCAGCAGATTCCTGAAAGCAACAACCAGGTAGTTCTTAAACATATATCTAAATTATATAATAAGCAGCTTAACCACGGAGTTGCACGGTTTTTATATCTATGTATTTCTTCACAATTAACGTAACAGTTTTTTATTTTAATACTAATATATTTTCTTACGTTCAAATCTACCCCCATCCTGGCCTTCCCCCACAGGGGAAGGAATAAAACCTTTCCCCCCTGGGGGAAAATGAAAGGGGGTGATAAAATTAAAAGAATTGAACAATATTGTTACAATAATACTGAAGTAAAACATAGCTATCAGGACTGTGTAACTCGTGGTTTTAATAGTACACTATTCATATTTAAGCGACTGCGCAGGGTTAACTCTTGCTGCTTTCAGAATGCGGTAACTGATAGTCATGATGGCAATTCCCAGGGCAATACAAAGACCTGCAACAAATGTAAATATACTGAGGTTTATACGATAATAGAAATTTTCAAGCCATTTCCCGGAAATATAGTAAATCAAAGGCCAGGCTAATAGTGCAGAGATGGAAACCAGTATAATGATCTCTTTTGAAATTTCAACATATATGCCTGTTATTGATGAACCCATTGCTTTCCTTACCCCGATCTCCTTGGTTCTCTGTTCTACTGTAAATGACGTCAGCCCGAAGAGACCCAACGACGCAATGAAGATTGCCAGTATTGAAAAAATAACTGCCATTTGTGCATTCTGCTTTTCCTGAATGTACATCTTTTCAAAATCCTCATCAACAAAATAATATTGCAATGGACTATTGGCAGTAAACTCCTTCCATTTATTTTCAATCTGGTCGATTGTTTGTGAATAATTCTTTTCTGAAAGCTTTACAGACAAATAACCCCATAAAATATTATCGGTTTTAAACCGCAATATACATGGATCAATAGGATTACGCAGTGATTTGAAGTTGAAATTCTTTACAACCCCAATTATCGGAATATAATCAACTTTACCTGAGTCCTGCGGTTGCATAAATCTCACTTTTTCAATGTCGGTAATACCAAAATTTTTAATTGCAGCCTCGTTGACAAGGCAAGCTTGCTCATCAGTGGTATAAAGTTTATTAAAAGTGCGACCTGAAGCGAGTGTCATGCCATAAGTATCAAGGTAGTCATAATCGATCCATGTTGTCATCATAAGGAATGTCTCATCTTTTCTTCCTTCAAGCATATAAGCATTATTATTATTTGTACGACCTGGAACAGCAGTCGAGCTTGATATATTTATAACTCCCGGTATTTCCTTAACTGCCTCTTTAAATGACATCACTTTACTTCCCAGAGCTCCGGCCCTGTTAATAACAATTAACTGTTCTTTATTGAAGCCAACATCTTTGTTAAGCATATATTTTATCTGACGGTACATAATCATTGTTCCAATAATAAGTAAAATTGATACAGTAAACTGAAAAACAACCAGTACCCTCCTCATGTAGCCATTCTTCATGTTATTTTTAATATTTCCTTTAAGTACCTCATAAGGACTGAAAGATGAAAGAAAAAGTGCAGGATAACTCCCTGCAAGGAATCCGACAAAAACAGAAAAGAGTATCAGCGCAGGGACTATAAGCATATTAGAAAATAAACTAAGCCTGAGATTAGATCCAAGTAAATTATTAAAATACGGTATAGTCAACTTAATAAGGATTAAGGCAAGTATAAGCGCTATAAATGAAAGGATAAAGGATTCTGAGAGAAACTGTACCATAAGCATACCTCTTGATGAACCACCGATTTTCTTTATTCCAACTTCTTTAGCTCTCCTTGAAGCCTGGGCAGTTGACAGGTTCATAAAATTAATTGAGGCTATCAGAACGATAAGGATGGCGATACTTCCAAAAATTATCAGATATTTTGGATCCGTTGATGGTTTAAATTCCTGTTCAACAGATGTGTCAAGATGAATATTGGTAAGTTTTTGCAGATAGAACCTGTATTTATTTCCCTGGGACTCGAATTCACTTATAGATATTCCCATAAATTGTTGTAATTCTGGTCCAACATATTTTTCAATTAAGCCGGGGAATTTTGCATCGACATTCCTATAATCTGAATTTGGTTTTAAGAGAAGATAAGTACTGAAGCTATTGTTTGTCCACTCACGATCTCTAGACCTTGGGTTTGTCATAAATGAAGCAATAATATTTGCTTTAAAATGCGAATTTTCCGGAATATCTGCCATAACGCCGGAAACTGTATAGAGTACTGAATCTGATCCTACCTTGAGCATTTTGTCAACAGGGTCTTCTTTTCCGAATATTCTATTTGCAGTTGATTCAGACAGAACCAGTTTTCGTGGGGCATTTAGCAAATTATCCTTATCGCCCTTTATTACTGGTACTGAGAAGAAATTAAAGAATGAGGAATCCCCTTCAATCAGATGGTCCTCTGTAAAAGACTGCTTATTGTGTTCAATAATAGTAGGCCCCCTTCCATTCATTCTAAGAAAGTCCTCAATTTCAGGAAATTCCTCAAGAACTGTTGGCCCTATAATTGCTGCCGTTGAAGATACTGTAACTTCCTGTCCACCAATCTTACCATTAAGGATAAGCCTAAAAATCCTGTCTTTCTTAACATTATACCTGTCATAGCTTGCTTCATTAATTACGAAAAGGGCTATTAAAAGACTGCAGGCAATTCCAATTGAAAGCCCCAGGATATTAATTATAACGTATGCACGCTGCCTTTTAAAAGACCTGATGCTGTGCATGATTAAATTTTTGAACATATAATTATCTTAAATGACTATTTTAGTTAATTATTATTTGCTAACCTATTCTATTTTAAGAGCTTCCACAGGATTGACCCTTGTAGCTTTAAATGCCTGGAAACTTACCGTGAGAATGGCCAGAGTCATCGCACCAAGCGCCAAAGCTATGAATATGGGTACATGGACCTCTATTCTGTAAGGGAACTGTTTAAGCAGATTATTCACTACTATCCACCCCACCGGCAGTGCTATAATGATCGAGATCCCTATCAGTAACATAAATTCTTTCGACATAGAATAGATCACAGCAAAAGAATCGGCCCCCATAACTTTCCTGATCCCGATCTCATTTGTCCGGCGTTCGGTAGAATAAGCTGATAACCCGTATAAACCAAGGCAGGCTATTATCAGTGACAGGAAGGTAAAATATTTCAACAGACTCGTTAACCTTATCTGAGCTCTGAAAAGATGATCATAATCCTGATCGATGAAGCTGTATTGAAGCGGATATTCCGGGATTATTTCTTTCCATATACGGTCGACTGCTTTAAGCGATTCCTGTGTTTTTCCGGGAGTCACTCTTATCAGGATATAACTCAAAAAGTTAGTATCAGCAAGAGCAAATGCCACAGGTTCTATTTGCTGGTCGGCACCTTTAAAATGAAAATCTTTCATTACTCCGACTATTGTTCCGTTCAGACCCATAAACCTGAAATTCTTACCTACCGGATCTCCAATATCCATAATTTTTGCCACCTCTTCATTTATCAGAAAATTACCAGTTGTATCTCTAGCAAGATCACCAGTAAATTCTCTTGAAAAATCCCGTCCTGAAACGAGTTTCATTTTCATTGTTTTAAGATAGTCATAATCCACACCATTGGTGCCAATAAGTACTTGTTTGTCAGGATCTTTTCCATCCCAGCTGGCTCCGCCTGAGTTGCTGCCTATGTTAACCGGGTTGTGCCACGATGCCGTAACACCCTGTATCAGTGTCTCTTTAAGAAGTTCGTTTTTCAGTGAATAGTATTTATTTTTCATATTAGCCATAGGAATACAGATAAGGTTATCCTTATCAAAACCCAGGTCCTTATCCTGAAGATATTTAAGCTGCAAATACATAAAAACTGCTGAAACGGCAATCAGTATTGACATGGCAAACTGTATAACTACCAGAATTTGCCTAATACGGCCATTACCTTTTCCTGTTATAATCTCACCCTTCAGAATAGCGGCAGGTTTTACAGAAGACAAATATATTGCCGGATAGATGCCCGACATGAAACCGGCTATCAGCCCGACAACAATAAAACTGATCAGAAATTTTACCTGCAGAAGATCAGAGACAATGAATCTCTTTCCCGAAATACTATTGAACACATTTAAGGATAATCCTACCAGAAGAAGTGCCAGGATCATTGACAATAAAACCAGCAGGAAAGATTCATACATGAACTGAAGCGCCAGGGTTTTCCGGTCAGCACCGGTAACTTTTTTGATAGCTATCTCCTTTGAACGACTGGCAGCCCTTGCAGTGGAAAGATTTATGAAGTTCATACAAGCAATCAACAGAACGAACAGGGCAATCAGGGAGAAAATATAAATGGCTGTCACCGGTCCGTTGCTCTTCTCAAACCCGAACTGGGCATGAAGGTGAATATCCAGAAACGGAAAAAGAAGGAATTTTGTGGTACCCTGGGGAAGGTTTTCGAGGTATACATCTGTTAGTTTTTTATTAACAGCTTTTATATCTGCACCTTGTGTAAGAAGAACATAGGTAAATATTGAATTATTGCCCCAGGAATTGCTTATGGCTCCAATCTCTTTAAGAAATGAATAAGGAATAATAGCTTCAAAAGAGAAGATCGAATTCCCTGGGATATCTTTCATGACACCCGTGACCATAAACCTGTATTTATTTTCGAGGGTAAGTGAACTGCCGACAGGATTCGTTTTACCAAAGTATTTTGTAGCAAGCTTTTCTGTTAGTACAATTGAATGGGGAGCGCTTAATGCTGTGGCAGGATCGCCCACTAACAATGGTAATGTAAACATTCTTAATAGTCCTGAATCAACGGCATAAACAGATGACTCATAAAATGCAAGCTCATCTTTTCTGAACAGGATCCTGGGAAGACGGTTTATCCTGGTCTGTTCCCTTATCTCGGGGATCTTCTCCTTCCATACAGGACCACTGGGGTGGGGTGTTACAGTTACGTGATAAATCCGGCCGGAATAAAACTGGTCTTCTTCCACCCTGAAAATATTTTCACCATTCACATTAAACTTATCATAGCTGAGTTCGTCTTCTATCCACAGCAGAATTAACATGGCAGCAGCTAATCCTACTGCCAGGCCGGTTATGTTGATAAAAGTAAATCCTTTATGCTTTAAAATGTTTCGGAAAGCAATCCTGAAGAAATTATGAAACATCATTTTTATGGTTAGTTTGCAGTAAAGACGGAAGCTATTCTTACAAGTTGCATCAGTTCAATTAAATTTTTATATTGTGCAACATGTTGGATCTTTTCCAGTCATTTTGCTATCAAAATAAATTTAATTAACACAAACTCCAAACAAAAATGATAAAGAGTTTTTTTGTTAACCTGGGCCGGAGCCTGAAGAAGCGGGGCGGTTATATAGTATTGAATTTAGCAGGTCTTTCAATAGGTCTGACAAGCTTCCTTTTCATCTCACTTTATGTGTTTAATGAACTCAGTTATGACAGGTTCCATAAAAACTATGAAAATATTTACAGCCTAAAAGTTGTAGGAAGACTGGGCGGGGGTGTTTTGGATCAGGCTGTTACGGCAGCTCCGATGGCCGGCGCAATACTGAATGATTATCCTGAAGTACTGGCTGCCACCAGGGTTAGAAGTCTTGGTGCCTGGCTGATAAAGTTCGGTGAAAATAAATTCAATGAAGATGGAGTTCTCTTTGCTGATTCAACATTTTTCAACGTATTTGATTTCAAATTACTGGAAGGAGATCCTAAAACGGCCCTGGTGAGGCCTCGTTCCATGGTACTGACACAAAAATATGCGAAAAAATATTTTGGCGACCAGGATCCGATTGGACAAAAAATGATAGTTGAAGCAGATACTGTTCTCTATACTGTAACGGGGATCGTACAAAATGTTCCTGATAACTCTCATATTAAATTTGATATGCTTGCTTCCATGAGCACATATCCCGGTCAGGGTAACAATCAAAACTGGCTGAGTCATAACTTTTACACCTACATAGTATTAAAAGAAGGAACCGACAGCAAGATTTTCCAGGATAAACTACAGGGATTGGTGACAAAGTATGTGGGACCTCAGATTCAACAGTTTCTGGGATATTCGATTGATGATTTCAAAAAAGCCGGTAATGATTTCAGCTATGTCCTTGAACCTCTTAAAGACCTTCATCTGAAAGGTGCAACCCAGTATAATCTGGAACCTAACGGGTCACTGACAACAGTTTATATCTTTGCTGTTATTGCAATCCTGATACTAATTGTTGCTATCATTAATTATGTTAACCTGGCCACTGCCAGATCAGTCGCCAGGGCCAAAGAGGTTGGTGTCAGGAAAGTGGCAGGTGCTAATAAATCCGGACTCGTGGCCCAGTTCCTTGGGGAATCTGTTATTATTGTAACATTTGCAACACTTCTCTCTATCCTGCTTGCTTTTGCACTCACACCCTCTTTTAATCAGCTCATCGGGAAAGAGCTTTCTCTAGGGCTTTTTAATAATTTTGCAGGAATTTTCTCCCTTATTGCACTGATTATTATCGTAAGCGTAGCTTCAGGTTTTTACCCTGCATTTGTACTTGCATCATTTAATCCGGTTGAGGTATTAAAGGGAACCATGAACCCTGGTTCAATGTCCAAACGGCTTCGGGGATTGCTTGTAGTTTTCCAGTTTACAGTCTCCATTATAATAATTATTGGTTCTATTATTGTTTACAGCCAGTTGAATTTCATGACGAAAAAAGATCTTGGATTCAAAAAGGAAAACCTCATAGTAATTCGCCGGCCCGATGCTTTCTGGAGACAGCTTGGTGCATTCAGAGATCAACTACTGCAGATAAAAGGCGTTGAAAATGTAGGCTTTTCGAGGCAGGTTCCGGGAACTAATTTTAATAATAATGCTTTCTTTAATGATGAGGACCCTGAAAAGAAGACCTATCTCCTTCAGCAGGCTCAGGTAAGTCTTGATTTTCCTCAGACATTAGGGGTTCATCTCCTTGAAGGCCGGTTTTTTTCACGGGAATATAGCACAGACTCAACAGCAGTGCTGATAAATGAAGCTGCAGTAAAATCACTGGGATTAAAAGACCCTGTGGGTAAATACATACTCCAGCCAAGAGGTCCGCAGCAATTCCAGAGGCTTAAAATAATCGGAGTAATGAAAGACTTTAATATTACCTCGATGCATAAAGCTATAGATCCGGTATGTTTTACAGTTATGGGACCCGGAGGTGGCGACCAGTATGCCACTGTAAGACTTACAGGAATTAATGTTCAGGCCACAATTAAAGATATTGAAGATAAATGGCAGGTTTTCACCACTCAGCAACCATTTCAATATGATTTCTTCACCGATACATGGAATAATCTCTATTCATCGGAAATGAAAACCGGAAAGATTTTCCTGATATTTTCATTCCTCGCAATATTCATTGCCTGCCTGGGTCTTATAGGTCTTATAACGTATATTACCAACAAAAGGACAAAAGAGATCGGCATCAGGAAAACCTATGGTGCATCAGGCCAGGTTGTTCTTGGTCTGTTGTCAAAAGAGGTAGTCTACCTGATTGCTATTTCATCACTCCTGGCATATCCGGTTGCCTACTTTGGATCAAGATACTGGCTCGAAGGATTTGCAAGCAGGATATCGGTAAGTCCTCTTGTATATATATTTGCAACATTGATCACACTCGTCATAGGCTGGTTATCTATAAGTTATCAGACTATAAAAGCTGCCAGCTATAATCCGGCCAGTGCACTGAGGATTGAATAAACAAAAAAGCCCGACACTTTGTGCCAGGGCTTTCCGTTGTAGCGAGACGGGGAATTACGGCCCCGGATTCCCGTGGCCGTGATTCTGCGCAGAGGGGTTTATCAACGGAAAGCCCTGCCCCGCTTTGCGTGGTGAGGGCCTTTTAGTTTTTATGCCTTACTGAGCAAGCTCAGAAGCTTCAAGACTAAAAAGCCCTTGGCACTTTGTGCCAGGGCTTTCCGTTGTAGCGAGACCGAGAATTGAACTCGGGACCTCATGATTATGAATCATGCGCTCTAACCA
>CAZGKI010000048.1:0-9113 GCA_964526345.1 uncultured Rikenellaceae bacterium
CTTCCGCCTTCCGCCTTCCGCCTTCCGCCTTCCGCCTTCCGCCTTCCGCCTTCTGCCTTTTATACAAGATCATTTACCCCGTTAAGTACGTAATGCGGGTGATATGGGAATTTGTCAATATCATCACGTGAAGTTATTCCGCTGAGCACCAGCAAGGTGTCTATTTCAGATTCCAGTCCGCATCTGATATCCGTATCCATCCTGTCACCTATTACAATAGCATCTTCTCTCTGGACTTCCAGCTTTTTCAATGCTATACGCATCATAAGCGGATTTGGTTTCCCGACAAAATAGGCCTTTTTACCTGTAACTATCTCAATAGGTGCGATAAGGGCTTTTGTGGAGGGGGTAATTCCGTTTTCAACAGGTCCGCTGATATCAGGATTGGTTCCAATCAGCCGTGCCCCTTTTAGTACAAGGTTTATTGCCAGTTCAATCTTTTCAAAACTGTAACTATGTGTATCTCCTACCACAACATAGTCGGGATTCACATTATTTGTGGTAAAGCCCACTGCATAAAGTGCATGTATCACTCCTGCATCTCCGATTATATACGCACTTCCATTTGGATTCTGACTGGAGAGAAATGCTGCGGTGGCCAGGGCGCTTGTATAAAAATGTTCTTCACCCACATTTATACCAAGTCTTTTCAGCTTTTCATGCAGCTCTTTAGGTGTACGCTCACTGGCGTTGGTCAGGAAGAGGTATTTTTTATTTTCACTCTCAAGCCATGCAAGAAAATCGGTAACTCCAGGCAATAGCTTGTTACCGTGATAGATAACACCATCCATGTCGATGATGAACCCTGCTTTGTTCTTAATTTTATCTATGATGTGTTCCATATAATAATATTAAAGTATGTAAAGATATTAAAAAAGGGAACTGGATTAAAAATACCCCCTTTCCCGTTTTCCCGCCAAGGCGGGACAGGCAGATTACCGCGTAGGCCATCGCTCAACCTGGCCCCTCCCTGAAAACAGCCAAAGGGCTGTTTTCTTACCGGTCGGTCCCCCACGTGGGGGAAGGCAGGGAAGGGGGTGTTTGGTATTATAAAAATAATAACCATTTAGTTATAAAAATATAATATTTTCTCTATTACACACCTTCTTTATTTAACAGGATAGTTTTTTCTGCAGAAAAATCATGTTTTACTGTGTGCCCTTTGAGAGGCACGATCTTTTCATGTATTGCATCCAGGAACCAGTCGGGCTGAGGAAAGAAGTACTCTTCCATCTCATATGCCGGGATTATCCAGTTACGCGAACCTACAACCACGGGAGGAGCATCCAGGTAATCAAATGCCAGTTCGGTAATTGTTTGTGCCATATCTTTAAGAAATGAACCCCTTGAAGAAGCATCACTTGCGAGAACTATCCTTCCTGTTTTCTTAACAGACTCAATTACTGGTTGATAGTTAAAAGGAACTAGTGTCCTAGCATCAATCACCTCTGCAGAGATACTGTATGTCTGTTGAAGGGTATCAGCTACTTTCATAGCGGGATATAATGTTGCACCGATCGTCAGGATTGTTAGATCATCTCCCTCTCTTTTTATGTCAGGTTCACCAAATGGGATTTCATAGTATCCCTCAGGGACACCTGATTCGTGGAACATCTCGCCAATATCATATATTCTCTGGCTTTCAAAGAAGATAACAGGATCTGTCCCCTGTAATGCAGTGTTCATCAATCCTTTTGCATCATATGGTGTTGCCGGAAAAACAACTTTCAAACCTGGGATATGTGCTGTCAGCGAAGACCAGTCCTGAGAATGCTGAGCACCATATTTTGAACCCACTGAAACTCTTATAACTACCGGCATGCGTATAAGATTACCACTCATTGCCTGCCATTTCGGAAGCTGGTTAAAAACCTCATCACCCGATCTGCCCAGAAAATCGCAGTACATTATTTCCGCGATAACCCGTCCTCCGCACATTCCATAACCTATTGCTGTGCCAACTATCGCACCCTCCGATATGGGTGAATTAAAGAGTCTTTGATAGGGGAGAGCTTCCGTTAGTCCACGGTATACCGCAAATGCGCCGCCCCAGTCGCGGTTCTCCTCACCCCAGGCAGCAAGAGTAGGATCTTTATAAAAACGGTCGATCACAGCTTCAAAAATACCATCTCTAAGCTGGAATAGCTTTGCTTTGGAGGCTGGTTTTCCTTCCTTATCCTTGAAAAATCGCTCTTTGTTTTTAAGTGATTTAATCCGTGGATTATCTTTGAGAGGGATAAGAACTTCTGGTGTTCCCTCTTCCATTCTGTCTTCTGAACCATTCGAAAACATCATTTTACCGATTGAATCAGGATCTTTTACCAGGTCGAGTCTGGGTGAAATATCATCATTAACAGCCAGCTTAAAAATATGTGTAATTAATTTACCTGTCTCCTGTCGTATTTCATCGAGTTCTTCCTCTTTCTTTATTCCGGCTGTTACAAGCTCGATCCCAAAAGTGATTATTGAGTCTTCTTTCTGCCAGGCTTCGATCTCTTCTTTAGATCTGTACGATGATGCATCGGAAGGAGAGTGGCCACTGATCCTGTAGGTAAGTGTATCGAGAAGTACAGGCCCTTTCTTTTCTGCGAGAAGCGCCTTTTTGCGCTTGAAGGCATCAATAACTGCCAGGGGATTATAGCCGTCGACTCGTTCAGCGTGCATCATTTCCGGATTTACTCCTGCGCCGACCCTGGCCAGAATATCGTAACCCATGGTCTCACCCATGGTCTGGCCTCCCATGCCATACAGATTATTCATAAAATTGAATATCAGGGGCAATCCGCCTTTATATGCACCCTTCCACAGGGTCTTGTACTGATCCATTGTGGCAAAAATGATGCCTTCCCATACCGGGCCGCAGCCCATGGAGGCATCTCCGATGTTGCAAACTACTATTCCAGGCTTCCTGTTAATCTTCTTGAAAAGTGCAGCACCAACAGAAATATCGCCTGACCCGCCGACTATTGCATTATTCGGATAAATGCCGAAAGGAGTGAAGAAAGCGTGCATTGAGCCTCCAAGACCCTTGTTAAAACCATTCTCACGGGCAAATATTTCAGACAGGGCTCCGTAGAGCAAAAAGTGAACTGACAGATCCCTGATGTTTCCCTCGAAGCCCTTCTCAACTACCTTGAGGGCTCCGCCGCTGAAATAGCCGCTCATGATGGTGTAAAGTATATCCTCGTCAAGTTTGTCTATTGCTGATAATCCTTTGGCCAGTATTTCTCCGTGACTTCGGTGAGAACCAAAAATATAATCGTCGATGCCGAGGTTATAAGCCATACCTACTGCTGAAGCCTCCTGTCCGATGGAAAGATGTGCCGGCCCCGGATGGTTATATGCAATTCCGTTATATTCATTTGTTGTCTTGATGAGATTCAGCATAGTTTCGAACTCACGAATGATGACCATATCACGGTAGATTCTGGTAAAGTCCTCTGTGCTGAAGTTCTTCCTTTCTTCCTGAATAGACTTATTGTATTGGTTTACAGGTATTTTGCCGAATTCAATGAATGTCGGTTTACGTACTTCCTCGGGATTGATGTTCTGACTTTTTGGCATTTCTTTAAGTTGTTATTGTTCATCTAATGTATTTTAATAGTACCGTCATTGCGATCCCTACAGAGTCGGGAGAAGCAATCCTTATCTCCTTTCAGGTTGACAAATAACTGAAATTCTCGATCTGCTTCTTTATCTCTTTTAGAAACAATGTTGCCGGTCCTCCGTCAATAGCCCTGTGGTCGTATGTGAGAGAGAGTCCTATATAAGGGACGAACCCGAAAGTGTTATTTCCGAGGTCGGCCGGTCTGTTGATTATTGTGCATATACCCAGGATTGCAACCTGGGGGAGGTTTATTACTGGCGTGAACATCTCAACACCATAGCTGCCAAGGTTGGATACTGTGAAAGAGGCTGCGGTACTCTGAATAAGTTCAGGATTTATATTTCCTTTTCTGCAGGCATCTGCAACCTGCCTCAGTTCCCTGGATAACTCCTGAAGACTCATTTCATCAGCATTTTTTATTGCAGGTACCATTAGTCCACGTGACGTATCTACTGCTATTGCCAGATGCACTTTGTTAAATGTTCTGATTGTATCTCCCAGGAAATGGCTGTTTGCTTCAGGGAATTTTTTAAGTGCCCTGATCACGCACCAGCAAACCATGTCGTTGAGCGTGATGTCGGGTTTGCCCGTTCCTGTTGACAGATCTTCTTTGATCCTGTATCTTGCTTCCAGCAGCTTACGAACATCAGCGCTCATATGATGAGTCAGCTGCGCAGAATTCTGCAGCGAAGAATGCATTGCCCTGGCAATCAGTTTTCTGACATTGCTTAATGGCTGCTCTATAAATTCTGTACCAGGTTGTACTTTCGTGGTAACGGTTGGCGCTGTATCTGTCAGTGCCTTTTCAATATCACTGATAATTATTCTTCCGTTTGGCCCCGACCCGGCAATATAATTGTAATTTATAAGCTTATTTTCGGCAAGTCGCCTGGCTCTTGGCGAGATCCTTATCTTAGAGTCTGTTTCAGGAATGCTGAGAGCAGGTTCTTCAATATTTTGTTTTGCTGCCTGTTCAGGTCCAGGTTTTGTGGCAGGTTCATCTTTCAATGAAAATTGCCCGCTATCCTGTTTAAAAGAGGCTGTCGATTCACCGTGCTGACCAATGACAGCAACATTCATCAGTACCGGTACTTCAGCACCCTCACCATAAAATACTTCAAGTAGTATTCCATCAGATGGTGCTTCCAGATCGAAAGCTGCCTTGTCGGTTTCATATGAGAAAAGTATGTCGCCGGCAGAAACTTTATCCCCGGGTTTTTTTAACCATTGAGTGATGATACATGTTTCTACAGACTGCCCTTGTTTTGGCATTATTACCGGTATTGCCATTTTTTTATGTTATTTAAGTTACATTTTATCCCTTTGAGTTCCTTTGTGCTTCACTTTGTTATCCTTTGTGGTTAAATAAATTAGATTTTACCACGAAGGCACACTAAGGCTACACTATGGTTCACAAAGGCATTCTTAAACAGTCCCTTGCTATTGGTAATATTAATATGTTTAACAAATTTATTTTATTACGTAATACAAAGAATTGTTATTTCTGATAATCAACTTGTTATTATAAGTAGTATTAACTATTAAGAATGTATCTTTCATCTTATTCAAAATCAGATGAAACAAAAATAGTAAAATTAACATGTATTTACAAGTAAAAATTAGTATATTTACAAAAACTAATTTTTATCATGGGTCCGGTCAAAAATTTGCCGCAACATAAAAGACTCTATGAGATCCTGAGAAAACACATTATTGACGGGATCTATAAGGAAGGAGATCTGCTTCCTTCCGAAAATGAGCTATGTCAGTTATATGGTATGACCAGGCCAACGGTACGGCAGTCACTCAGTGCGCTTGCCAACGAGGGTTATATAAGCCGTCACCAGGGGAAGGGTAGTATTGTCCATCATCTGCCAAGGGAAATAGGGATTCTGTCGGTATCAGGAACAACATCTGCTGTTGGCGACAGGAACCTTAAGACCAGGATAATCGTTAAGCCTGTTTTGATTGCCTGGAGCGACGATTTTATGTTTCCTCTGTCGGCTCTCGAAAAAGAGTCTGGCTGTATTTATATGGAGAGGGTTCGCCTGCTGGATGATGTGCCTATATTCTACGATATCAGTTATATAGCCAATATTAACATTCCCAGGATAACATCGCGACAGTTTGAGAACAGGTCACTTTTTAAGATACTCAGAGATCATTATCATATAGAAATCAGGGGCGGAGAACAGCGTATCAAGGCAATTCCTGCAACTGTTAAAGTGAGCAGGATCCTTCATCTTAAGAAAGGAGAACCGGTACTCCATCTGGAAAGAAAAATGGATACCAATAATTCCGGGCTCTTTCTCTATTCATCAATTTTTTGCAATACCGAGAAGTATTCCATATTTGGAAGATTTTAATTTTCCATTTAATTTCAGATAAGTATTTCTGAAAATAAAAGATTATTTTTATGGCTAGTAGAGATGCGTTAACTTTATAAAAATCTAATTAAAACACTGATAATTAATTTAATATAAGCGTTCTTTGATTTTTTGATTTGATTTGATCTGCTAACCCCGAAGGGGTTTAATTTCAATAACCATGGGTGCAACCCACGGTAAAGACAAAAAGCCCTCTGGCAACCCCGGAGGGGTTGAATAATGAACTCCTAATACCAGTCTAATATTCAGCCCCTTCAGGGCTGAGACATTCAGTTTACAGTTGTCCGTGGGTTTACACCCACGGTTATTCAGATTGTGCCACTTCGCGGCACTATATTATATTGAAATCAAACGCATCAGTAGTATTTTATGGCTATGAATACAATGGGGAAAGAATAATCTCAGAAAAATATTTTTCCTGATCGTATCAAAATAAAGATATCATGAAGAATCAGAACATGAAATGGACAAGACGACAATTTTTAACTACAGCAGTGGCCGGGGCAGCTGGTATAGCTGTTATTCCTTATATTACAGGCTGCAGTACAAAGCCAACCGGCAGTACTGTGCGTCTTGGATTTATAGGTTTGGGACAACAGTCAATGTTTCTCCTTAACGGATTCTTACAGATCCCGGGTGTACAGGTATTAGCAGGATGCGACATCTATGGCATTAAACGTAAACGTTTTGTGAAAAGGGTGACAGAATTTTATTCCAAAGAAGGGAATGGAATCAAAACTGAAACTTATGAGAAATTTGAGGACCTCCTTGAGAGAAAAGATATCGATGCAATTGTTATTGCCACTCCTGATCATGCACATGCAATGATAGCTATTGCTTCATGCAAAGCCGGGAAGGACGTATATCTTGAAAAACCGATGACCTTTACAATTAACGAGGGAAAGGAGCTGCGTAAAGTTGTTCGTGATGAGGGAAGGATCCTGGCAATTGGTAGCCAGCAACGCTCAGATCCTAATTTCCAGCATGCTGTCAATCTTGTACAAACCGGGGCTCTTGGTAATATATCACTTATAAACGCTTATGTAGGAGCTCCTCCAACTCCTTATGACCTCCCGGAAGAGCCGATTCCTGCCGACCTGAACTGGGACCTGTGGCTTGGCCCCTTACCTGCAACCATTCATTTTAATAATCAGCTCAATCCTCCCATATCTATTGATCCTGAAGAGAATGAAAAATTCTGGGGAGCATGGAGATGGTACAAGGAGATGGGCGGAGGTTTTACAACTGACTGGGGAGCACATATGTTCGATATAGCACAATGGGGACTGGGGATGGATAAAAACGGTCCTGTCGAAATATCACCTATAGGAGATGGAACAGAGTATATGTCATTTAAATATGCAAACGGAACAGTTATGACTTCAGAACCCTTCAATGAAAAGAAAACGAAAGGAGTAAAATTCTGGGGAGAAAATGGCTGGATTGAAGTTGCCCGCGGATTCTTTAATGCTTCAGACAAGAAATTTTACACTGCTGAAACAGCTCAGGCCGATACCTCCGTTCCTTATGAAACAAAAATACCTCACCAGGTAAATTTCATCGAATCAGTCAGATCAGGAAAGGACCCCGTTGTACCTGTTGAAATAGGACAAAGCAGCGCTACCGTTTGCAATCTTGGAAATATTGCATGCGACCTGAAACGTACTATTAAATGGGATCCTGCTACCGAGACATTTATGGATGATGCTGACGGCGAAGCAACAAAACGTATGGAGTATGTTTATCGTGCTCCCTGGAAGCTGATTTAGGTTTAAAGCTTGTTGTAAATAAAATTATCGAATACAACTTTCCCTTTGCCGAAAGCGAAAAGTCCGGCACGCAGACTGAGGAACTCACCAAAAACATTATGGTTATAACCTGTTGCATCGAGACTTCTGTCTACCTTTGTCCACTCTTTTTTATCTGTACTGAAATAAAAACTAACCTCATTGTCGTCATTCAGGATTCTCAGGTAGCCATGATTCCCGACAATATTTTTCTCACTGATATTGGTATTCTTTTGAATGAAAACTGTAAACTGTGATTTATCTACTGTAATACCAACATTGGCCAGTTCATTGTAGTACAGACAGATGCCTGCTGTGACACCTTCGTCAATAGTGTATTCTGCAATTATTTCATATTTGTGGTCAGCTGCGTTCACGAGCAATGGTGAACTATCGTCAAATGAATTCCCTTCTGCCTGGAGTATTAATTTGCCATTATCAAATCCAACCCTGTCAGGAGAGTACTTTTTGTACCATTGCCACTGCAATCCCAGTTTATTATCGGAAAAATCATCGGAGAGACCGGTTCCATCTATTGAAGCTTTTCCTGCTGGTTTATGAATCTGATCCGAGCTGTTTACTCCGGTTGGTACATGAAACCAGTTATCCCCAGTCCAATCAACAGGGAGCATAAGCGTTTGTCTTCCAAGAGTATGAAAGCCTTTTTCATACCCGTGGTACATTATCCAGTAATTACCATTTATGTCATCAACAAGAGTCCCATGCCCCTGGCTCCACCAGCGTTCCGATCGGTTATCTGTATGGATAACAGGATTATATGGCGAGTTTTCCCAGGGACCAGATGGTGTTTTTGCACGTGCCGATACAACCATATGTGAGGTAGCAGGTCCTGCAGTTCCTCCTTCAGCGACCGTAAGGTAATAATATCCGTCCCTGATTGTTGACTTGGGGGATTCAAGGCAAAAACATTCAGTACTCCAGGTTTTCGGAAATTCCCATCCATCGTAAATGTGTTGCGGTGTACCCGCGACAGATAACCCATCTTCAGACAGCTGAACTATAAAACCCTTTGAAAGATAGAGATACCTTTTCCCGTCGGGGCCGACCACATGTCCGGGATCGATGAATCCCTTCAAATTCAAATCTTTAGGAGCACTCCAGGGACCTTCAGGTGATTTGGCAGTGACCACCCAGTTTGTACCTCCGGCCGGGAAGTAGATATAGAAAGTATTCTTATACATGACCAGGTCGGGTGCCCAGACTGAACCAACATTCTGGTTCAGGGCATGGCAGATTCTTTTCCAGTGGATCAAGTCTGTGGAATGCCAGATCAGCAATCCGGGATAATAATTGAAAGATCGGGCATAGAAT
>CAZGKI010000049.1:0-7442 GCA_964526345.1 uncultured Rikenellaceae bacterium
CTTTTGCCTACCAGGGGATCATGAGCGAACGCAGTGAGAGAATAATCCCTTCTTAAAGCAGAATACCTGCCAGGGAAGCAGAAATATAAGAAGCCATGGTGCCAACAAGCATAGCCTTAATCCCCAGACTGGCAAGATCGGCTTTCCGGGTTGGTGCAATGGCTCCGATACCTCCAAGCTGGATGGCAACAGAGCTGAAATTGGCAAATCCACATAGAGCAAAACTGGCTATAACAACTGATTTGGCACTCAGGACTCCCTGGGCTATCATAGGTGAAAGATCTGAATAAGCAACAAACTCATTGATCACCATTTTTGTGCCCATTAATGATCCGACAGATAACGATTCAGAAGGAGGGACGCCCATCACAATTGCAAAAAGAGAAAAAAATGAGCCGAAAATATCTTTGAGCCGAAGATGATCAAGATTAATTCCAATTGCATTGAGCGATAAGCCTGTCCATGCAAGAAAATGTCCCAGATATCCCAGCAAGGCATCTATAAGTGCGATAAGGGCAATTACCCCTATAAGCATTGCTATGACATTTATGGATATTTTCATTCCGTCTGAAGCCCCGTGAGATATTGCATCCATAATATTTGAGTGTTCTTTTTTTACCTCAAGAGTCACTTTTCCCTTTGTTTCAGACACTTCAGTCTCAGGAAATACTATCTTGGAGATGACCAATGCCCCGGGGGCAGCCATCAGGCTTGCTGCAAGCAGGTACGATGCAGGAACCCCCAAGGATATATAAACCGCCATTACTCCACCTGCTATAGTTGCCATGCTGCCTGACATTGAGGCCAGGAGCTCAGACCTTGTCATTCCTGAAAGATATGGGCGGATCATTATTTGGGCTTCCACCTGCCCGACAAAAGCACTGGCAACATTCGAAAGGGCTTCACTTCCACTTACACGCATAGCCCAATGAACAAACCTGGCAATTAGTGCAACAACCCTTTGCATAAGACCGACATGATATGCCATCGCCACGAGCACACATACAAAGATAATAGTAGGTAGAAGAACAAAAAGGAAGACGCCACTCTTTACAATTCCTTCAGGAAGAATTTGTGAAACTTTAGTAAGATCTCCGAAAATAAAAAGTCCACCTTCCTGAGAAAAATCAAGGAGCTTATTGATTCCCTTGCCAAGAAATGCAAATATATCCTGGCCAATTGGTACTTTCAGAATGAAAATTGCGAGTGTAATCTGTAATATCAGTCCTGTAATAACCAGTCTCAGGTTAATTGCCTTACGATTGTTGGACCATAAATATGCAAGTCCAAGGATAACGATAATCCCAATAATACCGGTGAATCTTCCCATTTAAGTTTTGGTTAAGTAAAAGAGATCATAAACTTACATTTTTTTTTAAAAGTAAGCATGGATACTACGAAAAGAATTTAACCTCACATATACACGCCAATTTGTCCGTGCTCGGGAAGTGCCCTGTAGATTATCTTGGCATCAGATCTGTGAATCCTTAGCCTTATGGAAGGATGATATTCCGGGATTCTGAATAACATAACACTTTTAATTGATCTGAGCGTATCTTTTATTCTGAACCAGAGATCAAACATGAAAAGCCGGATCCCGTCACCATACCTGATTTTCTCTTCCTGGTAAACAATTATCCTTGTCCCTATATCTGTCTGCAAGATAAAGTTTACCGGTTCAAAATCGGCAGTATCAGGGATTATATCGGGCTGAAATTCGGATGTATCTTTAGGAGCCATTTTTATCATTAAAGGTTCTTTTTTTATTGAGGCATAATTATTTGTGATGGTGAAAGGTCTGGCAAGCATAGAAAGAATCTCAAACTCATTCCTTTTAAGGATCCTGCTGGATTTACTCTTTAAGATTTTAGTTGTATGAACGGTAACGCCACTAATTTCAAGGCTGATAACACTGTCGGGAAAACTTATGGCAAGATAAATTGAATCTGTTGCAGCCATTGCAATCCTGGATTGAAGAAACGACCTTTCTTTTAATAAGGCCAGGTAAGCTGAATCTGAAATTATCCTTTCATCTGTTTTGTTCTTTTTATCCTGTACAAAGCCATATTCACTTTTTATGGCTGCCAGTTTTCGTCCAGGACCCAGCAACATCATTATTGAATAACAAATTATAAAAACTATTATGAAGCTTAAACAAATAATGTATATGGGCTTTTTTGAAGCAGGCTTATCCGGAGTTTCGTTTTCCATTTGATAAAATTACGATCTGTCAATCAGAATATATAAACTTTTGATCCTATACTCAGGTTGTTGAATATTGCTTTAAGGTCGTCATCATTTAGCCGTACACAACCATGGGTAACTGGCATACCCAGAAAACGTTTATAAAGAGTTCCATGTATAAGGTATCCATCACCCAATGCCAGGGCATAATCTCCAAGCACGCCATATTCGTATCGCGAAGGGTCGTTTTGAGACGGGATCGGAGATCCTTCTTCAACGAATGACCAGTCAGGCCTCCTCCATGAAGGATTTGTGGTCTTCCCCTGTATCCAGAACTTACCTTTAGGTGTCTTAAAGATCCAGCTCCTTCCTTCTTCCGTTTTGAGCATTTTATAACTTCCGGAACTGCAAAACCCTTCCCTGATAAGTTTCTTATTCCTGTAAAGATAAAACTGGTTATCAGTAGTATTGATAACAAGATAAGATTGCCCCGATGTATAGCTGCTATATTTTCTTGAAAGACGCTGAATGTCCCTGGTGATCAAAGTCATCTGTCTTTTGTAATCAGCTTCTTTTTTTAGTTCGGAAGAGCTGGTAACAATTATTTTACCACCTGAAGGTATTTTCTGAAGTGCCGGTATTATATAAATGAAGAATACAAAAAGAAACAGGACAGCAATGAATATCAGTGACCCGACAAAGACCCTGTTCAGAATACCTGCATATTTTTTGTTGTTAATAACCTCCCGGACTTGCAATCTGATTTTCCGGAAAATTTCATTTTCATGATCCGGATTAACAGGATTTACTTCTTTTGCTTCAGGTATTTCATCATATTTTTTTTCATCTTCCATAACTGGCATTTTATCTGTTCAGGATATATTGAAGGTCATGCACTGAACCAACAATTGTAACCGGAGTACCGATTTTAGTTATTCTGAAAAGTATATCCATCTCCTTATCAGTCACAGCAATGCACCCTTCGGTCCAGTCAACGCCCCTGCCGCCGGTTCCATGAATTTCAATCATGTCTCCTATTTTTGCATCTTTAGGTAAACTGCCGCTGGCAACATCAGCATTGAATCGTGCACTATCTTCATTATTTGGATAATCAAGTAAAAGTGCTTTATAATATATGGTTTTACTTTTTTCAAATTTACGGATTATTTTATACATGCCTTCAGGTGTAGCTCTGTCTCCGCTTACTCTTTTAAATCCCACCCAGTTTTTACCAAGTTCGGCAGAATATTCGTACTTTTTCATGCCATTCAGATAAACCAGAACTTTTCGTGAATACTTATCGACAATTACAGCATAGTCACGCTTTTCTTTTGATTCATTTATTGTCTTTTCAATCCATTTTTTCCACTCAGGGTATAGTTTGAAGTAGGATTCCAGGTCAGCATAAGCATTCTCATACGAAGATTTTAAAAGAGATTCTGCTTCTGTGATCTTTCTGTCGGCCTGAAAAAACAGACCTTTATTATAAGCTATTTCGGATTCTTTAAGGAGGAACTTCCCTCTCGAAATCCGGTTTCTTGCTTCCGGCTCCAGTGGATAGGATGTAAAAACTTTGTTTATTTCTTCTATAATATCATTTAGATTTTTTATTTTTTTGTCTAATATTATTTCAAGGTCAGTTGTACCGGCTTTTGAATTTTCTGAAGCCTGCAATGCTTTTTTTACTGACAAACCGGCCAGGAATGTCACTTTATCATAATTCCTTAAAAAGATAATTTTTTTATTTTCCTTCTGCCAGGTTACCATAGCTGAGTCGTAATATGCCTTTGCCTCGTAATATAGTTTTGCAGAATAAATGTCAGCTTCGTTTTTTCTGGCTAATGACAGGTCAGTTTGTGCATTGACCATTTCATCAATGGGAGGCTCGGAAATAATACTTAGCATTCCATATAAAGCTAATATCAAAATGGCTGATATGACAAGAATAACAAATAACTTTTTCAGGAGCTTTCCCATTTCGACAAACCTTCAACACCTAAAAAAAACCCCGGGGAAAAGCCCGGGGGTTTTTTATAGCTATTAAACAGTATTAAAATTTAATTCTTGCTTTAGTCAGAACTTCTTTAATTTCTTTATTCAGACTTACAGCTTTATCGTTGGCAGCTTTTACTTTGTTTAAAGCATCCATGAAGGCTCCTTTTTCGAACATGCCCTGGGCGTCAGTAACTGAAGCATCAAGAGTTGTAAGATCGGCTTTCATCTGCTCAATAACTGCGGCACCCTCTTTTCCTCTTGGAAGTTTGGGGATAAGTTTACCATTCTCTGCAATAACATTCTTGGTGTCATTAAGAAGAGTTTCAGCTTCTTTCCTGACTTCTTCTTTCTTAACACCGGCATTGGTAGTAACCTGGTTTGCAAGAGCTGATGTTTTTGTTAATTCTTCTTTAACAGACCCGAAATTCTTGATAAGTTTTGATCTCTGTGCTTCTGCGTTAGCCAGTACTACATTCATAGAATCCTGTAATTGTGCGAATTCAACAGGAACATAAACATTAGCTTCAGCAGCCTGAGCAGCTGCAATAGCAGCATTTGTAGAATCAACTTCAGTTTGCGGATATTTACCGCAACTGGAAAGGAAAGCAACCATGGCTATAGCTGCTAATCCCATTAATACTTTGTTCTTCATTTTTTTGACTTTTTAGTACTTTTTTATTTAAACTTACGATCTTTCATTCTTAATCAATTCAGTTTCAGAAATTACGGTGCAAAGATATATCATTTTAACGAGATGGCAACAGAAGTGTAACAAATTATTTTTCGACCTGTCATCCTGAAAATAAATTGGTTAAGTTCCTGATGATGTTACTTCAGTTTTGTAATCCGATCATTTAGCCTGGCATTCACTGGTTGGTAATTATAAAGTCTGCCTCTTTTGTATCTACAGAATTAGTCCCGATAAACACAATGAAATCTCCCGGATCAGTTTTGTATTCCATATTCTGATGATAATATGAAAGCTGACCGGGAGAAATGTTGAATGTCACGGTTACTGTTGCGCCTTTCCTGATAAATACTTTCCTGAAACCTTTAAGTTCCTTTACGGGTCGTGTTACATCGCCTACCTTATCATGTACATATAGTTGTACTATTTCTTCTCCATCCATTTGTCCTGTATTGGTAACATCTATTGAAGCGATTATTTTTTCATAGGGCTTAAATGATTTTTTTTCAAGCTTGATTTCAGAATAGCTGAAAGTGGTATAGCTTAATCCATAGCCAAATGGGTAGAGCGGGGTATTTGGAGAGTCGAGATAATTTGATTTGTATTTCTCATATGGATTTTTAGGATTTATCGGCCTTCCTGTATTCTTGAAGTTGTAGAATATAGGAATTTGTCCTACATCCAGCGGGAATGTCATCGTAAGCTTTGCTGAAGGGTTAAGATCTCCGAAAATAATGTCAGCAATACCATTACCGGCTTCAGTACCACCGATCCATGATTCAAGTATTGCAGGTGTAATTTTATCCAGCTCTGGTATTGCAAGCGGTCGACCGTTGAATAATACTACTGCTACCGGCTTACCTGTTTTAATTATCTCTTCAGCTAGCTCAAGCTGGACTCCCGGCAATGAAATATTGGTCCTGCTTGCTGCTTCGCCGCTCATATCCCTGCTTTCTCCAAGTGCCAGGACAACAAAATCCGCATTCCTTGCAGCTGATATCGCCTGGCTGAATCCGCTTGTAATATTATCGTTAATGTTGCATCCTTTTGCTGTTAATATTTTCACAGTTCCCCCAGTTTTATTTCTTATGCCATCCACGAGTGTAACACACTTATCTGCTTCGCCAGCTGCCGACCAGGATCCCAGCATATCTGGTTTTGAATCTGCCAGCGGGCCTATAACTGCCAGTGTTTTCACATTTTTGCCAATAGGAAGCGTTTTGTTTTCATTTTTTAATAAGACACATGATTTTGCAGCGACTTCTCTTGCGAAATCAAGATATTCCGGCTTCATGATATCCTCTGCTTCACGTTTTTTATCGCAATATTTGTATGGGTCGGCAAATAAGCCCAGTTTGTACTTTGCAACAAGAATTCTTTTTACAGCTTCATTAATTTTCTGTTCACTCACTTTGCCTGACTTAACCAGATCAGAAAGATGATTAAGAAATGCACTTCCCTGCATATCCATATCAACACCGGCATTGAGCGACATAGCCGCTGCCTCTTCCGGATCAGAAGCTACTCCATGCTGGATAAGCTCGTTAATTGAGCCATAGTCAGTTACTACAAACCCTTTAAAATTCCATTCCTTCCTCAGAAGATCTGTTAACAACCACTTGTTTGAAGTTGAGGGCACGCCTGCAATCTCATTGAATGATGTCATGATTGAGGCGACTCCGGCGTCGACAGCAGCTTTATAAACTGGAAGGTACCATTCGTATAATGATCTTGCCGACATATCAACGGTGTGATAATCACGACCTCCCTGCGGTGCACCATAAGCTGCAAAATGTTTTACACATGCCAGCATTGTATTATTATCTGTCAGTGAGGCCCCCTGGAATCCTCTTACCCTTGCAGCAGCAATAAGTCCGCCCAGCCAAGTGTCTTCTCCCGATCCTTCCATTACTCTTCCCCACCTTGGATCCCGTGCAAGATCAACCATTGGTGCAAAAGTCCAGTTCAACCCTTCTGCAGTAGCTTCAGTAGCAGCAATGCGTTCCGCTTTTTCAACAAGAGTGGTGTCCCACATCGACGCTTCAGCAAGTGGTATCGGGAAGATAGTCCTGTGACCATGGATTACATCATAGCCAAAAATTAATGGTATATGGAGCCTCGTTTCATCTACCGCAACTCTTTGCAATTCTTTTACTAGATCAACAGTATACGCATTAAAAACAGCGCCGGTTTTACCCTGCCGTATAAGATCAATATAATCGTTACGCATCGTAGGGCCGGTTGCTGACCAGTAACTGGTGAAAAGGGACATTTGCCCTATTTTCTCATCAAGCGTCATAAGCTTTATTATTGAATCCGCCTTATTTTCATAGATGGATAAAGTGCTAAATGGCTGATTTTTACAGCCAGTTACAAGAATCAGGAAACAACAAGTGAGTACAACTGAATGTTTAAATTTTATCATGATAAATATTCTTATGATTAGACATTATACAAAGTTATAGTTTTAATAAGTCCAGATACGGTACGGGGAGAATAAATGAAAATAAGTGTAATAATCAGACAGGGATTATTCGCTCACTGCGTTCGCTCATGATCCCCTGGTAGGGAAATA
>CAZGKI010000050.1:0-7127 GCA_964526345.1 uncultured Rikenellaceae bacterium
ATGAAGGGAATTTTGACAAGGCAGTAACTTATATAAAAAAATGGCATGAAATGGAGCCAGATAGCGTAATTGCAGCCTGGTACTATGGTATGTTCCTGGGGTGGAACAATGATTATCAGGGAGCCTGCAATTTTATAGATTACTACTATAAGAAGAATCCTGATAATTTCTTCTCAAAAATTCTTTTGCTATTCAAATATTGCTTACAAAAAAACAAGGAAGCAGCACTTCCTTTGTTTACCGAAGAGCTTAAACTAATTGGCTGGAATGATTTTGGATTACCTTGGTTTATTGCCGATTATTATGCTTTGATCGATGAAAAAGAAGAATCCCTTAAATGGCTTGAACGAGCTGTTGAATGGGGTCTGATTAATTATCCCTTCCTTTCAGAAATAGATCCCTTCCTCGAAAATGTACGTGGTGAGGAACGGTTCAAAAAACTTATGGAAAAGATAAAATACAAATGGGAAAAGTTTGAAGTTTAAATGATTCTTACTCTATGGCAAGTATAATTCCAGGATACAACTGCGACATTTTCATAAGCTATCGGCAAAACGATAATAAGTACGATGGCTGGGTGACTGAATTTGTTGATAATCTCAACAAGGAACTCGAAGCTAACATTAAGGATAAGATCTCCATTTATTTCGATATTAATCCTCACGATGGTCTGCTTGAGACTCATTCAGTAGATCAGTCTCTGGAGGATAAATTGAAGTGTTTAATCTTTATTCCAATAATCTCAAGGACTTACTGTGACCCAAATAGCTTTGCCTGGCAGAATGAATTTTGTGTCTTTAATAAGTTAGCTCAGGAAGATTCATTCGGTAGAGACATCAAACTTTCAAGTGGCAATGTTACAAGCAGGATACTGCCTGTTAAGATTCATGACATTGACCAGACAGATAAGACCTTCCTTGAGAAAGAGTTGAGGGGAGCACTCAGAAGTATTGAGTTTATTTACAGAGAACATGGAGTAAACAGACCACTTACCTCTGATGATGATGAGAAAATCAATTTAAATAGAACCAAATACCGGAATCAGATCAATAAATTAACTCTGGCAGTAAAGGAGATTATTCAGGATTTGCTACAAGGATCAACAACATCAATAACTGGAATGGAAGGAATCCTTTTAACTGAAGATAAACAGAGCATACAGCAGAAGTCAATTATTGTACTGCCATTCCAGAATATGAGCTCCGATCCTGAACAGGAATACTTTAGTGATGGTTTGACCGAGGAGATCATTACGGATCTATCACATATTAATGACCTTCTGGTTATATCACGAAGTTCTGCCATGACATTTAAGGGATCAAATAAGAAAATAAAAGACATTGCTAATGAAGTGAATGTAAAATATGTCCTTGAAGGAAGTGTAAGAAAATCTGGAAATAATCTGAGGATAACAGGACAGTTAATCGATGCAGAAAGTGATACACATATCTGGGCAAAAAAATATAATGGCACACTTGAAGATATTTTTGATATTCAGGAGAAGGTTTCACGAACTATTGTTGATGCACTTAAAATAAAGTTAAACCCGGAAGAACTAAAAAGAATATCTGAGGTAACCATTGATAATATTAGTGCATATGAATATTATTACAAAGCAAAACAGGCTATGGGACTCTGGTCACCATCCGAATTAAAAAAGGCGGAAGAAATTCTTTTGAAAGGACTTGAGATTATTGGTGAGAACACTCTTTTATATTCCCTTCTGGGGTATATTAACTACCAGTACTGGAACCTTGGTTACGAGATTGATGAAAAATGTCTGGATAAAGGAGTTGAATATTTAAATAAAATATTTGACTTAGAACCAGATTCAAAACACTGTTATTTTTTAAAGGGAACCCTGGAAATGGCAGGGGGAACGTTCAATAGGGTCGTTCATAACTATCTTAAAGTACTAAGTAGTGATCCTAATCATACAGAAGCACTGGCGTGGATATGTATAATGCTGGGTTTCCTTGGAAAAGCTTCCCTTGCTACTCCCTACTTTAACAGGTTAGCAAGAATTGATCCACTCAATTGGTTGGTAAGTTTCATACCGTATATATTTAAGATCTTTTCAAAGGAATTTGAGATTTCACTTGAACAAATAAGAGAGTTTCACAATTCCAATACAACTCTTGCAAGTCATTATTCATATATCTTATGTAACGCATATTTATTAAAACGCGAAGAAGCTATTTTTGCAATTGAGAAATTTAGAGAAGAGATGCCGGAGAGCATACTATATAATAAACTATATAGAGTTTTAAAATCTGCACTTCTTAATGAAAAGACTGAATTGGTCTCATTAGACCCAGACCTGGAAAAATGGGCAGAGAAAGATGGGTCATATTCATATCATATAGCGCAGTGTTATTCTTTAGTTAGTGAAAAAGAAAAAGCACTTGATTGGATGGAGATCTCTATAAATCTTGGATGGATAAACTATCCCCTGCTTAATAATAATGATCCTTTACTCGAAAACATCCGTGGAGAAGAACGATTCAAAAAATTAATGGAACGAGTTAAATATGAATGGGAAAACATCAAAGTTTAACATCAACTCAAATCAATGCCAAGCATAATCTCAGGATACAATTACGACATTTTCATCTCTTACCGGCAGAAAGACAACAAGGGCGACAGGTGGGTGAGTGAGTTTGTGGATACTCTTAAAGATGAACTCGAATCTACATTCAAAGAAGAAATAAGCGTTTATTTTGATATCAGCCCTCATGATGGACTTTTAGAGACCCACGATGTTGATGAGTCGCTAAAGGAGAAGCTGAAATGCCTTGTCTTTATCCCTATTCTTTCAAGAACCTATTGTGATCCAAAAGCCTTTGCATGGGATCATGAATTCAAAGCATTTATTGACCAGGCTTCTCATGATCAATTTGGTTTGAAAGTAAGATTACGAGGTGGTAATGTAGCGAACAGAGTATTACCTGTCCAAATACACGATCTTGACAATCAGGACATTAAACTATGCGAATCGATATTGGGAGGAGTTTTACGAGGTATTGAATTCATTTATAAAGAGGCTGGAGTAAACAGACCTCTTCGTTCAAATGAAGAAAATCCACATGATAACTTAAATCACACTATTTATCGCAATCAGATTAATAAACTGGCAATTGCCATCAATGAGATTTTAATAAGCCTGAAAACAGTTGACGATTCAAAGAGTGACAAAGATGATGCACCTAAAGAAACATCAAATAAAGAACTGAAAGACATAAATAAGCAAAAACCAGCAGAAGAGAAAAGGTACTCTAAAGAAGGAAGATTTTATATGCCGCGTTATTTGAAAATATTGGCACCGATTGTTCTTATTCTTATTGTCGTAATGACAGGTGTGTGGCTCTCTTCAGGTAAACAAAAGAAAGATTGGGCAAGATATGTTCAGATTCCAGAAATTCAAAAGTTGGTAGATGAAAATACTTTGGTGCCAATCCGGGCATATGAAATGGCCACTGAAGTTGAAAATATTATTCCGAACGATTCGAGTTTGAAGGAATTATGGCCCAGGATATCCACAAACCTTTCAATAGAAACAGAACCTGAAGGCGCTGATATTTTCTGGAAAGAGTATGGTAAACCGGATAGTAATTGGAACTATCTTGGAACATCTCCATTGCAGAATGCACGAATACCTAATAACTTCTTAAGAATTCAAATAGTAAAACAAGATTATCAGACAATAACATACTCAGGCCCTCCGCAATGGGGAAACTCGGGTTTTAACTGGACTGCTCTAAATAAAGTTAAGCTTGACAGGATTGATTCTTTGCCGGAAAACATGGTAAGAATCTTAGGAATAAATGAAAATGTTGGTGAATTTTTAATGGATCGTTATGAAGTTACAAATAAACAATTTAAGCAGTTTATCGATTCCGGGGGTTATACTATTAGGAAATATTGGACTAACCCAATATATTTAAATGGCAGGGAGATTAAGTGGGAAGAGGCTATGAAATTATTTAAGGATAATACAGGGTATATTGGGCCGGCAACATGGGAAGTAGGAAACTATCCTGAAGGGATGGAGAACCATCCGGTGGCTGGTGTTTCATGGTACGAGGCTGCTGCATATGCTGAATTTATGAATAAGAAACTGCCTTCAATCTCACATTGGAGAACGGTGGCGGAAATCCCGAAAGCCATGAATATTATTCCCCTGAGTAACTTTAACCAGGCTTCTACTTTGCCGGTCGGGGAAATGGAAGGGATTAGTTCTTTTGGTGTTTATGATATGGCAGGCAATGTCAGGGAATGGTGCATAAATGAAAGTAATGTTAAAGATCAAAGATATATTTTGGGGGGAGGATGGAATGATCCAACCTACTGGTTTATTGTTCCAATTACCCTGGAGGCAATGGATCGCTCTGTTTCAAATGGATTTCGCTGTATAAAAGAGCTCCCTGGAGATACCTCTTTTGACAGGTTATCCGGAATGGTCCAATCTGATTACCGTAACTACCGTGAAGAAAAGCCTGTTAATGACAATGTATTTGATATAATCACCAGGCAATACTTATATGACAAAATTCCTTTAGATCCTGTTGTGTCAATATTACCGGAAAGTAATTTCTGTAAAATAGAGAAAGTCACTTTTGATGCAGCATATAGTGAAGATAAATTAATAATCTATGTTTTTACACCAAAGGATTTCGCACCTCCCTATCAGCCTATAATCTTTTTCCCTGGTGCTCAGGCACTGGGCAGCAGGGCTTCAATAACCAGGCCTCCAAGAGATTATATTGTTAAGAGCGGAAGAGCGTTAATATTACCAATCTACAAAGGTACCTATGAAAGAAGCGATGACCTGAAATCTCAGATACCGGATGAATCAATTTTATTTAAAGAGCATGTAATTATGTGGGGCAAAGATTTAGGGCGCACTATTGATTACCTTGAATCAAGATCCGACATGCTTGCTGACAAAATAGGATACCTCGGATTTAGCTGGGGTGCAAGAATTGGGGGAATATGGCCGGCTGTGGAACCACGTCTAAAGGTAATTGTCCTGGTTGCAGGTGGATTAAGAATGCAAAAAACATTACCTGAAGTCGATCCATTTAATTTTCTTCCGCGAATACACCAGCCTGTCTTGATGATTGACGGAAGATATGATCCTATATTTCCGGCTGAAACATCTTCACAACCCATGTTCGATTTTATTGGGACCAATAAACAAGACAAAAAGATTGTATACTTCGATTATCCGGGTCATAGCTTTTTAAATAGTTTTGATCTGAAAAGAGAAACTCTTACCTGGTATGACAAGTATCTTGGGCCGGTTCAATAACTATTATATTTAATGGCAAGCATAATTACAGGTTACGAATACAACATCTGCCTTCGCTTAAGCCACGGAAGACAAGTCTTCATCAGTTACGGCCAGAAAGACAACAAAGGCAGCTGGCATGGAGCCCCACTCTTCGGGGCGACACAGTCCCACGAAGCGGGATGGGTGAGTGAGTTTGTTAAGGTTGATTCAAGAATTTAGTACGCACTAAATTTTTAAATCGAAGTTACATTGTTTCCCGGGATTCGTGGTCTTCACTCAGAGTTCATTAGTAGCAATGAAAACCAGAATTATTTTTCCCCTAATATCAGTTAATTCCTGGTGGCACCACTTAAAACAGGGTGAGAACCCGAACCATTCTGAAATTGACTTTCGTGATAAGACTACTTTTATTTGACTTTTACTTTTCCAGCTCGTATCTTGCTGTATATAACAACAAAACCTGACCATAATGAATAAGAAACTAAACCGCAGATGGTTTCTTAAAAATACTTCAATTGGAGTTTTGGGAGCCGGATTATTTGGAAACAAGAGCCTTGCAACTACTATTAAGGATCAGAAAAATGAGCTTCCGGGAAAATTAATCTATCGCACACTTGGAAAGACCGGTATTAGAGTCCCCGTGATCGGAATGGGAATTTTGACTTCTGGCAGCCCTGCTCTGATAAAAGCAGCACTTGATGCCGGAATAACTCTCTTTGACTCCACAGCCGCCCAGCCCCAACAGATGCGGAATGAGGAAATGCTCGGAGAGGTTCTCAAGGGACGACCCCGGGAATCAGTTATCTATGGTACGAAGATTCACCTTCCCCAGGATTCCATAACAGGTCTTTATGAAAAAACTGCTACTGAGAAAGAATTTACCAGGTCGCTTGATGCAGCATTGAAGAGTTTGCAAATGGATTATGTTGATATTCTGTATCACCATATGGTCTCTCGCAGAGAATCAGCCTTTTATGAACCTGTCATGAAAGCCATGGAAAAGGCAAAAAAAGCCGGGAAAGCGCGATTCCTGGGTATGACCAGCCATAGCAATATACCGGAAGTGGTTCAAGCCGCTGCTGATTCGAAATTTTATGAGGTTATTATGGCTTCATATAACCCCAGACAAAAAAATCTGCTTCAGGTCAAAGAAGCTATTGCCAATGCAGCCAAAGCAGGACTGGGAGTCGTTGCAATAAAAGTGATAAGGGGCGATATTGAAGAAGGACAGAAACCAATAAATTCAGGTGCGTCATTGAAATGGGTCCTGCAGGATACGAATGTACATGCAACAGTACCTGGCTTCAGCAACTTTGACGAGATGAATATAGACCTTGCGGTGATGGAAGATCTAAGCCTTACCGATGCTGAAATGAACGACTTGAAAAGAGAGAATTCTTACTCTGGCTTATACTGCCAGGGCTGCGGCCAGTGTCTTCAACAATGCAAAGCCAGGCTGCCGATACCTGATTTGATGCGGGCATACATGTATGTATATGGTTATCGGCAACCAGTTCTCGCTCACAGCCTGCTGGCATCTCTGGAGCTTCCTCAGAAGGTTTGTGATGATTGTTCTTCGTGCCAGGTTGTATGTCAGAATGGATGGAAGGTGTCAGAGAAGATATGTGATATCGTACGGCTTAAGGATGTACCTCCAGGTTTTCTGGTTTGATCTTTGACTGCCCGTTGTGTAAAGGTCTGGTATATTTGAGATGATTATTGCACTCAAATAGATTTTTTTCATAATAACAAACTTTAATGATTCATCGTAACAACTGAATGATTACGGAATGACGGCGAAGCCGAATGACGCGCGAACGCAGTGAGCGCAAAT
>CAZGKI010000051.1:0-7083 GCA_964526345.1 uncultured Rikenellaceae bacterium
GGTATCTGCCATCCTTTGCCGGTGAATTTGCATATAAAAATATCATAGCCGCCAAATCCGTAAAGTGAGTCAGATGAGAAGTAAAGATTATTTTCATTGTCAAGGAAAGGAAAGAGTTCATTTCCTGCTGTATTTATTGCAACTCCAAGGTTTTTTGGTTCAGCCCATTTGTCACCTTCTTTCCCTGTGATGAACAAGTCCATTCCTCCGAATGAATCAGGATTATCTGAGGCGAAGATCATCATGCTGCCGTCAGCCGATACCTCAGGATGAGAGTACGCATAACCTTCCTTGCAAAACTCCAGGGGTTCAGGATCAATTAACCAGATCAGCTGTCCATTATTTACTGCATGATAGATCTTCTCCCGTCCGTCGGTTTTTGATTCTCTTGTGAAATAAATAGTGTTGAAATTATTGGTGAATGAAAGGGCATCACAGGGATATGGGAAAGAGGCAGTGGGAGAAAAAGCCAGATGCATACCTGTAACAGTATCTGCCAGTTGCGAATAATATGCCTGAACAGTTCCGAAGGAGAGATGCCTGGATAACATTTTCCCTTCGTTTTTTGACAGCGACAGAAATACTATTCCATCCTTGTAAAACTGAACACCAAGAGAAGGAGGAAGTAAGTCAAGATAGAATTTTTCAATTTTATACGGAAGGTTATAATCAACAGTATCGTTTCTGATGCATGATCCTGAATCCATATCCAGGTTACCCTGCGAAAGCTCCTGTGTAGCACATGATGATATGAATCTGAAGATCAGGTATGCAGAAATTATTGATATGAATAATTTATTCATTTATATGATTATATACAATCGGGAATGAAACAATAATTTTTTAAATAAACACCCCCTTTCCCGTTTCCCCCAAGGGGGAAAGGCTTTAAATATTCCTCCTTCCCCCGTGGGGGAAGGTTGGGAAGGGGGTTGTCTGAATCAAAATATAAGTTCTTCAATATTAGCATTATACAATTAATATTTTTATTCAATATTGATTATTAATAATCGTTACATAATGAAAACCAGTTTTACCAGTGATAATATTTAAGATTCTTTGATTTAATAGCTGAAAAATTTACTCCAACCGCAAATTCGACATTCAAGTCTTTCTTGTAATATGCTGTTTTTCTCGGTATTTCAAAAAATGTACCCACATAAAATCTGGGATACCGGTACTGGAAGAAAAATGAAATATTATCGTAGTCGTTAAAATAGGTCCCAACACAGAAATCCTGGACATAAATCTTAAGCATTGGCTTTATAATGTCGGTTATCTTATGATATCTCCATGTGTTTCCATTTATTATTAAAGATGGTTCCAATACAAGGTTTAGTGGTTTGCTAATCAGGAACTTATATCCGGCTACGAAAAAATATTGCCTCGACGCCGGAATCCTGTAGATTCCAAGAGAGTCAGGATCTCCGGGATTACCAAGAAGGTTAGTAACAGAAAAACCGGCAAAAAGACTCGGGCCGTAATAATAGATACCTGCATCCAGGTTAGGATAGAATGTACTCTCTGAGGGCATGGATAGCCCAGGATCAGCAGAATAAACTGAATCCATCGTATTGTATATTCCTTTTACTGCGACTCCGAATGAAAGGAAAGAAAGAGATTGTTTATCCAGCGGTATCTGATAGGAACAGATAGCACCGGCACCCATATTACGGGAGGGACTGTAATCTTCATTGAAGAGATAACCGCCTATTCCTATATTAGTGAAAGCTTTAACAACCGGAGACATAAAATAGGAGGGTCCCTTTTTCGTTATCCTGGAATTTACGGAAATAAGCTGTGAGTTGGATTTCCCCTGCCAGCCTGAGATAACGTCCAGCGAAGAAAAATCTTTACTTCCTGCCATTGCAGGGTTGAACAAAAAAGGACTGAATATTCTGTAGGAGAGAGGATGATAAGGAGTCTGCTGCCCTACTAATAACCCTGATAATAAACAAAAAATCAGAATGAACAAGACACTTCTGAAAGCTGTGAAATGAGATTTAATATCTATAAATTCCGGACAATGCATCTCTTTAACCAAACTACTGAAGACTAAATGAATTTAGATAATTGGCTAACCAACTTTAAAATTAACCTCAATTTAGGAATTTTATGAATATTATGATGGTTTTTGGTAATTGTTTTTTTTAACTGATGGTTTTGGCAATATCTATTTTTACGATATAATTTGAATTTTGTTCAGGGTAATAAAGTTTTTTACCACGGGATCCCGATAGCATGCAGGTCAGAGTGAAACAAAAAAAGAGGGTGAATTGTGAGACACCCTCTTTTATATTTTATTTATGTATTATATTTTATTTATGGAGTTGGCAGCTTTGTAAGTTTAAAATTCGTTATTGTTACATTGCCTGCATACACCTTTATATCTGAATAACTTACTGTGTCGTAACTCTCTTTTGTAGCGAAAACAGAATAAGTTCCGGCAGGCAGTCCAATTATTGCATAATGTCCGAGTGTGTCTGCAATTGACGTGGCAACTGTAGTATCCTGCTTAACCCATACTGTTGCTTCCTTGATTTTTATATTACTGGTATCGGTTACCATGCCCACTATTCTTCCTGAGGTTGAGATATTGGTTGCCCTGATACATGGTTTAAAGATGAAACCGTTAACACCAGCTGAATGAGCCAGGTTACCTCTCATCACGAAAGACCTGGAAAGATCAAAATCAAGCAGCAGTTCAGATGTTAATCCTCCCTCAACCTGAAGCGCAGGTCTGATGAAGATTTTGATTCCAGTTTGTTTCCCGCTGGGCACTTTTACGTTGAATTCTTCCGGATGATCTTTAAGCTTCAGACCGGCTTCGTCAACATAAAGCCTGATGAGGTCATATTTACCCTGTGGTATATCAATCTCGGGTAAGCTTGAAGTCACACCATTTCTCAGGTCAAGGAGATTTAAAGTAAGTGTGTCTTCAGAAACGACAATGAAAGGATTTCCATCGGGTATCCCGTCGCCTGCTTTCCTGATCTCTACTTTTGTAATTTTAACGGTAGCTGATTCGACATAATTAATATTAAATGGATCATCAGTAATCTTTAAAATCAGCTTCCCAGGCATTGTCGTGCTGTTATAATCACTTTTCGTACAACCGGCAATCATAAGCCCGGCTGCAATAAATAGAAAAATTAGCTTTTTCATATGTTTTAATTTTTATAAAGAACAAATATGCTATTTCGAAAATGAAGTTTTCATGAAGATTTATGAATTGTTTTTCGAATTAGTTATTAATGTCAGAAAAAATAGGGGCTGTCTCAAAAGTGTTTTTTAACCGCAAAGAACGCAAAGTTATTGCAAAGGACACAAAGTTAAAACCCTGTTTTTCTGTTCTTTGCGAACTTTGCGTAACACCTTTGCGCCCTTAGCGGTTAATGGATTTTAGCTTTTAAGATAGCTTCCTTCAGTTAATAATTATCTCCGTTACCTGCGTCCTGTTCCTTTTGATACTTTGAAATTATTCTGTTGCATCGTTTTGTTTCGGGCTCCGGAACTATTATTAGCATTTTTGTTTTTTGCTGAAGTTTTTTCCCTTACCCTTGCCTGGCTGGGATCACCTGTTGTCTGACCCTGACGGGCAGCTTTGTTTCTTGTCTGTATCTGCTTACCGTTCTGAACAGCGGCATTGGTCCTTGTCTGAGTCTGATTCTGAGTTCCGGTTTGATCCTGGATCTGATCACGTTGCTGAGTCTGTAGCTGAGTCTGGTTCTGAGACTGTACCTGCGACTGTGTCTGAGCCTGGACCTGTGTCTGATCCTGCGTCTTAAGCTGTGTCTGATCTTGTGTCTGGAGCTGTGTCTTGCTACGAGTCTGTGACTGGTTAGTAGTCTGCGCTGTGATGCCTGCACTAACTAAAAGTGCAATTGCTGTCAAAAAAATTGATCTTTTCATTGTCTATAATTTTAAGTTTAAAATAATTATAGATCAAAGGTAAGGTAGTGAAGATGAAGAAATTATGAATTTTTAGGGAAAATAAAAGAAAAAGTCGTGCCTTTTTGAATTTCAGAGGTGACAGATACCTCAATATCATGAAAATCGGCTATGGTTTTTGCAATAGCAAGTCCGATTCCTGTTCCATCGCCGCTGCTTTTGTCCCTCATCCTGAAACGTGAAAAAAGATTGTTTATTTGATCTGAAGACAAACCTTTTCCAGAGTCACTTACTATGATAGAATAGTTTTTATCCTGAAAAATACTTTTTACATTCACTTCTCCTCCGGAAGAAGTATGTTTTACTGCATTGTTAACAACATTATAGAGCATAGAAAAAATAAGCGACCTGTTAGCTTCCCGGAAAAAGAGATCTATGTCGACATTGTTAATAAGTCTGATTTCTGAATCCTCGGCTATTGGTTGTAATTCTTCACATATGTCTTTCACTACTTCCTTTAGTGAAAACGAATCCTCACGAAGGTATTGACGGCTTTCTATACGCGCAATCAATAGTAATGAGTTTACGAGGCTTTGAAGTCGGTGAAGCGTTTTTAACGATTCCTCAACCTTGGCAGCTATCTCAGGATCAACCTCATTTCTGAGGAGAATGTTTTCAAGTTTGCTTCTTAAAACCGAAATGGGCGTCAATAGCTCATGTGAAATATTTACAGTGATCTCCTTCTCCTTCCTGAAAAGTTTATCGATATGCTCCATGAGCTCTATCAAAACAGTGTCGAGTTTCTTAAAATCGGTTGTAGTGGTTTTAACAGGTCTCTTATCAAAAATTGACGGGTCAGATACAAGTCTGAGTTTTCCGGTAATTTTATCAAGCGGCCTCAGGGTTCGCCGGGTATACTGAAAATCGACCAGGAAAGTAATGGCAATTATAAAGATAAGGAAGACAAGCATTACTTTTTTTGTGTTTTCTCCGGTCTGCATAATACTGGCAAGACTTTTACCCACTTCAAGAAGGTACATTTCACCATCAATCTGAAGGGAATAATTCAGAACTCTGTAGTCAATGGTTTCACCTTCGATAAGTCTCTTTGTTACTTCGATATAGTTTACATCTTCTTTAAGGTCAACCCTCTCCAGACTTATAAACTCATCTTTAAGGATATTATAGCTCCCGAAGGTAAAAGTCGAATCGGAGGTGATAAAGGGCTCGATTCCTATTTTTTCAATCAATGATATTACCTGTTCTCTTTTCTCAATGAGTTCTTCATCAACCTGTCGAAGATTGATTCTTTGAATAAAATAAGGCATAAATACCAGGAACAAAGCAGTGAATGCCAGCTTTGAAAGAAGGTTGAAAAGTGAAAGTTTTATTTTTAATCTGATCATATGCCGCCAGGCTCTTTTATTGTTCAGTAGTGATCCTGTAACCAACTCCCCTGACAGTTTCAAGCCATGGAGTCGCAGCATGTAAATTTAACTTCTTTCTGAGATTTTTGATATGAACATCGATAAAGTTACTGTCGTACTGATCGTCAAGTATATTTCCCCATATATGCTCATACAACTGATTACGTGTTAAAACTTTATTTTGATTAAGAACGAGATATTGCAAAAGATCGAATTCCTTTCTTGTAAGGTCCACTTCATTGCCATTGCATGTTAACTTTCTTGATTGAACCTTCATTACAAAGTCACCCAGGATAATATCCTCCGTTATTATATTAAATTTTCTCCTTGCAACTGCATTTATCCTCGATAAGAGTTCTATTAATGCAAACGGCTTAGCCAGGTAATCATCTGCACCAAGGTTCAGTCCCTTTACTTTGTCTTCCACTGCTCCGCGGGCAGTTATAATGATAAATGATGCTTCACTTTTGCTCTTACGGGCTTCAGTTATAAGATCAAGTCCGTTATAATCCGGAAGTCCAAGATCAAGAAGGACAAAGTCATAAAGGTTAATGGCAATTTTTTCAGATGCCTCCGTTCCGGTAAATGCAAGATCAGAAAGGATATTCTCCGATTTGAGAAAATCTGCAATTTCCCTGGCGAGACTTTTTTCATCTTCTACAATCAGTACGTTCATCCAGGTAAATTTAAAAGATTTTAAAATAGCAGCTTAATGAAAAGACAAATCCTTTCAAGCCGGGATAATCAGGATCTTCATAAACCGGAAAAATATAACCGGGTTCAGCCTCAATCGTAAAACGGTCGGCATTGAAAGAAACAGGAACTCCGAAATCAGCTTCCATAAGACCAAATTTTGTCGAATATTTCGTAGTGTTTGTGGTTTGTCCTTCAGAGCCATGCTTACGGAATGGAGGTGTTAAAGTAACTACCGTACCGGAAGTAGTTTCCATGGTTGTCAGCGAGCCGAAAAGAAGATTAAAATATGGATCAAATGAGAAATAGAGGTCTTTCTTTGTAAATTCCGGTGTCTGGAAATACCTTGAATTTCTGAACTGATAGAACATTCTGTTTTCTTCAGAGAAAAGTCCACCGATTGATATTTTTGAATATAATATCTTCCAGTCAATACCGAGTGTCAGATCACCATAGAAAAAACTGCTGAATAGGGTGTCGGCAAGGGAATTAGCAACCTGGTAGCGGGAAAAGCCAGCGGAAATATCGAACCAGGAGTTAAAAACGTGTGTATAATTTATTGTTCCTGCATAAAATGCCATAAAAGGCGTATAATTGCCAAGGTGGACAGAAGTAACAGAAGCAAAAAGCTCATTTCCATATCCATAGGTCAGTGCAGCATAACCATAAGGATTATTTTGCGATATTGTAGACCCCAGGTAAATCATATTATTTCCATAACCCAGCCCGGCGTACAATGCATGCTTTGATACTTTAGTGACACTATCTGATGACATTGAAATAGTAACTGTATCAGTCTGGGAAAATGCATAGTGATTGAGTAATAGCATTTTCATGCTAAATGCTGCAATTATTATATATTTGAAGGAATGACTCATGATAAACGCTTAAAATTGTTACCTGCCACCCCGTTTCCCGACTCCTCCTGGTTTCCCTATGCCTTTTGGAATACCCGAACCAGATTGTCTGACAATTGAAGGAGGTCTGGCTCCCCTGGCCTTACTCATATCGGGCCTTGCACCTTTAACCTGTTTAACTGACTGATTCCCATTAGTATTGCTGCCCTGTTGTC
>CAZGKI010000052.1:0-6890 GCA_964526345.1 uncultured Rikenellaceae bacterium
GAATGACCATCGAATGACCATCGAATGACCATCGAATGACCATCGAATGACCATTAAATTAACCCGGATAAGCTATTGTCCCATTATACTTTGAGAATCCCTTACTGGTTCTAACCGACATCTGAGGATTCCTTGTCCCTTTCATTAAAGCGCATCCGGTTTCTCCATATTTGTTGATTGCAACAAATTTTTCGCTGGGGAAGAAATCCGGATTCACTTTTTTGTACCTGTCGATTATCATATGTAGTGCATCTTCGCATGCTTGTTGCGGAGAGCGTCCCTCTTTCATTTTCAAAACAATATAATACGTAGCGCACGACTTTATTACATCTTCTCCGCGTCCCGTTGCACCGGCGGCACCAACCTCATTGTCGACATACAGACCGGCCCCGATAATTGGTGAATCACCGACACGTCCGTTCAGCTTGAAGCTCAATCCGCTTGTTGTTGTGCATCCGGCTATATCGCCGTTAATGTCAATCGCAATAACATTTGTCGTACCATAGTGATGCTCTATATCAGGAAAATTTTTCCAGTAGGCTTCCTTTCTATTTAAATTCTGGAGGTGTTCGGGGACGCCCCAGTCGTCACCAGGACTAAGTTCTTCCTTCCACCGCAGCCATATCTTCCGGGCTTTTTCAGTTAACAGGTTCTCTTCCTGGAATCCCCAGGCTTTTGCAAATTCCAACGCACCTGCGCCAACCAGAAGTACATGGTCGGTATGTTGCATAACAAGGCGGGCTACTGAGGAAGGTGTTTTAATGTTTTCCAGGCAGCCTACTGCTCCTGCAGAATATGTCTTCCCATCCATGAAAGAAGAATCAAGCTGAACCACACCTTTTTCATTTGGCAATCCACCGTATCCCACGCTGGTATCCTCAGGATCAACCTCGATCACATTTGCAGCCTTCTCCACAGCATCAATAGCACTTCCTCCTTTTAACAGTATTTCCCAGCCCGTTTCCATAGCTTTCTGACCAGTTTCATTCGTATGACTGGTGATTATTATTGGTTTTATCCCTTTTCCTTTATCCTGTAATGAGAAGCCCGTAAGTGAGGGCAGTATGAGTGCTCCGGCACTCAATCCAATTGTACGGTTGAAAAAAATGCGACGTGATATTGGTTTTTTCATGGTTAGATTATTTTCTTATATACTATTTTATGATGCATTTTTATCTATAGTGAATTAATAAACTCTTTACTGTTATTCGAGGATAAGATCTGTTGAAACATTAACAGAAGCATTGCTTTTTTTATCATGTATATTCATCACACAATGAAGTGGATTATTTGCCTGGTCTCCCGTCAGTTTGAAATGTGCTGAGACTCTTGAAGTGAAATCAGACGCAGAAATCCCTGTAGCGTTGTATTCACTGAAAAGATCGTCAATGTTCAGGATCACATTCTTTGCTGAATCAGTTATGTTGAGACTTAACCCGGGAAATACCATATCATTTTCTTCCTTAAATCCTTTAAGTCCTTCGATAATTAAATAGATGTTATCATCAAACTTGATTTTCCCATCATTAATTATCCTGTTGTTACCCTGGGAGTAGAGATAAGCTTCATTAAGGGATACACCGTTAGTTTCAATCTTCAGTCTGTCGTTTGCCTTGACAGAGAAATTAAGCCTGGAGGTATAAGTTCCGGGACCTTTTTTATCCTTTATGCTGACAAGAAGCGTATAATGGCCACCTGACGTGATCGGAGATGCAATTGTAATATCGGCAGTAAGCTCAAGAGGAGTGTAATCCATTCCGGATGAGTACTCCGAGTACAAGTCATTGGCATTTAATACTGTATCACCGGATGTATTGGTCACCAGGATATCCATTGATGGGAATGAATTCCCATTCTCCCTGGTAAAACCTTGTATATCACTGAATATAAGGTGTATCATCTCTCCATAATAAAAGGTATTTCGGGTAGTCCTTTCATTGTTTACTGAGAGGTAAACATCGTCACAGGTAAGAACACTGCCGGTAGTAGTAAGACCTGAAATAAGATCTTTTTTAACAGATTTGCTGAACCTACATCCGGAAAGGATCATAACGATCAGGATTGCAGAGATTGTAGTTTTCATTTCGTTTTATTTTTCTTGATAGTATAAAGATAAAATTAAAATGAGTTTAAATAATAATTTTTACGTTTTGAAAGCACCTGTTTTTTGTCAAAAAAAGTTACGTTTGTAAGAATATGTAATAATCCTGTGATTTTCATTATTAAATAATCTATGTCAAGAAAACAGTTGTTTATAACGAAACCGCTTGATCAATTGCTTAATGAAGCAAAAGAGACAGGTGGTTTAAAAAGATCTTTGTCGGCTCTAAACCTGACAACTCTGGGAATTGGCGCCATTATTGGTGCAGGAATATTCGTTCTTTCAGGTCAGGCAGCTGCACTATATGCCGGTCCGGCAATAGTCCTTTCATTCATCGTTTCGGGGTTGGCATGCGGTTTTGCCGGATTGTGCTATGCAGAATTTGCATCAATGATACCTATAGCCGGAAGCGCTTATACTTATTCTTATGCCACACTAGGTGAGTTTCTTGCATGGATCATTGGGTGGGACCTTATTCTTGAATATCTGTTCGCAGCATCTACTGTTGCTGTTGGATGGTCAGGCTATGTTGTCAGCTTTCTTAAGGATCTTAATATAATTATTCCTGCTCAATTTACAGGTGCAGCAGGCTCGGTACTGGTAAATGTGCCGGACATGGGATGGAAACCTCTGAGTGATGCATTTGCACAGACCCTGGTCTCGTCGGGGATTAATGTTGATTCTCTGGCTCACGTAACCTGCGTCCTGAATCTGCCAGCTATGTTCATTGTCGCTGTTTTATCAATTCTCCTTGTTATAGGTATCAAGGAATCGGCAAACTTCAATAACATTATGGTAATAACCAAAGTAGCCGTCATAATTATCTTTATAACATTAGGTTTTATGTTTGTTAAAGCTGCAAACTGGCATCCGTATATCCCTGCCAATAAAGTTGAATCAACGCCAATCTCGGCATATGGTTCTTTATGGGGCTGGCTTAGAGCCTATGGACATGAATTTGGTAAATTTGGGATAAGCGGAATTCTAAGGGGCGCAGGTGTTATTTTCTTTGCATATATAGGTTTTGATGCAGTATCGACTGCTGCACAGGAAGCAAAAAATCCTCAGAAAGATATGCCGGTGGGAATAATGGGATCACTCGGAATCTCAACGGTTCTTTATATTCTTGTTGCAACGGTTCTTACAGGTATTGTCAGTTACAAAGCGCTGAATGTTGCAGATCCTGTTGCAGTAGGTGTTGATGCTATGGGAAAAGGGATGTTCTGGTTAAGACCCATTGTAAAAATCGCCGCCATTGCCGGACTCAGCTCTGTTATCCTTGTAATGCTTCTGGGACAACCCAGGATCTTCTTTACTATGGCGAAGGATGGTTTGCTACCACCTGTATTTTCAAAAGTTCATCCCAGATTCAAAACTCCCTATGTAAGTACTATTGTTACTGGATCCGTTGCAATGGTAATCGCAGGAATCCTCCCGATAAGCATCCTTGGGGAGCTTGTTTCTATTGGTACCCTGCTTGCTTTCATAATAGTTTGTATAAGTGTTCTGGTACTAAGAAAATCAAAACCTGATGTTCACAGACCTTTCAGAACACCATGGGTACCTCTTGTGCCGATTCTCGGAGCAGCGATATGTTTCATTCAGATGGCTGCTTTGCCACTCGATACCTGGCTGCGATTAATTATCTGGATGGCAATAGGCTTCTTTATCTATTTCTTTTATGGGATAAAACACAGCAAAGCAAGACTTAATGATAATAATAGAGTGTCATGATGCATTAGAAGTGTATTATGTATTATGGCCACAGGCGATGTTTAAGAATGAAGGGGTGAAGAGGTGAAGAGGATAGTGGGAGATGATAAAGATCGCAAGTTGAGGAGTGAAACGACGAACCGAAGCGAAGTTCGGCGAAGCCAACCGACCGAAGGGAGCTCACCGCAGGTAAATCCCGCACAACGGGAATCTCAGTACCACCTAAATTTCATCCGAGAATACTGCCCCGGGAAGATCTCTCAGATTATATCTTGAAGCCATTGCCTCTCCGTAAGCACCGACAGATCTTATCGCAATAATATCTCCTCTTTTTGTCTCCGGAAGTTCAATAAATTTTGCAAAAACATCTGACGATTCACATACCGGACCAACAACGTCATATTTGTAGATTATGCCTTCGGAAGAGAGATTCTCAATTTTATGATATGCCTGATAAAGAGCAGGCCGGATAAGGTCGGTCATTCCTGCATCGATGATAGCAAACTGAGTATTACTGCCATTTTTAATATAAAGCACCTTTGAGATGAGAGTTCCGCACTGCCCAACAACTGACCTGCCTGGTTCCAGATGGATCTCTTGTCCGGGTCTCTTATCTATGAACTCACTAATGAGCGAGAAATATTCTGCAAAGACAGGTTGTATTTCAGGATTCTCATAATCAATACCCAAACCGCCTCCAAGGTTTAAGAACTCCAGCTCTGTATTACGTAAGGCAAACCATTCCTGCAGCTCATTGACATGGGCGCAAAGACTCTGGAATACCGACATCCTGGTTATCTGGGAACCTATATGAAAATGTATGCCGGACAGTTTTACATTTTTAAGCGTTTCCAGCTTTTTAAGAACATCATCGAGAACCCAGGTATATATTCCGAATTTGCTTTCCTCTATACCCGTTGTGATGTATTTATGAGTATGTGCTTCAATTAAAGGATTGATCCTCAATGCTATTCTGACAACAGCATTTTTCTGTGAGGCCAGATGATCTATTACTTCAATTTCAGGTATGGATTCACAATTGAAACAGAAAATTCCTGCGTCAATGGCAGCATTAATATCATGGTCAGATTTGCCAACACCGGCAAAAACAATCTCAGACGGCTTGAACCCTGCTTTTATGGCAGCATCAATTTCATTCCAGCTTACACAGTCGGCTCCGAATCCATATGAAGAAATTATCTCAAGGATGCGAGGATGGAAATTGGCTTTAACAGCATAATGTATCTTAAATCCGGTGTTCCGGGACTCCTCCTTAATTTTATTTAAAGTATCATTAAGGACATCGAGATCATAATAATAAAAAGGTGTTGTAAGATCCCGGAATTTTTTAACAGTAGTCTTATCAATCATTTTTATCAGTTAAATAAATGTTCACTTAGAAGCCTCAGCGCCTCGGTTTTATTCGATGAATCAATTAATAGTGAAAGTGAATGGGGACTTCCGCCATAAGAGATCATTTTGAGTGGAATAGTATTCAGAGCCTGGAATATTTCTGGCGCCGAACCGGTACGTTCTGTCCTGAAATCACCCACGATACATACTATAGTCTGGTTCTCTTCGACCTCGACAGTGCCAAGCTCCTTCAGATCTATTGCAATCTGGTGGAGGAACTCAGGATTGTCAATTGTCAGAGATATTGCCACTTCTGAAGTGGTTATCATATCTATGGAAGTTCGGTATGCTTCAAATATCTCAAAGACTTTCCTGAGAAATCCGTAGGCCATTAACATCCTTGCAGAGTGGATCCTCAAGACCGAAATACCATCTTTTGCTGCCACTGCTTTGTAATCAAGCAGTTTTGTGTCGGAGGTGATAAGCGTCCCTTCATCTTCGGGTTCCATTGTGTTTTTGAGTCGGACAGGAATATTCTTTTCCCTTGCTGGATTAATGCTTGAAGGATGAAGTATCTTTGCCCCGAAATAAGCCAGCTCAGCCGCCTCGTCAAACGATAACTCACGTATCACTTTTGTGTTTTCCACATAACGGGGATCATTATTGTGAATGCCGCTTATATCGGTCCATATCTGTATCTCTTTTACTTTCAGTACTGCACCTAAAATTGATGCGGTAAAATCGCTTCCTCCACGTTTCAGGTTATCTACTTCCCCGTAGACGTTCCTGCAAATATACCCCTGGGTTATGATAATTGTCTCAGGATCATGCTTTTCGAGTTCTCGATTAATATTCTCTTCTATATAGAAATAGTCAGGTTCACTATCCTTATCTATGCGCATAAAGTTTAATGCAGGCAGTAAGACCGATTTAATATTTCTTTCCTGAAGCAGAAGTTGAAATAATGACGTGGAGATCAGCTCTCCCTGTGCCAGTATAGATTTCTCCTGAAGCTTGGTGAAAACCTTTATAGTGAAATTATTGATATAATCAAAGTGTGAATTAATAAGTTCGTGGCCGGTATTCCTGAACGGATCTGTTTTATAAAGTTCTTCAACAACCTGGTGGTATTTTTCCCTGAGAGCTTCAATTTTTTCTGATGCCTCATTAACGTTGCTGCTGTAAAGGTTGTCAGTTATTTCAACCAGGCTGTTCGTTGTGCCGGACATTGCCGAAAGAACAACAATTTTGGTATCATCATCGGTAACCAGTGGAATGAGAGCCTTGATCCTGTCGGGATTTCCAACAGACGTCCCTCCAAATTTCATAATTTTTATTATCTCCATTTTTGCTTCTGTATTAAAAAAAACCTGCACTTTCTGCAGGTCTCATCATCTAAAACATGTTAAAAAGATAATGCAGACCTGTAGTCAGGAGGAATTGTAAGCCAAATGTATTTTTTAAACTCTTTTAACATTAAATTCATAATCAGGGAGCAAAAATATGGTTTTATATAATACGATATAATTCGTTTGTATATTTTTTGTTTTTTTTGTTACCTTTGCACCCCTGTAATGAATAATTACTCAAATTTGTTCTTTAAAGTTATAAATATTAAGGTTAACATGCCCTTGCGCCCTTGCGCCTCTGAGCCTCTGTGCCTTATATAAGCCCAGATGGCGAAATTGGTAGACGCGCTAGTTTCAGGGACTAGTGTCAGCAA
>CAZGKI010000053.1:0-4842 GCA_964526345.1 uncultured Rikenellaceae bacterium
TTAAAGGAGAATCATTGTTGAAAGAGAATCATTGTCAAAGGAGAATCATTATCAAAGGAGAATCATTCTCTTTTGATAATCATTCTAAATAAATAAAATTCGATATATGGAAAAACTTATTATAACAGGATCAAACCTGATAGTAAACGATGTAGTAAATGTAGCCCGACATGGACAAAAAGTTGAACTGCACGCCGAGGCACGCAAAAGAATAAACGAATGTCGTGCCATGCTCGAAAAGAAAATTGTGGCACATGAGATAATGTATGGTGTTAATACAGGCATAGGTGAATTTTCGGAGATCGTTCTTAATGATGATCAGATAAGGGATTTCCAAAAATATCTTGTTTATAACCATGCAGCCGGCATCGGCGAACCTGCTTCCATCGAGATAGTCCGTGGTGCAATGCTCGGAAGAATAAACGTACATGCTCACGGTAATTCTGGCAACCGTCTGGAGATCACCGAAACCCTGGTGGAAATGCTCAACAAGGGCGTTACTCCCTATGTTTGTCAAAAAGGATCGGTAGGAGCCTCCGGCGACCTGGCACCTATGTCGCAGATAGCTCTTCTTCTTCTGGGCGAAGGACAGGCATATTATAAAGGTGAACTGCTTGACGGGAAAGTTGCATTGGACAGAGCAGGGATTCCAATACCTGGACTGCATGCCCGAGATGGTCTGGCAGCAATAAACGGATCGAATATGCTTACTGCCATGAGCGCAATATGGCTTGTAGACGCCAATAACTGGCTCAAACAGGCAGAAATAGCTGCTTCTATGTCGCTTGAAGCACTGAAAGCAAATATGAAACCATATACTCCTCTTCTCCATGAAGCAAGAGGTTTTAAAGGTGCAATACGCAGTGCCAATGCCATAAATAAATGCATCTCTGGCGGCGATCTTAAAGAAGGAAGGGTAAAGTCAAAAGTACAGGATGCCTATTCGATGAGGTCAACACCTCAGGTGATAGGTTCTGCCCACGATATGCTGGCATATGCTAAAAGCCAGGTGGAGATAGAACTGAACGGTGTAGGAGATAACCCTATCTTCTTCCCAGATAAAAATCTTCATCTCTCCGGTGCCAATTTCCAGGGTTCACCTGTATGCGTCCCGATGGATATGGCCGGTGCATGCATCACAATGGTAAGCGTTATGTCTGAAAGAAGGATGAACAGACTTAACAATCCCGCATTAAGTGTCGGCTTGCCCGATTTCCTTACAAAAGGCGCCGGGATGTTCTCCGGCATGATGCTTAGTCAGTATACTGCTGATATGCTGATAGTTGAACAAAGAATACTCTCTGTTCCGGCATCTATCCAATCGATACCGGCTGCAGCTGACCAGGAGGATTTTGTCTCAATGGGTATGAATACAGCCATGAAGAATAACCAGATACTCGAAGCTGCATATGGTGTTCTTGGCATTGAATTTATGGCAGCAGCTCAGGCACTTGACTTCAGGAAAGAAGAGTACAGCTTCGGAAAAGGGGTTCAGAAAGCAAAAGATATCATAAGAAAACATGTCAAATTCCTCGATATTGACAGACCTCTCTATCCCGATCATACTGTGATGAGAGAACTGGTAAGATCGTGTGAGATCCTCACAGAAGTTGAAAAAGCAGTCGGGAGTCTGGAATAAGACGGTACTGGGCACTGGGTGCTAGGTACTAGTTATTTTTAGATTAAGAAAACAACCGGAACAAGCTACGCCATTCGGAGATTAAGATTGCTTCTCCCGACTCCGTCGGGATCGCAATGACAGTACAATAATATAATTTGTTGTAATGACCGAGGACCTATTTTAAAAATACTTCCAGAACCGGAATTTCCACAGGCGGCTTGAGGATTGGGAGCTGCAGTGAAAGATCATTAGCTGCTTCTCCCCTTCCGGTGGAGTATCTTATCTCCGAAGCATCATGCAGGAACTGGATATATTTTACCTTATCTGCCATATTTGTCAGTGTCAGCCTTCCCATTGGATATACCAGCAGATGAACATATAAACGTTTCATTACAGGATTATATGTAAGTAAGGTATTTGCAGGTGGAGTGAATTCAGCAGGTGCTTCGGTGCAATTATAGATCGACCGGCTGTTATACTCCATCCAGTCTCCCATAGCTTTCAACCTCTCCTGAGCCCTGTAATCGAATGTCCCGCGGGCAGTAGGACCTACATTAAGCAGCAGGTTACCTCCTTTGCTTACCGATTCGATGAGCAGATCAAGAAGCTGTGCCGAACTCTTCCAGGAAGTCTCGTCACGGAAATATCCCCATGAACCAGAGAATGTCTGGCAGGTCTCCCAGGGAATTTTTTTCCCGTTATATTCAGGCCATTTAGTAACTTTCACCTGTTCAGGCGTTGTGAAGTCCCAGCCTCCCTCAACATCTTTAAGGTCGAGCCGGTCATCGACAATGATGCCTGGCTGAAGCGAACGTGCCAGTTTTAAAAGGTTTTCCGAATCCCAGTCATTACGGCCTTTGCCGTTCTTTCCGGGGAATGAGAAATCGAACCAGATGATGCTGATCTGCCCATAGTTGGTCAATAACTCACGCACCTGGTTTTTTATGTACTCACGGTATTTACTCATATCCCTGCCCTTGTTCAAACGTTCATACGCAGAATCGGATTCCTGGCGCAGAGGATGATACCTGTCGATGGTATAATCAGGATGGTGCCAGTCAATCAGGGAATAGTAAAAGCCTACTTTCAGACCCTCAGCCCTGAAGGCTTCAACATACTCTTTAATAATATCCCTTCCGAAAGGTGTGTTTGTAGCCTTGTAATCGGTAAATTTTGAATCCCACAAGCAGAATCCTTCATGGTGTTTGGCAGTAAGCACAACATATTTCATTCCTGCTTCCTTTGCCATACGCGCCCACTCTTTAGGATTATAAAGATCAGGATTGAAAATGTCGAAATACTTCTGGTACTGCTCATTGGTCATCCTCTCATTATTTTTTACCCACTCATGACGGGCAGGAGAGGCATACAGTCCCCAGTGTATGAACATCCCGAACCGGGCATCGGTCCACCATTTCAAACGTTGTGTTTTCTGAGCTTCAGTCTCCCTGGGAAGCTGAGCCTGAGCCGATTGTGAAATAATTAACACTAAAATTGTTAAAGTAATTAGTACAAGGCTTTTTGTTTTCATAGGGAAGTATTTTAATATTTCTATTCAGTAAATATAATCAAAACATCTCTGTGGTCCTCTGTGCTTGCTCTGTGACCCTCTGTGTAATAAAAAAATAAGAACTTACACAGAGAACCACGGAGGTGACACAGAGTTTCACAGAGAAGAAGATCAGGTATATCTTTTTGTCAATATCTCCATCAGTTCATCTTTACTGAGTTTTACCGGATTATTCTTACAATCTGTAGAACCGGAAATCTCTTCAAAATCTTCTTTTTTTACTCCTGCATTTTTAAGACCTGGCAGCTGCAATTCTGATGTCATTTTATGAAGGAATCCAATAAAGCCATCAATATAAAAATCATCAGCTTTATTCTTTTCATCTAGAAAAAGGGCACCTAGTTTTGCATATTTCTTCAATGCCTCAGTATCCTTTCCTGATTTTCGTAACATGCTTACATTTAACTCATTGGAGACTCCCATCAACGTGCCGCAAATCAATCCGTGGGGAATAATATATCTCGCTCCTATCGAAGATGCAAAGCCATGAACAACGCCAAGTCCTGCATTTGCAAGGCAGATGCCTGAAGTAAGTGCAGCAAATGACATTTCTGTTCTTGCTTCAATATCCGTACCATCATTAATACATCTCGCAAGTGAAGATTTAACAGCTTTAAGTCCCTCAATTGCCAGCGCATCGGTATATTGATTTGACTTATCAGATAAATACGCCTCAGTAAGCTGTGTGAAGCAGTCCATACCACTGGCTGCCGTAATATCGGGAGGACAATTCAGGGTAAGTTCCGGATCGACAATTGCGATATCAGGAACAAAATTATCATGCCGGAGAGATCTTTTGAATCCATTTTCTCCTACCATTGAAATTACCGCATTTTTTGTTGCTTCACTGCCTGTTCCGGAGGTGGTAGGAACTGCAATAAAGGGAAGTTTCGTTCCAGGATGATTTTTCTCTCCCACACCTTCCAGATAATTAATTACAGAATCATCAATATGCATCATTGCCGAAATTGCTTTCCCGGCATCTATAACACTACCGCCACCCACTGCGAGGACAACTTGCCAATCAATATTTTTCAGGTTTTTGACAGTATCATCAATCAGGACGGGGGATGGTTCACCGGATACGATTATATGCTGATAAGTAATTCCATTTACACGGAGCCTGCTCAACAGATTCTTTCCCTGCGTTGAATTAAAGAAAGAACTCTTTCCTGTCACAAGGATCACAGAAGAGCCGTATCTTTTTATGACCGACGATACTTCATCAAATCTGCCGTGACCAAAATAAATCAATGGCAGACGGGAGAACTGAAATGCTTTTACCATTTTGCCTTGTCATTAGGGTGAAGGACATTATATTTCACCCCCTTACGCGGTTCGGCCATCATATCCTGCACTGTTTCACGCCATTTCAGGTAATGAGAAGTGTTTTTATGGGCAGCAGCAGCCTCTTCGGATTCATATGCTTCATAAAACATAAAACGGGTTGGATCATCAACCTGTTGAATGAAATCAAATCGCAGGTTCCCGGGTTCTTTTATCGATTCAGCATGGTTAGTTGCAGAAGCCTTAATAAAATCATCTAAGGCTTCAGGTTTTACATGAACATAGACACAGGTTACTATCATAGTATTAATTTTTCATCTTTTCTTCATCTTTATTACCTAATTTTGTTTCTGAGATACTAAAA